>JAPLCC010000037.1 GCA_026392415.1 Propionibacteriales bacterium
ACGCGCTGCTCCTGGCCGACCGGGTGGTGGTGATGGACGGTGGCCGGATCGCCGAACAGGGCCCGGCGGGCGTCGTACTCACGCGACCGCGGAGCGCCTTCGCCGCCCGCTTCGCCGGACTCAACCTGGTCGCGGGTGTCGCCACCACCGACGGCGTACGACGGCCGGACGGGACCGTGCTGCACGGCACCGTTGCCGACCCCCGGCCACCATCGGGAACGCCCGCCGTGGCGGTGTTCCGTCCGTCCGCCGTCGCTGTGCACCGCGAGCCGCCCGGCGGCAGCCCCCGCAACGTCCTTCCGGTGCAGATCACCGAGATCGAACCCGTCGGCGACGTCGTGCGGGTCCGGGCCGGCGACCTCGCCGCCGACGTCACCCTCGCGTCCGTCGCCGAGCTGGGCCTGGCCCCGGGTCTGACCGTGACGTTCGCGGTCAAGGCGACCGAGGTCGACGTCTACGGCACCTAGGCGCGGGTTTGTTGTCCGGCACGCGCTCGACAAGTCACGGGTGGAGACCTCGTCCCGATAAGGTTCGCCCCATGAACGACGCCCTCGCCGTGGAGCCGCCCGCCCCCGACCGCAACCTTGCCCTGGAGCTGGTGCGCGTCACGGAGGCCGCCGCGATGGCAGCAGGCCGCTGGGTCGGCCGGGGCGACAAGAACGGCGCCGACGGCGTGGCGGTCAACGCGATGCGCGTGATGATCTCGACCATCGGCATGGACGGCACCGTCGTCATCGGTGAGGGCGAGAAGGACAACGCGCCCATGCTCTACAACGGCGAGTCCGTGGGCGACGGCACCGGTCCCGAGTGCGACGTCGCCGTCGACCCGATCGACGGCACCACCCTGACGGCGAAGGGCATGCCGAACTCCGTGTCCGTCCTCGCGGTCTCACCGCGCGGCACGATGTACGACCCGTCGGCCGTCTTCTACATGGAGAAGCTGGTCACCGGCCCGGAAGCCGCCGAGGTCGTGGACATCCGCTACCCCGTCGCCGAGAACATCCACCAGATCGCCAAGGCCAAGGGCTCCAACCCCTCCGACGTGACGGTCATGGTGCTCGACCGGCCCCGCCACAGCCAGCTGGTCGAGGACATCCGGTCCACCGGCGCGCGGATCAAGTTCATCTCCGACGGTGACGTCGCCGGCGCGATCATGGCCGCTCGTCCCGACACCGGCATCGACCTGCTTCTCGGCATCGGCGGCACCCCGGAGGGCATCATCGCCGCCTGCGCGATGAAGGCGCTGGGCGGCACCATCCAGGGACGCCTCTGGCCGACCGACGACGAGGAGCGCCAGCGCGCCATCGACGCGGGCCACGACCTCGACCCGGACCACATCCTCACCACCGACACCCTGGTCACCGGCGACGACTGCTTCTTCGTCGCGACCGGCATCACCGACGGCGAGCTGGTCCGCGGCGTGCGATACCGCGCCGGCGGCGCCGTCACCCAGTCGCTGGTCATGCGCTCGCGCAGCGGCACGATCCGCACGATCACCTCGGAGCACCAGCTCTCGAAGCTCCGCGGCTTCTCGAGCATCGACTTCGACTGAGGCCTGCCGCAGCAGCGAGGTTCAGGCAGTCGCGACGGAAGACAGGTCGCCCGCGCCCGCTGCGCTCTGCTGGAGCAGTGATGCAGCGACGATGTCGATGACCCGCGGGTCGACGGCAAGTCCGACGTGCGATGCCCGCACCTCGACGGCCCGGCCGTCGGGGTCGATGCAGGCCTTCCAGTCGACGATGCCATCGCGCTTGGAGTAGACGTTCGTCATCAGGACGTCGGCGCGCAGACGCTCCTGGGACTCGACGAAGCTCAGGTGGGCGCATTCGCCACCGACGCAGTCACTCGACATGACGCCGGGGAGGCCGGCGTCCGAGAGCCGGTTGAGGGCACGGACGCCGCGGGTCAGCAGTGCATGGTGCGCCGCCGGAGCGCGCATCGGGCTGCCCATGGTCACCAGCCCGGCCACCAGGTCGGGGCGCCGAGCGGCGAGGCCGCGGGCGATCATGCCGCCGAGGCTGTGGCCGACGATCTGCACCCGAGCTCCGCGACGCTCAGCGAGCTGCTCCAGTCGCAGCTCGAGGTCGAGGGCGGACTTCAGGGTGCAGTTGACGTTGGCGTGGAAGCCCGAACGGTAGGTCCGAAAACCCCGCTCGCGCAGTTCCTTGCTCATCGCGGCGAGCGTCCAGTCACCCGCGAGGAAGCCGGGGATGAGCAGGACCGGCTCGGCGGTGCGAGCAGCGGCACCTCCCGCGAAAGGAGTACGACGACGAACGGCGCGCGTGGCACCACGCCGGACCGCGAACCGGCCGGCCTCGCTGACCACACTGCCCTCGCGCAGGAGCGCCGCCAGCGCCGGACGGCCGTAACCGTCAGGCAGCAGCCAAGGCGCCATCGTGTTGCTCATCTCCGGGATGTTACGTGGTTGAAACAGTGACTTCCGGCAATTGGGCACACTGGGGCACATGTCCGGCCCCTCGCAGAACACCAGCCCACCCGAAGTGACCATCTCGGATGAACTGATGGCACCAGTGACCCCGACGATCGAGCTCTGCTACCAGACGTTCGGCGACCCCGGCGCTGATCCGCTGCTCCTGGTGATGGGCCTGGGCGGCCCGATGACCTGGTGGGACACCGACCTCTGCATCCAGCTCGCGAAGGCGGGTTTCTACGTCATCCGCTACGACAACCGCGACACCGGGCGCTCGACCCGCAGCCCGGGTCGGGTACGCCGTGCGCACCTCGTCCGGGCGTTCCTCGGTGCGCCGACGCGGGCGCCGTACTCCATCGCGGACCTTGCGGGCGACGCCTTCGGCCTGCTGGATCACCTGGGCATCGAGTCGGCCCACGTCGCGGGTGTGTCGATGGGCGGCATGATCGCCCAGACGATGGCGCTCGAGTCACCCGAACGTGTGCGGAGCCTCGCCAGCGTGATGTCGACGACCGGCCGCCGCAGCGTGGGACGACAGCACCCGAGCCTGATCCCGACCCTGATCGCGTCGCGAGGCCCCGAGCGCGAGTCCTACATCCAGGGCAGCATCGCGGTCTGGAAGATCATCGGCTCCCCGCGCTACCCGCAGACCGAGGAGAAGCTGCGCAGTCGTGCCGGCGACACCTTCGACCGCGGGGTCTCCCGCGCCGGCGTCCTGCGCCAGATGATGGCCGTGCTCACCCAACCCGACCGCACCCGGGCACTCGCCGGCCTGACCGTGCCGACGCTGGTGATGCACGGGCTCGACGACAAGATGGTGCACGTCTCGGGCGGACGGACGACGGCAGCGGCGATCCCGGGCGCGCGGATCACCCTGATCAGCGGCTGGGGCCACGACATGCCCGCCGCCCTGTTCCCGACGTACACGAACGCGATCCGGAGCAACGCCAACCGGGTCTCGTGACGGTTGCTGCGCAACCTCCTCGACCAACGAGCTACACCGATGCCTCCGCGCCGAGCACGCGGCCGGCGTGCTCGAGGTCCACGGTGAGGTTCTCGCCCGTCGACGGTTCGAACAGGTGGATCCGGCGGCCGTCGACCCAGATCTCGGCCTCCTCGCCCTCCTTGATCCGGCTCGCGCCGTCGAGCGAGACCACCAGCTGGGTGCGCATCCCCTCGCCGTCGAGATCCTTCTCGAGCTGCTGGAGCTGTTGCTTCACCTCGTCAGGGGCCTCGAAGGGGATGTAGGCGTAGGTCTCGTTGCCGAGCCACTCGACGCGCTCGACCGTCGTGCGGAACGTCGAACCCGGACGCCCGTCCGCCGACGCGAGGGAGGCGTCCTCGAAGTGCTCGGGACGGATGCCCGCGATGAGCAGGCCGCTTCCGGCGACCCGTTCGGCCTTGTCCGCCGGGATCTCGACGGTCCCGAACGGCAGCTTCACCGAGGTGCCCTCGACCGTCGCCGGCAGGAAGTTCATCGGGGGCGAGCCGATGAAGCCCGCGACGAAGAGGTTGCCCGGGTTCTCGTAGAGCTCACGGGGTGTCGCCAGCTGTTGCAGGATCCCGCGCTTGAGAACGGCGACCCGGTCGCCGAGCGTCATCGCCTCGGTCTGGTCATGGGTGACGTAGACCGTGGTGATGCCGAGCCGCTTCTGCAGCCGGGCGATCTCCGTGCGCATCTGACCGCGCAGCTTGGCGTCGAGGTTGGACAGCGGCTCGTCGAAGAGGAAGGCATCGGCCTGACGGACGATCGCGCGTCCCATCGCGACCCGCTGCCGCTGGCCACCGGACAGGTTGCCGGGCTTGCGCTCCAGGTGTTCGTCGAGCTCGAGAGTGGTCGAGGCGTCCCGCACCAGCTTGTCGATCTCGGCCTCGGGCGTCTTGGCCAGCCGGAGCGGGAACGCGATGTTCTCGTAGACCGTCAGGTGCGGGTAGAGCGCGTAGTTCTGGAACACCATCGCCAGGTTGCGCTCGCGGGGTGCGAGGTCGTTGACCCTGCGCTCGCCGATGACCATGTCGCCGGAGGTGATGTCCTCCAGGCCCACGATCATTCGCAGCAGCGTCGACTTCCCGCAGCCTGACGGCCCGACGAGGATCATGAACTCCCCGTCTGCGACGTCGATGGAGATGTCGTTCACGGCAGGGAAGCCGTCGCCGTACTTCTTGACGATGTGGTTCATCGTGATGGCGGCCATGGCAGCAGCACCTATCCCTTCACTGCGCCGGAGGTCAGCCCGGCAACGATCTTGCGCTGGAAAATCAGGACGATGACGATGATCGGAATGGTGGCGATGACCGCTCCCGCAGCGAGCAGTGAAGCCGGTCTGTTGAACGGGTCGGCGCCGACGAAGAACGACAACGACGCCGGGATGGGTCGGGCGTTCTCGGTCGAGGTCAGCGAGATGCCGAAGACGAAGTCGTTCCAGGCGAAGAAGAAGGTCAGGATCGCCGCGGTGAAGACACCGGGCGCAGCCAACGGGACGATGACCTTGCGAAACGCCTGCCACGACGTGGCGCCATCGACCTGGGCGGCCTGCTCCATCTCCCAGGGGATCTCGCGGAAGAACGCCGACAGCGTCCAGATCGCGAGCGGGAGGGTGAAGGACATGTACGGGATGATCAGCCCCGGCCAGGTGTCGTAGAGCCCGATCCCCCGCCACATGTCGAACAGCGGGCCGACCAGGGACACGACCGGGAACATCGCGATCGCAAGAGACAACGACAGCACCAGCTTCTTGCCCTTGAACTCCAGCCGGGCGATGGCGTACGCCGCCAGGGTGGCCACCACGACCGAGAGCAGCGTCGCGATCATGCTGATGCCGATGGAGTTGAAGATGGCCCGCCGGAACTGCTCGTTGTCCCAGACGGCCTGGTAGTTGGCCCAACCTGCGCCGCCGCCGTCGGACGGGAAGAAGCCGGGGCTTCCGTTGGTGATCGCGGCCTCGGACTTGAACGACAGCGAGATGATCCACGCGACCGGCAGCAGGCACCAGATCATGATCAGGATGCAGCCCACGACCAGTCCGACGCGGTTTCCGATGCGACTGTTCATGTCAGGACTCCTGCCGTGCTTGGGCCAGGTCGACGCGGAAGAGTCTGACGATCCCGAAGGCGATCACCAGGACCGAGAGGAACAGCAGCACGGACAGCGCCGAGCCCATCCCGAGCTGGAACTGCTCGATCGTCTGCCGGTAGGTGAGGAAGCTGATCGACTCGGTCTTCGCTGCACCCGCCGTCATCACGAAGATGTTGTCGAAGATCCGGTAGGCGTCGAGTGCACGGAACAGGACCGCGACCATGATCGCGGCCCGCATGTTCGGCAGGATCACCTTCACCAGCCGCTGCGTCCACGTCGCACCGTCGACCTTCGCGGCCTCCAGCATGTCCTCGCTGACCTGGGCCAGACCCGCCAGCAGGAGCAGCGACATGAACGGCGTGGTCTTCCAGATCTCCGAGACCATGATCGCGATCACGGCCGGCGTCGTCTCACCGAACCAGTTGAAGTCGTCGCCGATGAACGGGAGCCAGCCGTTGATGAAGCCGTTCTGGAACGAGAAGGCGAACTGCCAGGCGAAGCCCGAGACCACGGTGATGATGCCGTAGGGAATCAGGATCGACGTACGGATCACGCCGCGGGCGAAGATCACCCGGTGCATCACCATCGCGAAGATGAAGCCGATCACGAGCTCCACGGCAACCGTGACCACCATGTAGAGCACCGTGACGCCCGTGGTCGTCCAGAACAGCGGGTCCGTCAATGCGGTGATGTAGTTGCTGAGTCCGATGAAGTCCCGGTCGTCCGGTGCGGTCAGCGCATAGTCGAAGGTCGAGAGGTAGATCGCGCGCAGCATCGGGAACGCGGTG
This sequence comes from Propionibacteriales bacterium, assembly GCA_026392415.1. Taxonomy (GTDB): domain Bacteria; phylum Actinomycetota; class Actinomycetes; order Propionibacteriales; family Nocardioidaceae; genus Nocardioides. The sequence goes on from JAPLCC010000037.1 coordinate 6,296, forward strand.
ACGAGCAGCATCAGCACGATCGCCGGTGCCACCAGCTTCTGCCCCAGCCGGGTCTCCGCGCGGGCCCGGTCGCTGATGACCGGCTTCGTCAGGGTGCTCACAGCAGGGCCTTCCCTTCCAGCACGTCCTTGAGGTAATTCGCGGACTCCTCGGGGGTGCTGTCCGGGTCAACCGAGTTCGGTGAGTGCCATCGGGCCTGGATCGCGCTCGAGATCATCGAGTAGAACGCGCTCTCGGGACGCGGCCCGCCCTCGTCGACGCTCTTGCGCCACAGCTCGATCAGTTCCTTCGGATAGGACCCGCTCGCCGCCACCTCGTCGTACGCCGAGTTCGTCGAGGGCATCAGGCCGTTGTCGATCGCGAGGTCGACCTGGGCCTTCCGGGAGGTGATGCACTGCGCCGCCTCCATCGCCCACTCCGGGTGTTCGCTGTAGTTGCCGACGCCGATGTCGATGCCACCGACCGGAGGCTTGGACGCCTCGCCCTCGACGGTCGCCGGGTAGCGGGCGAAGCCGAGGTCCTCGAGCGCCTTCTTGTCGGGCGGACCGCCCGGTGCACCGACGCCGCCCTCGTAGTTCTTGTAGGCGAAGGTCCAGTTGACCATGAACTCGCCGGCACCCCCTTCGGGGTACATCTGGCCGAGGCTGGTGCCCTCGTTGGAGACGGTCAGGTCGGGCTGGGCGGCGCTGGAGTCGGCCAGCTTCTTGATGATCGCGGCCGCCTTCCGGCCGGCGTCGGAATCGATGTCGACCTTGGCGTCCTTGCCGGCCTCGGTGTCGGAGACGATGTCGCCGCCTGCGCCCTGGACCATCGCGTTGATCCACACGACGTACGCCTCGTACTTGTTGGCCTGCACGCCGACCGTCCCGCCGTTGTCGGCGGCAGCGTCGATGACCTGGTCCCAGGTGACGGGCTTGGTCATGTCCAGACCGGCCGCCTTCGCGAGGGACTTGCGATACCAGAGCACCTGGGTGTTGGCCCACAACGGAATGGCGTAGACGCCGTCGTCCCAGGTGACCGTCTCGGCTGCGCCGGCGAGGTAGTCGCCCTTGCCGTCGACACTGGCGGTGATCTCCGCTGCGAGGTCGCCCTTGACCTCCTGCAGCCAACCCGCGTTCGCGAACTCTGCGACGAACACCGGGTCCAGGTTCATCAGGTCGGTCGAGGAGTCCTGGGCCGCGAGCCGCCGTGCGAGCTGGGTGCGCTGGTCAGTCGCCGACGACGGAAGCTGCTGGACCTCGATGTCGTAGTCGCCGGTGCTGCACTCGGCGGCGTACTTGATGAAGGTGTCGGTCCCGTCGGGGTTGACGTACCAGTTCAGCACCGGCTTGTCGGATCCGCCGCATGCGGCGAGCGTGCCCGCTGCGAGGACGGACACGGCTGCGAGAGCAACCGTCCTTCGCTTCCGCGCCACGCTGTGGCCTGTCGAAGACATCGTCGAGCTCACCCCTCCCGAGTGTGGTGTGCGTCACTCAGGAGTACAGCACGTTGGCGACGATGTCCATGGTTGCGACGAGACCTCACGCTGAGTCTTTACCCGTGACTCCCGTTCGTAGACGCCGTAGGTTCGATGTCATGGCGCTCCATGTCGTCGCCGCTCGGACCGACCCGGCGCTGTTCGGGCTGCCGTGGTCGACGCCGCTGGCAGAGTGGGACGACCGGCACGTCGTCCCGCTTCCGCTCGGCCTGTCGCGACACGTCGTGCGGGTGGTCCAGGTGAACCACCAGTTCCTCGCCGTCAAGGAGACCGAAGCGGCGGTCGCACTGCGGGAGTACGACATGCTGCGCACCCTGCAGCGGCTCGGCCAGCCAGCTGTCTCGCCGCGGGGCGTGGTCACCGGACGCGTCGACATCGACGGCACTCCTCTGCCTGCAGCGCTGCTGACCGAGCACCTCCACTACTCGTTGCCGTACCGCACGGTCTTCCAGCACGGGCTGCGTCCCGATCAGGTGCCTGCCCTCGTCGACGCCCTGGTGGTGCTGCTCGTGCGACTGCACCTGGCCGGCTTCTTCTGGGGCGACGTGTCCCTGTCGAATGCACTCTTCCGCCGCAGCGCAGGAGGTTTCGCGGCGTACCTCGTCGATGCCGAGACCAGCGAGCACCACGAAAAGATCTCGGACGCGATGCGTGAACACGACCTCACCGTCGCGATGGAGAACATCTTCGCCGAACTGATGGACCTGCAGGCCAGCGCAGACACCGACGTGGAGGTCGACGGCCACGAGATCGTCACGCAGGTCGACGAGCGCTACCACGCGCTGTGGGGCGAACTGACCGCAGCGGAGGAGTTCGGCACCGACGAGTGGTACCGGATCGAGCAGCGGATCGGGCGTCTCAACGACCTCGGCTTCGACGTCGACGAGCTCGACGTCCGTGCCGATTCCGACCACGTCCGCATCCAGCCGAAGGTCGTCGAGGCCGGCCACCACTGTCGCGAGCTCCGGAAGCTGACCGGGCTCGACGTCGAGGACAGCCAGGCCCGCAAGCTGCTCAACGACCTCGCGGCCTTCACCGCGCACGGTGGGCACGACGGCCAGGACCCCGAACTGGTCGCACGTCGGTGGTTGAGCGGCGTCTACACACCCATCGTGGAGATCCTGCCGCCCGAACAGCGTGGCCGGATCGCTCCGGCGGAGTACTTCCACGAGGTGATGGAGCACCGGTGGGCACTTTCGGACGAAGCCGGCCACGAGGTCGACATCTTCGACTCGGCCCGGGACTACGTCGCCCACGTGCTCCCCGATCGACCCTCCGACGCCCCCACGGGGCTGACCTGAACTAGGGGCGGCCGCGGACCTCGAACGCGTCGAGGACGTCCTGCCGGCCCGGCGGACCACCCAGTGCCAGGGCCCAGAGCAGGAGACGCGCCTTGACGGGCGAGAGCCACCCGGCACCGACAGCGCCCCGCGCAACGAGGTCGATCTCCGAGCCCGGGTAGCCGTACATCGCCCTTCCGGTGGGGCCCGAGCCGGTGCGGGACGCAAACACCACCGGGGCCTGGCGGGCGAGCCGCCCGATCGACTCGGCCATCGCCGCCGACACGTGGCCGGCCCCGAAACCGGCGACCACGACCCCGTCGACGTCCTCGGCCCGGATCGCGTCCACGACATACCCGTCGTCACCGAGGTACGTCGCCAGCAGCGGCACGCGCGGATTCTCGGCCTCGAGCCCTGCCACCAGCCGCAGGGGCGGCACCCGGCCGGCAGGTACGCCGTACGCCACCTCGGCCTCGACGCAGCGTCCGATCGGACCGAACACGGCCGACCGGAACGCGCTGGTCGACATCGAATCGGTCTTCGAGACCCAGCGGGCCTGGTGCACCTCGTCGTCGAAGACGACCAGGACACCGCGCTCACGCGAGTCCGTCGCCAGGGCGCAACGCACAGCCGTGAGCAGGTTCGCCGGGCCGTCGGCACCCGCGGCCTGCGGCGAACGCATCGCTCCGGTCACCACCAGCGGCTCCGGACGGTCCCAGAAGAGGTCCAGCAGGTAGGCCGCCTCCTCGAGGGTGTCGGTCCCCTGGGTGAGGACGACGCCCGTCGCACCCGCGTCGACGGCATCCTGCGCCCAGCGGAGAGCGCGCAGGATCGTCGGCTCGTCGAGAGAGGGACTCGGCAGCATCGCCAGCGTCTCGGCGCGGACGTCGGCGATCTCGGCGAGGCCCGGAACGGCCTGGGCCAGCAGCGCGGCCGAGAGCGTGGGCACCACCTCCGCACCGTCGGTCGAGGTCGACGCGATGGTGCCGCCGAGGGCGCCGATGGCCACGGTGGGTCGGGTCATGGGACCAGCATGTCGCACCGGCCCGGGTGTCGGTGTCGGGTGGCAGGCTGGCGCCATGGCGAAGGATCGAGTGCCCGGCCGGATGGGTGGCAGCGAAGAGCGCCCCGCGCGCTTCTTCGCCGACGAGGCGGAGTTCGACGCGTGGCTCGCGGCCCACCACGACACGGAGACCCACCTGTGGATGGGCATCAACAAGAAGCACGTCCCCGACGGCGGGCTGACCTGGGCGCAGGCGGTCCCGGTGGCGCTGTGCTGGGGCTGGATCGACTCGATCGCGCAACGCATCGACGAGAACGCCGTCCGGCAGCGGTGGACCCCGCGCAAGAAGACCAGCAACTGGAGCAAGGTCAACCTCGACTTCGTCGAGCAGCTGCGCGCCGACGGCCGGATGCAGCCCAGCGGGCTGGCGATCTGGGAGCAGCGCAGGACCGACCCGGCGCCGTACACGCACGAGGTGGACGGCGAGATCGTCCTGCCGGACGCCTATGCCGCCCAGCTCGCGGCCGACCCCGCCGCCACCGCCTTCTGGGAGGCGGCGACGAGGACCTATCGCAAGGTGTGCTCCCACTGGGTCCTCACCGCCAAGCAGGAGGCCACCCGCGACCGCCGGATGGCCCAACTGGTGGAGGATTCCGCGGCCGGCCAGATGATCCCGATGCAGCGCTACGGCGACATCCCCAAATGGGTGGAGCGGGCCGCGGCGGCAGCTCAGGAAGCCGGCGGCTCCACGTAGACCGATCCGCCCAGCTCGACGAACTCGATTGACTTCTCCTTCATGCCGAGGGCGGCGTCCTCGGCGGAGAGGTCGGCGCCGAAGCGGTCCCGGACGTCCTGACTGATCTTCATCGAGCAGAACTTCGGGCCGCACATCGAGCAGAAGTGCGCGGTCTTCGCGTTCTCGGCGGGCAGCGTCTCGTCGTGGAACTCCTCGGCCGTGGCCGGGTCGAGGGACAGCGCGAACTGGTCGCGCCAACGGAACTCGAAGCGCGCCTTCGACAAGGCGTCGTCCCAGTCGCGCGCGCCGGGGTGGCCTTTCGCCAGGTCCGCGGCGTGCGCCGCCAGCTTGTAGGTGATCACGCCCGTCTTCACGTCGTCGCGATTCGGGAGCCCCAGGTGTTCCTTGGGTGTGACGTAACAGAGCATCGCCGTGCCGTGCATGGCGATCGTCGCGGCACCGATGGCCGAGGTGATGTGGTCGTAGCCGGGTGCGATGTCGGTCGCGAGCGGACCGAGCGTGTAGAACGGCGCACCGTGGCACCAGTCCTGCTGGAGCCGCACGTTCTCCTCGACCAGGTGCAGAGGCACGTGTCCGGGGCCTTCGACCATCACCTGGACGTCGTACTCCCAGGCGCGTTTCGTCAGCTCGGCAAGGGTTCTGAGCTCGGAGAACTGCGCTTCGTCGTTGGCGTCGGCCGTCGAGCCGGGCCGCAGCCCGTCGCCCAGGGAGAAGCTGACGTCGTAGGTCCGGAAGATCTCGCACAGTTCGTCGAAGTGCGTGTACAGGAAGTTCTCCTCGTGGTGGGCCAGGCACCAGCCGGCCATGATCGAACCTCCACGACTGACGATTCCGGTGACCCGGCGCGCGGTCATCGGGACGTAACGGAGCAGCACCCCGGCGTGCACCGTCATGTAGTCGACACCTTGCTCGCACTGCTCGATCACGGTGTCGCGGAAGATCTCCCAGGTCAGCTTGTCGGCCTCGCCGTTGACCTTCTCGAGGGCCTGGTAGATCGGCACGGTCCCGATCGGCACCGGGCTGTTGCGGATGATCCACTCGCGCGTGGTGTGGATGTCGTCGCCCGTCGACAGGTCCATCACCGTGTCGGCGCCCCACGTGATCGCGTGGGTCAGTTTGTCGACCTCCTCGGCGATGCTGCTGGTGACGGCCGAGTTGCCGATGTTGGCGTTGATCTTCACCAGGAACCGCTTGCCGATGATCATCGGCTCGGACTCCGGGTGGTTCACGTTGGCAGGGATGATCGCGCGGCCGGAGGCGACCTCGCTGCGGACCAGCTCGACGTCGCACTGCTCGCGCTGCGCGACGTAGTGCATCTCCTCGGTGACGATGCCCGCACGGGCATAGGCCATCTGCGTGACTGCCGCACCGTCGGTCGCGACCCGCGGAGCCCGTCGCTCGCCGCGCCACTCCCCCTTCGCTGCGCCGCGCTTCAACGCCGACCGTCCGTTGTCGAGCAACTGCGTCTCCCGTCCGTCGTACGACGTGGTGTCATCGCGACGCTCGATCCATGCGTCCCTCAGCGGCGGCAGACCGCTCTCGGGGTCCGAGCCGGGGCCTTCGGTGCAGTAGCGGTCGAAGCTCTCACCGTTGGTCAGCGCGACGCGGGTGAAGGGCACCGCGAGGGTGCCGACCTCGATCCGGGTGTGGGCGGGGTGGACGGTCATCGTTGTTCTCCTTGGATGTGAGCGACCGGCCCTCGGCCACGGCCGAGAGTCCAGGTCTTGCCGAGATCGAGCTGTTGTGAGACGTACGCCGCGGCACCCTCGACCGCGACGGGGAGGCTCGCGCCGAGCGCGAGAAGAGCTGCAAGGGCGCTGCTGTGGGTGCACCCGGTGCCGTGGTCGTTGGTGGTCGCGATGGCGCCACCGCGGGTCACGATCACGCCGGGCTGGTCGGGCATGCCCAACGCGACGAACTCGTCCTCATTGGGGGTGCTCACCGTCGCGACCGGGAGCAGGTGCTCCCGGTAGGCCCGCACGACGGCCGCGTCGGCCAGCACGGCGCCCGATGTGGCGACGATGACCGGGTCGACGACGAGGATGCGTCCGGCGCACCTCTCGGCAACGAGCCGCACCACCTCGGGAGAGCCGAGCATGCCGGTCTTCACCGCGACCGGGTCGAGGTCCTCCAGCACCGCATCGAGCTGGGCGGCGACGACGGCAAGAGGCACGGCGTGGATCGCCCGGACGCCGGTGGTGTCCTGAGCCGTCACGGCGGCGACCACGCACGCGCCGTGGACACCGAGCGCGGCGAAGGTGGCCAGGTCTGCGGCGATCCCGGCGCCGCCGCTGGAGTCGGTGCCAGCGATGGTGACGACGACCGGCGGGTTCATGGCGCCACCGCACGCAGCAGATCGACCACGACAGCCGCCGGTTCGGTGGCGCGCAGCACGCTGCCCATCACCGCGACGCCGTACGCACCGGCAGCGCGGGCGTCGGCTGCGTTGGCCGTGGTGACCCCGCCGAGGGCGAGGACCGGGATGTCGTGGCCGGTGAACTGCTCGCGGGAGAGCGGCGGTCCGTGGCCGGGCTTGCTCTCCGTCGCGCCGAACGGCGACAGGGTCACCCAGGACGCTCCGTCGGAAGCGGCACGGCGTACGTCGGCCGCGGAGTGGCAGGACCGACCCCAGGAGCCGCTGGCGGCGGACTGATGCGCAGCGAGGTGGACACCGACGGCACCGCGAATCGACCGCCGGGCAGCGACCACGACGAGCCCGAGTGCGGCGAGGTGGTCGACCAGGTCGGCGCGCTGGGCATCGCTCAGGTCGAGCTCTCGCACCACCACATGGGTGAGTCCGGCATCGGCGCACTCCTCCAGCGCGGACCGCAGGCTGCGCCCCAGCGGGAGCAACGAGCGGTCTGTGAGCAGCACGAGCCGGGGCAGGACCCCGATCCCCGGCGTGCTCATGTGATCCGCCCGGCCATCGGGCTGGACGCCCGTGCCGTGGCCCGGCGCGGGATCCGCCCGGCCTGCCGCGCCAGGCGCCCGCCCTCGACACCCCACCGGAGCGCCCGCGCCATGGCCACCGGGTCCTCAGCGCGGGTGACCGCGCTCGCCGCGAGCACGGCGTCGCAACCCAGCTCCATCGCGAGTGCGGCGTCGCTGGCAGTCCCCACGCCGGCGTCGAGCACCACGGGCACGTCGACCGCCGCGCGCACGGCCTCGATGGCGTGCGGATTGAGGACACCCAGGCCCGACCCGATCGGCGACCCGAGGGGCATGACGGCAGCACACCCCACGTCGACGAGCCGACGCGCGACGACCGGGTCGTCGGTGCAGTAGGGCAGCACGGTGAAACCCCGCCGCACGAGCTGCTCGGCGGCATCGAGAAGTTCGACCACGTCCGGCAGCAGTGAGCGTTCGTCACCGATCACCTCGAGCTTCACCCAGTCGGTGGCGAGGGCCTCGCGCGCCAGCTCGGCGGTCAGGATCGCCTCGCGTGCGGAGAGGCAGCCGGCGGTGTTGGGCAACAGCCGGACGCCCGCGTCCCGGAGCACCGCGAGCAGCCCACCCTCACCCACCGACGACGTACGCCGGACCGACACCGTCACCAACGCTGGTTCTGCGGCCACCAGGATCGGCTTGACCAGCGCGACCTGCGGCAGTCCGCCGGTGCCGAGGAACAGGCGTGAGGACAGCCTCGCGCCCGCGATGACGAGTGCGTCGTCGTTCGTCGCGACGGTCGTCCGGGTGCTCATCCTCCCGACACCGCGGTGACGACCTCGACCGCGTCACCGTCCGCCAGTCGCCAGCCGGCCCAGTCGCCACGAGGCACCACCTCGCCATTGACCGCGACCGCGATGCCGTGCGGCCGCGGGTCGTCGAAGAGGCGGGTGAGGAGATCGGCGACCGTCGCTGCCGTCGGCACCTCCATCGGCTCACCGTTGTGCGTGATCGACATGTCGTTCCCTTTCGTGGGGTTGCGTGATCAGTCGGCGCGGATCGACCGCTGGGTCGACGGGTGCACCGTCGAGGTGATCGGCGACCAGCACGGCCGTGAGCGGCGCCAGCAGCACGCCGTGCCGGTGGTGCCCGGCCGCGAGGACGACGCCGTCGACACCACTCGGGCCGACGAGGGGTCGTCCGTCGCTGGTCGCCGGGCGATCGCGCGCGGTCGCCTCGACGAGTTCGGCGCGATCGAGACCCGGCCACAGCGTCCGGGCCGCGGTGAGCAGTCGATGCACGCCGCCCGCGGTCACGACGGGCGCACCGGCGTGCTCCTCGGAGGTGGCACCGATGACGACCTCGCCACCGGCGCGAGGCACCAGGTAGACGGGTTCGCCGCCGACCCAGCCCCGGACCGTGTGCGCGGGCGGGTCATCGCTCCGGACCCTCAGGATCTCGCCGCGCACCCCACGGACGAGTCCGGCCCACGGGGCCGGCAGACGGGCACCGGTCGCCACGACCGTGAGGTCGGCGTCTCGGCGATCCTCGGGCACCACGCGGACCCGGTCGAGCAGCGCCGCACAGACAGCCCGCGGATCGACGCTCATCTCCCCCGTCAGGGCTGCGGCGCCGGCGACCCGGGCCAGCGCCGGTTCGCAGGCCCGCAACGCGGCCCGCTCCAGCAGCGTCGCGCGGCCCCCCAGGCGACCCACCAGCGCGACCTGTCGTTCGACCTGCTGGAGGTCGCCGGCGTCGTACCCGACGAGGAGGGTGGGTTCGGTCCGGAGCTCCACCCCGAGCCGGCCGGCGAGGGCGGGCCACAGCGCCAGCGACGCCAGCCCGAGCAGGAGGACCTCCTCCTCGCCGTGCCAGACCTCTGCGGCAGGACTCAACATCCCGGCCGCGGCGTACGACGCCCCGCTGGCGGGACGTCGATCGACGACCGTCACGGTGTGGCCACGCCGGGTCAGCTCCTCGGCAACGGTCAGCCCGATCACGCCGGCCCCGAGGACGGTGATCCGCATGCTCACCCGATCGCCGCGAGAAGCTCCTCTGCTGCCCGCACCGGGTCCGGTGGCCGCCAGATGCCACCGATCACGGCGATGCCGGCCGCGCCGGCCGCCATCACGGCGCTGGCATTGGCGGCCGTGATGCCACCGATCGCGACGATCGGCAAGGGGCCGCCCGCTCCCTTGATTCCCATGATCCCGACCGGATCGGGCAACCCGGCCTTGCTGGTCGTCGCGAAGACCGGGCCGACGCCGACGTAGTCCGCCCCGTCCGCAGCGGCGGCCTCCACGTCACCGAACGAGCGACAGGTCGCGCCCAGCAGGAGAGCCGGGGCGATCGACCGGGCCACCGCCATCGGCAGGTCGCCGGCGCCCAGGTGCGCTCCGTCGGCACCGGAAGCGATCGCCACGTCGACACGATCGTTGACCGTCACCATCGCCCCGGTGGGCCGAACGGCCGCGACGACGGCGCGGGTGAGCTCGATCAGTCCGCGGGTGTCCAGTTCCTTCGACCGGACCTGGAAGCCGTCGACACCGACCGCCGCCAGCTCGGCGATCACGGCCGGGTCGGACTGCTCCGAGACGAGACAGGTCACTCGGGGGACCGTTGAAAAGCGCATGGCTGCTCCTTCTCTTCCTTCGCCGGTATGAGCCGGATCAGGTTCGACGGTCGGAGCAGCTTCAGCTCCCTCTCAGCCCGCTGCTGCGGACTCCCGTGGGATGGATGTCGCCGACGATAGCGGAGTCTCGAGGCCAGCCAGGTGGCGGCGTACGGCGAGGGCAGCCGCCCGGCCCGCTCGGTTGCCACCGATCGTGCTGGCCGAGGGCCCATAGCCCACCAGCTGCACGCGGGGGTCCCGCGCGGCCGTCGTGGCGGTCTGCACGTCGGCACCCGTCTGCAGCAGCGCGATCCCGCCGAGCCCACTGCGCAGGTGCAGGGGCGCGAGGTGGGCGACGGCCGGACGGAACCCGGTGGCCCACAGGATCACGTCGACCTGTTCGAAGGAGCCGTCGCTCCAGCGCGCACCGTCGGCCTCGATCCGCGCGAACATCGGGCGACGACGGTCATAGGCACCGAGTCGGGCCGCCTCCTGCTCCTGGGGTCGCAGCGCCAGACCGGTCACGCTCACCACGCTGGCCGGAGGCAGGCCGGCCCGCACCCGCTCCTGGACGAGCTCGATCGCGTCCCGACCCGTGCGCTCGTCGAAGTGGTCGCGCCACACCGGCGGCCGCCGGGTCACCCACACCACGTCAGTGCGGGGTGCGAGCTCGCCGATGAACTGCACGGCCGATGCGCCTGCGCCGACCACCAGCACCCGCTTCCCGACGAAGTGCTCGGGGCCGGGGTAGTCGACCGTGTGCATCTGCTCCCCGCGGAACGTCTCGGCGCCGGGGTAGTACGGCACGAACGGCTGGCTCCAGGTGCCCGTCGCATTGATCAGGGTCCGTGTCGACCAGGCGCGGTCGCCTGAGTGGACGACGAGCAGCTCGCCCTCCGACGTCACCCGGTCCACCGGGACCGGGCGGACCACGGGCAGACCATGCTCGGACTCGTAGCGGGCGAACCACTGCGGCACGACGGTGTTCGCACGCTCGGTCGAACCGCCCGGCGCCGGTGCATCCGGCAGATCCGCGACGCGATGCACGTCCTGCATGCTCAGGGAGTCCCACCGGTGCTGCCAGGCACCTCCGGGGCGGTCGTTGGCATCGAGCAGCACGTGGTCGATGCCCAACCGGGTCAGGTGGTACGACGCAGAGAGGCCGGCCTGGCCTGCTCCGATCACCACGACGTCGTAGACGTGCATGGTGGTGGAACGACCCGACCGGGCGTTCCATGCCGTTCTATGGGGCGACGTTGCTCACGTGGCGGGAGCGGCCTTGCGGGCGACCACGACGTAGTTCTTGGGCATGCCTCCGTCGGTGACCTTCCAGTCGCCGTCCGCCTCGGCGTAGAACTTCTGGAGCCGCCCCGCCATCCAGCGCGTGAAGAGCAGCGTGGGAGCGACGGTCACGGCCCGACGCCGGCCGACGCCGAGGGCCTTCACCCCGGCCAGGTCGGCCGGCAGGTGCCGGTGCATCATCCCGAACTGGTAGGCCATCGTCGCGAAGTAGCCCTCGAGCCACTCGATCCGCATGATCTCGAAGCCGGCCTCCTCGAAGAGCCGCTTGAGGGCGAACTGCGTGTAGCGGTAGTAGTCGTAGGGCTGCTGGTGCTCGGCGTAGAACAACGGCACGGAGCAGAAGATCCGGCCGCCCGGCTTGAGGACGCGGTTGAGCTCGGCGAGCGCGACCGCGGGTTCCGGCACGTGCTCGAGGACCTGGTTGAAGACGACCCGGTCGAAGCGCCCGTCCTCGACCGGGATGTCGGTGATGTCGCACACGTAGTCCAGCGGTGCGTACTCAGTGCTCAGCTGGGCGAAATCGGCGGCTTCGTACGTCGCGTGCTTGAACAACCGGCGGTACGGCGACTTGCCGGCCCCCGCGTCCAGCACCAGCATGCCGCGACGCGTGCCCTTCGCGAACCGCACCATCTGACGCCGCAACTGGACCCGAGAGGGGTTCACGTAGCTGTTGGCCTTGCGCTTGCTGGGTTTGGAATCCCGAGCCATACCCGTCCCATCCTGAGAGGTCAGTGACGTCACCGACCCTAGTCGGTGCAATGATTGGGCTCTGGAGCGTGACCTTGTGTGGGCACCCTTCGTTAAATCTGCGGAAAGAACTCGGATTTCCGTTGCAACACGCGGAGAGTGGTCTCCAGAGTTGCAATTCAATACTTGTCATCAATGGGAATGGGGTCCCGTGAAAACGCGGAAGATCATCTCGGTAGTCACCTTTGCCCTCGTGGGCGCGGGTCTGACGGCAGCGCCGGCACAGGCAGCAGATCCTGTTGCCTGGAGCTACGCGGCCGCCACCGGCGGAACGTACGTCAAGGTCCAGGACACGTTGGTCAACTCAGACCTCACTGCCCAGTCCGGGGTCACCGGAGGAGCCAACTCCTCCACATCCAAGAACAGCACCGCTGCGGCGAATGTCGCCGGCCTGCTCTCGGTCGGCGCCATCGAGACCAGCACCAGCGCCAACGTCAACAAGACCGCCAAGACCACGACGCTCAGCTCGTTTGCGCGCACGGCCAAGGTGGACCTGCTCGGCGGCCTGATCCGGGTCGACGCGGTCACGACGAACATCTCGACCGTCGGTCGCGCTGACGGCACGGGCTCGCACACGGCCAACACCCAGTTCGCGGGCATCAAGATCGTCGGCATCAACCTGCCGCTGAACATCCCGAAGAACTACGGCGTGGAGATCCCGGGCGTTGCGAGCATCAGCCTCAACATGTCGATCCACGGCAAGGTCGACCGCACCGTCGGCACCATCGGCTGGGCGCTCGGCGTCACGCTGCTCCAGCCGCGCGGCGGCTACCCGGCGGGCGTCACGATCCTGGTCAACCCGGTCAACCAGTACCTGTCCGAGGTCGACCCGTCCTCCGGCGCCGGTCTGTCCGGCACGGCCTACGGCACGCGCGTCGAGGCCAACGTCAGCGACCAGATCCAGGTCATCAGCGACCCGACCGCTCGCGTCGGTACGCCGTACGGCTCCAGCAACGGCAAGACGCTGACCAACTCCACGGCCGGCGTCAACATCCCGGGTCTGCTCACCACCGGTGTGGTTTCTTCGACGACGACGTCCACCAAGGACGCCTTCGGCAACGCGGAGATCACCAACACCAACAGAACCGCCGGCATCAATCTGCTGGGCGGTCTGATCAAGGCCAACGCCATCAAGGTGACGGCCACCGGCAAGCTGCAGGACGGCGTCTGGACGAACTCCATGAAGATGGAGCTGGTCAACCTGGTGATTGCCGGGAAGACGATTCCGATCAACGTCTCCCCGAACACGGTCATCAACGTGGCCGGACTCGGCGAGGTGGCGATCAACCTGCAGCGCGTCCACCCGGGCGGTGCGTACTTCAACCGCATCGACGGTGTTCGCATCACGCTCAGCACCGCGCAGGCCGGTCTTCCGGTCGGTGCCGTGATCGAGCTCGGTGTGGCCAGCACGGCGATCTCGCCGCAGGTCCAGGCTCCCTGAGCCCAGTACTGAACTGAGGGGCTGGGTCGCAATGCGACCCAGCCCCTTCGTCATTCCCGATCAGCGATATCCTCGGTAGTCGTGGCTGACGCAGAGTTCCGGTATTCCGACCTCCTCCCGACCGGCAAGGACGACACCCCGTACCGGTTGATCACGACCGAGGGGGTCTCGACGGTCGAGGGACCTGACGGTCGCACGTTCCTCCAGGTCGATCCGGCCGCCATCCAGCGGCTCACCTCCGAGGCGATGCACGACATCAGCCACTACCTGCGGCCGGCGCACCTCAAGCAGCTCCGCAAGATCATCGACGACCCGGAGGCGTCCGGGAACGACCGCTTCGTCGCGCTCGACCTGCTCAAGAACGTCAACATCTCCGCGGGCGGCGTGCTGCCCATGTGCCAGGACACCGGCACCGCGATCGTGATGGGCAAGAAGTCTGAAGGGGTCCTCACCGGCGCCGACGACGGCGAGGCGATCAGCCGTGGCGTGTACGACGCCTACACGAAGCTGAACCTGCGCTACAGCCAGCTCGCCCCGCTGACGACGTACGACGAGAAGAACACCGGCACCAATCTGCCGGCCCAGATCGAGCTCTACTCCACGGCCCAGGGCGAGAAGGGTCCGGAGTACAAGTTCCTCTTCATGGCCAAGGGCGGCGGCTCGGCCAACAAGTCCTTCCTGTTCCAGGAGACCAAGGCCGTCCTGAACCCCAAGCGGATGCTGGAGTTCCTCGACGAGAAGATCCGCTCGCTCGGGACGGCCGCCTGTCCGCCGTACCACCTGGCCGTCGTCATCGGCGGCACGTCGGCGGAGTTCGCCCTCAAGACGGCGAAGTACGCCTCGGCGCACTACCTCGACAACCTCCCCACCGAGGGCAGCATGAGCGCCCACGGCTTCCGTGACCTCGAGCTCGAGGAGGAGGTCTTCAAGCTCACCCAGGACTTCGGCATCGGCGCCCAGTTCGGCGGCAAGTACTTCTGCCACGACGTGCGGGTCGTTCGACTCCCCCGCCACGGTGCGTCCTGCCCGGTCGCGATCGCCGTCTCCTGCTCGGCCGACCGCCAGGCGCTCGGCAAGATCACTGCCGAGGGCGTCTTCCTCGAGCAGCTCGAGACGGACCCCGCGCAGTACATGCCCGACGCCGGCGTCGCCGAGGACATCTCCGGTGGCGAGGTGGTCGAGGTCGACCTCAACCGCCCGATGGGCGAGATCCTCGCCCAGCTGTCGCAGTACCCCGTCAAGACCCGGCTGTCCCTGACCGGTCCGCTCGTGGTCGCTCGCGACATCGCGCACGCCAAGATCCAGGAGCTGCTCGACGCGGGCCAGCCGATGCCGGACTACCTCAGGAACCACCCGGTCTACTACGCCGGCCCGGCCAAGACGCCTGCGGGCATGGCGTCGGGATCCTTCGGCCCGACCACGGCCGGCCGGATGGACTCCTACGTCAAGGCCTTCCAGGCCGCAGGCGGCTCGATGGTGATGCTGGCCAAGGGCAACCGGAGCAAGCAGGTCACCGAGGCGTGCAACGAGTTCGGCGGCTTCTACCTCGGCTCCATCGGCGGTCCGGCTGCGCGTCTGGCACAGGACTGCATCAAGAGCCAGGAAGTGCTGGAGTACCCCGAGCTGGGCATGGAAGCGGTCTGGAAGATCGAGGTCGAGAACTTCCCTGCCTTCATCGTGGTCGACGACAAGGGCAACGACTTCTTCACCGACCCCTCGGGCACCGTCAACATCCCGCTGAGCGGCATCCGGGTGCGTTCGGCGGAGTAGGGCCGTCCGTCCTCAGAGTCCGAATCCGCTCCCGATACCGGGCATGCTGCCGAGGATCGCGGCCCACTGAGCCAGGTCGGCCTTGCGCTGTTGCAGGTCCTGCCGGACGGCTGCGCCCAGCCCGATCCCGCGGGCCACGTCGAGGGTCAGTCGGACCGAGGCCTGCACCTCCGGCTGGCTGGGGTCTGCGCGCAGCAGCTCGATGGTGAGCTCTTCCATCTCGTGGCGGAACCGGCGCTCGATCGGGTCCACCAGGGCACGCAGGGTCGGGTCCGAGGCCGCCGCGACCCACAGGTTCAGCGCCGCCCGGCCCACCACGTCGGTCCAGACGTCGGCCAGCCGGGTCAGTACGTCGAGCACCGGGTTGTCGTCCGGTTCCTCGACCGCGCGCGTGCGCAGCCGGTCGCCCAGGCCGTCGGCGACCCGTTCCACGGCCTCACGGACCAGGGCGTCGCGACTCACGAAGTGGTGCTGGGCGGCGCCGCGGGAGACTCCCGCACGCGCCGCCACCGCCACCACCGTGGTGCCGTGCCACCCCACTTCGGCGAGGCTCTCGATCGTCGCGTCGAGGAGACTCTCCCGGGTGGCCCGGCTCCGGTCCTGCTGAGGTTCGCGCCCCATGCGCTGTGCCTGTTCCGCTCAGGCGTAGAGCGAGTCGATCTGCGCCGAGTACTTCTCGGCGATCGGCTTCCGCTTGAGCTTGAGGGTCGGGGTCAGCTCGTCACCACCGGGCATCCAGAAGGTCGGGACGACCTCGAACTTCTTCACCTGCTCGACCCGCGACAGCTTGGCGTTGCCGGCGTCGATGCCCTTCTGGATCGCCGCCAGCAGACCGGGGTCCTTGGCGAGCACGGCCGGGTCGGCCGCGACGCCGGCCTTCTCGGCGTACGCCGCCGCGGCGTCCGGGTCCAGCACGACGAGCGCGGTGTTGAAGGCACGGGCGTCGCCGATGCAGACGATCGCGGCGGCCAGGGGTGTGGTCACCTTCAGCGTGTTCTCGATGTTGGAGGGCGACATGTTCTTGCCCGAGGCGCTGATGATCAGCTCCTTCTTGCGGTCGACGATCTTGAAGTAACCGTCCTCGTCGACCGTTCCGATGTCACCGGTGTGGATCCAGCCATCGGCGTCGAGCGCCTCGGCCGTCTTCTCCGGGTCCTTGCGGTAGCCGATCATGTTGCCCGGGCCGCGGACCAGGAGCTCGCCGTCCTCGGCCAGCTTGACCTCGACGCCGGGGATCGCCGGGCCGACCGTGCCGAGCTTCTGCTTGCCGGGAGGGTTGAGCGTCGAGCCACCGCAGGTCTCGGACATGCCCCACAGCTCGCAGACCTCGATGCCGAGGCCGATGAAGAACTTCAACGTCTCCGGCGAGATCGCAGCAGCACCCGACCAGGCCCAGCCGAGCTCCTGCATGCCGAGCGCCTCACGGACCTTCGACAGCACCAGCTTCTCGGCCACGGCGAACTTGATCGCGTCGATGGGGCCGAGGGACTTGCCGGCGAGGCGGGCGTCCGCCTTCTTGTCCGCCATCGCCAGCGCGAACTGCGCGATCTTCTGCTTCTTGGCATCGGGCTCGTTGGCGACCTTCGCCTCGACCCCGGCCTTGATCTTCTCCCACACGCGGGGGACGGCGAACCAGATGGTCGGCTTGCAGTCGGGCAGGGCGTCGGCGATCGTGCGCGGGTCGGCGACATAGGTGATCTGGGTGCCGCGGGCGCACAGGCCGTACTGCGAGGTCGCGCGGTCAGCGATGTGCGCCATCGGGAGGAAGGACGTGATCCGGCCACCGAAGGGCATCGGGAAGTTGGCGGTCACCGACTCCAGGATGCTCATCAGGTTGCCGTGCGTGAGCTGCACGCCCTTGGGCGGACCCGTCGTGCCCGAGGTGTAGATCAAGGTGAGCAGGTCATCGGGGGTGACGGCCTGCCAGGCGGCGTCGAAGTCGAAGTCCGGGTCCCCGGCCGCCTCCAGCTCGTCCAGGGTCATCGTGGCGCCCTCGGGCTTCCCGTCGATCACGATGACGTGCTCGAGCGGCGCACCCGAGGCGAGAATCACCGGCAGCAGGGCGGTCTCGGTGAAGACGACCGTGTTCTCGGCGTTGCTGAAGAGGTAGGCGACCTGCTCGGGCGCGGAGGTGTTGTAGATCGAGAAAGCGGTCGCACCCAGGTGCATCGCGCCGGCGTCGATCCAGGCCGACTCCGGTCGGTTGGTGACCATGATGGCGACGGCGTCGCCACGCTTCACACCGAGGCTGGCCAGTCCGGCTGCGACCTTGCGTACGTGGTCGGACAGCTCGCGCCAGGTGACGGAGACCTTGTCTCCGGGGGTGCGGACGGCGACGGCGTCGGGGTTGACCTTGGCGGTCTGCTGGAAGGCCTGGCAGACGGTGGTGGGCGAGCTCAAATTGTCTCCTCGGTGGCGGGTTCGGCAGAACGTAAGCCACGTCACACTGCAGAAGCAAGCACTTCTGCTTGTTTTGGGACCCCCGTGCCCCCGCCGCAGGAACCGTGCGGCTGCGCCGAGCGTTGGACGCCATGAATCCCCCTGCGAAAGGACACCCATGCGCTGCCCCGTCGACGAAACCACGCTGGTCATGAGCGAGCGGAGCGGAATCGAGATCGACTACTGCCCCCAGTGCCGCGGCGTGTGGCTGGATCGCGGTGAGCTCGACAAGATCATCGACCGTGCCGCCCAGGCCGAACCGGCTGCCCCGGCTGCCCCAGCGCCCCGCCAGCCCGAGTACGACGGCTACCAGACGCCCCGCCAGCAGTACGCCCCGCAACAGCAGGGCCACTACAAGAAGCGCAAGAAGGAGAGCTGGCTCAGCGAGCTCTTCGACTGATTCTGCGTAGGCTCGGGTCGTGAGCGCTGACGAGCCGTACCGCATCGAACACGACTCCATGGGCGAGGTGAAGGTCCCGGCTGCCGCCCTGTGGCAGGCCCAGACCCAGCGGGCCGTCGAGAACTTCCCGATCAGCGGTACGCCGATCGAACCGGCCCTGATCCACGCCCTCGGCGAGGTCAAGGCCGCGGCGGCCCGCGCGAACGGCGAGCTCGCCGTGCTGCCGGCCGACCTCGCGACCGCGATCGAGGCAGCGGCACGCGAGGTCGCCGACGGTCGCCACGACGACCAGTTCCCGATCGACGTCTTCCAGACCGGATCGGGCACCAGCTCGAACATGAACGCCAACGAGGTGATCGCCTCGCTCGCCGGGCGAGCCGGGGTGGAGGTCCACCCGAACGATCACGTGAACGCCAGCCAGTCGAGCAACGACACGTTCCCGACCGCCATCCACGTGGCGGCGGCCTTGGCCGTCGTTCACGACCTGGTGCCGGCTCTCGGTGTCCTCGCCACGTCACTGGAGGCGAAGTCCACCGCGTTCGCCGACCTGGTGAAGTCGGGTCGGACGCACCTGATGGATGCCACCCCGGTGATGCTGGGCCAGGAGTTCGGCGGGTACGCCGCCACCGTCCGCTACGGCGTCGAGCGGCTGGAGGCAGTGCTCCCCCGCGTCCGGGAACTGCCCCTGGGCGGCACAGCGGTCGGGACGGGCATCAACACCCCCCGCGGCTTCGCCCGGGCCGCCACAGCGGCTCTCGGCGATGCCACCGGCGAACCGTTCACCGAAGCCCGCAACCACTTCGAGGCCCAGGGCACCCGCGACTCGCTCGTCGAGCTCAGCGGCGTCCTGCGCACGATCGCCGTCGGTCTCACCAAGATCTGCAACGACCTGCGCTGGATGGGCTCCGGCCCGACCACCGGGCTCGCCGAGATCCACCTGCCCGACCTGCAGCCCGGGTCGTCGATCATGCCGGGCAAGGTCAACCCCGTGCTGCCGGAGGCCACCTTGATGGTCTGCATGCAGGTGATCGGCAACGACACCGCCGTGACGATGGCCGGCGCCAGCGGCAGCTTCGAGCTCAACGTCGCGATGCCCGTGATGGCGCGCAACGTGCTGGAGTCGGTCCGGCTGCTCTCCACCGCGAGCACCACACTCGCCGAGCGGTGCATCGACGGGATCACTGCCGACGCGGAGCGGATGCGGCGCTACGCGGCGTCCTCACCGTCGGTCGTGACGCCGCTCAACAAGCACCTCGGCTACGAGGCCGCCGCCAAGGTCGCCAAGCAGGCACTCGCGACCGGCACCACCATCCGCGAGACCGTGCTGGCGCTGGGACACGTCGACCGCGGCGAGCTCACCCTCGAGGAGCTGGACGCCGCACTCGACCTGGAGGCGATGACCCACCCCTGACCGGAGCGGGCCACCGCCTCGCTCAGGCTCTGCTCCGGCCGGTGAGCGCCGCCGCCACGATCACGGCGACCGCCGCGACGGCGATCTGCCAGAGGTGACGCAGCCAGTCGACGCCATTGGTCACGTTGTCGGTCGTGGCCTCGTGACCGTCGAAGTTCGGATTGTTGCTGCCCGCGACGGCCCAGTAGAGGTAGCTGCCGACCAGCATGCCGACGATGCCGCAGACGGTCGTCAACCAGAGCGGGATCCTGTCGCGGTCACCCGGTGCGACGGCCTTGGCGATCAGGCCGATGATCGTGCCGCCGACCACGGTGACGATGATGGTCCAGAGCATGGAAGCGCCCCTTCCGTCGCGCGGGACTCCGATGTCCCGCGATGGGGGCATCATGCCCCCGCACCCGCTGTCACCTTCGCAGGCGCGGCGGGGAAGGCTCAGTACCAGTTGTGCGACTCGGAGTGGCCCCAGGCGGCACAGGGACTGCCGTAGCGGTCCTCGATGTAGCCCAGGCCCCAGCGGATCTGGGTGGCCGGGTTGGTCGCCCAGTCCGAGCCGGCCGAGGACATCTTCGATCCGGGCAGGGCCTGCGGGATGCCGTAGGCGCTCGAGCTGGGGTTGTCGGCGTTCCAGCGCCAACCCGATTCGCGGGTCCACAGCGAGTCGAGGCAGCCGAACTGGTCGGAGGAGAAGCCGAACTCGGCGAGCAGCGCGCGGGCGATGTCGCGGGGCTCGGATTCGGAGAGCTTGCGCTCGTCGGTCAGCGCGGCCGGTCGGGACTCGTCGAGACCGGCGGCCTTCGCCGCGTCGGCCTCGGGACGGCGGTCGTTGCGCGAGAGGACCTCACGCCGCTCGGGGGCCTTGACCTCCGCGGTGTTGATCGCGTTGAGGGCGTCGAGGTCGGCACTGGCGGCAGAGGGGTTGGCGTCCTGGCCGATGACGCCGGCAGCCACGGACACGCCCGTGACAGCAACGGCGACCGACGACAGGACCACGATGTTGCGGGCAGCCTTGCGGGGGGCCTGGGCGATGTGGGCGTGCTTGGGTGCTCCACGGTGCTTGGGCGCGGGGTTCGCGTGCTTCGACAAATGCTCGAATCTCGTGCTCGACAGCAGGACCTGATCACCGCCCGATCGGGTCCAACTCCATTGTCAACACCGCCGGTGACCAGCGACCACCATGCCTGAGGGATCACGCTCAAGCAAACCGAAGCGCCCATGTCGATCGTGGTTTCAGACCCCGTCTGCCACGAACGCCACGGGCGCCCCAGTTGTCACACCCCTCACAGGGCCGGAATCGGGTCAGACCACGACGTTCTCCAGCATCTCGGTCACCAGCGCCGCGATCGGCGACCGCTCGGAGCGGGTCAACGTGACGTGGGCGAAGAGCGGGTGGCCCTTGAGCTTCTCCACGACCGCCACGACACCGTCGTGCCGCCCGACCCGGAGATTGTCGCGCTGGGCCACGTCGTGGGTGAGCACGACCTTGGAGTTCGCTCCGATCCGCGACAACACGGTGAGCAGCACGTTGCGCTCCAGGGACTGCGCTTCGTCCACGATCACGAACGAGTCGTGCAGCGACCGCCCGCGGATGTGCGTCAGAGGGAGCACCTCCAGCATGCCGCGGTCGAGGATCTCGTCGACGACGTCCTTCGAGGTCAGCGCGCCGAGCGTGTCGAAGACGGCCTGTCCCCAGGGTGACATCTTCTCCGACTCCGAGCCCGGCAGGTAGCCCAGCTCCTGGCCGCCGACGGCGAAGAGCGGCCGGAAGACCACGACCTTCTTGTGCTGCTGACGCTCCATGACGGCCTCGAGGCCCGCGCACAGCGCCAGCGCCGACTTGCCGGTGCCGGCGCGGCCGCCGAGGGAGACGATGCCCACCTCGGGATCGAGCAGGATGTCGAGCGCGACCCGCTGCTCGGCGCTGCGACCGTGGAGTCCGAAGGCCTCCCGGTCGCCCTTCACGAGGTGCACCTGCTTGTCGGGCCCGACCCTGCCGAGCGCGGTGCCGCGGTCGGACAACATGACCAGGCCGACGTGGCAGGGCATGTCGCGCGCCTCGGCCAGGTCGAGTGTGCCGTCGTCGTACAGCTCGTCCAGCGCCTCGGCGGACACCTCGATCTCCGCCATGCCGGAGTAGCCGGTGTCGGAGTCACCGAGCGTCTCGCCCCGGTACTCCTCGGCGTCCAGGCCCACAGCGGACGCCTTGATCCGCATCGGCAGGTCCTTGGAGACCAGGATGACGTGGTGACCCTCGTCAGCGAGGTTGCGCGCAACGGCCAGGATCCGGGTGTCGTTGTCGCCGAGCCGGAAGCCCGAAGGAAGCGACGAGGCGTCGGTGTGGTTCAGCTCCACCCGGATGGTGCCGCCGTCGTCCCCCACCGGGACGGGCGCATCCAGTCGACCGTGGTTGACCCGCAACTCGTCGAGCATCCGCAGCGCGCCACGGGCGAAGAACCCCAGCTCGGGGTGGTGCCGTTTCGCCTCGAGCTCGGTGATCACCACCACGGGCAGGACGACCTCGTGTTCCTCGAAACGGCGCAGCGCGGCCGGATCGGCCAGCAACACGCTGGTGTCGAGGACATAGGTACGACGGGTGCTTGCCTGGGCCTTCGTGTTCGACACGTGAAACCTCACCGGACCGCACGCCCTGGTAGGGCCCCCGGCCCTATCCCTGGTGGACGGACCGGGTTGCACAGTCGTGATGGTTCACGTCGGGCCTCCCGGTGTGGCCGGCTTCCCCACCTGCCACTGATCGGAAAGTACGCCCGTCAAGGTGCTGGCGGGGGCGCCACGCCGCATCGCGAACGTTAATGTCAGGTGACACGTCGGTACGCGAAGTCGGTGATGACCCGGTCCTTGGCCAGCCCCTTGCGCTCGAACTTCGTCACCGGCCGCTCGTCCCACCGGTCAACGACGCCACCCTCGAGCAACGGCTCCGCGCCGAGCACCTCCGCCATCTGCTCGGCGTAGTCGGCCCAGTCGGTCGCCAGTCGCCAGAGGCCCCCGGGTGCCAGGCGCGAGGCGATGAGGCCGGCGTTCTCGGCGTTGACCAGCCGCCGCTTGTTGTGCCGGGCCTTGTGCCATGGATCGGGGAAGAACGTCCAGAGCTCAGTGACGCTGGCCTCGGCCAGCAGGTGCTCGAAGGTCCACACCGCATCCACACCACAGAACCGGACGTTCGTGACGCCGGCGTCGCCCACCCGACCCAGGCTCTCGGCGACACCGGGCAGCCAGACCTCCAGCGACAACACGTTGTACGACGGCCGGGACGCTGCCAGGGCGGCCGTCGCCTCCCCGACGCCCCCGCCGATCTCCACGATCAGCGGAGCCTCGCGGTCGAACCAGTCGGCGAAGGCGAAGTCAGGGGCGTCGACCGCGGTGTCGGGGATGACCCAGCCTTCGGCGTACTCGTCCCAGCCGCGCTGCTGCTTGGGGGTGAACCGACTCCCCCGGCGTGCGTACGTCAGCACCTCTCGCTGCCGCCGACCGTCATCGGTCAGTTTCTGGTGGGGCCGCGCCGGTCGCACTCCTTCATTCACGCCGACATTCTCCCGGGGACCGCCCGTGGACACGAAAACGCAGGAACCCCTGCTGCCCGGAGGCAGCAGGGGTTCCTGGTGAAGAAAGGTCAGATCACTTGGTGATCTTGGTGACCCGGCCGGCGCCGACGGTGCGGCCACCTTCACGGATCGCGAACTTCAGGCCCTCGTCCATGGCGATGGGCTGGATCAGCTCAACGGCCATGTCCGTGTTGTCGCCCGGCATGACCATTTCCGTGCCCTCGGGGAGGGTGACGACGCCGGTGACGTCGGTGGTCCGGAAGTAGAACTGCGGGCGGTAGTTGTTGAAGAACGGCGTGTGACGGCCACCCTCCTCCTTGGAGAGGATGTAGACCGAGGCGTCGAAGTTGGTGTGCGGGGTGGTGGTACCCGGCTTCACAACGACCATGCCGCGCTCGACGTCCTCGCGCTTGGTGCCGCGCAGGAGCAGACCGACGTTCTCGCCCGCCTGGCCCTCGTCGAGCAGCTTGCGGAACATCTCGACGCCGGTGACCGTCGACTTCATCGAGGTCTCGCGGATGCCGATGATCTCGACCTCCTCGTTGACCTTGACGATGCCGCGCTCGATACGACCGGTGATGACGGTTCCACGACCGGTGATCGTGAAGACGTCCTC
>JAPLCC010000016.1 GCA_026392415.1 Propionibacteriales bacterium
GACACGATGCACATCCGGGCCTGCAACGCGCTCGGTTGCGGTCCGTGGTCCGCGGACATCGGGCCGATTCCCGGGTTCGTCACCAACCGGACCATCGAGGCCAACGACGCGATCGTGTCGCTCGACTGGGACCCGCCGGCCAACGATGACGTCGCTGTCGTCGAGGACTACACGGTTTCGCGGAGCGCCGACGGAGGCACGACCTGGTCGGAGCTCGCCACGACCACCGACACGGCCTACGAGGACGACACGCAGAGCTTCGCCACGTCGTACAAGTACCGGATCATCGCGAACGGCGCCGACGGCTCCGGCGGCTGGTCTGCCCTCGACATCACCACGGAGGTCGAGCAGGTGCTCGGAGTGTCCGACACCGAGCTCGACGTGCCCGAGGGCGGCAGCAACACCTTCGACGTCACCCTGACCCGCCCCGTCGACGAGGCGACCGACATCGCTGTCAGCTCCGACAGCCCCGCAGCGGCGCCTGCGGCACCCACCGTCACCGTCGCCGCCGACGGGACGTCGGCGACCGTGACGATCAACGGTGTCGACAACGACCTCGATGGCGACGGCTCGGCCACGATCACGGTCGCGTACCTGGGTCAGTCCAGGACCGTGGAGGTCGCCGTCCTGGACGACGACGTGCAGGCGATCGTCCTCGACGAGACTGCCGTCAGTGTCAAGGACGGCAACAACACGCTGGTCAACGTGTCCCTGGCACTCCAGCCCGCCAGCAATGTCACGGTTTCAGTGACTTCCGATGCCCCGGGCACGGCCTCCGTGTCGCCCAGCCTGCTCACCTTCACGCCGTCGAACTGGGCAACCACCCAGTTCGTCGTCATCACGGGCGCAGACCCCGGCTCCACGATCGTTTCGTTCTCCTCCCCCGGCGTTGTCACCCAGACGGTCGACGTGAATGTCACCGGGCCGCCGGTGCCCTAGCGGCGCAGCTTTCGTCGTACGAACGAGATCGGCAGGATGCACAGCGGCAGGCCCAGGCCGAGCAGGATCAGCGGCAGCGCGAGCGAACGGCTGTAGAGCTCCTCGCCCCGCACCGTGGCGGTGATCGTCTTGCCGACCTCGTTGTCGCCGGAACCCTGGATCGGGCCGGTGCGCTCGACGCCGTCCTGGGTCCAGCGGGCGGTGCAGTACTGGCTGGAGGTCTTGTAGCCGACCTCGATGTCGCAGCTGAGGACCTCGGCCTCGACCTTCTCGCCGAACTGCCGCTGAGCGAGCAGCCAGCCGCCGGCGCCCACCAGCACGAGCGGAGCGAGCATGATCAGCGCGACGAAGACGTTGACGACGATCTTCATCGGGAGCGACTCCGGAGGACGTCCAGCCTCAGTCATCTGCCGAGCATGGCACCGCGACTAGCATGACGTCGATCCCCATGCCGCCACTCCCTTCGCCCTCGCGCCCGCGCAGGTTGCTGCTCGCCGTCGACGCGCCGTCGCTGCTGCACCGCAACCACCACGCGCGTGCGCACACCCGGCTCG
Source organism: Propionibacteriales bacterium (assembly GCA_026392415.1). Lineage (GTDB taxonomy): Bacteria > Actinomycetota > Actinomycetes > Propionibacteriales > Nocardioidaceae > Nocardioides. The sequence continues at coordinate 1,494 of JAPLCC010000016.1, forward strand.
CGGACCGTTCCGGTCGACCGGCATGGGCGTTGCACGGGATGCTGCGCCAGATCATCGAGTCCATCGACGGGTTCGCGCCCGACGCCGTGATCTTCGGGCTCGACGACCGCACGGCCTCGCTGCGTCGCGACTTCTACCCCGACTACAAGGCCGGTCGCGCCGTGAAGGACGACCAGCTCGTCGACCAGCTCGACCGGGCCGGCTCCCTCCTCGACGCCCTCGGTCTGGCCACGCTCACTCCCCCTGGCCTGGAGGCCGACGACGTCAACGCCTCCGCCGCCACCTGGGCCGAGCAGAACGACTGGAACTGCGTCATCGTCACCTCCGACCGCGACGCCTTCGCCCACATCAGCGAGCACACGCAGGTCCTGCGCCTGATCGACGGCGGCATCAACGGGTCGCCGTTGCTCAACCCCCGCCGACTGCGGGCCATGTACGGCGTCGCGGCGGAGAACTACCTCGAGTACGCCGCCCTCCGTGGCGACGCGAGCGACAACCTCCCCGGCGTGAACGGGATCGGCGAGAAGTCCGCGTCGGCCCTGCTGTCCCACATGGGCTCCATGCAGGCCGTGTGGGCTGACATCGAGCACAACGAGGGACAGGCACTCCTGGCCGCCCTCGACGCGTGGGCCGAGGAGACGGGCGCGCGCCGGATCGGCACCGGGCTGCTCAAGCGACTCACCGCCGAAGGCGCCCGCGAGCGCTTCGAGTTCAACGTCCGGATCATGTCCGGCCGCACCGACCTCGACCTCGGGCTCACCCCCGACGTACCCGGCACACCCGGCCTGCTGCCGCTCGACATCGACCGTGTCGCCCGCGTGGTCGGTCACCTCAACATGGAGGCGACGACCGAGCTGGCGCTGCGGGTGCTGACCGGCGATCCCGCGTCGGTCGGGAGATGATGCGCCGGTGACCGAGGAAGCACCCGCTCAGGGACTCATGGAGGTGCTCGCGCGGCGCTTCCTCACCACCGACGCCGCCCGGAGCGAGAAGGTCGATCGCTGGCACGGCCGCGGGCGTCGTACGGCGCGGGAGAACATCGCCGACCTGATCGACGACGGGTCCTTCGTCGAGTACGGCCGTTTCGTCACCGCCGCCCAAGAGTCCCGCCGTCCGCTCGCGGACCTGGTCGTCGAGGCGCCTGCTGACGGGATCATCGGCGGCACCGCGACCATCGACGGGCACCCGTGCGGGGTGCTGTCCTACGACTACCTGGTCATGGCCGGCACCCAGGGCATGCGCGGACACCGCAAGTCCGACCGGTTGATCGAACTGATCGGCCGGATGGGACTGCCGACAGTGTTCTTCACCGAGGGCGGCGGTGGTCGCCCCGGCGACACCGACCTGCCGCTCGTGTCAGCCCTCGACGTCGGCTCGTTCGCACTGTGGGGCGAGCTCCAGGGGGTGGTCCCCCGGATCGCCGTCGTGTCCGGCCGGTGCTTCGCCGGCAACGCCGTGATCGCCGGGTGCGCGGACCTGCGGATCGCCACCCCGGACGCGAACCTCGGCATGGCCGGCCCGGCGATGATCGCCGGCGGCGGCCTGGGACAGTTCGCTGCCGAGGAGATCGGCCCGGTCGACGAACAGTCCGCCAACGGGGTGCTGGACGTGGTCGTCGAGGACGAGGCCGAGGCCGTCGCCGTCGTACGCCGCCTGCTCTCCTGCCTGCGCGGTCACACCGCAAGCGGGGAGGCCCCTGACCAGGAGGCCCTGCGCACCCTCCTTCCGGAGAACGACCGCGAAGGCTTCGACGTCCGGCCGGTGATCGAGACCCTTGCCGATGCGGACACGCTGACCTGGTTGCGCGAGGGGTGGGCGCCCGAGCTGGTGACCGCGATCGGTCGCATCGGCGGCATGCCCACCGGATTCGTGGCCAACCAGTCGACCCAGCTGGCGGGCGCCCTGACCGCTGACGCATCCGCGAAGGCCGCCGACTTCCTGGAGCTGTGCGAGCGCTGGAAGCTGCCGGTGGTGTCCCTGGTCGACACCCCGGGCTTCATGGTCGGCCCCGAGGCGGAGCGCACCGGCCTGGTCCGGCACGCGTCGCGGATGGTCACGGCGGGTGCCGTGCTGACCGTTCCGCTGATCGGTGTCGTCCTGCGCCGCGGCTACGGACTCGGTGCGCAGGCGATGCTCGGCGGCAGCACGCACCGGCCGCTGCTCACCGTTGCCTGGCCCGGCGCCCACCTCGGCGCGATGGGCCTCGAGGGCGCCGTCCGCCTGGCGCTGGCGAAGGAGCTGGCGGCGATGCCCGAGCAGGAGCGCGAGGCCGCGGTGGCCGAGCACACCGCCCAGCTCCGCGAGCACGCCAAGGCGCTGAACGCGGCCCGGATGTTCGAGATCGACGACGTCATCGACCCCGCCGAGACCCGCGCCGTCATCGTCGCGACCTTGCAGCGGGCCAGCTCGCGCCGCTGAGGTGCAGTCCTACTTGTCGAGCTTCTTCTTGATGAGCCAGGCACCCAGACCCAGCGCCGCCGCACCGGCGGCGATCGTGCCGGGCCGGTTCTGCCAACGCGTGTACTCCTCGGCCACCTGCGGCCAGGCCTCGCCGATGACTGCGGCGGCGTCCTCCGGGGTCGCCTGGAGGCCCTCCACGGAGACCGGCGTCCCGAAGACCATCCGCACCTTGCGCGGCAGCGGCCAGCGGCGCTTCTCGGTGCCGGTGATCGTGGTCGGGATGAGTGGCGCACCGGCCTCGATCGCGAGTCGGGCGGCGCCGCGCTTCGGCGCACCGAGCCCCTCCTCACGGACCCGGGTGCCCTCCGGGAACAGGGCCAGCGCATCCCCGCGGGCAAGGATCGCCCGCGCCGTCTCGAGGGCGTCCTCGTCGGAGGCGCCGCGGCGTACGGGGAAGGCGCCCAGGCGCAGGAAGATGCCAGCCAGCGGGCCCTCGAAGTGCTCGGCCTTGCCCATGAAGTGCACCGGACGGCGCAGCACGATGGCGACGAAGAACGGGTCCCAGAAGCTCTTGTGGTTGGGCACGATGACGACGGTCCCCTTCTTGGGGACGTTCTCCTTGCCCGTCGCGGTGAACCCGCACACGATCCGCAGGATCAGCGCCGCGGTGTACTTCACGACCAGGTAGAGCGGTCCGCTCACACCCTTCTCGCGCGCGATCCGGTGGGCTTCTTCGTTCGTCGTCGGCACGACAGACATCTTGGCGCGAGCGACCCGATCCGGCCAGTGGCTCGCCGTAGGTTCGTCGAGTAGCGGCGAGCGCCAGCGGGCCGCGTATCGAGACGCGGTGAGCCGGTTGCGGGCGTCTCGATATGCCCTCGCCTGGCGGCTCGGGCTACTCGACGAACCTGGGCTGCCTGGCGGCTCGGGCTACTCGACGAACCTACTGGCTCAGTGGATGAGGTCGCGCCAGTTCGTTGGTACGGCGCCGCGCGGGCCGGGCGCGGGCTGGTCCTCGGGATGCGCGGTCGGTGCCGCGAGCTGCGGGCCGTCGTAATAGGTCTGGGCGGCGTAGTCCCAGAACCAGTCCTCCCCCGGCTCGAACGTCTGCACCAGCGAGTGGCCGGACTGATGGAAGTGCGCCGTCGCATGCTGCTCGGGCGAGCTGTCGCAGCAGCCGACGTGGCCGCACCCGGCGCAACGGCGCAGGTGCACCCACCAGCCGCCCGCAGCCGAGCACTCCTGGCAGCCCACGCCCGAAGGCGGTGCGTCGACATCGATGGCCGGGTTCTGGTCACTGTCCACGTCGCGACCCTACGCTCGTCACGTGGAGCCCCTCGGCCAATACCCCGACCCGACCCACGTCGTCGCGCACATCAGCGACCCACACCTGCTCGCCAGCTCGCTGCTGTACGGCGTCGTGGACACCGCCGCGCACCTCGAGCGCGCGCTGCAGCGACTCGCCCGCCTGCCGATGCCGCCCCAGGCACTCGTCTTCACGGGCGACCTCGCGGACCGGGCCGAGCCGGCGGCGTACACGAGGCTGCGCAGGATCGTGGAGCCTGCGGCCGAGGCGCTGGGTGCCGAGGTGGTGTGGGTGATGGGCAACCACGACGAGCGGGCGGCGTACGCGCGCGGGCTGTTCGACCACGACATCGGGGAGAGCGAGGCTCCGCAGGACCGCGTTCACGACGTCGCCGGCCTGCGCATCGTCGCGCTCGACACGAGCGTCCCGGGTTGGCACCACGGCGAGCTCACCGACGACCAGCTCGCCTGGCTGGCCGACGTCCTCGCCGAACCAGCGCCCCACGGCACCCTGCTCGCCCTGCACCACGCGCCCATCCCGGTGCCGATGCTGCGACTGGCCGAGCTCATCGAACTGCACGACCAGGAGCGGCTCGCGGCCGTCGTCGCGGGGACCGACGTCCGCGGCATCCTCGGCGGCCACTTCCACTTCACGTCGTTCTCGACGTTCGCAGGTGTCCCGGTCTCGGTCGCCTCGGCCACCTGCTACACGTCCGAGGTCGCACCTGACCAGCGGCTGCTGTCGGGGGTCGACGCGAACCAGGCCTTCACGATGCTGCACCTCTACGAGGACCGGGTCGTGCACTCCGTCGTGCCGGCCATGGACGGCCCGGAGGTCAGCGGCCACGGGCTGGAGATGCTGGAGCCGTTCCGTTCACTGACCCCGGAGCAGCGCTTCGACATGGTCTCGCGCAAGGACTCGTTGCTGAACAAGCCGGGCTAGGCATCACCGCTGGCGGAGCCCGATCGGCGCATCAGCGCCAGGCGCGGCGCACCGGCAGGGACGCGTCACGATCCCAGCCGGCGCCGAGCTGGCGACCTGACAGGGACTTCCACCGGAGCCGGATCCACAGGTCGTCCTCGTGCCGCAGCCAGCGGGGTGGGCCGGGGACGTGGCGCTCGGTCTCGGTGCGTTCCGAGTCCGGGCATCGCTCACCGGTGCCGCGGGCGACCACCGACCAGCCGTGGCCGCGCTCGTAGTCGACCTGGTCGACCTCGAACAACATGGCCGCGCCGTCGGCGTACCGGTCGAGCAGGGTTCCGGCGGCGATCCGCACCAGGATGGCGTCCTCGACGACGACGTAGTTGACCGGCAGGATGTCCATTCCTCGCGGCCCACCGAGCAGGACGAGACGGCCGTAGACGCCGGCGCGCAACAGGTCCTCGCACTCGGAGGTCGTGAGTTCGATCAGACTCGACATGTACCGATCCTTCAGTTCGGGTGGACGGCGCTCACGCCCGTGACACAGGCCGCGATGGCGGCAGCAGCGGGCAGGTCCGGGTGGCTGTCGACACCCGCCGGGCTCAGCTCGACGACACCGTGGTGCACCTGGACCCGACAACTCAGCACACCCGCCCGCACGAGGGCGTCCATCACACCTTCCTGCAGCTCCTCGTCGTCGCGCGCCAGCGCACGGACCACGTCACTGCGACTGACGACACCGACGACCTGGTCGGACGCGTCCACCACCGGAACACTCTTGGCAACGGTGCGCATGAGGATGCGCTGGAGCTCGGCGACATCGGTCTCGGGGTGCACGACGACCAGCTGCCGGCTCATGACGTCGGCGGTCAGGTCTGCCGGACGGGCCCGATCCCCGAGGAGGTCCGCCTCGCTGAGCACTCCGATCAGGCGTGACTGTGCATCGACGACAGGCACCGCGGTCACCTGGTGCCGCGCGAGCAACCGCGCGGCGGTTCCGACCGTGCTGTCCGAACGCACCGTGATCGGCCGGTTGCTCATGATGTCGCGAACCCGCATCGCCAGATCACCTCGCCCCGACGAGGCCGTCGCGGACCGCATCGCTGCGGCCGGGAGGTTCGGCGGTGGCCGGGTGCAGGAGTGCTGCCCGACCCGCCTCGAGCCGTGCGACCGGGATCCGGAACGGCGAGCAGGAGACGTAGTCCACGCCCAGCTCCTCGAAGACGTGGATGGAGGTCGGGTCGCCGGCGTGCTCCCCGCAGACACCCACCGGGACCCGGTGTCCGGTGCCGCGGGCGCCGGACACGGTCATCGCGACGAGTGCGCCCACCCCTTCACGGTCGATCGACTCGAACGGCGAGGTGCGCAGCACACCGACTTCGCGGTACTGCGAGAGGAAGGCTCGTTCGGCATCGTCACGGGAGATGCCCCAGGTGAGCTGGGTCAGGTCGTTGGTGCCGAGGGAGAGGAACTCGGCGCGCTCCGCCAGTCGTCCGGCGACCACGGCGGCTCGCGGTGTCTCGACCATCGTGCCGAGGCGGTAGGGCACCCGGCCCCGGCGCTCGGCGACCTCGTCGGCGACCTCCCCGACCAGTCGCGCGACCAGGTCGAGCTCCTCCACGGCGCTGACGAGCGGCACCATCAGCTCGAGGTCGAAGGGGCGCCCGCGCTCGCGCAGGTCTGCGGCCGCCTCGAAGGCGGCGCTCACCTGGGCGCGCGCCAGCTCGGGGCGGAGGATCGCGAGCCGAACCCCGCGCAGGCCGGTCATCGGGTTCTCCTCGTGGATCCGCCGCACCGCTGCGAGCCGACGAACCGCAGCGTCGGTCAGCGAACCCTGCTGGCGAGCCATCGCGACCCGAACCGAGAGCTCGGTGAGGTCCGGCAAGAACTCGTGCAAGGGGGCGTCGAGGAGCCGGATCGTCACCGATCGACCATCCGCCGCGTCGAGAATCGCAGCGAAGCCCTCTCGCTGGAGAGCGGTGAGCTCGTGCAGCGCCTGGTCCCGTTCGACCTCGTCACCGAGGAGCACGCGCTCGACGAAGGTGCGGCGATCGCCGAGGAACATGTGCTCGGTGCGACACAGGCCGATGCCCTCGGCGCCGAACCGCATCGCACGGGAGACGTCGGCGGCGGAGTCCGCATTGGCGCGCACACCGAGGCGTCGAACGGAGTCCGCGTGGGCCAGGAGCCGGGCGACCGCGGGAGCAACCGACCCGCCGTCCACGCCCTCGTCGAGCCACCGCGTCACCTCGGACGCGATGGTGCGGTGCCGCCCGCGAAAGACCTGTCCGCTGGCACCGTCGAGGGAGATCAGGTCACCCTCTGCGAAGACAGGTCGCCCGGAAAGGGACACCTGCCGGCGGTCGGTGTCGATCTCGAGAGCATCGACGCCACACACGGCCGGAAGGCCCATTCCGCGCGCGACCACTGCAGCGTGCGAGGTGCGCCCGCCGCGGCCCGTCAGGACACCTTTCGCCGCGACCATGCCCGGAAGGTCTTCGGGCCGGGTCTCGCTGCGGACCAGGATCACGTCCTCGCCGCGGCCAGCCATCGTGACGGCGGTGGCGGAGTCGAGCGCGATCCGGCCGACGGCCGCACCCGGGGAGGCGCCGAGCCCCACCACGACCTCCCGTCCGGCCGACGTGAGGTCGAGCTGGGGGACGAGCAGCTGCGTGAGCTGTTCGCCGGTGACCATGAGGAGTGCCTCGTCCTCGGTGATCCATCCCTCGTCGACCAGGTCGACCGCGATGCGGAAGGCCGCGGTGGGGCTCCGCTGTCCGACCCTGGTCTGCAGAATCCAGAGTCGGCCGTCCTCGACGGTGAACTCGATGTCACACATGTCGCGGTAGTGGCGCTCGAGGGTGCCCATGATCGAGCGCAGTCGCCGGTACGACGCGGGGTCGACGTCGCGCAACTGGCTCAACGGCATCGCGGTGCGGACGCCGGACACGACGTCCTCGCCCTGTGCGGTCATCAGGAAGTCGCCGTAGTCGCCCGGCTCCCCGGTCGCCGGGTCGCGGGTGAACGCGACACCGGAACCGGACGCCGTACCGCGGTTTCCGTAGACCATCGCCTGCACGTTGACCGCCGTACCGAGGTCGTCGGCGATGCCGTGCTGTCGTCGGTACAGACCGGCACGCTGCGTGGTCCAGGACGCAAGCACGGCCTCGATGGCCAGGTCGAGCTGCTCGCGGGGGTCCTCGGGCACCTCACGTCCTGCGATCTCGGCGCACAACGCCTTGTTCCGCTCGGCCACCTCTCGCAGGTCGGCCGCATCCAGGTCGAGATCGTCCTCGACGCCCCGCGCGGCCTTGACTGCCGCGAGCTCGTCGGCGAACCGCGCTGCTGGAACACCGAACACGGTCTCGCCGAACATCTGGAGCATCCGGCGGTAGCAGTCGTGGGCGAAACGTTCGTCGCCGGTCGCGGCCGCCAGCCCGCGGACGCTCCGATCGTTGAGGCCGAGGTCGAGAATCGTGTCCATCATTCCGGGCATCGACGTGGCGGCACCGGAGCGCACGGCGAGGAGCAGTGGATCCTCCGGGTCGCCGAACCGGCGACCGGCCTCCGCCTCCAGCAGCTGCAGCTCACGATCGAGCTCGCTCGCCAGTCCCGGCGGAGTGCTGGCCTGCGCCAGGAAGTACCGGCACGCCTGCGTCGTGATCGTGAAGCCCGGCGGCACCGGCAGGCCGAGCTGCACCATCTGGGCGAGGTCGGCGCCCTTGCCGCCGAGCAGCGCGCGATCGGGTGTGCCGGGGCAGCTGAAGGAGTACACGTATCGGGTCACGATCCGATCGTGTCCCGGCGGGCCGACGACCTGCAGGGCCGAAGGTCCCGCGCCGTCGGGACCGTCTTCCCCCGCTGCCCGCCAGGGTCGGCCAGGCCCCCAGGAGCACCGGGCCGGCCATGACGACGACCGGGAGATACCAGCGCACCCCGTCCCCGTCGATCAACCAACCCGCGGCGAGCAGGGCGAGGCCGGCGGTGGTCCAGCCTGCGACACACAGCGCCGGCACCGGACTGCGGCTGAGCTCGGTGGACCTCGGCACGTGCTCGAAGGAACCGAGGAGGCCGACGAGCACGGCCGTGACAACGAGCAGCACAGCGAACCAGGCGGGCCGCTGCCACCACCATGCCGCGGTGTCCGGACGCGCGTGGAGACCGAGCCCGCCGAACCACAGGGCTCCCGCGGTCACCAGCCCCATCGCGGTGAGGTGCCACAGGTAGACCGTCATCATCCGGACGCCGAGGGTGAGCGTCACCAGACCACCGGCACGACGGGAGGCGAAACCGGCCAGGACCGGCCGCAGGGCGACCGTGACTCCGACCTGGAGCACGCCCAGCAGGAGCAGGGTGACCCGCGGCGGTTGGGCGTTGTCGACGCCGAAGCCACTCACCCCGACCATCGAGACGCCGTACGGCCCGAGCACGACGAGAGCAACCAACGCGCAGCCACCGCCCACGGCGACCCGACGCGAGCGGTGGTCCAGCCAGCCGTCCTGCCAGGCGACGCCCCACTGGTGGACCGCCAGCCAGACCACGAGAACGTTCAGGCCCCCGACGCCCGCCCAGGGCGTCGCCAGGCTGACCAGGTCGACGAGGCCGGCCGTCAGCAGGCCGACGAGGAGCGTCCAGGCTCCCCAGCGGTCCCAGGCCCGGACGAGGCCGGGGGCGGTGGCCGTGACCACCAGGTACACCGCGAGGAACCAGGTCGGCACGAGTGACGCGCGGCTCGCCACCCCGACCCACCCCCGGTCGAGTCCGACGTGCGGAGCCATCGCGGCGGCGACCGCCCAGAACACGAGCAACGGCACGACGGGACCGGTGAGACGCAGCACCCGGACATGCAGCCAGGCACCGTAGTTCTGCCCCCGGGCGCGCGCACGACGCCAGGACCGGGCGTTGGCATACCCACCCACGGCGAACACGAGCGGCATGACCTGGGCGAGCCAGGTGAGCGGATGCGTCCACGGCGCGAGACCCAGCAGACCGTCGCGGTGGAGGTAGCCGCTCGCGTCGACGTACAGGCCCTGCATGACCCAGTGTCCGAGGACGACGATGACCAACGCAGACGCGCGGACGAGGTCGACGACGGCGTCGTGGTCGGAGGGGCCTGGCTCCTCAACGGACCTTGCTGGCGTCACGCAACCGACGCTCCCGGCGATTCGCGCAATGGAACAGGACCGAAACGCCTGTCCCCGCGGGACCAAGTGCCCCCGATCGGTCAGCCGGCAGATCCACGTCCGGTCGGAGGACCGGGTCCGTCGCCTTCCCGACGACGTGGAACGCGCCACCGGAGCGTGGTGCCCTGTCCGGGGGCCGACTCCACGGCGAGGACTCCCCCGCGCTGTTCGGCGCGGACCCGGATGTTGGCCAGGCCGCTCTCCGAGCCGGTGCCCGAGATGCCGCGGCCGTTGTCAGCCACCGTGAGCACCACGTCGTTGCCGCCGACATCGACGACCACGTCGATCGCCGTCGCGTTCGCGTGCCGGGTGGCGTTCGACAGTGCCTCGGCGAGGACTGCGAGCAGGTCAGGGGTCAGGTCGGCCGTCACCAGGGTCCGGACCGGCCCCTTGAACTCCAGCGAGGGCCGGAACGTCAACGTCGACGCAGCCCGATCGACCAGACGCGTCACCTCGGCCTGGACGTCTCCGACAGTGTCGAGCGAGCTGAGTCCGAAGATCGCTCGCCGGATGTCCTTGATGGTGGCGTCGAGGTCGTCGACCGCCTGGTCCAGGCGGGCCGCGACCTCCGGGCGGTCGACGAGCCGGGTCGCGCCCTGCAGGCCCAGCCCGACGGCGAACAACCGCTGGATGACCAGGTCATGGAGATCCCGACCGATCCGGTCGCGATCCTCGAAGATCGCGAGCCGGCGCTGGTCCTCACGGGCCTCGGTCAGTTGGAGTGACAGGGCAGCCTGCTCGGCGTACGCCGTGACGAGCTGGTGGTCCAGGGCGTGGTAACGGTCCTCCTGCTGCCAGGACCAGCCCAGCGACAAGGTGGCCTTCGACTCCGAGGAGGCATTGAGGGGCACGGCGAGCACGGGGCCCAGGTCCGGGGAGCCCTCTTGACCCGCGAGCACCTCGAGGTCCTCGCCGACGATCCAGACCGCATCGGCACCCGAGATCTTGTGGGCACGTGCGGCCACGACCTCCAGGGGATCGGGGCAGGCCGGGTCCGAGATCTGCGCCGCGACCTCGGCGGTGGCCCGGGCCCACGTCTCGCGGGTGGTGGTCTCCTCGTAGAGCCGCGCGTTCTCGATCGCCACACCGGCGGCGGCCGCGAGGGCGACCACGATCTCCTCGTCCTCGGCGGTGAAGTCTCCGTCACCGATCTTCTCCGTGAGGTAGAGGTTCCCGAAGATCCGGTCGCGGATCCGGACCGGCACACCGAGGAACGAGCTCATCGGCGGGTGGTTCGCAGGGAAGCCGTACGACGCCGGGTGCTGGGCGATGTCGTGGAGACGCAGCGGCTCGGGTCGGTCGATGATCAGACCCAGCAGGCCGTGCCCGGTCGGCAGCTCGCCGATCTGCACCGCGAGCTCGTCGGAGATGCCGTGGTGGATGAAGGTGCGCAGTCGGCGCTGGTTGCCGGCGCTGAGGACGCCGAGCGCGGCGTACTGCGCCCCGGCCAGCCGGCTCGCGATGGCAACGATCCGCGAGAGGACGCCGTCCAGGCTCAGGTCGGCGGAGATCGCCACGACGGCGTCCAGCAGCAGCTGGAGCCGCGCCTGCTGGTCGATCGCACCGTGCATGCGGTCGAGCACGGCACGGACGAGATCCTCGAAGTCGACCTCGTCGAGGTCGGTCCGGTCAGGGAGCTCTCCCCGGCCCTCTTCGGTCTCATCCATCGACACTGCTCCCGTCCATGCTCCCCAGCCCTTGCACGCTAGCAGCGGGACAGCCCGCGAGGGGCCGAAAGACCCAGAGCACCGGGCCTGGTGACCCTGCCGGCCCGGAGACGATGCGGCGAGGATCGGAGCATTCCCAGGAGGTGGTCCCCATGCCGATGTCCGACCTGAACCCCGGACGGCTGGTCGTTCTCAGCGAGAAGGAGTGCTGGGACCTGGTCCGCAGCCGACCCGTCGGCCGGATCGCCTGGTCCGGCACCGAGGGCGTGTCCGTGACTCCGGTGAACTACACCGTCGCGCACGGCGTGATCCTGGTCCGCACCACGCCGTACTCCTTGCTGGCCCGCGACTGCCCCGAGCGGGAGGTCGCGTTCGAGGTCGATGACCTCGACGAGAACGTGCACGGCGGCTGGAGCGTCGTGCTCCATGGGCGGTGTCGGCGGGAGGAGCGGTCGTCCGAGGGCAACGCGACCTGGGTCACCGGCCCGCGGGTCCTCGGTCTGCGCATCGACGTCCGGTCGGTGTCCGGGAGGCGCGTGGAGCCCGCGCCCGGACACTGACCGGCACCCGGATCAGTCGGAGTTGGTGTTCTTCACGGCGTAGATGGCCGCCTGGGTGCGACTCGACATGCCGAGCTTGGCCAGCACGGACGAGACGTAGTTCTTCACCGTCTTCTCGGCGAGATGGATCTCGCGGGCGATCTGCCGGTTGGTCAGTCCCGCACCGATCAGGTCGAGGATCCGGCCCTCCTGCTCGGTCAGTGACTCGAGCTGCTTGTTGACCGGCGGACCGGACCGGATCCGCTCCAGCACCTGCGCCGTCACCGACGGGTCGAGGGTGGACTGACCGGCCGCGACCCGGCGCACGATGTCCAGCAGGTCGTTGCCGCGCACCTGCTTCAGGACGTAGCCCGCCGCGCCCGCCATGATCGCGGAGAACAGCGCGTCGTCATCGTCGTACGACGTCAGGATCAGGGCCGCGATGGACGGATCCAGGGACCGGACGTCGCGGCACACGTCGATGCCCGAACCGTCGGGCAGGCGGTTGTCGAGGATCGCCACGTCGGGTCGCAGCGCAGGAATCCGGCTGGTCGCCTCGACCGCGGAATCGGACTCGCCGACCACCACGATGTCGCCCTCGCTCTCCAGGAGTCCCCGGATGCCGCGCCGGATCATCTCGTGGTCGTCCAGGAGGTAGACGCGGATCTGCTGGGGCTCCGAAGTCGCTTCTTCATCACTCACGTCCACCACGGTAGCCCCCATCGGGCGCTGTGGGCGGAGGACCGAACACCCCGAGGAGCGGAGGACCTTCGGCCCTGCCGCGTGCGCCACGCACCGGGAATCGTGAGAAGTCCATCAGGAAGGACGCACCATGCACCAGGAACGGACCAGGCGTGCCGAACACGCACCGGCCAGCGTGATCGAACGACTCGTCGCGCTCGCCAGCCTGGCCCCGAGCGTCCACAACACCCAGCCCTGGCTGTGGCAGTACGACGACGACCTGCTCACCCTCCACGCCGATCACCGACGCCGGCTGGTCTCCGAGGACCGGTGCGGCCGGAACCTGACGATCAGCTGCGGGGCCGCGCTCCACCACCTGCAGTTCGCTGCCGACGCGCTCGGCTGGGAGACGACGGTCCGGCACCTCCCCGTGCCGACGGACCTGTCCGAGCTCGCCCACGTCGTGGTCGAGCGCCACCACTTGAATCCGGTCGATCCCGCCGACATCGACCTGCTCCGCGACCGGTGCACCGATCGGCGCCGGTTCACGGCGTGGCCGGTGCCCGGTGACCGCCTCGACGCCCTCTGCCGGGCCGCCACGCCGTGGGGCGTGGAGGCATGCGCAGTGACCGACACCGCGTCCCGATTCCGCCTGGAGCTCCTGGTCAACCAGGCCCTCACCTCCCTGGAATTCGACGAACGCAGCCAGTCCGAGCAGGCCCGGTGGATCGATCGCGGCAACGCGGAGGGCATCCCGCGCGAGCTGCTGCCGAACGAGTCCGACCCCTTGCGCGCACGCTCCCGGTTCCAACCCGGGATGCTCGAGGACACCCGCCTGGCCCTGCAGGGCGGCGACCGGGTGATCGCGCTGGGCACCGCGACCGACGACGTCGGAGACTGGCTGCGCACGGGCGAAGCGCTGAGCGCAGCCTGGCTGGAAGCTGTTAGACAGGGCTTGTCGGTGGTGCCGCTGACCCTGCCGGTCGAGATCGACCGGGTGCGGGACGAGATCACCCATGACGTCCTCGGCGGCACGTTCCGTCCGCACATCCTGTTGCGGGTGGGCTGGCAGGCGATGGGTCGTCGCGAGCTCCCCCGTACCCCGCGACGCCCGCTGCCCGACGTACTGCGTCGGCGCTCGGCGTAGGGGGCCGAAGGTCCCCACCGCGCGGGGACTCCGGCCATGTCCGCGGCCGACGCGGATTCCTAGCGTGGACATGTCAGCCCCACCTGCGCCAGGAGATCTCCGTGGACCCGACCGACATCGCCCGATGGCAGTTCGCCATCACGACCGTCTATCACTTCCTCTTCGTCCCGATCACCATCGGACTGTCGGCGATCATCGCCGGCTACGAGATCACCTGGCTGCGCACGGGCAACGAGCAGTGGCTGCGGCTGACGAAGTTCTTCGGGAAGCTGTTCCTGATCAACGTCGCGATCGGCATCGTCACGGGCATCGTCCAGGAGTTCCAGTTCGGGATGAACTGGAGCGACTACTCCCGCTTCGTCGGTGACGTCTTCGGAGCACCCCTCGCCATCGAGGGCCTGCTCGCGTTCTTCCTCGAGTCCACGTTCCTCGGACTGTGGATCTTCGGATGGGACCGGCTCTCGCCAAAGCTGCATGCCGCGTGCATGGTGCTCGTCCACGTCGGCACGCTCTTCTCGTCGTACTTCATCCTGGCGGCGAACTCGTGGATGCAGAATCCCGTCGGCTTCGCCTACAACCCCGACACCGGGCGCGCCGAGATGAACGACTTCGCGGCCGTGATGTTCAACAAGGTCCAGCTGGTGACCTTCCCCCACGTCGTGCTGTCGGCCTACATGACCGGCGCCGCGTTCGTCGTCGGGATCGCCCTGTGGCACCTTCGGCGCGCGACGACGGACGTCGACCGTGTGCTGTACCGGGCCGCCGTCCGGACCGGCGCGGGTGTCGTGCTCGTCGCCGCCCTCGGCGTCGCGATCAGCGGCGACTTCCAGGGCAAGATCATGACCGAGGTCCAGCCCATGAAGATGGCGGCCGCCGAGGGCCTGTACGAGACCGAGGATCCCGCGGACTTCTCGCTCTTCCAGCTGGGCACCCTCGACGGCGAGGAGGAGACCTTCTCGATCAAGATCCCCGGCCTGCTCTCCTACCTCGCCACCGGGGCACCGAGCGGCGAGGTGGAGGGGATCAACGACCTGCGCGAGCGCTACCGCGCCGAGTACGGCTCCGACCCGGGCGCGGCGTACTACTCCCCCGGCGACTACACCCCCGTCATCCCGCTGACCTACTGGACCTTCCGGCTGATGATCGGACTCGGCGTCGCCGCCGCTGTCATCGCGATGTGGATCCTGTGGCTCACCCGGGCCGGCCGGACGCCGCAGGGCCGCGGGGTCCTCACGGCTGCCGTCGCCCTGCCCTTCCTGCCGCTGCTGGCCAACTCCTTCGGCTGGATCTTCACCGAGATGGGCCGTCAGCCGTGGGCCGTCTTCGGCCTGATGACGACCGAACACTCGGTCTCCCCGGGGCTGAGCACGGGCGAGGCCTGGACGTCGCTCATCGCCCTCACGGCCGTGTACGCCGTCCTGGCGGTCATCGAGGTCCGGCTGCTGCTCACCTGGATCGCCAAGGGCGCCGACCAGCTCCCGGTGCCCGACGATCCGGACCGCGCCGACGACGACCGTCCACTCGCGTTCGCCTACTGACCGGGACATCACCATGGAACTCACCACTGTCTGGTTCATCCTGATCGCCGTCCTGTGGATCGGCTACTTCACTCTCGAGGGATTCGACTTCGGCGTCGGGATGCTGATGCCCGTCCTTGCCCGCAACGACACCGAGCGCCGGGTCATGATCAACACGATCGGCCCGGTCTGGGACGGCAACGAGGTCTGGTTGCTCGTCGCGGGCGGTGCGACCTTCGCAGCGTTCCCGGAGTGGTACGCCACGCTCTTCAGCGGCTTCTACCTGCCGCTGCTGCTGATCCTGATCGCCCTGATCGTCCGCGGCCTGGCCTTCGAGTACCGCGCGAAGCGGGACGACGACCGGTGGCGCGCCCGCTGGGACCTGGCCATCGTCATCGGCTCGTTCGTCCCGGCCCTGCTGTGGGGTGTGGCGTTCGCGAACATCCTGCGGGGCGTCCCCATCGATGCCGACCTCGAGTACGTCGGCGGGTTCTTCAACCTGCTCAACCCGTACGCACTGCTGGGCGGACTGACCACGCTCGGTCTGTTCGTCACGCACGGCGCCCTGTTCATCGCGTTGAAGACAGACGGTGAGATCCGGCACCGGGCCCGTCACCTCGCCGTGCCGTGCGTGGCCGTCACCGCAGCGCTCGCGGTGGTCTTCCTGGCCTGGACCCAACAGCAGACCGGCACGGCCGGCTCCGCTGTCGCGTTCGTCGCCGCAGCTGTCGGCCTGGTCAGCGCCGGTCTCTTCGCCCGTGCCGGGCGGGAGGGACGGGCCTTCGCCGGCACGTTCCTCGCCATCGCGCTCGCGGTCGGCGGGCTCTTCCTGGCCCTGTTCCCGGACGTGATGCCGACGACCCTGGGCGACGGCACCGGCCTGACCACGACCAATGCCGCCGCGACGGCGTACACGCTCCGGATCATGACGGTGGTGGCCGTGCTCTTCACGCCGGTCGTGCTCCTCTACCAGGGATGGACCTACTGGGTCTTCCGCAAGCGGATCGCCGTCCACCACATCCCGACCACCGCGCCCGCGGCTGCCCCGACCGGCCGATGAAACCGTCCGACCCGCGGGTGCGTGAGTTCCTCGCCCCCGCGCGCACGAGCCTTGCGGGCGTCGTCGCGGGCGGTGTGCTGTCCGGTGCCCTCGTCATTGCCCAGGCCTGGGTGGTCACCGGACTCGTGATCGCCGTCCTCCACGGCGACGAGCTGCTGGGATGGGGGCTCGCCACCGTGGCGGTCCTGGCCCTGCGCGGCGTCGCCGGGACACTCGGCGACCTGTGCGCCGCTCGCGCCGCTTCCGTCGTCGGCACGATCCTGCGCCACCGACTGGTCCGGGCCGTGGTGGAACGTTCGTCCGGGTCTTTCGACGAGACGAGCGGCAACGAGGTGGCCGTCCTGGCGACGCGGGGAGTCGCCGCTGCCGAGCCCTACCTGACGCGCTACGTCCCCGCGCTGGTCGTGGCGGCGGTGCTGCCTCCCCTGACGGTGGTGGTCATCGCCACCCAGGACCTGCTCAGCGCGTTCATCGTCGTGTGCACACTGCCTCTCGTACCCGTCTTCGGTGCGCTCGTCGGCCTCGCCACCCGCGACCGCGCGGAGGAGCAGTGGCGAGCGATGGCCTCACTGTCCGGCCACTTCCTCGACGTCGTCCAGGGCCTGCCGACCCTGGTCGCCCATCGCCGGGCGCGCGCCCAGTCGGCGCGGATCGGCGAGATCACCGACCGCTACCGCGTGGCCTCGCTGCGCACGCTCCGGATCGCCTTCGCTTCCTCGGCCGTGCTCGAGCTGGTCGCCACACTGTCCGTCGCGCTGGTCGCGGTGACCGTCGGGGTGCGCCTTGCCTCGGGCTCGCTGGGCCTGCACACCGCGCTCGTCGTCCTGCTCCTGACGCCCGAGGCCTACTGGCCCCTGCGCCGCGTCGGTGCGGAGTTCCACGCCGCTGCCGAGGGCGCCGCCACCTTCACGGCTGCGCATCAACTGCTCGCCGGTCACGAGGTGCCGGCGATCGACCAAGCGGCGCCCGCCGGGGTCCCGCTCCTGCTCGACGGTGTCACCGTCACCTACCCGGGCCGCACCACACCGGCGGTGCAGGACGTCAGCGCCCTCATCCCCGCGCGCGGTGTCACCGCCCTGGTCGGACCGTCCGGCTGCGGGAAGTCCACCCTGCTGTCCGCGATGGCCGGCCTGCGACCGGTCACCTCCGGCGTCCTGGCGTCGGGCGGTCGGGCGATCGGGGGGCCGCTCTGGCAGGCCCAGGTCGCGTGGCTGCCCCAGCAGCCCCGGTTCATCACCGGCAGCATCGCCGACAACCTCCGCCTGGCCCGGCCGGACGCCAGCGACTCGGACCTGTGGGCAGCCCTGCGCGAGGTCGCCCTCGAGGTCCGGGTCGACGACCTCCCGGACGGACTCGCGACTCCGCTGGGCGAGGACGGACTGAGCCTGTCGGCCGGCGAGCGGGCCCGGTTGGCCCTCGCGCGCGTGGTGCTGGCCGACCGGCCGTGGGTGCTGCTGGACGAGCCGACCGCCCACCTCGACGACCTCACCGAACAGGTCATCGCGGACACGATCGTCGAGCTGGGGCGACGCAGCAGCGTCATCGTGGTGGCGCACCGGCCCCGACTGGTCGACCTCGCCGACCGGCGGATCGTCCTTCCGGCGACGACCTCACCAGCACCGAAGGTGTCTCACGCGGAAAAGATCGTCGTCCGGCGCGCCTCGCCGTCGCACGCCGATGCCGTCCAGCCCGAGCCGGTCCGGACGCCGACGCACGACGGGCGCGCCTTCGCGGGCGCGGCGGTTCTCGGCGCACTCGCTTCGGCCTCCGGAGTCGCCCTCACCGCCACCGCGGGATGGCTCATCGTGCAGGCCTCTTCCCGACCGGCCGTCCTGACGCTCCTGGTCGCGGTGGTCGGCGTCCGTGCCTTCGGGCTCGCGCGCCCGGTCCTGCGTTACGTCGAACGACTGCGCGCCCATGACGTCGCCCTGCGGCTGCTGGCCCGCCGGCGGGTCGAGGTTTACGACGCCCTGGTGCCGCTCGTGCCGGCGGGACTCGGGCGGCGACGCGGCGACCTGCTGAGCTCGATCGTCGACGACGTCGACAGCGTCGTCGATCGGCAGCTGCGGGTCCGCATGCCCCTGCTCCAGTTCGCCCTGGTCGCCGTTCTCACCACCGCCATCGCCTCGTTCCTGCACCCGGCGAGCGGACTCGTCGTCGGCTCCTTCGTCCTGCTCGCAGGTGCGGCCCACCTGCTCGCCCGGCACGGCGCGCGCCGTGCCGAACGGGACCTGGTCAGGCAGCGGGCGACGTTGTCGCGCCAGGTCGTCGAGGCGGTTCAGGTCGCGGACGAGCTCCTGATGTGGCAGCGCAGCCTCGACACGGCCGACCGGATCGCTGCGACCAGTGCCCGCATGGGGTCGGTCGCCACGGCCGCGGCAGGCTGGCTCACCACGGCGCGCGGGCTGGTGGTCGTGGGCAGTGGCGTGGCAGCGGCAGCCGTTGCGCTCGTGACCGCCGCGGACACGGCCGCCGGTCGGCTCTCCGGCCCGGTGATGGCGCTGCTCGTGCTGCTCCCGCTGGCCCTGGCCGACGTCGCCCTCCCCTGCGCCGACGCGGGCGTGCTCGCCGCCCGCACCGCTGCGGCCGACGAGCGCCTCCGCGCCCTCGAACAGGCACAGCCGGCCGTCGCCGACGTCCCGAGCCTGGCGTCCCCTGTCGGCAGCGACGTGACCCTGCGTGAGGTCCGTGCACGCTGGGACCTGCGCGCACCCCTCACCGCACCCGTGACGCTCGACCTGGCACCGGGTGACCGGATTGCCGTGGTCGGCCCTTCGGGGTCGGGCAAGAGCACCCTGGCCGCGGTCCTGCTGCGGTTCCTCGATCCGGCCCGCGGCGAGGCGCGCCTGGGCGGTGCCTCGCTGACCTCCGTCGCACCGGACGCCGTACGACGTCGCGTGGGCCTGGTCGACGACCACCCCCATGTGTTCGCCACGACGCTCGTCGAGAACGTCCGCCTGGCTCGGCCAGGTGCCACGGACGCCGAGGTCGAGGTGGCGTTGCGACAGGCCTGCCTCGGCCCCTGGCTCGACACCTTGCCGGACGGCATCGAGACGTGGTTGGGCGCGGGCCATGCGGCCGTCTCCGGCGGTGAGCGGGCCCGGATCGGCATCGCGCGTTCGCTGCTGGCCGATCAACCCGTGCTGGTCCTCGACGAACCGACTGCGCACCTCGATCACGCGACCGCAACGGCGCTGGCCACCGAGGTCCTCGCGGGTCACCGCAGCCGGACGGTGCTCTGGATCACTCATGCGAACGCGGGTCTGGAGCTCGTCGACCGCACGGTCACGCTCACGTCCGCAGTCGCTCCGGGGGCCAAAGGTCCTGACGATTCGGGGGCCACGGCCCATGTTGCGCGAGGCACCTCCGAAGGAGGCTGGAGCCATGGAGACCACCCTGAACCCCAACACCATCGTCGTCGCGACTGACGGTTCTGACGACGCCCACCGCGCCGTCCAGTGGGCCGCCGAACAGGCCTACCTGGAGCGCCGTCCGTTGACCGTGGTGACCGCGGTCGGGACGTCCGAGGTCCCGGCCATCGCGTGGGCCGGCATCGGTGCGGCCTACGTCTACAAGCCCGAGGAGATGCTCGACCACGGTCGTGCCGTGGCCGACGAGGGCGTCGCCATCGCCCTCCACCTGCGCCCCGGTCTGCAGGCCGAGACCATGGTGCTCGTCGGCGACCCGCGCCGGGCCCTCGTCGACCTCTCCCGCCATGCCCACCTGCTGGTGCTGGGTTCCCGAGGCCGCGGTGCGGTGCTGAGCAAGGTGCTCGGCTCGGTCAGTGCCGCAGTCAGCCGCGACGCCGCGTGCCCGGTCGTCGTCTGTCGGCCACGGGAACACCGCGACACGGCCACCCTCGGCGTCCTCGTGGGCGCCGACGGGACGCTCGAGTCGCTGCCCGTGATCGAGTTCGCCTTCCACCAGGCGTCGATGCTCGGGCTCCCGCTCACCGTCGTGCACTGCGTGTGGGACGAGATCGCCGCAGCCCATGGCCCGGTCGCGGCCGGCGAGCAGGAGAGCGGTCTGGAGGAACAGCGCCTGCTCCTGGGGGAGAGCGTTGCCGGCATGGCCACGAAGTTCCCCGAAGTGACCGTCAACCTCCGCCTCGCGCATGGCATCGCTGAGGACTGTCTGTCCGAACGCAGTGGCCGGTGGGACCTCATCGTCGTCGGACGCCACCCGGTCGAGACCTGGTTCCAACTGATGACCGGGGCCGTCGCCACCGTGGTCATCGAGCGTGCCAGGGCCACCGTCGTCATGGTCCCCCAGTCCGCGCCCGAACCCGAGAACTGAGGGATCGACATGACAGGGATCATCCCGGCCGGCAGCATCGTCGTCGGCGCCGACGGTTCCAAGCACGCCAACCGGGCGGTCGTCTGGGGCGCCGAGCAGGCCGGGCTCGAACGGCGCGCGCTGGTCGTCCTCACCGCCGACGGGAACCACCTCCACCGGATCAACCAGGACGCCGTCCAGCTCGCGGCCGAAACGGCACCGGACATCGACGTGATCCCTCTGACGGCCGCAGGCGATCCGAGATCCATCCTCGTCGAGCTGTCCCGCGACGCCCACCTGGTGGTCCTCGGATCGCGAGGTCACGGCACCGTCCAGAGCATGCTGCTCGGCTCCGTGAGTGCCGCAGTCAGCCGCCTGGCATGGTGCCCGGTGATCGTCTGCCGCCCCCGGGCCGACGGCCACCGGGGCCGCGGGGTCCTGGTCGGCGCAGACGGCACCCCCGATTCCCTGGCCGTGATCGAGTTCGCCTTCATCCAGGCGTCCATGCGCGGCATGGCGCTCACCGTGGTCCACTGCATCTGGGACGTCGTGGCCGCCGTGACCGGCGAACGGAACGTCTCCCTCGACGGAGTCGAGCTCGGCAAGGGCGACGACGTCCACCGGCTGCTCGCCGAGTCGATCGCCGGCTTCAGCGAGCAGTACCCCGATGTCCCCGTCTCGCTCCGCGTGACCCACGGGCTCGTGGACGACGTCATCGGCGGCCGCACCGGTGCGTGGGACCTCGTCGTGGTCGGGCGCCATCCGATCGACACCGTCGGCCGTCTGGTCAAGGGCTCGATCGCCACTGCCGTGGTCGAACGTGCCCACACCGTCGTGGGCGTCGTACCGGAGGAACGGGTGGCCACCCCGCGATGAACGCCGACGCCGAGCACAGCGCACTGGTGGTCTACGAGTCGATGTTCGACAACACCGCACACGTGGCTGAGGCCGTGGCCCGGGGGCTGGAGCGCGCCGGTTTCGAAGCGCTCGCCGTCCCCGTCACCTCGCTCGCTGCCTCCGGACCGATCCGGGTCGACCTGCTCGCGGTGGGTGCGCCGACGCACGCATTCACGCTCAGCCGTCGCCAGTCCCGGGCCGACGCCGCGCGCCAGGGCGCGCCCGCGGGCAGGGTGGCCATCGGTCTCCGGGACTGGATCGCCGGGGTCACCCCGCCGCGCTTCGGCACCGACCGCCTCGTGGTCTTCGACACCCGCGTCACCCGCGTCCGTCGCCTGCCGCTGGCCGCCGGCGTCACTGCAGCGCGCCTGCTGCGCCGCCGCGGCTTCCGCCTGCTGCGCAAGCCCGTGGCCTTCCTGGTCGAGGAGACGGCCGGCCCGCTGTCCGAGGGTGAGGTGGCGCGAGCCGAGCGCTGGGGTCAGATGATGGGCGCGGCCTGCCGCGACGACCTCGCCGCATCGGTCGCCTAGGTGCAGCGTCGCTCAGCACCATCTCCGGGGCCCGTCAGGTTTCAGGGCCCGGTCCCGCAACACCACACCCAGGCGCGTTCCCCATGCCGCGCAGGTCCGTCGGAAGTCCGTTGCGCGGTACTCCACCACCAGCACCCGGGAGCCGTACGACGCCACGTAGTCCCCGCACTCGTCGTACCGTCCGCACTCCTCGGCCACCGCGAAGTCGAAGCCGAGTGTCCGGCCGTTGAGCTCGGCCCAGTTCTTCTGACCGGCGGCGAGGCCGCGTTCGTGTGCACGTCGGATCAGGTGCCGGGCGAACTGGCGGGCCTCCGCGCGGGTGATCAGCCCATGGCTGCGTGACCAGGAATCGAGGTTGTCGAACTCGACGGCGTCGAACCCGTCCCGAGCACACCGGTCAATCCAACGGCCGACCACGCGGGACAGGGCGACGCGCTTCGCCGGCGTACGGATGTCGAGGAGCCACTCGCCCCAGGCCTCGTCGACGACCGGTTTCCCGCCCCGTTTGAGCACCAGGTTCCAGCGGTCGCGCCAGAAACGGGACTCTCCCGGCTGTGTCTGGAACCCGTTGACGTAGCAGATGTTGTAACGGCCGGCGGCGGGCTTCGCCTCGCGATCCCGCACCACGACCTCGACGTTCGACGCCGGTCGACTCGTCCCGCCGAGTTGGTAGTCGACATCCGCGCCGCCCGGTGGCGGCGTCACCCCCGATCCGGCGACGGGCAGGAGCGTCAGCACGACGGAGAGCGCCAGGCCGGCGAACATTGTCAGAGGTACATTCCGTCGCCCGCTGCCGGCTCAGCAGACGGGTCGGTCGCGTCGCCGTCCGGGACCATCTCGACGACGAGCTTGCCGCCGAACTTGTCCTTCAGCTGCTGGGCGAAGAAGTTGCTGGCCTCGAGCACGTCGGTCAGGGACGACTCGAGGGTGCCCTTGTTCAGGGCGAGACCGGTGACGGCGTCCTCGAAGACGACGGCCTTCTCGGTCCAGTACACGCGTGCGTGCAGCAGTCGCTGATTGATCTGGTTGAGGAAGTCGAGCAGATCCGGCGTCTTCTCGACCTCGGTCACGGTGACCGACCAGACCCGCACGGCCGGGCGGTCCTCGGGACCGACGACGCGCACGGTGTAGGCGCAGTCCTTGTAGCGGAACGGGAAACCACCCTGGTCGTCCCGGCTGAGGGTCTCGTTGCCGGTGAACTCCTCCAGCAGGCGCTCGACGTACGCGTCGACCATGTCGCGGCTCATGCAGGGACCCTACTCACCAAGGTGAGGGCTCGTAGTCCTTCACGAAGCAGCCGAACAGGTCCTCGCCGGCCTCGCCGCGCACGATCGGGTCGTAGACCCGGGCGGCGCCATCGACCAGGTCGAGCGGCGCGTGCCAGCCCTCGGCGGCGATCCGCAGCTTCTCCTGGTGAGGGCGCTCGTCGGTGATCCAGCCGGTGTCCACGGCGGTCATCAGGATCTGGTCGGTCTCGAACATCTCCCCGGCGCTGGTGCGGGTCATCATGTTGAGCGCAGCCTTGGCCATGTTGGTGTGGGGATGGCCGGGACCCTTGTAGCGACGGGAGAACTGACCCTCCATCGCCGACACGTTGACGACGTAGGCGCGCCGGGCACCGGCAGCGACGGCAGCGCGCATCGACGGTCGCAGTCGCGACACCAGCAGGAACGGCGCGATCGAGTTGCAGAACTGCACCTCGAGCAGCTCCAGCGGGTCGACCTCGTCGACGACCTGGGTCCACGAGTTGTTGGTCTGGGTGTCCGGCAGCAGCCCGCCCGCGTCGACCGCCGTGCCGGCGAGGTGTCGCTCGAGCGAGGCGTGGCCCGCCGACAGGGCCAGCGAGGTGAGCGACGCGGCGTTCTGTGCGGCCAACGCGGCCTCGACCGACTCACCCTCGTGGTGGGCGACGGCATGCGCCTCCAGGGCGCCGGCGATCGCGGCCGGGTGGGCCTCGGAGATCCGGTCGAAGGTCACCATCTCGGGCAAGGTGCGGCCCGGCGGTGCCTGCACCGGGGCCAGCTCCCCCTCGACCAGGTGCGAGTACGAACCCGGCGAACGCCGGACCGTCTGGCAGGCGTTGTTGATCAGGATGTCGAGCGGCCCGTCGGCCGCGACGTCCTCGGTCAGCGCGATCACCTGGGTGGGGTCGCGCAGGTCGATGCCGACGACCTTGAGCCGGTGCAGCCAGTCGTCGGCGTCCTCCATCGAGGCGAACCGGCGTACGGCGTCCTTCGGGAACCGGGTGGTGATCGTGGTGTGCGCTCCGTCGCGGAGCAGGCGTAGAGCGATGTACATGCCGATCTTGGCGCGTCCACCGGTCAGCAGGGCGCGCTTGCCGGTGAGATCGGTGCGCTGGTCCCGCTTGGCGTGGCTCATCGCGGCGCAGCGCGGGCACAGCCAGTGGTAGAACGCGTCGACGAGCGTGAAGTCCTGCTTGCAGATGTAGCAGCCGCGGGCCTTCAGGAGCTCTCCGGCGAAGGCCCCCTTGGCGGTGGACACCAGCGGGATGCCGGCCGTCTCGTCGTCGATCCGCATGGCCGAACCGGTCGCCGTGGCCTCGATGACGGCCCGGTCCGCTGCCGCTTCGGCTTCACGCTTGAGGAGGCGACGGGTCTGCTTCAGGGCCTTGTACATGTGCGACGCCGCGCGCTTGACCGTCGTCACGTCCTCGTGCTCCGGCGGCAGCTGGTGGAGCTGCTTGAGCACCTTGACGGTGATGGCGAGTTCGTCGGGGTCGATCCGTTCCACCGCCGAATCGTACGGGCGCGACTGTCTCAGCCCATCATCTCGGCAGGGAGACCGGGTCGATGCCACAAATCCCTCCCATCGGCGCCGCAGGTGCCGATGACCATGTACATCCGTCGACAGAAGTGGAGCGGACCGTGGCTCGACGCCTCGTCCGAGCGGCAGGGCCCACCCTGGGGTTCGTCGTCGCCTACGTGCTGGCCGTCCAGGTCGGCCGTGCGTCCCTCGTCGAAGGCAGCGAGATCGCGCTCGCCTGGCCAGCCGCTGCCGTCGAGGTGTTGTGGGCGTTGTACGCCAGCGCCCGCTCCAGGCGTACCGCCGCCCTGCACGCCGCGGCGTTCTTCGTCCTCACCATCGGGGTCAGCGTCAGCGTCGGGGTCGACGTCGCGACCTCGCTCTGGTTCTCCGGCGTCCATCTGACCTTTGCCGTGGTCACCACCTTCATCCTCCGGTACGGCGGCCGTCCGGTGGCCCTGCGTCAGCCGCCCGACCTCACCCGGTTGTTCGTTGCCGTGAGCGTGGGAGCACTCGTCGCGTCCACGCTGGCCGTGGCCTTCCTCTCCTACCAGGGCGACGACGACCCGGGCCAGACCTTCACCCTCTTCGCCGTGCGCAACGGCGTCACCGCCCTGGCAGGCGTGGCCGTGGCGCTCCGCGTCAGGGACTTCCGGTGGCGAACCCCGTCGTTGCAGGAACCGCGAACCCTCGAGGCCATTGCCTGCGCCGCGGTCACGACGCTCGTCTTCGCCCGAATCTTCTGGTTCAACATCGGCCTGCCCACCGGATTCGTGATGGTGCTTCCGGCCATCTGGATCGCACTGCGCTTCTCCACCGCTGCCAGCACCGTCTTCGTCACCGTCACCGGCACGTTCATCGTCTGGTCGACGCTGCTGGACCACGGACCGCTCCACGGCCTGCCCGCCCAACAGCAGGCATTCCTCGCCCAGGGCACCGTGCTCACCCTGACCCTTGTCGCCCTCACGCTGGCGTTGTTCCGGGACTCCCGAAACGAGTTGATCGCCGAGCTCCGCCATCTGGCCCTCCACGACCCGCTCACCGGGCTCGCCAACCGGACACTGTTCATCCAGCAGCTGGACGTCCATCTCGACAGCCAACGTGCGGTCGACGCACCGGTGGGCGTGATCTTCCTCGACCTGGACGGCTTCAAGCTGGTCAACGACGCATGGGGCCACCGTGAGGGCGACCTGCTCCTGCACGAGATGGCCCGCCGGATCAAGGCCGCCATCCGGCCGGCCGACCTGGCCGCCCGCCTCGGTGGCGACGAGTTCGTCGTCGCCTGCACGGGCCTCTCCAGCACCGACGAGCTCCACGAGATCGCCGAGCGGATCCGGCTCCAGATCGCGGCTCCGTACGGCACCGCTGCGGACGCCCCGTTCGACCGGATCACGGCCAGCATCGGCTACGCCCTGTCGGACCGGAAGAGCACCTCGAAGGCACTCCTCAGTGCCGCTGACCGCGCGATGTACCAGGCCAAGCGAGCCGGGAGAAATCAGACGGCAGTGCTTTCTCAGCCGCTGAGTGCGTTGGACACCATGGCGACCGAGCCGGCCGGGATTCCCGGGCTGTAGCGGTATCCCTGGACCTCGTCGCAACCCCGCTCGCGCAGGTAGCGTTCCTGCGCCTCGGTCTCCACCCCTTCGGCCACCACGGTCATCCCGAGCGCGTGGGCCATCACGATGATGGCGTCGACGATCGCCGCGTTGTGGTCGACGCTGATGATCTCCTGGACGAATGACCGGTCGATCTTGATCTTGTCGATGGGGAACTTCGTCAGGTAGGCGAGACTGCTGTAGCCGCAACCGAAGTCGTCGACGACGATCGTGACACCGAGCGCCCGCAAGGACTGGAGCATGGCGACGGCGTCACCGTGGTCGTCGATCAGCAGGCCCTCGGTGATCTCCACCTCGAGCTGTTCCGGGGCGATGCCTGCCTCCTCGATCGCCTCGGCGATCTCGTCGAGCCACGCGGTTCCCCGCATCTGGCGGGGCGACACGTTGACGGCCAGGCGCAACGGGCGTCCCAGCTGGACCTGAAGGGCGGCCAGGGCGTCGCACGACGTACGCAGGACCCAACTGCCCAGCTGCGTGATCATGCCGCCGTCCTCGGCGACCGGGATGAACCGGTCGGGCGGCACCGGGCCGAGCGCAGGGCTGTGCCACCGGGCCAGGGCCTCGACACCCACCACCTGGCCGGAGGCGAGGTCCAGCTGGGGCTGGTAGACGAGCGACAGCTCGCTCTGGTCAGGCTGGTCGAGGGCCTGGCGCAATGCGGCGGAGAGGGCGAGCCGTTCGCTGTTCTCCTCGAGCATGCGCGGCTCGAACCACTGCACGTTGTTCCGGCCCGCAGCCTTGGCCCGGTACATCGCGATGTCGGCGTTCTTGAGCAGGCCGCCGGGGTCGGCGGCGTCGACGGGGAACCGGGTGCCACCGATGCTGCCGGTGACGGCCAGCTCATAGCCGTGCACGACCACGGGTGCCAGGACGTCGGCCATCAGGTCGTCGAGACGATGGGTCAGGTCAGCCCCGGGGGCGATGTCATGGAAGACGATCACGAACTCGTCTCCCCCGAGCCGTGCGACGAGGTCGTCGGCCCGGGTCCACGCCCGGAGCCGCTCGGAGACGACGAGCAGGAGCTCGTCCCCGATGTGGTGCCCCAACGAGTCGTTGATCCGCTTGAAGTGGTCGAGGTCCAGCAGCAACAGCACGATCTGGAGGGACGAACGGGCAGCCTTCTCCAGGGCCGTCTCGAGGTGCCGGACCAGCAGCGAACGGTTGGCGAGGTTGGTGAGGCCGTCGTGGGTCGCCATGTGCTCCATGCGCTGGCGATCCTCGACCCGATGGGTGATGTCGTAGGCCACGACGAGGAAGCCGGAGTCCTCCCCCTCGTCGGACTCCAGCGGGACGATCGCCTCCTGGACAGGAATCATCCGGTCGTCCTTGTGGCGATAGACCCACTCGCTGTCGTCACCTTGCGCGTCGCCCAGGACAGGCGTCCCGTCGCCGTACGTCTGCCGGCCCGCACCGTCGATCTCGGTGAGCAAGGTGTCGATGAGCTCGTCGGCGCGGTAGCCGAGCAACGACTCCGCGGCCGGGTTCGCGGTGACGATCCGACCGTGCCGATCGGTCGCGATGATGCTGAAGGGGATGGTGTCGAGGATCGAGCGCCGGAGCACGTCGTCGCGCGCGGCAGCCTCGGCTGCCTGTCCACGGAGCCGCTCGGTGATGTCGATGACCGAGGCCAGCACGAACCGTTCGCCGTCGATGACGATCGGATTGAGACCGATCTCGACCCGCATTTCGGTGCCGTCCTTGCGCAGGCCGAACAGCTCGCGACCCACGCCCATGCCTCGACGATCCGGGTGCACGAAGTAGGCCTCGCGTTCCACGTCGTGGTGGCTCCGGAAGCGGGTCGGAATCAGGTCCTCGACCCGCAGCAGGAGCAGTTCCTCCCGCGAGTAGCCGAACGACCGCTCGGCCTCGGAGTTGACCAGGACCAGTCGACCGGCCGCGTTGACCACGATCATGGCGCTGGGCGCCGCTTCGATGACCAGCCGCAGCCGGTCATCGGCGTCGATCCCGGCCTTCACGGCGGTGTCATCCGCTCGGGACTCCATCGCTCCTCCGTCTCGTCCGTGCGGACGGTCATCCTTGGTCCTACCAGTGTGTTTCCAGTTCGGCCCCGGCGCCACCCAGGAAAGGAAGTCGGGACCTAGGTCCTTTCTTCGTCCCCGATCGGCCATCGCTTCGTCGAAGGCCGCCGGCGGACGCCCGACAGTGCTTATCGTCGGCCGCATGGAGGGAACGGACAGGCACAGACTTCAACGAGCAGTGGGCATCCTCATCTTCGGCACAGCTGCCGCAGGTGCCGGTCTGCTGGTGTGGTCGGTCTCGGACACGGCGAGCAGCGCCGCCGCACCGAAGGACGGCATCATCCTCGGCGCCTGGCACGTGCTCTACGACGCCCAGGCCCCCAGCCTCGCCACCCTGGCCGCGGCCGCCGGACTCGCGCTCCTGTTCGCCTCCGGAGTCGCGCTCCTCGAACGCCGGATCTCCAACCGGGCGCGTCGCAGCGACGACGGCCTGCGTCTCCCCCTGTCGCCGCGTCACGTCATGGCCGACACCCGCGGGGTGTTCCACGGCGAGGTCACGTTGACCGTGCTGGTGCCCGCCCACAACGAGGAGGAGGCGATCGCCGCCACCCTGGCCTCGCTGTTCGCGCAGTCCTACCGGCCCCAGCGCGTCGTCGTCGTGGCCGACAATTGCACCGACGACACGGCCGCGATCGCCCGCCGATCGGGGGCCGAGGTCATCGAGAGCCGGGACAACGTCCACAAGAAGGCCGGCGCTCTCAACCAGGCGCTGGCCCGCATCCTGCCCGAGCTGGGCGAGAACGACCTCGTGATGGTGATGGACGCCGACACCTCCCTGGACGAGGGTTTCCTCGCGGCGGCCGCACGTCGGATGACACAGGACCGTGGGTTGATGGCCATCGGCGGGCTGTTCTACGGCGAGTCCGGCAAGGGGCTGATCGGCCAGTTCCAGCGCAACGAGTACACGCGCTACGGCCGTGACCTCCGGCGTCGCCGGGGCCGGGTCTTCGTGCTCACCGGCACCGCCACCGTGTTCCGGCCCCGGGCCCTGCGCACGGTTGCCGGGGAGCGCGGTCGGATGCTCCCGGGCGTTCCCGGAGACGTCTACGACACGCTCGTCCTCACCGAGGACAACGAGATCACCCTCGCGCTCAAGAGCCTCGGCGGTCTCGTCATCTCGCCGGCCGAATGCACCGTCGTCACCGAGGTGATGCCCACCTGGCGCGCGCTGTGGGTCCAGCGCCTGCGCTGGCAGCGCGGCGCCCTGGAGAACCTCGGCGCCTATGGCATGCGCCCGGCGACCTTCCGCTACTGGGCCCAGCAGCTCGGCATCGGCTACGGCGTCATCGCGTTGATGTCCTACCTGCTGATGATGGTGCTGATGTCGCTGTCCTTCGACGCCTGGGTGTGGTTCCCGTTCTGGCTCGGCACCGGCCTGGTCTTCACTGCCGAACGGGTCCTCACCGTCTGGCGTGGTGGCTGGCGGGCCCGCCTGCTGGCCGCGACCCTCTTCCCGGAGCTCTGCTACGCACTCTTCCTCGACCTCGTCTACCTCAAGGGCATCCTCGACCTGTCGCTCGGCCGGACACCGAGCTGGCACTACGTCACCAAGGCGCCCACGAACCTGAAGGCGGCCGCCTGATGACCACCCTGCTGTCGTCGCTCGGGATCCTGTTCCCCGAGACCCTCGTGCGGTCCCAACCGTTCGCGATCCTTGCAGCCTTCGTCGCGATCAACACCGTCATCTACGTCGCGCTCACCGTCGCCAAGGCGATGCCGAAGATCTACTTCGGTGACTACCTGCCCCGCAAGTACGAGCGTTCGGAGACCCGGAGCATCCACCCCGACGGATCGCGCTAGGTCTCGAGACGGGCCGCGAGACGGCCCTCCTCGACCAACGCCGGACCGCACGTTGGTCGAGGAGGTTGCGAAGCAACCGTCTCGAGACCCCAGCACGCACGTTGGTCGAGGAGGTTGCGAAGCAACCGTCTCGAGACCCCGGCACGCACGTTGGTCGAGGAGGTTGCGTAGCAACCGTCTCGAGACCCCCGGCACGTGCCTACTTGCTCGAGGCCTCCGCAAGCAGCTTGATCAGTTCCGGCATGCCGCCGGACCACTTGAAGCTGAGGGCGGTCGGCGGCGAGACCGCCGAGATCCGCGTCCGGCCGACGACCTGGGCGACACCGCCGTCCTTGACGGCAGGGATGGCCAATGCCTTCTGGTCCTTCAGGAAGGCGCCGGCCTGCTTGTCGTCGTCGAAGTACGTGACCACGACGTCGGCGTCGATCTTGTCGGCCTGCTCCCAGCTGAGCTCGTAGTAGAAACCACCGTCGGAGGTGTCCAGCTCCGCGACACTCGGCGCCACGTCGAAGCCGAGCTTGGTCAGGATCGCCAGTCGCGGGTCGAGCTCGGTGTACGGCGAGATCGTGCTCGGCCCCGGGTAGAGCGCCGCGATCGTCTTGTCGGCGAACTCCGGGTGCTTCTCCGCCTCGTCGGCGAGGAAGCTGTCGATGTCGGCGAGGATCTTGTCACCGTGGGCGCTTCGTCCCAGCGCCTTCGCGGTGATCTTGATCGTGTCCTGCCACGTCGTCGTCCAGGCGGCGTCGGGGTACGCGACCGTCGGGGCGATCTCGTTGAGCTGCTTGAACTGGTCCTCGGTGATGCCGGAGTACGGCGCGAGGATCAGGTCGGGCTTGGCGGCGATGAACTCGTCGTAGGGCACGGTCGCGCCGGAGCCGTCGTCGGGGAGCAGCGCCGGGTGCTCGACGCCCTTGGCGTCATACGCCTCCTCGACCCACGGGAGGAGGTTGCCCTTGCCGACGGTCCACAGCTGCTCAGCGATCGCGACCGGGTAGACCCCGGAGGCGATGGCGGCCTCGGTCGATCCCCAGCCCCAGGTCGCCACCCGCTGGGGCTCTTCGGTGATCTCGGTCGTGCCGAAGGCGTGCTCGATGGTGATCGGGAACGTGTCGGTGACGTCCAGCGTGGTGGTGCCGGAGTCCTTGTCGTCGCTCTCCTGGCCGCAGGCAGCCAGGGTCAGCACGGTCGCCATGCCTGCGACGAGCGCAGTGGTCCGGCGGAAGGCACGTGTACGCACGTGTCTCTCCTCATTCTCTCGGGATTGGAATAAGGAAAGCCTAACCTAACTAGACACCCACTCCACGGCGGGTCCGCCCCTTGGGCACGACGAGGGGTCCGCCGGTCACGGGGTCGGCGATCACCTCGGCGTCGAGGCCGAATGCCTCGCGCACCGAGCCGACCGTCAGGACGTCGGCCGGAGCACCCTGCGCGGCGATCCGCCCACCGGACATCACGACCATGTGGTCGGCGTACCGGGCGGCGTGGTTGAGCTCGTGCAGCACCATCACCACGGTCGTGCCGCGCTCGGCATTGAGGTCGCTGAGCAGGTCGAGCAGCTCGAGCTGATGGGTCACGTCGAGGTAGGTCGTCGGTTCGTCGAGCAGCACCGCGTCGGTCTCCTGGGCGAGCACCATCGCGATCCACACACGCTGGCGCTGTCCGCCCGAAAGCTCCTCGAGCCGTCGCTCGGCCAGGTCTGCCACACCCGTGGCCTGCAGTGAGCGCATCACGACGGCGTCGTCATTGCTGCTGTGGCGGCCGAACCAGCCCTGGTGCGGGAACCGGCCGCGGCCGACGAGCTCCGCGACCCGTACGCCGTCGGGTGCGATCGAGGCCTGCGGCAGCACACCGACCAGCCGGGCGAGATCACGGCGCGACAGCGCGCCGATGTCCTTGCCGTCGATGCGCACGGCGCCGCCGCTCAGCGGATGCAGTCGGGCCAGGCCACGCAGCAGCGTCGACTTGCCACAGGCATTGGGACCGACGATCGCCGTCACCTTCCCCGGCGGGAGCTCGAGGTCGAGGTTCTTGATGACGGGGTGCCCCTTGTAGCCGAGGGACACGCCCTCGGCGGTGATGGCCGTGCTCATGGCGTCGCCTTTCGTTCGCTTCGGGCCAGCAGCCACAACAGGTAGGGCGCGCCGACGAGCCCGGTCACGATGCCGACCGGGGCGGTGATTCCTCCGGGGAGTGCGTACTGGCCCACGACGTCGGAGAGCATCGTGAGCGCGCCGCCGACCACGCAGGACGCGACCAGCGCCGGTCCTCCGTCGTCGACCAGTCGCCGGGCGATCGCCGGCGCGACGAGCGCCACGAACGCGATCGGTCCTGCCACCGCAGTGGCCAGCGCCACCAGGCCGACGCCGATCAGCAGGGCCAGCACCCGTGAGCGGGTCGGCCCGAGCCCGAGCCCCTGCGCATGGTCGTCGCCCAGTGCCAGGGCTCGCTGCTGCCGGGCGATCGGAACCGTCAGCAGCACCAGGGCGGTGACCCCGAACGCGAGGATGCCGAGCGTCCCTTCGCGGATGTCGGCCACACTGCCCACGGTCCACAGCAGCACGGTCCCGCCCTCGCGCTCGTCGGCCTCGGAGAGCCGCCAGGAGATCAGGGAGCCGCACAGGTAGGCGATGCCGACGCCGACGAGGACGAACCGGATGCCGTGCAGGCCGTTGCGCCAGGCCAGCGCCCAGACCGCCACGGCCGCCGCGAGCGCCCCCGCTCCGGCGGCGAGGTTCACCGTGGTGCCGGCGGCGCCGTACCCGACGACCGCGGTGACCGCCCCCAGCGACGCGCCTCCGGAGATGCCGAGGATGTCGGGGCTGGCGAGGTTGTTGCGCAGCGTCGACTGGAAGAGTGCACCCGCCAGACCGAAGGCCACGCCCGCGAGGATCGCGGCCAGGCCGCGCGGCAGCCGCAGGTCCCGGACGACGAGCAGGTCGAACCGGTCCCCCACTCCGAACAGCGCCGGGAAGGAACGTGCGGGAGGTACGCCGGCGGCGCCGAGGCCGAACGTCATCAACAACAGGACCACACACAGGGCCGCGCCGACCGCGACGACGCCCAGCGTGCGGAGGCGATGCCGGCGGCGGATCCGGGCGATCGTGCTCAGCTCGAGGGTGCTCACAGGCCGGCCACCCGTCGTCCGCGGGCAACGGCGATCAGCACCGGGGCGCCGATGATGGCGGCCACGACTCCCGCTTCGAGCTCGTCGGACTTCACGAGGCGTCCGATGATGTCGGCGGCCAGCAGCATGACCGGGCCGAGCAGTGCACACAGCGGGACGATCCAGCGGTAGTCCGTGCCGACCAGGCGACGGGCAGCGTGCGGGACCGCGAGGCCGACGAGCGCGATCGGCCCGGCAAGTGCGGTCGCCGTACCGGCGAGGCAGATGATGGCCAGTCCGGCGACCGCGCGTGTGGTGCCGACGCTCTGTCCGAGCGCGGCAGCGACGTCGTCTCCGAGTGCCAGGCCGTTGAGCCGGTGCGCCGTGAACAGGCTGATGACAGCACCCACGACGATGAAGGGCCAGAGCACCTCGACGGCGGCGATGTCGCGACCGTTCAGCGCTCCGACGGCCCAGAACCGGAGCTGGTTGAAGGCGTCGATGTCCCGGAAGAGCACCAGGTTGGAGATCGGGGTGAGCAGCGCCGTCAGTGTGGCTCCCGCGAGAGCCAGCTGGACCGGACGGCCGTGGCCGATGGCGAAGACCGTGACGGCGGCGAGCGCGGCACCGAGGAAGGCGAACCACACGGCACCGACCGGCGAGATGACCCCGAACGCTGTCGCTGCGACCACGATCCCGAGCGCAGCCCCCGCGTTGAGACCGAGCAGTCCGGGGTCGGCCAGCGGGTTGCGGGTGATCCCCTGGGCCAGGACGCCGGCCAGGCCCAAAGCGACGCCGGCGAGCAGGGCGATGATCGTGCGGGGAACCCGCTGCCCGCGGATCACTGCATGGTCGACGTTGCCGACGACCGGATCGGTCAGCGCGCGCCAGGACTCTCCGACGGCGACCTCGCGCACGCCCAGCGCGAGGCTCAGCACGACACCCACCAGGACCAGCACCAGCGCCGCCACGAGGACTGCGACGCGGCGCGAGGCGCCGGACGTGACGATGGCAGGCGCGCGCACCGGCGCCTCAACCAAGGTATGCATAACCTAACAATCGCACAGGGGGTGCGACGTTGGTCGAGGAGGTTGCGCAGCAACCGTCTCGAGACCGCTACGAAGCCGGCGTCGTCTCCTTCTTCGCAGACACTCCCGACGCGCCCGCCGCCGAAGCGAACAGCCAGCCGTAGAAGGCCAGCAACGCAAGCCAGGACGCGATCACCACGCCGTACATCGTGGTCCACAGCCAGACCGGCACGTCCGGCTTGCGCTCACGCTGCAACAGGAAGGGTTCGTGGACGAAGGCGACCGAGGTGTTGTTGTCGGCCAGCACCAGTCCCGATGCGGGGCCGTCGATGGCGGGGTCCTCCGGCATGTGCACCGGGATCGAGACCATCGTGGTCGGTGCGAGGTGCAGCCGGACCAGCACCTTCCAGCCTCCGTAGATCGGCAGCGGCTCGGAGCTGCGGAACTCGCCACGGCGACCCGTCGGGTCCATGGCGACGCTGAGCACCCCGTTGCCGGGCACGTTCGGGTCGTCCTCCCGCTCCCCCTGGTAGGCGAGCGCGGAGAGCCACACGGCGTCGTCGGCCGCATCGACCGGATCGGTCAGGACGGTCACCACGGTCGTGCAGCCGTCGGTCCCGGCGCACTCGTCCGCGTAGGTCACCCGACCGGTGATCACGTCGGTACCTGCGACGGGCTCGTAGGTCGTACGGCAACCATCGCCGTCGCAGTCCTTGACCACGTCGACCTCTCCCGCGCTCGTCGGTGGCGCGAAGATCGCCATCAGGACGACGAACGCGAGGGTGCCGGCCGTTCCTGCCCACCGTCCCCGCGCATCCATGCCCTCCCGCAGCGGAGCGGACTCCACCGGCAGGTCGGCGATCTGCTCCAGGTGACGGGCGAAGGACCAGCCGAGCAGGCCGCCACCGAGAGCCGCGACCCCTCCGACGGCGAGCATCAGCGGCATCTGCTGGGTGTCCGGCGGCAGGGGGTACGGCAGGAACAGGTCCATCCACCACCACTCCGTCGCCAGCCCCACGGTGCCGGCCAGCAGGCCGCCGGTCGCTGCGAACAGCGGGCCGCGGTTGCGCACGACCAGGGCCAGTGCCTCGATGCTCAACGCGGCGCCGAGGAACAACAGCCAGTGGGCACGGTGGATGTCCGGCACGGGCAGCGTGATCGCGTAGATCAGGAGGCGGACGCCGGTGTAGGTGAGCCAGGCGACCAGGGCGCCGCCGGGACCGAAGAGCAGGCGGCCGGCAGTGAAGATCCAGGCCGTCAGGAAGCCGGAGATGATGAACATGGTCGCGGCCGGGAACTGCGGGATCCCGAGGTCGAACTCCATCAGGAAACCGACCGGGATGATGCACAGACCGACGACGATCGTCAGGAAGAGGCGTGTCGCCCAGGCGCTACGGTCCGCGAGCACGCTCGGCGGCGCCTCGCGTCGTACGGGCGGCAGGATCCGGCCGAACAGTCGCAGCCCACCGGTCGCCAGGGCACCGAACGGCAACCATCGAACGGCCGGCGCGCGGCCGACCTGGGCACCCTCGGCGTACAGCAGGGGCAGGGCCAGGATGCAGGTGACGGCACCGCCGATCATCATCACGTGCGTGGGACCCCACTCGGTGACGTCCTGGCCGAAGAGGCGGTGCCAGACGTCGTCGGCGGGGAATCCCGCGGCGGCGATCAGGCCGGCACCGAGCAGGACGAGCGTGCCCATCGGAACCCGCCACTGCGGCGTGAGCCGGACGGTACGCCGCGGCAGGGGCGCCTTGGCCAGGCCGGCGGAGATCACGCCGGCGGCCAGGAAGCCGAAGATGCCGAGCATGATCGGGAAGTGCGACGGGTTGGCCAGGGGGCCTTCGTCGCGCCCGACCTGCATGTGGATCGGGACGTCCCAGTAGACGCCGAAGGCACACGAGATGAGCGAGACCAGGGCGAGGTAGCTCGGCAGCCCGGCCCACCGCGGCAGTCCGTCGACGGCGGCGACCCGGTCGGCGAGGCGACCGAGGAAGGTGGTCTTCCCGTCGCGCTCACGCATCAGGAAGATCCCGATCGGGATGTAGATGACGGCGAAGGCCGCGGCCGCGATCAGGACCTGATCGAAGGCGGCTCCACCGGTCGGTGGCGACTGTTCCACTGCAAGCACCATTGCCTCACACCTCCACTGGGGTGAGCTGAACGCTACCGGGCGTAACAGGTAGTTGGACAGCGAATCGCGAGGGTCAGGACAGCAGGATCCGCAGCCCGATCGCGATGAGGATCAGGCCGCCGACGAGGGTCGCCCAGCGACCGAGTCGCTCCCCCACCCGGCTGCCGATGAAGACCGCGGCCAGCGAGAGCGCGAAGGTCACGACACCGATGATCGCGCCGCCCGGCGCCACGTCCACCTCCAGGACGCCGAACGTGACGCCCACGGCCGCCGCATCGATCGAGGTGGCGATCGCCAGCGGGAGCACGGACCGGACGGTCACCGTGCGCACGGTGTGCTCGTCGCCGTCGTCACCGAACGAGTCCCACACCATCTTCGCGCCGATCAGGCCCAGCAGTCCGAATGCGATCCACGGGGTGGCCGTCTCGACCGCGTCCGCGAACCAGAACGCGAGCACCCAGCCGAGCACCGGCATCAGCCCCTGGAACAGGCCGAACATGCCGGCCATCAGGAGGGCATCGCGCCAGCGCGGGCGCCGCAACTGGAGTCCCTCGGCGAGAGAGACAGCCACCGCGTCCATCGCCAGCGCGAACGCGAGGACGACGAGTTCGAGGGTGGTCACGACGCTTTCCGTTTCGTGCGAGTGGGGCCGGTGAGGCCAAAAAGAAGGGGTCGGGCTGCGACCTCTGGGGGGGTCGGTCGCAGCCCGACGGCGTCCATCATGACATACCGATGGCTCTCGCGGGCGACCCGGGGCCGGACCCTCGAAGCCTTGCCGGTCAGCCCCAGAAGACCCGATCCACGACCGCGCGAGCCCGTCGCGTGATCCGCAGGTAGTCGTCCATCAGCCGGTCCGTCTCGACCAGTTGGTAACCGAGGATGCCTGCCACGGCACGCCTTTCGAGCGTCGCACGCGGGAACTGGTCACCGGCGCGACCGCGGGCCAGGAGCAGGCCGTTGCGCACCCGCGACGCCATCCGCCACGACGCGGCGAGCGTCTCCGCGTCCTCATGGGTGAGCAGGTCGGCGTCCGCCGCCGCGCTGAGCGCGGCAAGCGTCTGGGCCGTCCGCAGACCCGCCACTCGGGCGCCGAAGCGCAGTTGCAGCAACTGCACGGTCCACTCGATGTCGGCGAGTCCGCCGCGCCCGAGCTTGAAGTGCAGGGTCGGGTCGGCCCCGCGCGGGAGTCGCTCCTTGTCGACGCGTCCCTTGATCCGGCGGACCTCGAGGACGTCGTCGTCGCTGAGTCCGCCCTCGGGGTAACGCAACGGGTCGATCAGGGCGGTGAACCGCGACCGCAGATCCGGGTCACCCACGACCGCGTCGGCCCGCAGCAGGGCCTGGGCCTCCCACACGTGGGACCACTTCGCGTAGTAGGCCGCGTAGGCGTCGAGTGTGCGCACCAGCGGCCCCTGACGTCCTTCGGGGCGGAGGTCGGCATCGACCACGAGCGACGGGTCGGGACCCGGCGCACCCAGCGCGCGTCGTACCTCCTCGGCCACGGCACGGGCGTAGTTCCCGGCCTCCTGGGCATCGGCACCCTCGACCGGGTCGTGCACGAACAGGACATCGGCGTCGCTGCCGTAGGACAGCTCGAAGCCGCCATAGCGCCCCATCGCGACGATCGCCATCCTGGTGGGCGCCTCGTCGAGACGGCGCTGGCCGCGCACGGTCTGGCCGGCGACCTCGAGAGTCGCCTCCAGCGTGGCGTCGGTCAGTCTGGAGAGCGCGAAACCGACCTCGTCGACGGTGACCATGCCGAGCACGTCACCGGCCGAGATCCGCAGCAGCTCGCGACGTCGTACGGCACGCACGGCACGGACCGCCTTGTCGCCCTCCTGTCGGCGGGCCGAGGCAAGCATCTCCTCGGTCAGGGCGTCGGAGCCCAACGGTCGGAGGTCGCCGGCCAGCAGCCGCACACCCGCCGGCTCGCGCTCGAGCAGGTCCGTGCAGTAGCGGGACGTTGCCAGCAGGTGCGCCAGCCGCTCGGCGACCTCACCCTCGTCGCGGAGCGTGGAGAGGTACCAGGGGGTGCGGCCGAGCGCCTCGCTGATCCGGCGGAAGCCGAACAGGCCACCGTCGGGATCGGGGCACTCGGCGAACCACTGGAGCATGGCCGGCAGCAGGGTGCGCTGGATCGCGGCGGTCCGGCTGACTCCTGTCGTCAGCGCCTCCAGGTTGCGCAGCGCGGCCTTGGGGTCGGCGTACCCGAGCGCAGAGAGACGCGCCCCGGCCGCCTCCGACGACAGCCGCACCTCGTCGGAGCCGATCTTGGCGACCGCGCTCAACAGCGGGCGGTAGAAGATCTTCTGGTGGAGCCGGCTGACCTCGCGGCGATGGTCCTGCCAGGTGTCGTCGAGCCGCTTCTCCGACTCCTTGAGCAGGCCCAGGCTGCGACCGAGCCGGCGCATCGACGGCGCGTCCGACGGTACGACGTGCGTGCGTTGCAGCCGGTGGAGCTGGATCCGGTGCTCGAGCTGCCGGAGGAAGGCATAGGCGCGGTGGAGTGCCTCACCGTCCTCCCGCCCGATGTAGCCACCACGGGTCAGCCGCGCGAGCGCGCTCAACGTGGTCGGCGGCCGGATGCTCTCGTCGGAGCGACCGTGGACGAGCTGCAACAGCTGCACCGCGAACTCGACGTCGCGCAGGCCGCCGGCACCGAGCTTCAGCTCCCGATCCGCCTCCTTGGCGGGGATGTGGTCGATGACCCGGCGTCGCATCGCCCGCGCAGCATCGACGAAACCGTCGCGATCGGCAGCCGACCAGACCATCGGCGAGACCATCTCGACGAAGTCCCGCCCCAGGCCGAGGTCACCCGCCACCGGGCGCGCCTTGAGCAGCGCCTGGAACTCCCACGGCTCGGCCCAGCGCTCGTAGTAGCTCTGGTGACTGGCGAGGGTGCGGCTCAACGGACCGGCCTTGCCTTCTGGTCGCAGCGCCGCGTCGACGGGCCAGATGGTTCCCTCGGCCGTGTGGTCGGAGCAGACCTGCATGAGCTGGGCGGCGAGCTTCGCGGCGATCCGGCCCGCGTTCGCGCTGGCCGTGTCGTCGGCCGCCGGATCGGCAGCCCGGTGCACGAAGATGACGTCGACGTCCGAGACGTAGTTCAGCTCGTGGCCGCCGCACTTGCCCATCGCGATCACGGCGAGCGCGACCGCGGCGGAGTCCGGACCGACCCGCTGGCGGGCCACCGCGAGGGCGGCGTCGAGCGTGCCGGCAGCGAGGTCGGAGAGCTCGGCGGCGACGTCGTCCACACCGAGGTGGTGGGTCAGGTCGCGCGCGGCGAGGCGCAGCAGCTGACGGCGGTACTCGACGCGCAGGGCGTCGACGGCCTCACGGTCCGGCGCGGTGGCCACGGGAGAGGCGTCGGCAGGGTCGGCTCCGACGACGGCCAGCAGCGCGGCGCGCATCGCCCACGCCGCGGGCCGGGTCGACCCCAGGGCCGGGTCGGTGAGCTCGTGCCACTGCTCGGGGTGCGAGCACAGGTGATCCGCCAGTGCGCTGCTCGCTCCGAGCACGCACAGCACGCGCATCGCCGTACCCTCGTCGTCGCGGAGGGCGGTGAGCAGGGTGTCCCGGTCATCGACCGAGGCGGCGAGTCTGACCAGTGCCGTGAGCGCCGCGTCCGGGTCGGCCGTCTGGCCCAGGAAGGCCAGCAGGTCCCCGGCGTCCGGGCCGAGTTCGCCGAGCTCCGCGATGGCGCGGTCGAGATCGACGAAACCCAGCCGCAGCAGGTCGCTGCGGTTGGTACGTCGGAGGTCGGCCCGCGTCACGAGACCATTCTCAGAGAACGGGGAGCATCCGGTCGCGCTCGAAGGCAGAGACCTGTCCGCGGTACTCGTCCCACTCGGCGCGCTTGTTGCGGAGGAAGAAGTCGAAGACCTGCTCCCCCAACGTCTCGGCGAGCAGCTCGGAGTTCTCGGCGATCGTGATCGCTTCGTTGAGGTTGCGCGGCAGCGGCTGGATGCCCAGGTTGCGGCGCTCCTTCTCCGTCAGGGCCCAGACGTCGTCCTCGGCCTCGCGGGGCAGCTCGTAGCCGTTCTCGATGCCCTTGAGACCGGCCGCCAGCACCACGGCGTAGGCGAGGTAGGGGTTGCAGGCCGAGTCGATGCTGCGCAGCTCGATCCGGGTCGACTGACCCTTGAGCGGCTTGTACATCGGCACCCGGATCATCGCGGAGCGGTTGTTGTGACCCCAGCAGATGTACGACGGAGCCTCGCCCCCGAACATCATCCGCTTGTAGGAGTTGACCCACTGGTTGGTGACGACGCTGATCTCGCTGGCGTGGTGCAGGATGCCGGCGATGAACTGGCGCCCGGTCTTCGACAGCTGGTACTCGGCGCCCGCTTCGTAGAAGGCGTTCTGGTCGCCCTCGAACAGCGAGAGGTGCGTGTGCATGCCC
This sequence comes from Propionibacteriales bacterium, assembly GCA_026392415.1. GTDB lineage: Bacteria > Actinomycetota > Actinomycetes > Propionibacteriales > Nocardioidaceae > Nocardioides. The sequence goes on from JAPLCC010000016.1 coordinate 42,502, forward strand.
GAGCCGGGGTGCTCGGTGAACGGCTTCGGCATGAACGTCGCCCAGAGGCCCTGGCTGAGCGCCACCTCACGGATGACGGTGCGGAAGGTCATGATGTTGTCAGCGGTGCTCAGCGCGTCGGCGTACCGCAGGTCGATCTCCTGCTGGCCCGGGCCGGCCTCGTGGTGGCTGAACTCCACCGAGATGCCCATCGCCTCGAGCATGGTGATCGCCTCGCGACGGAAGTCCGATCCGTGCGAGTGGGCCGCGTGGTCGAAGTAACCACTGCGGTCCATCGGGATTGGGTCCTCGCCGGTCTTCGGCTCATCCTTGAAGAGGTAGAACTCGATCTCGGGGTGCGTGTAGAACGTGAATCCCTGCTCGGCAGCCCTGCCGAGCGTCCGCTTGAGGACGTTGCGGGGATCGGCGTAGGACGCCGAGCCGTCCGGCATCACGATGTCGCAGAACATGCGAGCGGTCGACGGACCCTCGCTGCTGCGCCACGGCAGGATCTGGAACGTCGTCGGGTCGGGCAGCGCGAGCATGTCCGCCTCGTAGACCCGGGCGAAGCCCTCGATCGCCGAGCCGTCGAACCCGATGCCCTCGGAGAAGGCGCCTTCGAGCTCGGCGGGCGCCACGGCGACCGACTTGAGGAAGCCCAGGACGTCGGTGAACCACAACCGCACGAACCGGACGTCACGCTCTTCAAGAGCCCGGAGAACGAAGTCTTCCTGCTTACCCATGCGGTCAGCCTAGGGGTTGGCGGACGAAGGCGTCGCCGAGGCTCGATCCCGACACTTCGGACCTGTTTTGGTGATTCCTCTGCAATCTGTCGGACCCTCTGCGCAAGATGGCATCGGCCGGCCTCGGGCCGGCTGTTTGCATTCACGGGAAGAACCAACAGTGGGGAATGAAATGTCCATCTTGAAGAACCGCACCATCGCCGTCGTCGCCGGTGCCGCCGTACTCGTGGGACTCGGCGCCACCGGCGCCACCGCAGCCCGCCTGATCACCTCGGCGGACATCAAGAACAGCACCATCCAGTCCGTCGACGTCGCCTACAACAGCCTCAAGGGCACCGACATCGCCAACAGCTCGCTGACCGGCGTCGACCTGGCCAACGGCACCGTCGGCCTGATCGACCTGTCCGCCGACGCGAAGAGCGCCCTTGCCCCGGGCGACGGCATCCTCGGTGTCGAAGCCGACTCGATCGCTGCCCCGAAGGCCATCACCAACATCGGTGGTCCGATCAACGCCAACTACACGAACCTCGACACCGGCTTCACGCTGCCGGCCGGCAAGTACCTCATCACCGTGGACGGCTCGTTCGAGAGCGCCTCGGTCGGCGACCCGGCCGTCAGTGTCTACCCGCAGCTCTCGCTGTGGCTCGACAAGTCGGGCGACGACGCCTTCCAGTGGCAGCAGGGCGAGGGCAACATCAGCCCCAACGCCTTGATGCCCACCGCCAAGGACCGGCACATCTCGGTCAGCGGCACCAGCGTCGTCGTGCTCGACGACGACACCTACGTCGGCCTGCTGGCCTTCGGCTACGCGAGCGACCAGAGCGCGGCGCGCAGCGGGGAAATCAACGTCACCGGCGCCACGATCACGGCGACGCCGCTCAACTGACCCCCACCTGGTCACCGGCCTTCGGGCCGGTGATCAGGCCTCGGGCACGTTCTCCAGTTCGGCCAGCCAGGCAACCGCACTCGCGTCGGACGGCATCCGCCAGTCACCGCGCGGTGACATGGTGCCGCCCGCGCTGACCTTCGGACCGTTCGGCAACGCCGACCTCTTGAACTGGCTGCTGAAGAAGCGCTGGGTGAAGACCACGAGCCACCGGCGCACCGTCGCCAGGTCGTAGGACGCCCGCCGCTCCTCCGGGAATCCAGGCGGCCACTCCCCAGCGGACTGGTCGTGCCACGCGTGCCACGCGAGGAAGGCGATCTTGCTCGGCCGGTAGCCACGCCGGATCACGTGGTAGAGCGTGAAGTCCTGGAGCGCGTACGGACCGACGGAGTCCTCGGTCGCCTGGGGCTTCTCACCGGCCGTCGCCGGGATCAGCTCGGGGGTGATCTCCTGGTCGAGGATCTCCTGCAGGACCTTGTCCGCGTCGTCGTCGTAGTGCCCGTCGTGCAGCTGGTCGGTGTCGATCACCCACCGGATCAGGTGCTGGATCAGGGTCTTCGGGACACCGGCGTTGACGTTGTAGTGCGACATCTGGTCACCGACGCCGTAGGTGCACCACCCGAGTGCGAGCTCGGACAGGTCGCCGGTGCCGAGCACGATGCCGCCGCGGTGGTTGGCCAGGCGGAACAGGTAGTCGGTGCGCAGTCCGGCCTGGACGTTCTCGAAGGTGATGTCGTAGGTCGGCTGCCCGTCGCTGTAGGGGTGATCGAGGTCGGCCAGCATCTGGGTCGCCGCCGGCTTGATGTCGAGCTCGGCGAACGTGCAGCCCAGCGCAGTCGCGAGCCGGGTCGCGTAGGACTTCGTGGTCTCGCCCGTTGCGAAGCCCGGCATGGTGAAGGCGTGGATGTCGCTGCGCGGGCGCCCCAGCCGGTCCATCGCCTTCGCGGCGACGATCAGCGCGTGGGTCGAGTCGAGACCACCGCTGACCCCGATCACGATCTTCGGCTGCCCGATGGCCCTGAGGCGCTGCTCGAGGCCGGACACCTGGATGTTGTAGGCCTCGTAGCAGTCGAGCGCGAGCCGCTCCGCGTTGTCGGGGACGAACGGGAACCGGTCGACCTTGCGAAGCAGGCCGATGTTGCCGGCGGGCGGGTCGAGGGTGAACTCGATGGTCCGATGGCCCAGGTTGGTCGAGTAGTCCTGCGAGGAACGAGCGGGGCGTATCGAGACCCGGTTGTCGTCGAACGTCCCCTGGCGCTGGCGTTCCTGGCGCAGCCGGTCGAGGTCGACGTCGACCACCGTCCGTCGAGGGCCCTCGGGGAATCGCTCCGACTCCCCCAGCAGGTCGCCCATCTCGTAGACCATCGTCTGGCCGTCCCACGACAAGTCCGTGGTCGACTCACCCTGGCCGGCGGCCGCGTAGATGTAGGCGGCATTGCAGCGTGCGCTGGCGCTGCGAGCCAGCAGGTGCCGGTCCTCGGCGCGCGCGATGGTGATCGGACTTCCGGAGAGGTTGGCCAACAGGGTCGCGCCGGCGAGGGCCGCGTTGGCGCTCGGCGGGATCGGGACCCACATGTCCTCGCAGATCTCGACGTGCAGCGCGAATCCCGGCACGTCGGTCGCGCGGAAGATCAGATCGTTGCCGAAGGGCACGTCCTGGCCGATCACCTCGATGACACCGTCCGACTGGGTCGCGCCCGACGCGAACCAGCGGGCCTCGTAGAACTCCCGGTAGGTCGGCAGGAACGACTTCGGAGCCACACCGAGGATCTCGCCGCGATGGATGACCACCGCACAGTTGTAGATGCGGTTGAGGCTCGAGAGCGGCGCACCCACCACGATCACCGGCAACAGGTCCCGACTCGCCTCGACGATGTCACCGATGGCCACCTGCACCGCGTCGAGGAGCACGTCCTGCAGGAACAGGTCGTCGACGGCGTACCCGGTCAGGCCCAACTCGGGGAACACCGCCACCGCCACGCCCTCGTCGTGGCAGGCCCGGGCCTGCTCGATCGTGCGGGCAGCGTTGGACGCGGGGTCGGCAAGGGCCACCGGCAGGGTGACCGCGGCAACCCGGGCGAACCCGTGGGCATAGGCCGAGTAGAAGTCCACGAGACGAGTCTAGGGATCGCCGCGCCGATGAGTCGGCGGACCGGCTCCGGTCTGTCCCCGCATGAGCATCACCAGCAGCCACATCCAGCCGTGCCTGTGGTTCGACGACACCCTCGAGGAGGCTGCACGTTTCTACACCGGCATCTTCCCCAACTCCTCGATCGGCCATCTGAGCCGGTACGCCGAGGGCGGCCCGGGCGAGCCCGGGAGCGTGATGGCGGGCGAGTTCACCCTCGACGGGATGACGTTCCGCGGCATCAACGGCGGGCCGGCGTTCCCCTTCACCGAAGCGGTGTCGTTCTCGGTGACCTGTCGCGACCAGTCCGAGGTCGACTACTACTGGGACTCGCTGGTCGACGGCGGGCAGGAGTCGGTCTGCGGCTGGCTCAAGGACCGCTACGGCCTGTCCTGGCAGATCGTCCCCGCCCGGCTCTACGAGCTGGTGACCGACCCCGACCCTGTCCGCGCGGGCGCCGCGACGAAGGCGATGCTCGGCATGCGCCGGATCATCGTGGCCGAGCTCGAGGCCGCCGCGGACGCTGCCGGACGGCCCCACACCCCGGGGTGATCCAACACACAGCGCGCAGACGGACTCGACGCGACTAGCCTCATCGTTGTCCTTCACGAACGTGGACCCACACCGGTGGGCCGCGAGTCAGAAGAAACGGAGCTCGACGATGAGCAGCACCCCCGAAGAGACCGCGCCGTACGGCGGGCCCGCGCCGATCAAGCGGATCCGCACCCATCACGTCCGCGAGATGAAGCAGCGTGGCGAGCGGATCTCCATGCTGACCAGCTACGACCAGCTGACGGCCCAGATCTTCGACGAGGCCGGCATCGAGCTCCTGCTCGTCGGGGACAGCGCATCCAACAACGTCCTGGGCAACTCGACCTCGTTGCCGATCACGGTCGACGAGCTGATTCCACTGACCCGCGCCGTCAGCCGTTCGGTCAACCGCGCCATGGTCGTCGGCGACCTCCCGTTCGGCTCCTACCAGGCATCGCCCGAGCAGGCCTACCTCACCGCCGTCCGGTTCATGAAGGAGGGCGGCGCCCACTGCGTCAAGCTCGAGGGCGGTGTCGAGATGGCGCCGCAGATCGACCGGATGGTCAAGGGCGGCATCCCGGTGATGGCGCACATCGGTTTCACGCCGCAGTCCGAGCACACCCTCGGCGGCTACCGCGTCCAGGGACGCGGCGAGGCGGCCGAGCGGGTCATGCGCGACGCCCTCGCGGTCCAGGAGGCCGGCGCGTTCGCCGTCGTCATGGAGATGGTGCCCGGCGACGTGGCTGCCGAGATCACCCAGAAGCTCGAGATCTCCACGATCGGCATCGGTGCCGGCAACCAGTGCGACGGCCAGGTGCTGGTGTGGCAGGACGCCTTCGGTCTTCGCACCGGCAGGCTCCCCCGCTTCGTCAAGCAGTACGCCGACGTCCGCTCGGTGCTCCTCGACGCCGCCCGCGCCTACGACTCCGAGGTCAAGGGCGGATCCTTCCCCGGAGCCGAACACACCTTCTGACCTTGCCGGGAGGCGTACCGTCGCAGGCATGCGACCACGCATCGTCGTCCTGCCCTGTCTGGCCCTCCTCGTCGCCCTGATCAGCCCGCTCGGGCCCTCGGGGTCCGCCCTGGCGCCGGAGGCCGCGCCAGCGGCCGCGTTCCGGGTCGACGTGATCGCGACCGGGCTCGACCATCCGTGGGAGGTCCAGCAGTTGCCGAGCGGGCACCTGCTGGTGACGCAGCGGAGCCGGCGGACACTCACCGTCGTCAACGTGTCGAACGGCAACAAGCGCGACCTGACCTTCCCCAGCAGCAGCGTCTGGGCGTCCGGGGAGACCGGGCTGCTCGGGCTGGCGATCGATCCCGACTTCACCCGCAACCGACGGATCTACACCTGTTCCGGCTGGCAGAAGTCAGACGGCTCCCATGACATCCGCGTGATCGCGTGGCGAATCGACACGGCGCTGACCACGGCCACCTTCGACGAGGTCCTGGTGTCGGACATCCCCTCGATCACCGGCCGGCACGGCGGCTGCCGACTGCTGATCGCACCCAGCGGACTGATCATCGGCACCGGCGACGCGGCCGTCGGCACCAAGCCCCAGAGCCTCAACTCGTTCGGCGGCAAGATCTTGCGGGTCAACCGGTTCACCGGTCAGCCCGCGTCGGCCAACCGCTGGTACTCCCGCACCGGCAAGGCCCGATCGATCCTCACCTACGGCCACCGCAACGTGCAGGGTCTTGCCCTGCGCTCCAACGGTGAGCTGTGGGCGGTCGAGCACGGCACCTATCGCGACGACGAGATCAACCGGATCGCCAGCGGCCGCAACTACGGCTGGAACCCCGTTCCCGGTTACGACGAGTCCCGCCCGATGACCGATCACTCGCTGCCCGGCACGCAGTACGGCGCCCGCTGGAGCTCCGGCAACCCGACGATCGCCCCGTCCGGGGCGGACTTCGTGACCGGTGCCGCATGGGGCAGCTACCGCAACACGCTCGCCGTGTCGGTGCTCAAGGGCCAGCGACTCATGTTCGTGAAGTTCGACTCCGCCGGCCACCTGGTGTGGACCCGCTCCCCCACCGAGCTCCGCCAGTACGGTCGCCTCCGCGACGTGACCACCACCGCGGCCCACTCCCTGCTCGTGACCACCGACAACGGCGACGGCCAGGACGTCATCCTCCGGGTCCGACCGCCGGGCTGAGCAGCGGGCGCCCTGTGACAGCATCGACCCCATGTCCGCGGGAGACGATCACGTCAAGGGCCGCAAGAACCTGAAGCACCAGCGGGTCTCGGAGGTCGAGATCGAGGGCCCGGTGTGGTTCATGGCGCCGACGATCTCGAAGACCGCATTGCGGATCGGGGCCTTCAGCTACTTCGTCGGCGGCGTGATCGACAGTTGCAGCACCATCGGCCGCTACTGCTCGTTCGCCGCCGGGGTGCGCATCGGCGAGCCCGACCACCCGACCGACTGGCTCGCCACCTCGCCCTTCCAGTACGACGTCGGGCGCTTCGGCTGGCACCCCTCGGCGGCCGAAGGCACCGCCGTCGAGCCGCACGGATTCCCACGGGGTCCGTCCTCGATCGGCAACGACGTCTGGATCGGCGCGAACGCAGTCGTCCTGCGCGGCGTGCACATCGGTGACGGCGCCGTGGTGGCCGCGGGGGCCGTGGTGACGAGGGACGTGCCGCCGTACGCGATCGTGGGCGGCGTGCCGGCTCGCGTGATCCGCGCGCGCTTCGACGATGACCTGGTGGCGGACCTGCTCGACGTGCAGTGGTGGCGGTTCAGCCCGAACCAGCTCGCCGGCGTGCCCTTCGACGACCCCCGGGCAGCAGTGAGCCAGGTGCGCCAACGCATCGAGGCCGGCATGACGCCGTACGTCGGCGAGTGGCGAACCTACGACCGCGGGACGCCGGCCACTGCGACGCCGGACAGTGCGGCACCGGACAGCGCGGCCAAGCCGGCGCGGAAGCGCTGGGGCCGGGCCTGACCCGACGGCTCAGGCGAGTCCGCGGCGGGCGAGCAGCGGCTCGATCGGAGCCGGCCGGCCCCGCCATTCCTCATAGGCGTCGAGCGGGTCGCGGGTGCCACCGATGCCGATGACGTAGCGGCGGTAGAGGTCGCCGTTCTCACGGGTCAGGCCGCCGTTGTCCTTGAACCACGCGACCGTGTCGGCGTCGAGCAGCTCGCTCCAGATGTAGGAGTAGTACGCCGAGGCGTAGCCGGAGCTGAAGCTGTGGGCGAAGTACGACGTCGCGTAGCGCGGCGGCACGGCGACGTTGTCCAGCCCGACGGCCGCCAACGCCTGCTTCTCGAAGGAGAGCACGGCTGAGGGATCGCTCGGCACCTCCTCGGGCCCGAGCTCGTGCCAGGTGAGGTCGAGCAGTGCTGCAGCGAGGTACTCGCTGGTCCCGAAGCCCTCGTTGAAGGTCTCCGCGGCCTTGATCCGCTCGACGACGTCGGCCGGGATCGGTTCACCGGTCTCGTGGTGCACGGCGTAGTTGGCGAGCACCTCGGGCCACAGGATCCACATCTCGTTGACCTGCGAGGGGTACTCGACGAAGTCGCGGAACACGGCCGTGCCCGAGAACTTCGGATACGTCGCCCGGGCCAGCAGGCCGTGCAGGGCGTGACCGAACTCGTGGAACAGGGTTCGGGTCTCGTCCCAGGTCAGGAGCGTGGCCTCGCCCCCGGCCGGCTTCGGCACGTTCAGGTTGTTGACCACCACCGCAGTCTCGATCCCCAGGAGCTCGGACTGGCTCACGAAGCTGCTCATCCAGGCACCGCCGCGCTTCGAGTCGCGGGTGTAGAGGTCCAGCAGGTAGAGGCCGATGGACGCACCGTCCTGGCTGACCTCGAAGACTCGCACGTCGGGGTGGTAGCCCTGCAGGTCGGTGCGCTCGGCGAAGGTCAGTCCGTAGAGCCGCTCGGCCGCGAAGAAGACCCCGTCGCGCAGCACCCGTTCGGCCTCGAACCACGGACGCAGCGCGGCCAGGTCGACGTCGTACTGGGCGGCGCGGACCTTCTCCGCGTAGTACGCCCAGTCCGCCGCCTCGACCTCGAACCCGGCCTGCGCGGAGAGGGCCTGCTGCTCGCTGCGCGCGTTGCGGGCGGCGGGTGCGGCCAGTCGCTCGAGGAGCGATCGGACGGCCTTGGGTGTACCGGCGGTGTTGTCGGCCGTGACGACCGCGGCGTGGTTGTCGAACCCGAGCAGGCGGGCGCGCTCGGCACGCAGGCGGAGGATGTCGAGGGCGGTCGAGCGGGTGTCGTGCGGGCCGCCTCGGCTGCCCCGCGCGCGCTGCGCCTCCGACAGCCGGCGTCGTACGGCGCGATCGGTGAGCGCGGCAAGGTGCGGGTGAGCGGTCGGCAGCACGAGGGTGAGCAGGTACTTCCCCGCCAGCCCGCGGGCAACGGCTGCAGCGGCCGCTGCGGAGATCTCGCCCGGGGTCAGCCCGTCGAGGTCGGCCGCGTCGTCGATGACGACCGCGAGGTCGTTGCTGTCGGCCTGCAACGCGAGCTCGAACGCCGTCTCCTTGCTGGAGATCTCCTCATTGAGCGCGCGCAACCGCTGCTTCTCGTCGTCACCCAGGGCCGCACCCGCCAGGCGGAACTCCGTGACGTACCGCTCGACGAGGTACGACGCCTCCGGCGCGAGCGTGCTTCGCTGCCGGTCGACGACCTGCAACCGTGCCCACAGTTCGGGATCGAGCAGGATCGCGTCGCTGTGCGCCGCCAGCCGCGGGGCGAACTCCGCACGGACCGCGTCGACCGCTGGGGTGGAGTCCGCGCTCGCCTTGTTCGAGAAGACCCGGAGGACCTGGGTCAGCTCGATGCCGCTGCGCTCCAGGGGCACCAGGGTGTTGTCGAACGTGGCTGGCTCCGCGTTGCCCGTGATCGCCGCGATGGCGTCGATCTGGGCAGCCATCGCTACCTCGAGCGCTGGCCCGTAGTCGTCGTCCGCGATGTCCGCGAAGCGCGGCAGCTGGTGCGGCAGGTCACTGGTTCCAAGAAGTGCGTCCGAGGTCACGGATCCCACTCTAGGACCCCTGGCGAGCGCCGAGCCTGCGTCAGCCCGCGGTTGCCGGGTCGGGCTCCGGCTCGCTCGGCGGATCCACCGGGGCCGGCTCGGGCTCGGGCTCGGGATCGGCCTCGGTCGCCGGAGGCGGCTCCACCGGGTCGGGTTCCGGCTCCACCGGCTCCACCGGGTCGGCCGGCGGGTCGGCCGGCGGGTCGACCGGATCGCCCCCGGCGCCGGGCCCGCCGGAGTCACCGGGACCGGGACCGCCCGGGTCGGCCGGCGGAGGCGCTCCCCCGCTCGAGGGACCACTGTCCGCCGAGGCGTGCAGCTTGCCGCCCTTCTTCGATTCACGGGCGCAGTCGCAGATCTCGGCCAGGTCGTCGGGGATGGGGAGGAGACCGGGGGCCGCCATGAAGACCGGCACCGCGTCCATCTCCTCCGCGTAGAGAGCAGTCAGCTGCACGACCGTCGCCGCGAACCCTCGCGTGCGGTGGTACGCCGTCAACGCCTTGCGCAACGCCTTCGCGTCGGCCATGTCCTTGCCCCCGGCGCAGAGCACCACGGCAGCGGCGAGCGACGCGTCGTCGACGTCCTGGGGGTCGCGGACGTCGTCGCCGTCAGCATCGACCGCGACCGTCGCCCAGGTGGCGGGCAGCAGGCCGAACGGACCCACCGGGGCGTCCCAGCGCTTGTTGCCGTCGACCTTGCCGGCATCGGTGTCGTCGACCTCGCCACGGCCGGCCCTGCCGTTGAGCGGCTTGCCCACGAACGCGGGAGTGACCACGCCATCGTCGTTGAGGTCATGTGAGCCCGTCGGCCCACGTCCGTGGTTGGACTCGATGCGGGCGATCGCGGCGAGCGTCATCCAGTCCAGGTGACAGTCGGCGGTGGCGTTGATGATTGCCGCCGCGCGTTGGTAGGCACCGAGGGTGCCGTCCGGCGCGTCCAGCAGCGCACCCGGATAACGACCGGCGAGCGGGGCCCTGCGCACGACGGCGACCGGCTCGACGACGGCAGGTGCGGGCGCAGGTGCGACGACCGCAGGGATCCGGGTCTCGGCCGCAGGGGCCGAGGTCGCCGGACCGGCGGGCCCAGCGACGGGCGCGGTGACGTCGGGCTCGCCCTGTCGCACGATGCCCGTCGTGGCCAGCACGACAGCGACGAGTGCGATCACGGTGACTGCGGCCGTCGTACGACCCCACCATTGCTGGACGAGGCTTCGGTCGCGTCGGTGAAGGCTGGTGATGACCCCCATGGTCACCCTCCTTGTTCCGATCGAAGTGATGGCCAGTGTTCGCCTGAAATCGGCGCAGCGCAGCCGATTGACCACATCGGCCAACGCACCCGAGGTTCTTTACCTTCCGGGTGAGAAGATGCGCGGGTGGCTGAGCTGACCTTCCGCACCGGGACCATGGACGCGGGAAAGTCGACCCTCGCCCTGCAGACCAACCACAACCACGCGGCTCGCGGCCGGGTGGGCCGGCTCTTCACCTCGCACGACCGGGCCGGCGCGGCGAAGGTTTCCTCGCGCCTGGGGTTGACCGCCGATGCGCTCGAGGTCGAGCCATCCTTCAATTTCTGGCGCTTCACCGTCGACGCCCTCACCCAGGGCGCCCGGATCGACTACTTCATCTGTGACGAAGCGCAGTTCTACACCTCCGAACAGGTCGACCAGCTCGCGATGATCGTCGACGAGCTGCAGATCGACGTCTTCTGCTTCGGGATCCTCACCGACTTCCGGACCCGGCTGTTCCCCGGCTCCGCGCGGCTCGTCGAGATCGCCGACCGCACCGAGGTGCTCCAGGTCGAAGCCCTGTGCTGGTGCGGCAGGCGCGCGACCCACAACGCCCGCACGGAGAACGGCGTCATGGTCACCGAGGGCGAGGTGATCGTCGTCGGCGACGTCGAGGGCGACGCCCCGACCCATGCCGACGACGACGTCGATGTCGCCTACGAGGTGCTCTGCCGCCAGCACCATCGCCGCGGTCTCACCGCCGCGCGTGCCCGCGCCGTCAGCCTGTCGCCCGAGCCGCTGCCCTTCGCCTGACGGCCGAAGGTCGTCAGCCGAAGCCGTAGAACCCCGACGAACCGGGCACCACGAGGTCGCCGTCCCCGACAGGCACGCCCTCAGCCACCACGGCGCACTCCCCTGTCTCGACCTCGCAGGTGAGCAGGTCCACCGCATCGCCGTCCTCGCGGAAGGCGGCCACGGTGTCGCGGTCCAGCCACTCGTAGGCCAGCGCGTCCGTCCCCTGGATCTGCAGCGGGAAGCTCTTGCCGCTGGCCAGCTCGACGACCACGGGGCCGTCACTGGTCACCCACCGGCCGCTGGGCGAGACGGCACCGAAGTACCGGCCCTTCTCGAACGGCAGAACGACCTTCCCGTCCCGGTCGACCACCTCGCTCCCGAGGTCGCCTCCGGACGCCGTCTCGACCAGGCGCACCAGCAGTCCGTCCTTGACACCACTGACCCAGCGCTTCGCGCCGGGGCCCGACAACACTGTCGTCGCTCCGGACTCGAGGTCCACGGCGACCGTGCCCCGGAGATCGCTCCAGTACGCCGTGCCGCCGTCGATCCCGACGAACCAGGCGACGTCGGTGATCGACTCGTCCTCCTCACCACGTGCGTCGGCCTGCACGTCCTGGCGGGTGGTCCTGCCTGATACGAGGTCGTGGGCCACGAAGGCGGGCGTCGCTCCCGACTCGTCGATCCAGCCGACCCAGCTGTCCTCGGCGTCGGAGACCAGGAAGGTCTGCCCGGCGCCCTCGCCGACACGGCGCACCTGACCGTCGACGTAGGAGTAGACCTCGCCGTCCGGCGTCAGCACGGCGTACCCGCCGTCGACGCGGACATAGGCCTGCACCCGGTGGCCCAGATCGAACGATGCGGTCGCGGTGTACAGCGTGTCGCCCACCACCCAGGTGAGCCCGGCCGGAGCACCGTCGGGCAGATCGACGACCTGGTCGTCGTCACCTCGACCCGCCACGAGTGCGGTGGCAGCGCACGCCAGCACGAGCGCCACGACGGCTCCGGCGAACACTCCGCGGCGTCGGCCGCGAATCCGCCGGTCGCCGGCCAGGGTGATCGCGTCGAGGTCGATGGCGGCGAAATCGCGATCGGCCACGCGCTCCAGCTGGGTCCTGAGCATCTCGGTCATGCCGGCACTCCTCCGGTCGCGAGGTCGTTGAGGTCGAAGTCATCACCGGTCAGCGCGCGCAGCTTGACCAGCGCCGCGGACGTCTGGCTCTTCACCGTGCCGACGGCACAGCCGAGCGCGGCCGCCGTCTGGTGCTCGGTGAGGTCCTCGTAGAAGCGCAGCACGATGACCGCGCGCTGGCGAGGTGGCAATTGGCCGAGCGCCGCCATCAGCGACTGTCGTAAGACGACCGTGTCGGCATGACCGTTGGTGGCCCGGTCCGGCAGCGCGCCGGTGGCCCGTTCGCCGGTCCAGCTCCGCCTGCGGAACCAGGTGATGGCCGTGGTCGTGATCGCCTTGCGGGTGTACGCCTCGGCGTTCGCGGGATCGCGGAGCCGCGGCCACGCGACGTACGTCCTGGTCAATGCCTCCTGCACGAGGTCCTGGGCCAGGCCGACATCGCCCACCATCAGGTAGGCCGCACGCTGCAGCGCCGGCGAGCGTGCGGCGACGAACTCCGCGAAGGCTGCTCGATCGCGTGGCATGGGATGACTCCGGTTCTTCAGGGCGCGGTTTCGCGCCGGTCAACCTCCCAGACGAGCCGAGCGACGAAAAGGTTCGTTCAGTCCAGCAGGACCGGGATCAGCATCTCGTCGGGCGTGAGCGAGCCGTGCATGCCGATCAGCTGTGACTCGTAGGGGAAGCCCTCGGTCGACAGCACCGCGAAGTCGCCCCGACAGGCGACGACGACGTCACCGATCCGCGGCAGGACCGACGGGTCGACGGGACCGAACCAGCCGCGGGTGATGGCCTCGCCGCGCGTCATCACCTCGGCTCGATCACCGAGCACCGAACGCCAGGTGGCGACGACGTCGGGGACGGCACCGCCGGTGCAGTAGAGATGCCGGAAGCGTGCCTCGCCACCGACGAGGGCGACGCCGTCGCGGAGGTCGTCGTCGCGGTTCACGTCGACCCGGGAGTCGGCGGGGACGTCGACCATGCCGTGGTCGGCGATGACCAGCAGCCGCCGGTCGCGCGGCAGGGCGTCGCGCAGCTGCTCGGCCTCGTGGTCGATCATCGCCAGCTGCTGGAGCCACTGCGAGGACGCGACGCCCCAGCGGTGTCCGGTCCAGTCGAGGTCGCCGTCGTAGACGTAGGTCAGTGCGGGTTGGCGCGGAGCCGGTCGCGATGCCGCCACCACGGCAGCGATCCGCTCACCGACCCGGTCGACCCCGACGTAGTCGGCGCCGCGGTGCGCGGCGACGGTCAGGCCGCTGCCGTTGAACTCACGCTTGTTGACGACCGTGACCCGCACGCCGGCGTACTGCAGCGACGCGAAGGCGGTCTGGTGCGGCTGCCACTGCGTCGGCTCGACGTCGCCGTCCCAGGTCAAGGCGTTCAACAGCTCGCTGGTGCCGGGGATCCGCGTCGTGAAGCCGATCAGGCCGTGCGCACCCGGGACCAGCCCGGTGCCGAGGGAGGTCAGCGAGGTCGAGGTCGTGGACGGCACTCCGGCCGTCATCGGCGAGGACGCCGCCAGCAACGAGGAGAGGTACGGCGCAGCGTGCGCGTACCGCTCCAGGAGCCGGGCACCGAGGCCGTCGATGAGGAACACCACGTAGGAGGCGGCATCGGGAAGCGTGAGACCGGTCGGCGCCGGTCCGAGCGGACTGCCGAGCGCGTGCGCAGCGGCTGGTACGACGTCGCCGAGCGAGCGCACGCCGTACGCCGGTTCGCAGAACCCCTCGACCCCCGTCTGTTCCACCGTCACGCCGACCTCAGCCCCGGGTCAACGCAGAGAGCGATGCGGCGAATGACAGCAGTCCCCCGACCGCGTCCTTGCCATCGGCGGCGGCCGACACACGCAGCGAGAAGTCGTCCGACGAGAGGCTCCCGGTGAAGCCGTGGTCGGCGTCGCACTGCGGGTCGTTGCAACCGGCGGGCTCGAGGTCGAGGCGACTGACGGCACCCCATCCGATGGTGAGCACGGCTTCAGCCGGCGGGGTGGGCCCGGCGGTCGGGTTGGTCGTCATCCGGGTCACGACGACCGACGCGACGGCCCTCAGGCTCACCGCCTCGGTGGAGGTGGAGGTGTAGGGCTCGGGGAGCAGGTCGTCGCCGGCGTGCTCGTCGGTGTGGGCCAGGATCAGCCGGCTCGGCGTGAGCACGATGACGGTCTGGTGGCGGCGGACCTCGTCACGTTCGAAGGTCGGCTCGTGGTGCACGTAGAAGGACACCACCGCCTCGCCGCCCAGGGCGCCCGTCACCGCGTCCGCGACGACCTCCGGGTAGTAACCCGTGCGGTCGATCGCAGTCTGGAGGTCGGTGATCCGGTCCTTCTCGTCGCCACCGCGAAGACGTGCATTCGGCATGGGCGCATCTTCGCACGGCCCCCGGAACCCGCCTCCGGCAGCGCTCGGTCGGGCGGCGCTCAGTCGGGCAGGGTGGTGACGAGATCCGGCATCCTGCGCACGAGGGAGTCCGGACGCGGGTCCTTGATCGTCGCGACCCGAGCCGTGGCCGTCAGCGTCTGGGCACCGTCGACCCCGGCGAGGACGAGCGTGAGCTCCAGCGAGCTGACGTTGGGCAGGTCGTTCTTGAGTGCGGCGACCCGGGTGATCAGGTCCTCGACGGCAACCACGTCGACAGCGTCCGCACCCCGGTAGCCGAACAGCAGCGGCGAGCTCTTGACCTCGCGCACCATCGAGGACACCTCGTTCTGCCCCAGCGGCGGGATCCGGTAGGACCAGTCGCCCAGGAGCTCGATGACCGGGCCGGAGATGCCGAACGAGACGACGGGACCGAACAGCGGATCCTCGAACGAACGGATCGCGACCGGGACACCCGGCGGCGCACTGCGCTGGACCACGAAGCGGCCCATCGCCGGGTCGATCAGATGGGTCAGCGTCTCCCACGCATCGAGCATGTCGTCGGCGTCACTGATGTTGCGCCACACGTGGGTCTGGTCCGGGCGCTCGCGCAGGGAGTCCAGCGTGGACTTGAGGACGACGTCCCAGCCGAGTTCCGCACCGGCGGCGACCGCGGCCTCGGGGTCGGCGACAGCGCGGGTCGGCCAGAGCTCGATGCCGTAGTGGGCGAGGAGTTCGGTGACGCGCGCCTGGTCGAGCTCCAGCTCGCGGTCCCCCGCGGCGACCTCCGGATCGGCGAGCACCTCGTCGACCAGCTTGCGGGCTGCGCGGACGTCGACCTCGCCCGCATCGGCGGCCGGACCGTCCGGGGCGTGCAACCACACGGCGTACTCGACGACGCGGGCCAGGGCCCGCACGGCCGCCTCGACCGCGGGATACGACGGAACCGAGCCACGTCCGGCGGAGGACCCCGCCACGTCGGGCACCCGCAGCAGCTCAGGGATGCCCTCGGCACCGAGGAACGAGGAGACCAGCGGCTTGTCGGACTGTTCACCGACGGCGGCGAGGACGTTCGCGACCTCTTCGCCGGTGACGTCGAGCGGCGGGATGTAGACCGCGATCACCGAGTCGACGTCGGGGTCGTCGATCGCGTTGTCGAGGGCGTCCTCGAAGTCCTCGGCCGTCGCGTCGGCACCGAGCGCGACCGAGCGATTGACCACCAGTCCGACAGCGGACGCGGCGTCGGCGGCGAGCAGGCCGAGGGCATCGGAGTTGCCGACGATGGCGACCCGGCGACCGCGCGGCAGCGGCTGGTGCGCGAGCAGCTGCGCGACGTCGAACATGTCGTCCAGGGTGTCGACCTGGATCACGCCGGCCTGTCGGAACATGGCGTCCACGGCGGCCTGCGGAGCACCGATCCGGCGTACGGCGTGGCCCATCGGGACACCCTGGGTGGTGCGTCCGGACCGGACCGCCACGATCGGCTTGCGCTGCGAGACACGGCGCGCGATCCGCGAGAACTTGCGCGGGTTACCGATCGACTCGAGGTACATCATCACGACCTCGGTGGCGTCGTCCTCCTCCCAGTACTGCAGGAGGTCGTTGCCCGAGACGTCAGCACGGTTGCCGGCACTGACGAACGTCGAGATGCCGAGCCCACGGTTCTTGACCTTCTCCAGGATCGCCGAGCCCAGCGCACCGGACTGGCAGAAGAAGCCGGCACGGCCGCGGGTCGGCATCACCGACGACAGCGATGCGTTGACCTGGACGGTCGGGTCGGTGTTGATGACGCCGAGGCAGTTGGGGCCGATCAGCCGCAGGCCGTAGGACCGGCAGAGGCCGGCCAGGTGGCGCTGGCGCTTGCGGCCCTCCTCCCCTGTCTCGGCGAAGCCGGAGGAGATCACGATCAGTCCGTGCACGCCCTTGTTGGCGCAGTCGAGCACGACGTCGGTGACCGCGTCCGCCGGCACGGCGACGATCGCCACGTCGACGTCGTCGGGGATGTCGTTGACGTTCTTGTACGCCGGCATGCCCGACACCGCGGGCGCGCTCGGGTTGACGACATAGACGCGCCCCGTGAAGTCGGCGGTCACGAGGTTGCGGACGAGAACCTGTCCGATCGTGTCCTGACGACGACTGGCGCCGATGATGGCGACCGACTTGGGGTGGAAGAAGCGCTGGATGGACGCTGCCTCCGCGGCGTGCTCCCGGTCGCGCATCACACCGATGGCCGTGTCGGTCGGGTCGATCGGGAACTCCAGGGTGATCACACCGTCGTGATAGCCGCTGGCCACCCGGTATCCGGCATCCCGGAAGGTGTGGATCATCCGGCTGTTGTCGGGCAGCACCTCGGCGGTGAAGCGTTCGACGCCACGCTCGCGTCCGGCCTGGGCCAGGTGCTCGAGCAGCAGTTGCGCGATGCCGCGGCCCTGGTGCCCGTCCTCGACGAGGAAGGCCACCTCCGCCTCGTTGTCCGCCACGACGTCGTACCGACCGACGGCGATCATCCGCTCCTGCAGGACCATCACCAGTGCGACGCGGTCGCGGTGGTCGACGTGGGTGAACCGGCGGACGTCACGGTCCGAGAGCACCGGCATCGGCGAGAAGAACCGGTAGTACTTCGACTCGTCGGAGACGCGCGCATAGAACTCGACCATGAGCTCTTCGTCGTCCGGACGGATCGGCCGGATGTGCGCCGTACGCCCGTCCCGCAGCAGGACGTCGCCCTCCCAGTGCGCGGGCGGTGCCTTGATCTCCTCGGTCGGGGTCGGGTCGCCAGCGCTCACGAGGGCAAATCTATCGGTCCTGGCCGCATCCGTCCGGCGTGGCCGGTGAACGATGGTCGGTGCCGACCGGGACAATGACGCCCATGGCACGTCGTACGAAGCAGGAACCACTCCCGGAGGACTTCGAGGAGCACATCCTCGACACCGACATCGGTGACGAGATGCAGTCCTCCTTCCTGGAGTACGCCTACTCCGTCATCTACTCCCGGGCCCTGCCCGACGCGCGCGACGGACTCAAGCCGGTCCAGCGACGGATCCTCTACACGATGAACGACATGGGCCTGCGGCCCGACCGCGGCCACTCCAAGTGCGCACGCATCGTCGGTGAAGTGATGGGTCGCCTGCACCCGCACGGCGACACGGCCATCTACGACGCCCTCGTCCGTACGGCGCAACCGTGGTCGATGCGGTTGCCGATGGTCGACGGCCACGGAAACTTCGGTTCGCCCGGCGGCGAGGACCCGCCGGCCGCCATGAGGTACACCGAGGCCCGGATGGCGCCGCCCGCGGTCGCGATGACCGACTCGATCGACGAGGACACCGTCGACTTCAAGCCCAACTACGACAGCCGCGAGTGGGAGCCGACCGTTCTCCCGTCGGCCATCCCGAACCTCGTCGTGAACGGCACCACCGGCATCGCGGTCGGCATGGCGACCAACATGGCCCCGCACAACCTGATCGAGGTCGTCCAGGCGCTGCGCCACCTGATCCAGCACCCGAAGACCGACCTCGACGGGATCATGCGGTTCATCCCGGGCCCCGACCTCCCGACCGGCGGCAAGATCGTCGGGCTCGACGGCGTGCGCGACGCCTACGAGACCGGCCGCGGCGTCTTCAAGATGCGCGCGACCGCCCGGATCGAGACGGTCGGTCGCCGCAAGGGGATCGTGGTGACCGAGCTGCCCTTCAACATCGGCACCGAGAAGGTCATGGAGCGGATCAAGGTCCTCGTCCAGACCAAGAAGATCCAGGGCATCGCCGACATGAAGGACCTCACCGACCGGTCGCACGGCCTGCGCCTGGTCATCGAGGTCAAGAACGGCTTCGTCCCCGAGGCCCTGCTCGAGCAGCTCTACAAGCAGACGCCGATGGAGGAGTCCTTCGGCATCAACAACGTCGCCCTCGTCGACGGCCAGCCGCGCACGCTGGGTCTCAAGGAGCTGCTCGAGGTCTTCCTCCAGCACCGCTACGAGGTCGTCCGGCGACGCTCGCAGTTCCGTCGCAACAAGAAGGCCGCGCGCCTGCACCTGGTCGACGGACTGCTGATCGCACTGATCGACATCGACGAGGTCATCCAGCTGATCCGCACCAGCGACGACGCGGCCGCCGCCCGCGAGCGCCTGATGAGCGTCTTCGACCTCTCCGAGGAGCAGGCCGAGTACATCCTCGGCATGGCGCTGCGCCAGCTCACCCGCTTCTCCCGGATCAACCTGGAGAAGGAGCAGGAGGAGTTGCGCAAGGAGATCGAGGAGCTGGACGCGATCCTGGCCGACGAAGGCCTGCTGAAGAAGGTGGTCTCCAACGAGCTGGCGGAGATCGCCAAGACCTTCGGTACGCCGCGTCGTACGGTCCTGCTCGAGTCGGCAGGCTCGACCGCGATCACTGCCGCCGCCGCACCGCTCGAGATCGCCGACGAGCCCTGCTTCGCGCTCCTCTCCTCGACCGGCCTGCTCGCCCGCACCACCAACGCCGAGGACATCGGCACCGGTGGTGGTCGTGCCAACCATGACGTCGTGGTCTCGGCCATCCGCACGACGGCCCGCGCCGACATCGGCGTCCTCACCTCGACCGGGCGCCTGCTCCGGCTCGGCGTCCTGGACCTGCCGGCCATCCCGCCGTCGGCCAACGAGCCCAACCTCTCGGGCGGGCTGCCGCTCACCGAGGTGCTCGACCTCGCCCCCGGCGAGCGGGCCCTGGCGCTGACGTCGCTGGCCACCGAGGGCCCGGGACTGGCTCTCGGCACCAAGCTCGGTGTCGTGAAACGGGTCAACCCCGAGGTCATCAGCAAGGACGAGTGGGACGTCATCCGGCTCGGCGACGGTGACGAGGTCATCGGCGCCGTCGAGCTCGTCACCGGCACCGAGGAACTGTGCTTCATCACGACCGACGCACAGCTCCTGCACTACGGCGCCGCAGGCGTCCGGCCACAGGGACGCTCCGGTGGCGGCATGGCGGGCGTCAAGCTCACCGCCGGTGAGAGCGTTGCGTGGTTCGGTGTCCTCGACCTCGCCTCCCCTGCCGTCGTGGTGACCTCCTCCGGTTCCTCGACTGCGCTGCCCGGCACCGAGCCGGGTGCGGTGAAGGTGACCGACTTCGCCGAGTACCCCGCCAAGGGACGCGCGACCGGCGGTGTGCGCTGCCACCGGTTCCTCAAGGGCGAGGATACCCTCGTCTTCGCCTGGGCCGGTACGTCCCCGGCGCGGGCCGCTGCCGCCAGTGGAGCGCCGATCGACCTCCCTGCCGCCACCGGTCGCCGCGACGGATCCGGAGTCCCCGGCAGCCAGGCGATCGCCGCTGCTGCGGGCCCTCTCGCCGCCGTGCTGACCGATGATGTGTCAGGGTGATGTCATGACGATCGGACGCACCCGAGTGGCTGCTGCACTGCTCACCGGCCTGTTCGCCGTGACCGGCCTCGCCGCCTGTTCGGGTGACGACGCCCCCCAGGGCGACGACTGGAGCGACGCCGGGGTGAAGGCGAAGAAGTTCCTCGACGAGACCAGCGGCATCAGCGTGTCGATCTCGACGGGCGACGACCCCGGTGTCGACTACCTCAAGGCAGCCACCGGCACGATCGTCGCCGACCCGCCGGCGTTCGAGGGCACGGCCGACGGCTCGGTCTCCGGCCTCCCCGTCGACGGCGTCCCGATCATCTCGGTCGGCGGCACGATGTACATCAACCACCCGCTCCTCGGAGGCTGGAGCGACCGCTTCCAGCCCGAGGACCTCTGCGCCCCGGACCCCGCACTGCTCCTGGACCCCGACTCGGGAGTCTCCTCGGTGCTCACCAGCAGCGATGACGTCAAGGCGGGCAAGAGCGAGCGCGGCGGCAAGGACAACAAGGAGACCTTCCACACCTACACCGGAACGGCCTCCGGCGACTCGATCCGCGGGATCCTGCCGTGCGCCGAGGGCGACGACTTCGCCGCGACGTACCGCGTCGACGACGACGGCCGTCTGCGCACCGCACGACTGACCGGGGTGTTCTTCCCCGACTCGGAGGAAGTCACCTACACCATCGACGTCACCGAGTACGACGTCGAGAAGGACATCTCCGCACCGGAATGAGCCGCGAACGGCTTCTCCTCGCCTTCTGCGCGGTCGCCGTCGCCTTCGCGGCGGTCGACACGTACGTCGTCGTGCTCGCCCTGCCCGACATGATGGGCGGCGTGGGCCTGGGAGGCGATCAACTCCAGCGAGCCGCACCGATCGTGTCCGGCTTCCTCCTGGGCTACGTCGCGATGCTGCCCCTCATGGGACGGATCGCCGACCTGCGGGGACAGGTGCCGGTGCTGGCGATGTCGCTGGTGCTGTTCTCCATCGGCTCGCTGGTCACGGCGGTGTCCTACGACCTCCCGAGCATGGTGACCGGCCGCTTCCTGCAGGGCGTGGGCGGCGGCGGACTGGTGCCGGCGACGATGTCACTGGTCGCCGCTCTCTACCCGATCGAGCGCCGCGGACTCCCCCTCGGCATCGTGTCCGCAGTTCAGGAGTTCGGCAGCGTGCTGGGTCCGCTGTTCGGCGCCCTCGTGCTCTCCTTCACCTCGTGGCGCGGCATCTTCGCGATCAACCTGGCTGGCGGTGTCCTGCTCGTCGTGATCGTCGGCGCCCTGGCCCGGGGGCGCCTCGATACGTCCTCGCCTGGCGGCTCGGACTACTCGACGAACCTGGCCCTAGGCTCGTCGAGTGCCGGTCGCGAGGAACGAGCGACCGGTGTATCGAGACGCCCGCAACTCCCCGCCAGGCTCGTCACCCTCGCCCTCCTCGCCACCACCCTCGCCGCCGGCCTGATCACCTTCCTCGAACCTGCCTCCATCCAGCGTGATCTGACCTGGGGCCAGGTCTTCATCCCGTACGTCGACGGTGGCAGCCGCTGGATCACGCCGATCGGCCTGGTCACGGTCGGGGCGTTCGTCGCCTTCCTGCTCTGCTGCTGGTTCCTGCCAAGGCCGCTGGTGGACCTCCGCGGGTGGTTCGACCACCTGCTCGCAGCCGACCTGCTCGGCGCCGGCCTGCTCGCCGCAGCGCTCGGCGGGATCGTGCTGGCGTTCGCGACCGCCGACCCGGAGGTGGCCGTCTTCTCCCCGCAGGGGCCGTGGTTCCTCACCGGGTCGGCCCTGGCCGTCGTACTCCTTCTCGTGCACCTGCGCCGCGCCGACGACCCGATCGTGCCGCGCGGTGCACTGCGGGCGATGCCGGCATGGGGTGCGCTGGTCGTCAGCTTCCTCGTCGGTTGGGCGCTGATCGCGGCGCTGGTCGACATCCCGTTGTTCGCCCGGACCACGACGCACCCGAACTCGCAGCTCGGGGCCGCGCTGGTGCTGTTGCGGTTCCTCGCCGCGCTGCCGGTCGGCGCGGTCGTCGGCGGCTGGCTGCTGCGACGGCTCAACGCCGGCGTCCTCACGGCGGTCGGCATGGCCACGGCTGGCGCCGCCTTCCTCGCCATGGCGCAGTGGGACAGGACCAGCCTCGACGGGTTCGCGTCGAACGTGCCGCTGGTGCTCGGCGGATTCGGCTTCGGCCTCGCCCTGGCGCCGGTCAACGCCGCCATTCTCGCCAACACCGATGACGACGCCCACGGTCTTGCCAGCGCTCTTGTCGTCGTGGCCCGGATGGTCGGCATGCTGGTCGGCATCTCCGCGCTCACCACCATCGGCCTGCGCCGCCTCTACGCCGCGCAGGCCGAGGACCCAACGCTCGACCCCCGCGATCTCGGCATTCTCCAGGAGCAGGCGGTGTTCATGGGCGCGGCGGTCGCGGCCTTCGCTGCCGCCGCCCTCGCGCTCGTGCTCTTCGCCCGAGCCGAGACCCGCGACGTGGACACTGCAGAGGTGCTTCGCAGCGCCGGATAGGCTGGTCCCATGGGCAATTTCGATGACCTCCTGAAGGCCAATCGCGAGTTCGCCGACCACTTCGAGTTCGGCGGCTTCGACGGCAAGGCGCACGCGGGCGTGGCGATCGTGACGTGCATGGATTCGCGGATCGACCCGCTCAAGATGCTGGGTCTCAAGCACGGCGACGCCAAGATCTTCCGCAACCCGGGTGGCCGCGTGACCGAGGCAGCCCTCGAGGCGCTGGTGCTGGGCGTGCACCTGCTCACCGTCGAGCGGATCCTGGTCATCCCGCACACCCGCTGCGCGATGGCCTCGGCCTCGGAGGCCGACATCCAGGCGAAGATCGGCGAGGCCACCGGCCAGGACGTCTCCTGGCACCGGTTCCACGTCATCGACAACCAGAGGACCGCCCTCGCTGAGGACGTCCGCAAGGTGCGCTCGCACCCGCTCATCCCCGACACGATCGAGGTCGGCGGCTTCATCTACGACGTCGACACCGGCCTGCTCGCCCACGAGGTCTGAGGCGGTGCGCCGCTCCGCGCTGCCCGCACTGGCCCTGGTCGCCACCTCCCTTCTCACCGGCTGCGGCGACGACGGATCCGACGGCCAGGAGCCGAAGGACGATTCCACGTCGTCGGCGACGTCCGGCGAGACCTCCCCAGCTCCCGGCGATCCGACCGGTTCGTCATCCGACGACGCTTCGGAGTCGGCGTCCGACACGACCACCGAGGCCGCCCTCGACGAGAAGGTCGCGGAGACGGCCGGCAAGCTCGACTGCACGGCGTCCGAGGGCACCGCAGGGTTCGAGGGCGAGACCGAGCACGAGTGCGGTCCGTTCCTGATCGTCGACTGGACCACGGCGGGCATCTCCGAGGAGGAGATGTTCACCGCGATCGACAACTGGGTCGACGAGGATCGTCCGCTGTGGCTCTACGCCGGCGACATGGTGCTGGTCTACGGCACCGTGGAAGACCTCGACGGCGTCAGCAGCGCGTTCGAGTAACCCTTCAGAGCAGCGCGCGCAACGACTTGTCGACCAGCACTCCCGGGAACGCGTCGAGTCGGACCCCCAGCTCGGCCAGGCTGCCGATCGGGCTGATCATTGCGAGCAGTTCCTCGACATCTGCGGCGGCATCGGCGACCGGCACGTCGAACAGCAGCGGGCAGTCCACCGCGCCACCGTCCGGCTCGGGCGGCAGGGCAGGCAACCAGCAGCCGACCTCGAGGGTCAGCGTGGCGTGCTGACCCACACCCGAAGCCCGCGGGTCGACGTACCAGAAGAGGTCGCCGACCTGGAGCCGCAAGTGGCCACGCCGGGCCTTGGCACCGCGCGCCTTCAGCGTCTTGATGACCACCGCACGCGTATCGGACACCGTCATGGGGCCACTCTCACGCGTCGAGCGTTTCCATGTCGACCTCGTAGGCACCCTGGACGATGAAGTCCTTGGGTAACGAAGTACTACATCTCATCGGGAACACTTCATGAGTATGGAGGACGACAGCGCGCTCTACGTGCGCATCTCGGATGACAAGGAGGGGCGCGAGGCTGGCGTGACTCGGCAGGTCGAGGACTCGCTGGCTCGTGCCGGTCACCCGATCCCCGTCGAGCGACGGTTCAGCGACAACGACATCTCCGCATCGACGCGCAGCAGCAAGCCGCGCCCCGCCTTCGACAGGCTGATGGCGCTGATCGACGCGGGGAAGGTCAAGCACGTCTACGCCTACTCCGCGTCACGCCTGACCCGCCGCCCGATGGAGTTCGAACGCCTGATCCAGATGACCGAGCAGAGGGGCGTGACCTTCCACGTCGTGACCGGTCACGTCGACCTGTCCACTGCGGACGGCCGAATGCTGGCGCGGATGCTCGCTGCCGCAGATGCAGCGGAGGCCGAGCGGATCGGTGAGCGCGTCGCGAGGCAGAAGCAGCAGCGCGCCGAGCAGGGATTGCCCCAGGGCGGCAGGTACCCAACGTTCGGGTTCACCCGTGAGTGGGAGGTCGTGGAGGACGAGGCGAAGCGGCTGCGCGAGGCGTTCCGGCGACGTGCTTCGGGTGAGTCCGTTGGCAGTATCGCGAAGTCGATCGGTGTCGGCCACGGAACTCTCGTGACGATCCTCAAGAACCCCGTCTACTGCGGCCTGAGGCGCTACAAGGGTGAGGTCGTGGGCGAACTCCACCCCGGCTTCCCGCGCCTCGTAGATCGCAAGGTGTGGGACGCGGCGCAGGGCGTGGGTGAGGCTCCCCCGGCTGGGACGAACACCCGCAAGTACCTGTTGTCCGGCATCGCACGGTGTGACGCCTGCAAGGGCAAGATGAAGGGCGCGCCCTCGGGCAATCGCGCACCGCGATATCGCTGCGCGTTGACCTACGGCGGATGCGGGAAGGTGTCGATCCGTGCGGACTGGATCGATGATCCGGTGGTGTTCGCCGTCGTCGCGCGGGAGGTGTTCGCCCGGAAGAGTCCCGACGCCGACATTCCTGTGCACGACTTCGACGCCGATGCTGAGGCAGCCCGTCAGGACATCGCTGAACTCCAAGCAGCGGTGAACGCGGGGAAGATCACGATGGGTACGGCGATCCCCCTTCTCAGCGCGGCTGAGGCCCGTCTGAAGGCGGTCGAACGGGATCAGCGACAGGCAGCCGTCAACGCCGTCGATCCCAACTGGTCGTTCCGCGATGCGACGGAGTTGTTCCGGCTCGACCTCGGGGAGATGAGGGCACTCCTAGCTCGACACCTCGACGCCGTCGTGATCGAGGAGTCGCCCACTCGGGGACGCAACGCCGTCGACCTCAGCAGGGCGATCCTGCACTTCAAGGACGGCACCACCGAGCGCCTGTCCAACGCGGTGCCCGTGGAGGACTTGGAGTAGGTGACACCGTTCAACACGATATTCACGCTCAGGCACGGTCGCCAGCCCCTTCAACGGGGCGAACGACCGGTCTGGGCGTGATGTGCTTTTCGCATCGGTTCCGAGGACGCGGAGTGATCGCGCAGACGGACCGCAGGCAGAAGCGGAACAACACCGCCGACCCGGCCGAGCGATGGACTAGGGCCCTGGATACCCGACGTCCTGACCTCGACAACCGGTGAGGACGTGCCGCCTATTGCCGGTAATCGATCCTAGGTAGATCGCGTCGGACTCTCGGGAGTTCGGGTTGGCGACCAGGGGAACGGACCAGCGAGACGCTGAGGGATCGACCGATCAGGAACTCGGGTCGGGCGTGCGGACATCGCGCGCTCGGCCCGAGTCTTCATTTTTCGAAAGGAACCCATGATCCTCAACGAGGGTGTCTACATTCACGCTGGGCACATCGATCCACCACCGGCACATCTGCCGGCCTGTGAACGGTGCGAGCGAGCGTTGGATCCCGAAGACCCCGACCCGGTGGACAGAACCACTTGTGACTGCGTCGAGGTCTGGGCAGAGGTCGACAGCGCGCTGGCGTACGCCACCGAGCTGGAAGGCGAGGTGGAGAACCTGAAGCAGCATCAGGCGCACCTAGCAGAGGCATTCGCAGTTCAGTGCGTGCAGATCGTTTGGTGGCGTCAGCGTGTCAGCGACCTGACGGCGATGCTGGCCAACCCAGAGCCTCCCGTTGTCACCCCGCCCCAGTAGCAACGTGAAGCATTCCGAAGCGATTTTCTCGGAGTGCTTCAAACCCTTCTCCGTCGCGTGAAGTTGGACAGTGCAAAGCAGTTCTGTCCCGCATTGCGCGGCAATGTCGCATTTTCGTGCAGTAACGTAGTTCCTGTTCGGAGCGCCCCGGCTCTCCGGCGAAATGACGCAAGTGACTTGATCACATCCCATTTCGCCAGAGAAAGATCCGATGAATACCGAACACGAAATCCTGACCGTGCCTGAGGCAGCGGATTACCTCCGTGTCAGCCCTCGCACGGTCCTCCGACTGATCGCGAGCGGCAAGATCCCGGCCTCCAAGGTGGGCGGTCAGCACCGCATCCGTCGCAGTGACATCGAGGCGGTCATCTCATGAGCGCCGAGTTCAGCCCCGAGTTGATCGAAATCCTGAAGAACATGGGCAAGGGCAAGGTCGATCCGTCCATCCCAACAGAGCCACCCTCATACGACCCGGTCGCCATTGCACGTTGGGCGTTCTGGCTCGCGCTGTCGGCGAACGAGGACCCGCACGTCGAGGACGAGACGCTGGTCTCGGAGCCAGACCTACCGGAGTTCTCACCGATCGTTCGTGGTGATCGTCTCGACCTCAACATCAGCACACCGATGCTCGTTCAGGACGTAATCCCCCGTGAGGGCGTCGCGCTGATGTACGCGGAGCCGGAGACCGGCAAGACGCCTGTCGCCCTGGACCTCGCTCTGTGTGTGGCGAACGGCCTTTCCGAGTGGGCAGGGCAGGCGATCTGCACCGAAGGTCCTCAGGACGTCCTCTTCATCGCCTACGAGGGCGGAGCGTCCGTCCGTGAGTATCTGCGCGGGTGGTTGCGAGAGCACCCGGGAAGCGACCTCAGGCACTTCTGGCTTCTTGAGGATTGGGAGGACCCCGAGACCGGGCGGTTCGAGACGATCCCGCCGCTCGTCGAAAAGGCCTTCGATTCGGAGACCCGCACTTGGTATTACGGCGCACCGTTCCTTGACGAACTCACGGACTGGATCTCAGGGCGATTCGCCCCGGTGCTGGTCATCGTTGACACCCAGGTCGACGCGCTCGGTGCGCTGGACGAGAACAACGCTCCAGACACGCTGGCCCTCTACTCCGAGCTGCGCCGGTGGAGTTCGGCGTTCGGCCACCTGACGATGTTCCTCCACCACACCAGCAAGGGCGGCGAAGGCTCAAAGTCCTATCGCGGCTCGACGGCGTTCGCCGGAAAGGCCGACTCCATGATCCTGCTGGAGAAGGCCAAGGACCGAGGTGCTGGGAAGTTGTCCTTCACCAAGGCGAAGGGCATGAAGAACGCCAAGGGCAAGCGCCTCTATCAGGGCCTGCGCAACGAGACCGGCGACGACTACTGCGTCTCGTGGACGCCTCCCAGCGTGGCGGAACTCGCAGAAGACCCTGAGGTCGTTCGTCGCACCAACACCGAGCTGGCGATCCTCGAAATGCTGGCCACGCTGTCCAACGGCATGCAGTCACGCAACCCGAAGCCGGGCTGGTCCACCAACGAGGTTCATCTAGAGCTTGACCGGCTGAAGAACCTCCCCGGCTCCGAGGGACGTGACGTCCACACGGACACCACCAAGCACGTCAAGGGCTATCTAGAGGACATGGCGAAAGACGGTCGAATCATCGACCTGTCACCACCTGAAGGAACCCGTCGCTACTGGGGTTTGCCGTGAGTGGACCACATGGACAGGGGGCGCTGGTTGTGAGGTCGGAGCCCGTCCCGGGCCCCTCGGAGAGGGGGGGCGTAGCCCCTCCGACCGACAACTACCCACCTGTGGTTGGAGTTTGTTTGTACTTCCCTTCTCTTAAGACAAACAACAAATACAACAACTTAGAAAAGCAAGCTGAGATGAACGATTCAGAGGAACTGACCAAGCGCCATATCGCTGCACGAAAGGCAGCGGAAGCGCGCGAGGTGAACAAGCAGAAGGGACTTGCGGACGCCGAAGCGTTAGGCAAGGTCATCTGCACCGATGACCACACCACGTGGGCAGCTAAGGCGAAATGTCTTTGGCCAGACATGGAGATCGTCGGTGAAGGTCAGGTAGCGGTCTGGGACCCCGCTGTACGCACCGAGATTCGCCTGTACGGGCGCGGTGTTGGCGTCGTGGCAGATTCCCCCGGCTTACAGGTCGCCAAGCTCCGAAGAGGGATTCACAGGAAGGGCGGTCAATGACCGAGCAAGAGGAAGTAGACGCGCTGTTCAAGACCATCACGCTGCAGGAGTTGGACAGCGCCGAGGTGGCAACAGGCATCCAGTTGTACGACGCCCTACGTGATCGCGACGACGAGCGCGTGGCACAAGTCCTGATGTGGGTGTTCAACAACAGGTGGGCAGAGCAGTGAAGGTCTGGCTGATCGTCTGCCAAGTGTGCGGACAAGAGTTCGCGTCAGACACCAATGACGCATTGCTGCATGCCCGAGAAACAGGGCACAAGGATCACAAGATGCAAGAACGAGAGTGGGTACGAACAACCAATGAGTGAGAAATGGGGCACCAGCCTTGGGGACATCTGCGAGAAGTACCCCGACACCGTTTACGTGATGCTCAGCAAAGACGGCGACCTAATCCCGTACAGCCAGGACAACGTGAGGTTGGACCGTGATTGAGGCATTGGTGTTCGCCGGTCTAAGCATCGGCGCATGGGCGGTCGGGTACGACCTGCACGTATTGATTCGAAAGGTACTGGGCGAGTGAGCGTCATCAAGAGCAAGGGCCAAGGGTGAATGCCCCTGGCATTCGAATGACGTACGACAACGAAGTAGCCGCGCTGCTCAGGGACGGGTGGCAGCACGGGGAACGCCCGGTTGGACTGCTCGTCGCGGTGGGCGCATGGGTAGGGGCACCAGAAAGGTCGGTTGGAGGCCGGTTCAAGCCGGGATCGAGGTTGCCTTGGTCTGGTGAGGCGACGGGCTTCAGGATCGAGTTTGAGCGCGACGTGCGGAGGTGGCACGCCGAGGCTTGCGATGAGGTGTTCGGGCATCCGGTGCGAGCTGGTGGCATCGCCCAGATGTTGGCCCACCTCGGGACGATCATCGAGAAGGTCGATCCGGCGTTGTGCAACGAAGTGCTGAAGCATTTGAAGAACTACCACCGACGGGCGTTGGTGCTGTTGCAGGAGGCGCGCCCGCTGTGGCGCTTACCCCTGTCATGTCCTGACTGTCACGCGGCAGACCGCCTGCACATGGTGATGGCAGAGCGATCGGACGTGGGGATCAAGCGGATCTGGTGCACCGGCTGTGAGGCCGAATGGACCGTCAGTGACCTGAGGTTCCTCGATATGACGGCGTAACGTTTGACCCCACGGCTACAGCCGTTCGCAGATGTAGAACACCCCCTGACTCTCGCTCTCAGGGGGTGTTCGCATGTCCGGGGGTAGCGATGCCAAGCGCAGCGTATGGGTACCAGTGGCAACGCCTCGTTGCTCAGGCCAAGGCGTACTACCCACCGACCTGCCACCTGTGCCACCAGCCCATCGACCTCAGCCTCTCGGGTAGGTCGAAGTGGGGTTGGTCCCTCGACCACCTGAACCCCGTGGCTGAGGCAGGCACCGTGGTACCTGACCTTTCACAGGTACGCCCCGCCCACCTGCGCTGCAACAGCAGTCGTGGTCGACGGAGTGAACACGTTGTGCGGCCTCAGTCACGGCTCTGGTGATCCCCAAACTGCTTCGGGTTTTTAGGTAGCGGTGTCTAGACCCCAGCCTCCGTCAACTTTTCTATCTACAGCGGAGACCTTGGGGCGCTTGCTACCGACCGATGCTGAAGACGAACGCAAGAATCAGGGCCGCGATCACCGTGCCCACGATGGTCACGATCATCGGATGCGTCGTCAGCACGACCCACGCCGAGTGGACGCTGACCTGCTTGTTAGCTGACTTGGCGACGACGATGGCGTCGCGAGTGGCTGCCTCCACGGCTTCCCTCACCATCGTGTAGGTCCCGTTCACTTCAAGCTCTGTGCCGTACATGACCTCAACCTTGAGGTGCCGTCCGAAGTACGCATCCCAGGTGCTGGCCTTCACCCACGTGGGCTTCGAATACCCGTCCGCTTGAAGTTGGAACTCCACACCGACGCGAGACACGTGGTACCCGTGTAGCTCGGCGGTCTCCTTCGCCTGCTCCACGTTTGGCCGGGTGTAGTTGCCGGTTGCGTGATCGATTCGGACCGTCTCGTGAACTCCTCGCCCACCTTCCGGTCCCGCCGCGTACACGGACTTCTCCAGCGCATCGAGCGCACGCCACAGCTTCGTCCGATCCCACACCGGGCTGTCGTCCGGCGCGACCTTGACCGTGAAGTCGCGACTGTCCTGCCTCATACGCCTGATCCTAGGGATGCGTTGTGCAGAACCCGGCCACCACGGTGCTTTCCAAGGTGCAGGAAATCCTCGCGAACCTGCCCGAACCCCAGCGCAACTCCATCGATGTGTTGCTGATCGAACGCCTCGCTGTGCTGATCGACACCGATCCCACCGTGGCAGCGATCAAGGAACTCCGGTCCGCGATGCGCGAGGTCGCCGCACCGATCACAACCGAGACGTCCGACGCACTGGACGAGATCCGCCAGCGGAGGCAGCGCAATGCAGCCACCGCGGATTCGTCACGTCCCGACGTACTCCAAAAGCGCGGGCGATGACGCCACCGCGCTAGCCGCAACCGCAGGTCTGCGCCTCGATCCGTGGCAGCAGCTCGTACTCCGCGACGCCCTGGGCGAACGCGAGGACGGCAACTGGACGTCACCACAGGTAGGTCTGCTTGTCGCTCGCCAGAACGGCAAGAGCGCCGTTCTAGAGGCGCGCGCGCTGGCCGGTCTGTTCCTCTTCGACGAACCGCTGATCGTCTACTCCGCGCACAGGTTCAAGACCGCCTCCGAAGTCTTCAAGCGCATCAAGGCGATGGTCGAAGGTTCGCCCGTCCTGATGGACAGGGTGAAGCAGATCCGCACGGGGTCTGGTGGCGAGTCCATCGAGCTGAAGAACGGCAACCGCCTGATCTTCATCGCCCGGTCGAACTCGTCCGGTCGTGGTCTGTCCGTTGACACTCTGCTTCTCGACGAGGCGCAGGAACTCAGCGACATCGAACTGTCCGCGATCTTGCCCACGATGTCGGCTCGCCCGAACCCACAGGTTTGGTACACCGGCACCGTCCCCGGTCCTGATGACCGGAACTCCGAGGTCTGGACGAATGTCCGTGACAAGGGGCGCACAGGCGATGACGCCTACCTCGCGTGGTTGGAATGGTCTGCCGGTGAGGACATCGGTGACCTGGATGACCAAGCACGGTGGGCGCAGTCGAACCCCGCTCTCGGTCTTCGTGTCACGAACGAGTTCATCGAAGCCAACGAATACGGCGTCCTCCCCGATGACTCCTTCGCCCGTGAGCGCCTGAGCATCTGGCCGTCTGGATCGAACGCCGGAATCTTCGGGTCTGCGTGGGACGAGTGCCTACAAGCCGGGTCCACGATCACCGGTCCTGTCGCGCTCGGCGTGGCTGTCTCCCTTCACCGTGAGTACGGCGCGATCTGCGCGGCCGGCCGAAACGCTGAGGGGCGAATCCACCTCGAGGTCGTTGAGTACCGGCGCGGAACGTCGTGGCTTGCTGATCGAGTCGCCGAACTGGCAGCCACGCACAACGCCTCCGTCGTGATCGACGGTCGAGGACCCGCGTCCTCGCTGATCGACCCGCTGGACTCGATGGGCGTGCGCGTCACGACCGCCGCGACAAGCGACGCGGTCACCGCCGCAGCCAACATCTACGACCTCGTTCAGAACGAGGGCATCGCCCATCTTGGGCACCTCGACCTAGACGCCGCAGTCCTCGGTGCGCGCAAGCGCGATGTCGGAGACCGGTGGGCGTTCGGTCGCAAGACCTCCATCGCTGACATCAGTCCACTTGAAGCCGCCTCCCTCGCGGCGTGGGACGTCAACAACCTCGCCGACATCGACGTACTGGCGACCATCAACTTCTGAGGAATCCGCATGGGCATCTTCTCCCGGCGTCAGCCTGCCCAGGCGCAGGTCGAGGAACGAGCAATCGACTCGTTGCCGTGGAACTACGGCGGCAACCTCAGCGCAGCCGTGACGGAGTCCAACGCACTTCGCCTTGTTCCCGTCTTCGGTGCCGTCCGCCTGCTCTCGGGTGCGATCTCAACGATGCCGTTGCAGGCGTACCGCAAGACCGGCGACCAACGCGTCAAGGTCACTGACCCTGCGCTCATCCGCACGTTCGCTCGCGGCACACTGGTCGATTGGTTGGAGCGTCTTGTCACGTCGCTCGCCCTGCACGGCAACGCGTACGGGTTCGTGACTGGTCGCGACGGCATGGGCTTTGTGACGAACATCGAATGGCTCGACCCCAACAAGGTCAGCGTCGATGAGTCGAACCCTCTTCGCCCGATCTACTACGTAGACGGACGACTCGTTGCCACCGAAGACATCGTCCACATCGCACACATGGTGCTTCCCGGTCGTGTCGTTGGCCTCGCCCCGCTCGACGCCCTGCGCTACTCACTGAGCACGGGCATCGGCGCTGCCGAGTACGGGCGTGACTGGTTCGCCAACGGCGGTGTCCCTCCGGGCACGTTCAAGAACAGCCAGCGCACGGTGAACGACGCCGACGCTGACGCGATCAAGCAGCGCCTTGTCGGATCGATCAAGCGCGGTCAGCCGCTCGTCTACGGATCGGAGTGGGACTACAACCCCATCGCGATCCCGCCCGAGCAGGCGCAGTTCATCGAGACGCACCGGCTCACGGCAACGCAGATCGCAGTGGTGTTCGGCATTCCACCCGAAATGTTGGGCGGCGACAGCGCCGGTTCGATGACCTACTCGACGGTCGAACTGAACAACCTGCAGTACCTCGTCCACACGCTGCGCCCGTGGCTGACTCGCATCGAAGAGGCGCTGTCGGCATTGCTGCCGAACGCGACCTACCTCAAGTTCAACACCGAGGCGTTGCTGCGCACTGACGCCAAGACCCAGTTCGACATCTACAAGCTGCAACTCGATGCAGGGATCCTGTCGATCAACGAGGTCCGCGCGCTGATGGACCTGCCACCTGTTGACGGTGGCGACGAGCACGCGCAGACGAAGCCTGCGCCTACGCCGGTTCGCGTCGTTCCGAACGACGACGAAACGCCTGCCCCAGAGGTCCTAGAACCCGCCTCTGACGCGCGCTCCCTACCTGCCGCGTCGATTCCCTCGCAAGACCCCAGGAGTACCTCCTAATGAACGAAGTCGAGCGTCGCTACACGCGACAGATCGTTGAACTTCGTGCGGACTCGGAGTCCCGCAAGATCGGCGGTTACGCCGCGAAGTTCGGTCGACTGTCGGAGGACCTTGGTGGCTTCCGTGAGCAGATCGATCCGGCCTTCTTCAACAAGTCCAAGGGTGATGGCTGGCCCGGTGTCGTGGCTCGGTATCAGCACGATGACAACTACCTGCTCGGCACGTCCGGTGCAGGGACGCTGCGCCTGAGCGTTGACCAGACCGGTCTCGCGTACGACGTCGATGTTCCGCATGCCCGTGAGGACGTGTTCGAACTCGTCCAGCGTGGCGACGTCCGTGCATCGTCGTTCGCCTTCGTCGCATTCGAAGACGACTTTGAGCGCAACAACGAGGGCGTCCTGATCAGGACGCTCTACACGGGCAAGTTGTTCGATGTCGCGCCCGTCGTGACACCGGCATACCCCGACGCCACCGTTGGCCTCCGTTCGCTCGCTCGGCAGTTCGATGCCGAGTACGAGGAGGTTCGCGCACTCGCAAGGGCGAATGAGCTCGACCGTCTCTTCGTCCGCACTGATCGACCCTCCGTCACTCCGACGGACACCCGCTCTGCCAAGAGCATCACAGAACTTCGCCGGGACCTCCTGGCCAAGAACGCGTCTCTCTGACGCACACCGCACCTGCTGGGGCAGGCCGAGTCCACCCCACTTGATGCGCCTTCATCTGCCGTCTCTCGACGGCTGCGGGCAGGCCGAGTCCACCCGCGCTGACCAACTCCAAACCGCTACCCATAAAGGGGATTCCTCACATGAGTGAGACAGCAAAGCGGCTCATGGAGCAGCGCGCCAACACCTGGAACCAGGCGATGGAACTGCTCGACCGTGCAGCCGCAGAAAGCCGCGACCTAAACGCGGAAGAGAACACGGCGTTTGACGCCATGAACAAGGACATCGACGCGCTCGACGCTCGTGCGAAGTCCATCCTCGAAGCCGAACAGCGCTCCGCTGACATGGCGGCTTCGTTCGAGAAGATCTACGACCGTCCTCGGACAGCAGGCATCTCGACGCCTGCTGAGGACCGCAACGCCGACCGCCTCCGCGCGTTCGCTCGTGGCGAGGTTCGTGACTTCACGATCACTCCTGAGTACCGCGACATCTTGAAGTCCGGCTCCGGTGCAAACGTTGTTCCGACGGGCTTCTACGGACAGCTCTGGGAGTACGCCGTTGAAGAGGCCGCGATCCTCACACCGGGCTACGTAACGCAGCTCAACACTGACGGTGGCGAGGCGCTAACGATCCCCAAGGTGACGGTCCACCCGACCTCATCGGCAGCAACGGAAGGCTCGGCAATGACCGAGTCCGACCCGACCTTCGCCAACGGTTCTCTCACGGTTGCTAAGGCTGGATTCGTTACGCAGATCTCTCGCGAGATGATCGATGACGCAGGCGTTGACCTTCTCGGTTACCTCGCCCGTGCTGCCGGTCGCGAACTCGGTAACACCATCGGCGCCAACGCTGTGTCCGTCCTGCTCGCAGGCACGACCGCAGCCGTCACCGGTCCAACCGGTGTCTCCGGTGCGTTCGGTGTTCAGTCCACAGCGGGTGTCGGTTTCGACAAGCTCATCGACCTGTACCACTCGGTCATCGAGCCGTACCGCCGCCGTTCTGGGTGCGCATGGGTGATGTCCGACCCGACCGCTGCCGCCGTCCGCAAGATCAAGTCCGCAGACGGTGTCTACGTCTGGCAGCCGAGTGTCATCCCTGGCGCTCCGGACACGATCCTCAGCAAGCCAGTCCTCATCGACACGAACGTGCCTGACGTTGCTCTCAACGCCGAGTCCGTCGTGTTCGGTGACCTCGGATCGCTCTACGTCCGCATCGCGGGCGGAGTTCGTTTCGAGCGCTCCGACGAGTTCGCCTTCACCAGCGACCTCGTGACCTTCCGTGCCGTGGTTCGCCACGGCGCACTCCACGTGGATCCCAATGCCACAAAGAGTTATGTAGGTGCGGCCTCCTAATGCCAGGAGGGAATCGCCCTGCGCGTGGACTCCCCCCACAGACCTGTCCGGTCTGTGGGGAGGGGTTCCAGCCCGTACGCCGCAATCACGTGTACTGCACCTACGAGTGCAACCGAGCCGCCCGTCTCGTTCGGGGTTCATCCGAAGAGGCGAAAGCTGCTCGCCGCGAGCGGTACGCGAACGACCCAGAGATGCAGCGCAAGCGCTTCATCGGAGGTGTCGAGCAGTACGGAATCACCATCGCTCAGTACGAGTCGATGGTCGAGGCGCAGGGCAACCGGTGTGGGATCTGCGAGCGCGAACCCGACCCAAACGGACGGTTCGCAACGTCGCGTCTACACATCGACCACAGCCACAAGACAGGCAAGGTCCGCGCACTTCTGTGCAACCGATGCAACGCCGGTCTCGGCAAGTTCATCGATGACCCGGTCCTTCTTGTAGCTGCGGCTGCCTACCTGCTTCAGCACGAAGGCATCACGTCATTCACCTCTGAGTGATCGAGCAGGGACCGCCCATTGCTGGTGGCGGTCCCTGCTCCCTCAGACCCCAATCCTTCAACCCTCTGGGGGTTCGTCATGCGCGTACGCATGAACCAGTCCGTCGTCGGACTCATCGACGGCAACCGTTCGCCATTCGCTGGCGACGAGATCGAAGTCTCCGACGAGATCGGCGCATCGATGGTGCGCAAGGGACAGGCCGAGCCTGTCGCCGTCGTCGAGACACGCACCGAGACCCGTCCGTCAACGCGCCGCTCCAAGGCCGAGAAGCGAGGCTGACATGTCGGCGGTATCCCTCGCCGACGTCAAGACCTACCTCAAGATCACCGTCGGCACCTACGACATCGAACTCCAAGGGTTCGTTGACGCAGCCGAGGCGGTGATCGGTGAAAAGTGCGGGTCTCTCACGTCGGTCTCTCGCACAGACCGTGTCACTGGTGGCTACGACTCGCTCGTCCTCCCGGTTGCGCCGGTCGTCTCTCTGACCTCAGTCATCCCGGTCAACGGCAGCGCACTCACCCTGGGCGACCTGCACCTCAGCGCCTCAGCCGGCGTCGTCACTTACAACTCGGGCAGTTCGTTCTCGTCCGCTGCGTATGACGTCACCTACCAGTACGGCAGGTCATCGCTTCCCGGCGATCTGACGCTCGCCGTCAAGGAGTTGGTGCGCCACCTGTGGATGACCCAGCGCGGTCCTACGGGATCACCCAGCACAGGTGGTGGAGACGCCCCTGCTCCCCCGGCGTTCATCCTTCCGTGGCGCGTCCTTGAACTGATCGCGCCCCATCTCCAAGCAGGTATCGCGTGAGTACGTCCGTGATCCCCGCCGTGATCGATGCGCTGGTTGCACAGGCGGCTGCCGCACTCCCCAGCGTGAACGTCTTCGATGGATTCGGCGTCGTCAACGACACCGGCAACTACCTGATGGTCGGAACCGACGACCCCTCTCAGTCCGTGCGTTCTATCGCGGCTCAGGCCTCGCAGACGACCGGTCCGATGGGGACTTCACGCCCTCGCGACGAGTCCGGCTCGATCATCTGCGCCGCGCTCGCGTGGAACGGCAACGGCAACGCCAAGGACGCACGTGACGCGGCCTTCGCCGTGATCGCAGCAGTCGAAGCGCTACTCCGCGCTGACCCGCAACTCGGCCTCACGGGTGGGCCGTACCTCGTCGCCGAGATGGGCGACGGCTTCCAACTCGAACAAACCCAATCCGACCAAGGCGCAGAAGCGCTTGTCGGCTTCTCCGTCCGTTTCCGGGCACGCATCTAAGGAACAACAGAAGTGGCTACTGCACAGGACCACAGCCTCGGATTGGTCGCCGAGGGCACATACAAGACTTTCGTCGCCCCGACCCGCTTCCTTGAGTTCAAGGACGTCTCGCTCGACTGGAACAAGGAAGTCGCACAGGGCGAAGGACTGCGCGTTGGCTCGCGCGTCGCGCGCGCTGCGCGTCGCGTCG
This sequence comes from Propionibacteriales bacterium, assembly GCA_026392415.1. Lineage (GTDB taxonomy): Bacteria > Actinomycetota > Actinomycetes > Propionibacteriales > Nocardioidaceae > Nocardioides. The sequence goes on from JAPLCC010000016.1 coordinate 79,922, forward strand.
TCCCCGCCGCAAGCGGTGGAGGCGACTTCACCGTTGAGGCAATCAGCAAGGGACTCGGACTCGTCTGGCAAGCATGCCTGGGCGCAGGAACCTCCACGCTCGTCTCCGGTTCGACCTACCAGCAGGTGTTCACCCTCGGTGACACTCCCCCGTCCCTGACGGTGCAAGAGGGTGTCGTTCAGGCCGGTGGCACGGTGGACGCCTACTCGTTCACCGGCTGCATGGTGACCGACTGGGAACTCTCGGTCGCTCAGAACGAGATCGCCGAGCTGAAGGTCAGCATCGACGCAGGTGACCTCTCTACTGCGCAGTCGTACGCAACACCGTCCTACCCGTCGAGTCCCAACCTGTTCCACTTCGGTAGCGCGACACTCACCACCGGAACGCTGACAGCCCCGACCTCGACCGCGCTCGCGTCATCGATCACCAGCACAACGAACGTGCGTGGCTTCTCCGTCTCGGTCAACAACAACCTCACGCTCGACCGGTTCAACGTCGGTGGCGCTGGACGCAAGGCCAAGCCAACCGTTGGCCTCCGCGAGATCAGCGGATCGATGGACATCGAGTACGACTCGTCCACCTACCGCGACCTCGTGGTCAACGACAACACCTTGGTCGGCGTTGTCATCACCCTCACCGGTGGTGCGCTCTCGGCTGGCGTCGAAACGCTCCAGGTCGTGCTCCCCGCGATCAAGCTCGACGGCGAACTCCCCAAGCCTGACGGCACAGACCTCGTAGTCGCATCGGTCTCGTTCACGGGACTCGACGACGGCACTAACCAGCCGATCTGGGTTGTCACCCGCACGGCTGACAACGCTCTGTGAGGAAGCCATGAACATCAAGAACAACAGCGGCCAAGACCTCTACGTCCCCACGCTGGCACGTGTCGTGTTCGCCGACCAGATCATCGAGGTCAGCGACGAGCAAGCCGAAGGCCTCACCTGTCAGTCGATCTGGGGATCTGAGGACGACGATCCCGATGGAGATTGAAGTACGCGGAGCCCACGACCTCGAGGCGCTGGCAAAGCGCCTGAAGTCAGCGGACGACGGCAAGGAACTGCGCAAGCAACTCCTGCGTGAAATCCGCCAGTCGGCGAAGCCTGTCATCGGCAAGGTCAAGGCCAGCGCCCGTGACAAGTTGCCGAGCCGTGGTGGTCTCGCTGACTCCGTCGCTCGATCAAGGATCGGCGTCCGTACACGTGTATCCGGCAAGAACGCCGGTGTTCGCATCGAAGCCAAGAACGGCATCGACGTGCGCTCCCTCGACCGAGGTCGCCTCCGTCACCCGGTGTTCGGCAACCGCAACAACTGGGTCAACCAAGAGGTCGAACCCGGCTGGTTCTCAGAACCACTCACCGAATCGTTGCCGCACGTGCGGCGAGGCGTCATCGATGCGATGGACGCCGTAGCCAAAAGGATCGAAGGCTGATGGCCAACTACTTGACCTACACACCGACAGGCGCAGACACAAAGCGATGGGACCTCGATGACATCAAGCTGATGTCCCCCGAGGTCATCGCCCTGGAGAAGCAGACCGGCTCCACGATTGGCGAACTCGGCGAACTGATCGAGCGCGGCTCCTTCATGGCGCTGCACGCGTTCACGTGGGTCTTCCTCCGTCGCGAGGTCACCGGACTTCGCTACGAGGACTTCGTCTGCGACATCAGCGAGATCGGCATCGAGTCCGATGACGAGGACGAGGACGAGTCCCCAAAAGACTGAGTCCGCACGAGGCGAAGCGCGAGAAGTACAAGTACGAGCTGCTTGTTCGATTCCGCATCAAGCCGTGGGAAATCGACCTACTCACCTACGCCGAGTTCGAAGACCTCTGCAAGGGCGTCGAAGCGCAGAAGCGCGAAGAACGTAAGCAACAGAACAACTAAACAGAGGTGCCCGTCATGGCGTCTGTCTTGACCTTTGACATCTTCGCCAAGGACCACACGGCTGGCACGTTCGACAGGGTCGGCAAGAAGGCTGACGGCGTCGGTAGCCGTTTCAAGAAGTTGGGTATGGCTGCCGCCCTCGCTGGCGGCGTCGCCATTGCGGGTGCAGCGGCAGCGCTCGTCTCGATGACGAAGGCCGCTGCTGAGGACGCCAAGGGGCAAGCCCTGTTGGCGAACGCGCTGAAGAACAGCGCGGGCGCGACGAAGGCTCAGGTCTCTGCGACTGAGGACTGGATCAGCGCCCAGGGCAAGGCACTCGGCATCGCCGACGACGACCTACGCCCAGCGCTGGGAAACCTCGTCCGTGCGACCGGCGATGTGGGCAAGGCGCAGAAACTCGCCTCGCTCGCGATGGACGTCTCAGCCGGTTCCGGCAAGAGCCTTCAGTCCGTCTCCACCGCGCTTGCCAAGGCGTACAGCACAGGCAACGTGAAGGCCCTCGCGAAGTTCGGCATCGCTACGAAGAACGCCGACGGTTCGACCATCTCGCTCGCACAGGCGCAGGAGAGGTTGTCCAAGAAGTTCAGCGGAGCAGCGCAGACCAGCGCCAACACGTTCTCCGGAAAGATGCAGCGCCTCCAACTTCTCTTCGACGAGACGAAGGAGGCCATCGGAGCCAAGCTCCTGCCCGTCATTGAGCGCCTTGCGACGTGGTTCATCAGTATTGGTCTACCGGCACTCGGGCGCTTCAGCGCATTCCTCCAGCAGAAGCTCGGACCGGCCTTCACGGCGATCAAGGCGGTCATCGCCAACGTGATGAACGGACTCCGTGGAGACGTCGGCGGAAACCTTTCATCGATCCAGAGCACGTTCCAGTCCTTCGTCTCCATCGTGAAGTCGCTCTGGCAGGTCTTCGGTGGCTTCATCACGACGTACTTGATCGGCACCTTCAACAACCTCCGCACCGTCATCAGCGGCGCACTCACCGTCATTAGCGGCATCTTCCAAGTCTTCGCATCGCTCCTTAAGGGCGACTGGCGCGGAGTCTGGGAGGGCATCAAGAAGATCCTGTCCGGCGCGACGACTGTCCTGAAGGGCATCGTCAGGCAGTTCCTCAACATCATCCGGTTGGCGTTCAGCTCCGCCTGGGCGGCAGTGAAGGGCATCGTCAAAGGCGCATGGGACGGCATCAAGTCCCTCGTCGTTTCCGGCACCAGCAAGGTCGTCGGTGTCGTCAGGGGTCTCGGTAGCAAGATCAGCTCCGCAGCCAGAGGCGTGTTCGACGGAGTCAAGGACGCCTTCCGCGGAGCGATCAACTGGATCATCCGCAAGTGGAACGGACTGGGCTTCTCCCTGCCCTCCGTAGACACGCACATCCCCGGCGTTGGCAAGGTCGGCGGATTCACCATCGGGACGCCGAACATTCCCGAACTCGCAAGGGGTGGCATCGTCTCGCGCCCAACGCTCGCCGTTCTCGGTGAGGCAGGGCCAGAGGCAATCGTCCCGTTGAGCGCAGGTCGCTCGCGTGGTGGGTTCGACAACCAGTCGCAGCAGCCAGTCATCGTGCAGCTCGTCCTTGACGGACGCGTTGTCCAGCAGAGCCTTCTCCGTCTCAAGCGGAACAACGGCAACGGATCACTAGGACTCGCCTAATGCCTGGCCTTCCAACTGTGACCGTTCTTCTCGACGACGGCACAGGGACGTTTCCCTACGACGTCTCGTCCTACGTGCGCCTGCCCAACGGCATCTCGTTGACGCACGGGCGTGCTGACGAGCAGGGCGACATTCAGCCGTCCACGATGTCACTCACGTTCGACAACCTCGATGGTCGTTTCACTCTCGGCAGCACGATCATCGCGTCGCCCTCCCCGATCCAGATCAACAACAGGATTCGGGTTCGCCTCACGGTGTCGGGCACAACCGTGGACCGGTTCACCGGCTACGTGCAGGAGTGGCCTGTCGAGTGGCCCTCAGGTGGTCAGGAGTTTTCGACCGTCTCGATCACCGCGACGGATGCGCTCGCTCGCCTTGGTCGCATCCCAACACGTTTGCCTGTCACCGAAGCGCAGTTGTCGAATGGCGCAACGGTGGTGTGGCCCCTCACGGACCCAACACCAAAGTCGACGCCCGGCATGGTTGGGCCAGTCGCTTGGCCGGTCGGACCCGACGCCACAACCGTTGGCCCACTGCGAATGCTGGGCAAGCCCGTTGGTGGCGACACGCAGTACCCCGAGTTCGCGTCCGAGGCATGCCCGAACGACAACGGCTCGATCATCAAGTTCGTCGATGCGATCTCCAACCCGTATCAACTGGGGAAGGTCTTCGGCGGCGACACCTCGACTGCGACCGGCCTTGGCCACCCGTGGTCATCAGCGTTCCAGATCGAGATGGCCTTCAAGGGCACCCCTGGCAGCGCGGGCAACTTCATGCAGGTCGGTGACGCTCTGCAGCCATCAACAACGGCGGTCTGGTTTGGCACCTTCGATGACCAGTTGGCGCTGTACCACTACGTCGGTGGTGTCACTACGAAGGTCGTCAGCACTCAGTCGGTGATGGACAACGAGTGGCACCTCTGCACCGCCAGAGTCACGAACTCTGGAATCACGATCGAGCTGTGGCTCGACGGCGAACTAGTCGGATCTGACTCAAGTCCCAACATTCCGACAGGAACGCTGGACGCCGTCAAGGCATCGAACGCCATCACCGGTGAAGTGGCCATGGGGCACTTCGCGTTCTATCCGCATTCGGCCACCACGAACGCGGTGAGCTGGCAGGCGTTCGGCAGCGACGAAGGTCGGCCGACGACCCTGAGCATCCTGCGTTACGCACTCCTCGCAGGAGTGACGTCGAGCAGCACGGGCGTGCCAACGCGGTTCGCCCCGGTGTTCAACGCTTCGGACTACGCCGAGTTGATGACCGAGGTCGTGAAGGCTGACAACGGTCGGCTCTACGTCAACGGCTCAGGAACCCTCATCCACGAGGGCAACACCGCTCGACTCACGAAGGTCTACGCGGGAGCACCAGACATCACTGTCACGGTGGATTCGCTGAACGCCGATGCGTCGTTCTCTGTCGACACGCAGCGCATGGCAAACCGCGTTGAAGTGACCCGCGCTGGCGGATCGTCAGTGGTCACCGAGGACGCCACTTCCATCGCGCAGCACGGCGTCTACGGCACCTCAGACACCATCCAGGTCCTGACCGACGACGACGCCGCGAACCTCGCCGCGTACTTCCTGTGGCTGAACAAGAACCCGTCCTCGCGCCTCGCAGGCGTGAAGGTCGATCTGCTTACGCAGACCACGGCGATCCAACAGGCGTTCCTCATCAACCTGATGGGTGCGTGGCTGCGCTTCACCGGTCTGCCGTCTCAGGCACCGACCGGCGCGACAGCAGACCTCTACATCGAGGGCTGGACCGAGGTCATCACCAAGACCGACTGGTCCATCGACCTGAACACCTCACCGAAGCGCGAGACCGCGACGACGTGGTGGCGACTCAACGACGCGAACTTTCCGCTGGGCACCAACACTGCTCTGTACTACTGAGGAATCCGCATGTCCCTGAACACCACCCCGGCCACGTGGACGACCAGCGAAACCGTGACCGCGACCAAGATGAACACGGAGATCCGTGATGCCTTGACCGGCATTCAGGCTGCGTGGACGTCCTACTCGCCAGCGTGGACGTCCTCGGGCACCAGCCCGGTGATCGGCAACGGATCAATCGTGGGTCGCTATCTGCAGGTAGGGAAGTCCATCGACTTCAAGGTCGTCATCACGATGGGGTCGACCACCACCTACGGCACCGGCGTCTACAGCCTGAGCCTGCCTGCAGGTCTGACGCCGACAACCGGGCGCTGGGGTTTCTACGGCACCGCGCGCGACACGTCAGCCACCCAGACCTACCCACTCCTTGCGGAGTGGACAGGCACGGCGCTCGCACTCAAGGCGCTACCCACCACGGCAGGTAACCCCGCGACGGCGATCAACGCAACGATCCCGTTCACGTGGGCCAACACTGACGAGCTGTTCATCTCGGGTCGATACGAGGCAGTCTGATGACGACCACCTACACGCTGACCGGCGACCTGTCCGATCTTCTCGGCAGTGACGCAGTTGCAGTCGTGGCGACCCTGGGCACCAACCTTGGCGACGTTGGCCTCATCGACCTCGACGCCAACACGGTCCGGTTGCCTGAGCGCGCAGCGATTCCGCTAGACGAAAACCTCGGCTTCAGCATCACGCTGATCGCTACCAACTCCAGCGGAACCAACATCGTTGACGAGTCGCTGCGCTACATCGTGAACGTCGACTACATCGACGGACTCGGATCACGGCGCTCGTGGGACTCGGGCTACTTCGAGCTGACAGCGAACACCGACCTCGCGGACGCTGCCGGCGAGGACCTGGCGCTTCCTGCCATCCCGGCGCTACAGGCTGCTGCCATCGATGCAGCGACCGCCGAAAACATCGATGACGAGGACTCGCTCACTCGCATCGCCCTGGACGCGCTCTACACCGGAGGCGGCGGCGGTGGCTCCACAGCGTGGGCAGACATCACGGGCAAGCCCGCGACGTTCCCACCGACGTTGCCTATCGCTCAGTCTGATGTCACGAACCTCGTGTCGGATCTTGCAGGCAAGCAGACAGCGGACGCAGACCTAACTGCCATCGCTTCTCTGACAACGACGGCCTATGGGCGTGCGCTGCTGACGATGGCCGACGCCGCTGCTGCTCTATCGGCTATCGGGGCACAGACCGCAGACGCGGACCTGACAGCAATCGCAGCACTAGCCACGACGTCCTACGGGCGTGCCTTGCTGGAGTTGGCTGACCAAGCCGCGTTGATGGCGCTTCTGGCATCGGCTTCTACAACCGTTGAGGGCAAGGTCGAACTCGCCACCGACGCAGAAGCGATCACCGGCACTGATGCAGCGCGAGCACTCACGGTCGCTGCGTGGCGTGCGGGACTCAAGGCCACCAACCGTGGCTCACGGGTCTTGAAGTCGGGGACCTACTACGGGCCACCGGCTGGCACTCACAACACGACCACGGTGACCCAGAACTCGACGACCGGCCAACTGTTCGTGGTCCCTCATGCCATCACGATTGACCGCATCGCCTGCGAGGTCACCACAGCCGCAGCCTCAACGACGGTGCGTCTAGCGATCTGGAACGTCGACTCCAACGACGAACCGTCCACGCTGGTTCTCGATGCGGGCACGGTCGCCTCGGACACCACAGGCGCAAAGGAGATCACGATCTCCCAGTCCCTCGCCCCCGGCACCTACTTGGCCACCGGGACGCTGCAGGGCGGCACGGGAGTTTCCCTGCGCGGTTCCTCTACCTCCGACCCGATCATCGGCCAGTCGATCCCCAACGGAGCGAACGCGATCAACGGCTACTCCACGACGGGCCACACGGGCGCACTGCCAGGCACGTTCGGAACCGTCTCCCGTGCACTACTCGCGCCTCGCATCCACGTCCGAATCGCGTAGGAGAACAACATGACCGACGACATCGTCACCACCTACGGTCTCGGCGGGTTCATCCCCGACGCGCCACAAGGCAACGTGGCAGCGACTGTGGCCGTGCCCGTCCCGATCACCGAAGTGAACCGCCGCACGCTGACCAGCAAGGCGGGACAGGCGCTCGCGACGAACGCGGCTTTCCTCGCCATCGCGTCTCCGACCGCTGCTCAGAACGCCGCGCAGATCAAGGCACTAACCCGGCAGGTCAACCCCGGCTACACACCAAAGCCTGAAATCCACATCGTCATGATGGGACTGCTGACGGTGGTGCTCGGCGTTCCGACGCGACCTGATCCGCCTGACGACCCACCCACCGACAACTGACCCCTCGCCTTCGGGCGGGGGGTCTTTTGTCGTCCCGAAAGTAAAACTGTAGCGAACTACTCGACTTAGGTGTACACGAGTTCCCGCTCGTATTACGTTCGTCTTATTCAACCAGCCGGTTGAACACGACGAGAGGACAGAACGATGAACGACGCCTTCCAGAACATCGCGGCGCAGAACCGGTGGGACGAGCAGGACGTCCTCGAAGTCCTGTCCGACTTCATCACCAGTCAGGGCCTGGACGCCGCGCTCGCTGCGTTCGCCTCGGCGAAGTAACCCACAACCCACAACGACGAAAAGGACAAGAACATGACCACCAGCACCAAGAACACCGTGATCCACACCGTGACCGCTCGCGAGACCGGCGCGAAGATCGAGATCATTCAGCTCGGCAAGCCCGAGGGCGAGAACAAGTGGGCGGCGTCCTGCGAGCACGGAGCACGCACCGGCGCCAAGACCCGCCGCGCTGCCCACGAAGCAGGGCGTACGCCGTCCGCGTGGTGCGCGACGTGCAAGAAGGGCAACTCCCCCGCACCCGTCCCGGCAAAGAAGGCTGCCCCCGCCCCGGCGACGCGCGCTGTCGCGAGGAAGGTCGCCCCGGCAAAGCCTGCCGCCAAGCGCACCCCCGCGAAGAAGACGGCGGTCAAGGCGTGACGCCTGACGAACTCCGAGGCCACGACTGGTTCCCCGCTCAGGACGTCCTGGGCGGGGTTCCCGCTTTGTACGCCACGGAGAACACGAAGCCTGCCGACACGATCATTCACCTGCACTACTTCGTGGGTGCGTGCGATTGGTGGATCGCAGAGCTGGACGCTGACCGGCGCATCGCGTTCGGCTACGCCAACCTCGGAGACCCGCACGGTGCCGAGTGGGGGTACACCGACCTGCACGAGTTGCGGGCGCTTCTGGTCCGGCCTCAGGGCATCGCGAGGTGGGTCGAGCGCGATCTGTCGTGGACGCCACGCCCGTTCGCTCAGGTGGTGGCGCGATGACCTACGGCGACGACGTACCTCTGTTCAGCGACAGCGTCGAGTCCGACCTGAACCACGTCCTCATGCCGAACATGGCCTGGGCATGTGGCGGCAACATCGTCACGAAGGGAGGGCACATCAGGTTCCTCGACAAGTGGGACGAGGTGACGTGCCCCGAGTGCATCGCTGAGGGCGTCGATTCGATCCGCGCGCGGACGAGGCGTCAGCAGGGGCGCGACGAATGAACGCGCGTCAGAAGTCCAGGTCCTCTTCCGAAAGTGCGCCTCCGTTACTAATGACGAAGTCCTTGCGGGGCGCGACGTCGCTGCCCATCAACAGCTCGAAGACGTCGGCCGACACGGCGGCGTCGTCGACCGTCAGGCGGCGGAGGGTACGACGGCGCGGGTCCATCGTGGTCTCGGCCAGCTGGTCGGCGTCCATCTCGCCGAGGCCCTTGTAGCGCTGCACCGGGTCCTTCCAGCGGACGTTCTTCTTCTTGAGCTCCGCGAGCTTTCGCTGCAGCTCGGGGTCGGAGAACGTGTAGACGTACTTCTCCTGGCCCTTCTTCGGGTTGGAGATCTCGATCCGGTGCAGCGGCGGCACGGCCGTGTAGACGCGCCCCTCGGCGACCAGTTCGGGCATGTACTTGAAGAACAGGGTCGCGAGCAGGCAGCGGATGTGTGCGCCGTCGGAGTCTGCGTCGGCCATGAAGATGATCCGGCCGTAGCGGCGGGCATCGAGATCGAAGGTACGGCCCGAACCGGCACCGACGACCTGGATGATCGAGGCGCACTCGGTGTTCTTGAGCATGTCGCCGACCGAGGCCTTCTGGACGTTGAGGATCTTGCCGCGGATCGGCAGCAGCGCCTGGAACTCCGCATTGCGCGCCAGCTTGGCCGTGCCGAGCGCGGAGTCACCCTCGACGATGAAGAGCTCGGTGCGCTCGTTGTCGTTGGCGCGGCAGTCGGCCAGCTTCGAGGGCAGCGAGGAGGACTCGAGCGCGTTCTTCCGGCGCTGGGTCTCCTTGTGCTGACGAGCGGCGATCCGGGTCTTCGAGGCACCGACGACCTTCTCCATCAGGAGCTTCGCCTGGGCCTTCTCGAGGCGCTTGGTGGAGGTCAGGAACTCCTTGAGCTGCTGCGCCACGACCTTGCTCACCACCGCCTTGGCCGCCGGGGTGCCGAGGATCTCCTTGGTCTGGCCCTCGAACTGCGGCTCGGCCAGGCGCACCGTGACGACCGCCGTCATCCCCTCGAGGATGTCGTCCTTGATCACGTTGTCGTCGTTGACCTTGAGCGCCTTGGTGGCGCGCATCGCCTCGTTGAACGTCTTGGTGAGCGCCGCCTCGTAGCCGGCGACATGGGTGCCACCCTTGGGCGTGGCGATGACGTTGACGAACGACTTGAGCTCGGTGTCGTAGCCCGTGCCCCAGCGGGCGGCGACGTCGACGACCAGCTCGCGCTCGACGTCCTGGGGGGTCATGTGGCCCAGCTCGTCGAGCATCGGAACCGTCTCGGTGAAGGTGTCGCTGCCCTGGAGGCGGAGCACGTCGGTGATCGCCTCATCGGTCGCGAGGAACTCGCAGAACTCGCCGATCCCGCCGTCGTGACGGAACCGCTCCTCGGTGTGCTCCGGGCCGCGGTGGTCACGGATCACCAACTCGAGGCCGGGCACGATGAAGGAGGTCTGCCGGGCGCGGCCGATGAGACCGTCGAGCAGGAAGACGGAGTCCTTCGTGAAGATCTGGCGGTCCGGCCAGAACCGGATCCTGGTGCCCGACTTCCCCTTGGCCACCCGGCCGCCCTTGCGGGTCAGTCCGGTCGCCGGGGTGAAGGGCGCGTCGGGGCCCTCACCGGCAAAGGTGCCCGGGACACCGCGCTGGAAGCTCATGCCCTGGGTCGCCGGCGAGCGATCGACGTCGATGTCCATCCGGCTCGAGAGCGCGTTGACCACGGAGAGACCGACGCCGTGCAGACCACCGGTCGCGGCGTAGGACGAGCCACCGAACTTGCCGCCTGCGTGGAGCTTGGTCGCGACCAGCTCGACGCCGGTCAAGCCGCTCTTGGGCTCCTTGTCGGTCGGGATGCCGCGCCCGTCGTCGTGGACCTCGACGGAGCCGTCGGGGAGCAGGGTGACCTCGACCTTGTGGGCGGCGCCCGCGAGCGCCTCGTCGACACCGTTGTCGATGATCTCCCAGAGGCAGTGCATCAGCCCCCTGGTGTCGGTGGAGCCGATGTACATCCCCGGACGCTTCCGCACCGCCTCGAGGCCCTCCAGGACCAGCAGATGCGCTGCGTTGTACGTGTTGTCGGCGATGACCTGCTCCTAGTAATGACACGGGAAGACGGGGATGGCTCGGGTGCTGAGGGTACGAATCTACCGGCGACACGCCGAAGTCCGTTGCAGGCACACGGGCTCGGGCAGCGGGACGATGACTGACAGTTGCAGCCCGACCGGACGGATCAGGGAACCCTGATCGATCGGATGATCACAGGGATGTTTCAAGCGGTGGAAAATGAACCAGAGAACGACCTGCAGGTGCTTGGATGAACGAGAAGCGCAAGAGGCATGAAGTGCCCGAAGACGGGAATCTTTGATCCAGTCGCTACGTTGAACACGTCGACACCCGATAGGGGTGATGACGAAGAAAGAGAGGCCGAGATGACAACTATCGTTGCTCCCAGCGCCCCGCTCACCGCGGAGGACCGCTGCGACCGTTGTGGTGCCCAGGCCTACCTCCGCGTAGAACTCACCTCCGGTGGCGAACTGCTCTTCTGTGCCCACCACGCTCGCGAGCACGGTGACAAGCTCAAGGAGATCGCGGCGAACGTCCAGGACGAGACCCACAAGCTGACGACGAAGCCGGCACTCGCCGACGACTGAGTCGAGACGTTCCATCGAAGAGCCCCGGGCCAGTGCCCGGGGCTCTTCGCATTTGTTCACGACCGGAAAAGTGCGACCGCCCCGTGTCCGCGGTGGGCGGCTACGGGGCGGTCGTGGCGCTGTTCTGGGTCAGTCGAGGTAGTCGCGCAGGACCTGCGAGCGCGAGGGGTGCCGCAGCTTCGACATCGTCTTCGACTCGATCTGGCGGATCCGCTCGCGGGTCACGCCGTAGACCTTGCCGATCTCGTCGAGTGTCTTGGGCTGGCCGTCGGTCAGGCCGAAGCGCATCGACACGACGCCCGCCTCACGCTCGGAGAGCGTGTCGAGGACCGCGTGCAGCTGCTCCTGGAGCAGCGTGAACGACACGGCATCGGCCGGGACGATCGCCTCGGAGTCCTCGATCAGGTCACCGAACTCCGAGTCGCCGTCCTCACCCAGGGGGGTGTGCAGCGAGATCGGCTCACGGCCGTACTTCTGGACCTCGACGACCTTCTCCGGGGTCATGTCGAGCTCCTTGGCGAGCTCTTCGGGAGTCGGCTCGCGACCGAGGTCCTGCAGCATCTGGCGCTGGACACGGGCGAGCTTGTTGATGACCTCGACCATGTGGACCGGGATCCGGATGGTGCGGGCCTGGTCGGCCATGGCGCGGGTGATCGCCTGACGGATCCACCAGGTGGCGTACGTCGAGAACTTGTAGCCCTTGGTGTAGTCGAACTTCTCGACCGCACGGATCAGACCGAGGTTGCCCTCCTGGATCAGGTCCAGGAACAGCATGCCGCGACCGGTGTAGCGCTTGGCCAGCGAGACGACGAGGCGGAGGTTGGCCTCGAGGAGGTGGTTCTTGGCGCGGCGGCCGTCCTCGGAGATCCACTCGAGCTCTTCGGTCATCTTCGGGCTGATCTTGCCGCCCTTGCCGAGCTTCTCCTCGGAGAAGAGGCCGGCCTCGATCCGCTTGGCGAGCTCGACCTCCATCTCCGCGTTGAGCAGCGGGACCTTGCCGATCTGCTTGAGGTAGTCCTTGACCGGGTCGGCGGTCGCACCAGCGACCATGACCTGCTGGGGAGGCTCGTCGGTGTCATCGGCAGACGACACGACGAACGAGGACGTGGCCGTGGCCTCTTCCTCGTCTGCCTTGATCGTCGGGTCCGTC
>JAPLCC010000038.1 GCA_026392415.1 Propionibacteriales bacterium
AGACCCATTTCCGTCCTCTAAAATTATTCCACCTCGGCTGCAATGCCCTGGCCGGCAAGCCACTCCCCCAGGACGCGACCGTCTGCACGTCCACGGGGGCTCAGGACCCGTTCGACGTCACTCGACGCGAACTGCTCCGCCTTGGAGTGACGCACGACCACCAATCGCCGGATGCTGTCCACGGGAGCATCGTAGGGCCCATGCTGAACCCGTGACGCAGTACGGAACCACGCACCTCATCCCGCTGGCCTTCTTCGTCGTGGGGGTCGTGGTCGCCGTCGTCCTGGGGCGTCGGCACGCCGCCGCCGACGGACCGACCGGGTTCAGCCGGACCTGTGCGCTCCTGGTCCCGCTGGCGACGGTGCCGTTCCAGGTCATCGACGTCGTCTACAACTTCGACGTCGACGTCACCCTGCCCCTGCACCTGTGCGACCTGGCCTGGATCGCAGCGACGTGGGCGCTGTGGACGCACCGGCCCTTCCCCGTCGCGCTGACGTTCTTCTGGGGCCTGACCCTCACGATCCAGGGCGTCATCACGCCCTCGCTCAACGAGGACCTGCCCCATCCACGCTACTTCGCGTTCTGGGCCCTGCACCTGCTGGTCGTCTGGGCAGCCGTCTACCTGGTGATCGGGCTGCGCAAGGCGCCCCGCTGGCGCGACTTCGGCGCAGCCGTCGCCACGACACTCGCCTGGGCCGGTTCGACGTACGTCTTCAACGTCGTTGCGGACACCAACTACGGCTACCTGTTGCGCAAGCCGCGCAGCTCCGTGCTCGACCTGCTCGGTGCGTGGCCGTGGTACGTCGCCGAGGAGATCGCGATCGTGTTCCTGGCCTGGGCACTGATGACACTGGCCGCCCAGCGCTTCGACAGCGGCGGATCAGGCGCCCATCGCGTGGAAGCCGCCGTCGACGTGGATGATCTCGCCGGTCGTGGCCGGGAACAGGTCTGAGAGAAGCGCGCAGACCGCCTTGGCGGTCGGCTCCTGGTCGACGTTGTCCCAACCGAGCGGAGCCCGGGTGGACCACATCGCCTCGAGGTCACCGAAGCCCGGGATCGCCTTGGCAGCGAGCGTGCGCAGCGGGCCGGCGGAGACCAGGTTGACCCGGATCCCCTCGGCGCCGAGGTCGCGGGCGAGGTAGCGCGAGCACGACTCGAGCGCAGCCTTGGCCACGCCCATCCAGTCGTAGACCGGCCAGGCAACCGAGGCGTCGAAGGTCAGGCCCACCACGGAGCCACCCTCGGTCATCAACGGGCGGCAGGCGACGGCGAGCGACTTGAGGGAGTACGCCGACACCTCGACGGCCTGGGCGACGTCCTTGGACGGCCCGGTCAGGAACTTGCCACCGAGCAGCGTCTCCGGGTTGCCGTAGGCGATCGAGTGGACCACGCCGTGCAGGACGGCGTCGGAGCCGAGGTGCTCGCGCACCTGGTCCGGCAGACCGGCGAGGTGCTCCTCGTCCGTCACGTCCAGCTCGAGCACGGGCGGCAGCACCGGCAGCCGCTTCGCGATCCGGCGGGTGATCCGCAGCGCCTGGCCGAAGTTGGAGATGAGCACCGTGGCGCCCTGTTCCTGGGCGAACTTCGCCACTGCGAAGCCGATCGAGGTGTCGAGGGTGACTCCCGCGACCAGGATGTTCCTACCGGCCAGGATGCCGTTCGGGTTGATGTTGGTGTCGTTCATGTCAGTGCCCCATTCCAAGTCCGCCGTCTACGGGAATCACAGCGCCGGTGACGTACGCCGCCGACGGGCTGGCCAGCCAGAGAACCGCTCCCGCGACCTCCGCCGGGTCGGCGTACCGACCGAGCGGGACCTGGCTGCGGATGCCTTCCTTCTGCTCGTCGCTCAGCACGGCGGTCATGTCGGTGTCGACGTACCCCGGAGCAACGACGTTGGCCGTGATGTTGCGCGGCCCGAGCTCGCGAGCGAGCGAGCGCGCCATCCCGACGAGGCCCGACTTCGACGCGGCGTAGTTGACCTGGCCGGGCGAACCGAGCAGGCCGACGACGCTGGAGATGAAGATGATCCGGCCCTTGCGCTGGCGCATCATGCCCTTGGCCGCGCGGCGTGCCAGCCGGAAGGACCCGGTGAGGTTGGTCGCGATGACCGAGTCCCAGTCCTCGTCCGACATCCTCAGCAGCAACGTGTCGGCGGTGATGCCGGCGTTGGCGACGAGGATCTCGATCGGGCCGTGGGCCTCCTCGGCCGCCTTGAAGGCAGCCTCGAGGGCCGCGGCGTCCGTGACGTCCGCCTTGAGCTCGAGCGCACCTTCGGGCGCACCACCGCTGCGGGTGGTGACGGCGACGTGGTCGCCTTCAGCGAGGAAGGCCTCGGCAATCGCTCGGCCGATGCCGCGGTTGCCTCCGGTGACGAGGACGGAGCGTGGTGAGTTCACACCTCCAGACGCTACGGGTGTGGCGTGCCCGGCCTCGCGCCCAGCGGACACCAAGATCGTCGGGATCCCTTGTGGGATCCCGACAAAGGGGTCGGACCTACTCGTCGTCCTCGAGGCGGAAGCCGACCTTCATCGTGACCTGGAAGTGTTCGACCTGACCGTCCTTGATCTGTCCGCGAACCTGCGTGACCTCGAACCAGTCGAGGTGGCGGAGGGTCTTGCCGGCGCGCTCGACGCCATTGCGAACGGCCTGGTCGATGCCGTCGGGCGAAGTGCCGACGATCTCGCTGACGCGGTAGGTGCGGTTGGACATGGGTGAAGCCTACTCACCGGGCACGTAGGCTGAGGTCATGGATGCCATCCGGATCACCACCGCAGGTGACGGTCCTCAGGCCGACATGGCCCGCCGACAGCGCAACTACGCGATCGCCATGTCGATCCGTACGGTCTGTTTCATCGGCGCGGTCACCGCCGGGGTGGCCGGCGTGAACTGGCTGTGGCCCTACCTCATCGGCGGCGCGATCTTCCTGCCCTACGTCGCCGTGGTGCTCGCGAACGCCGGCGACAGCCGCTCGACGGCGCTCCCCCTCACCGGCGGCGGCGACGCGCAGCGCCAGCTCGGTCCCGGCTCGCATGGAGCCTGATCTCTGTTCGGCCCGCGGCTGCCGTCAGCCCGCCGCGTGGCAGCTGCTCTGGAACAACCCGAAGCTCCACACACCCGAGCGCCGCAAGATCTGGCTCGCCTGCCCCGATCACCGTGAGTCGCTCGAACTCTTCCTCGGCGCCCGCGGGTTCCTGAAGGACACCGTTGCTCACGAGCCCGAGGTCCACGCCGAATAGGGGTCTTGTCCCGCCGAGTAGGGGTCTTGTCCCGCCGAGTAGGGACTTGGTTCGTCTGAATGGGCCCTTTGTCGCCACGCTCGTCCAGCGAGCATCCACAGGCTCCTCCCGGACCGGTCGCCTCCACAGGTCTGGTCATTGGAATCGCCGGCAGCGCACGCCCAGCGCACCGTCGTACACATGAGATGTATGGACGACTTCCCCACCGAGCCGATCCACGTTCGTGACGGCGCCATCCACGGCTTCACTCGCCAAGAGCTGGCGGCCGGAGTCAACAACGGACTTCTTGTACGGCGAACTCGTGGTGTCTACGTTCGAGCAGACCTGCCCGACACGGTTGACCTACGAGCGGCGATCGTCGGTTCGGTTGTGTCACCTCACCACGTGGTCACCGATCGCACCGCCGCCTGGCTCCACGGGATCGACATGCTCACCATGAGTGAGCACGACGTACTGCCACCCATCGAGACCTGCGCCCTGCGCGGCCGCAATCCGACGCACCGACCCGAGGCCGACGGCCGATCCCGGGACCTCGCACCCAGTGATGTCGTGGACGTGGCCGGCATCCAGGTCACCTCCCCACAACGCACAGCGCTCGATCTCGGATGCAACCTCCGCCGGCGTGAGGCCTTCGCGGCGATGACGTGCCTGGCGCGCCTGCACGGCTTCAGCGCCGCGGACCTCGGACGTGAGCTCCCACGATTCCGCGGTCGCAGAGGAGTCATCCAGTGTCGACAGCTGGTGGCGCTCGTCGATGCCCGCATCGAGTCACCACGCGAGGCGTGGGTCTGGCTCCAGCTGTACGACGAGGGGCTGCCCATGCCCGAACCGCAGTGGTGGATCGAGGTTGACGGCATCCCTACCTATCGGCTCGACTTCGCCTACGTGAACGCCCGCGTGTGTGTCGAGTACGACGGCGCCGAGTTCCACGACCAGACGGTCGGCCAACGCGCCGATGATGACGAACGCCGCACCTGGCTCCGGGACAACGGCTGGACCGTGATCGTCGTGAAACGAGGTGACTTCGCCGGTGCCGGACTGGCTCGCTGGACCGGCGAGCTGCGCGCCGCCCTGGCGCCGTCGTACTCGAATCGACGTTGGTGACCTGCGAATGCCTCTCATCGGCTGGACAAGCCGCCCAATCGGCCGGACAAGCCGCCCAATCGGCCGGACAAGATCCCTACTCGCGGGGACGAAACCCCCATTCGCGGGGACAAGACCCCTATTCGGCAGGGGTCAGCCGCCGATCGCGGACATGGGGCGGTCGGGCTGGAGGAAGGTCGGGTCGTCGATGCCGTGGCCGGCGGCCTTGCCGAGCATGGCGGTGAGCCAGCGTTGGGCGAGGTCGTCGTCGGTGGCGCCGGCGCGCATGGCGAGGCGAAGGTCGGACTCCGACCGGGCGAAGAGACAGTTGCGCACCTGGCCGTCAGCGGTCAGGCGCACCCGGTCGCAGTCGCCGCAGAACGGGCGGGTCACCGAGGCGATCACGCCGACCGTTGCCGGACCGCCGTCGACGAGGAACAGCTCGGCCGGCGCGCTGCCCCGGGGCTCCTTGGCGGGCGTCAGCTTGTAGGCGCCTGCCAACGACGCGAAGATCTCGTCGGCGGTCACCATGGACTCGCGGTTCCAGCCGTGCTGGGCGTCGAGGGGCATCTGCTCGATGAAGCGGAGGTGGTAGCCGCGCTCGAGGCACCAGCCGAGCAGCTCGGGCGCCTCGTCGTCGTTGACGCCCCGCAGCAGGACGGCGTTGACCTTCACCGGCCCGAGACCAGCGGCCTCCGCGGCGGCCAGGCCTTCGACGACATCGGTGAAGCGGTCGCGGCGGGTGATCTCGCGGAACGTCTCGCTGCGGACGGTGTCGAGGCTGACGTTGACCCGGTTCAGGCCGGCCTCGGCCAGCGCGCCGGCCATCTTCGACAGCCCGAGCGCGTTCGTCGTGATCGACATCTCGACGTCCGGGTCCATCGCGCGCACCTGACCGACGATGTCGACCAGGCCGCGGCGCACGAGGGGCTCACCGCCGGTGAAGCGGACTTCGTTGACACCCAGCTTCTGCACGGCGATCCCGATGAGCCGCACGATCTCGGCGTCGGACAGCTGTTCGTCGGCCGGCAGCCACTCCAGGCCCTCGGGCGGCATGCAGTAGGTGCACCGCAGATTGCACCGATCTGTCAGCGAGACACGCAGATCAGTGGCGACCCGGCCATGACGATCGATGAGGGGCTTCACCACCCCAGCATAGGTCGGGAGGCAGGCCCGGCTCCGCGCGGCGCTCCTCAGGGACCTACCGTGGACCCGTGCGATCGTGGCTGGCCTCCTGGCGCTTCCTGCTGAGCCGTCGCTGGGTGCTCTTCTTCCTCGCGATCCTGCTCGTGGGATATGCGACCTGGTGGCTCGGCGAATGGCAGTTCGGGCGCCTCGAGGACCGCAAGGAACGCAACACCGTCGTCAGCGCCAACGAGAACCGCGAACCGGTGCCCCTGAGCGACGTCCTCGCACCCGGTCGAGGGGTCCGGGAGTCCGACGAATGGCGCCTGGTCACCGTCACCGGCGAGTACGACGTCGACGACACCGTCGTCGTGCGCTACCGCACCCGCAAGTCGGCCCCGGGGGTCGAGGTCGTCGTACCCCTGGTGACGCCGGACGGCACGACCGTCATCGTCGACCGCGGCTGGATCGCGACGGACAACCCGGAGATCACACACACCGACCTGCCCGCACCGCCCGCGGGCGAGGTGACCGTCACCGGTTGGGTGCGCGCCGACGGCACCGGCGACAGCACGCAGGTCAACAACCACTCCACCCGTGCGATCGCGAGCGGACCGATCGGCAAGGCCATCGACCGCGAGGTCTACACCGGCTTCGTCGCCCTCAAGTCGGAGAACCCTCAGCCCGCAGAAGAGCTCGAACCCGTCGAGCTCCCCGAGCTCGGCCAGGGCCCGCACTTCTTCTACGGCCTGCAGTGGTGGTTCTTCGGCGTACTGGCGATCGGTGGCTTCGGCTACCTCGCATGGGACGAGCGTCGCAACGGTCCCCGCGGCGAACGCACTCGCAGCAAGAAACGGACCGGCGGACCCTTCACGCGGGCATCGCGTCAGAGTGAGCGGGACATACCACCGTCGACCGGCACCATCACCCCGGACACGAACGACGAGGCCGGCGACAGCAAGAACGCCGCAACCCTGCCGAACTCCTCCGGATCGCCGTAGCGGCCGAGCGGGATCTGGACCCGGGCTGCGGCCCGGGCTGCGGCCGCGTCGCCGGTCGCGGCGTCGAGCTCAGCGACCCGTTCGGTGCTGATCCGGCCGGGGAGCAGGCCATTGACCCGGATGCCGCGCGGCCCGAGTTCGTCGGCGAGCGTCTTGGCGACCATGGCGAGCCCCGGACGCAGCCCGTTGGAGACGGCCAGGTTGGCGATCGGTTGGCGAACGCTGGTGGACAGCACGAACGCCAGGCTGCCTCCGTCTCCGAGGGCCGCGCCGATCTCGCGCGCCAGTCGTACGCCGCCCAGGAACACCGAGCCGAATGCCTGCGTCCACTGGTCGTCCGTGATCGTCGTGACCGGGCCGGACGGCGGACCGCCCACGCTGATCAGTGCACCGTCGAGACGACCCCACCGCTCCTGCGCCGCGGCAATGAGCCGCGCCGGCGCCTGCGGGTCGGCGTTGTCGGCGACCACGCCGATCGCCGCATCGCCCAGCTCGGCGACGGCCTCGTCGACGCTCGCCCGGCCGCGCCCGCTCAGCACCACCCGGGCACCGTCGGCGACAAGTGCATCGGCCGTGGCCCGGCCGAGACCGCGGGTGGCGCCGGTGAGGACGTAGACCCGGTCTGCGAGAGCCAGATCCATCAGGGCGCCTCCAGCACTTCGAGCGATTCCGCGATCCTCGACACGGGTACGACGTCCGGTGCGCCCTTGCGCGCGGCGTCGGCCGTGTGGTCATCGGGCTGACGCTGGCTCTCCCTCTCGGCCTCGACCCGCTTGAGGTAGTGCTGGAGCTCCCGCTCGCGCTGGTCGGTGTCCCAACCGAGGTAGCCGCGCACCAGATCGGCCACGTGCGGCGCGGCGGCCACTCCGCGGTCGAAGGTCTCGAACGAGATCCGCATCCGGCGGGTGAGGACGTCGTCGAGGTGCCGGGCGCCCTCGTGGGTGACGGCGTACACGGCTTCTGCCTGGAGGTAGTCCTCGGCGCCCGGCAACGGCTCGGCCAGGTCGGGCTCGGCCGCGATCAGGTCCAGGACCTCGAGCACGAGCGAGCCGTAGCGCTCGAGCAGGTGCTCGACCCGGTTGATCGCCAGGCCCGACTGGGTCGCGAGTGTGCGGCGCTGGTTCCAGAGTGCCTGGTAGCCGTCGGCCCCGACGAGCGGGACGTTCTCGGTCACGCAATCGCCCACCTTGCGGCCCAGCACGGACTCGAGGCCGTGGACGGCCTCGTCGACCGCGTCAGCCGCCATCACCCGATAGGTGGTGTACTTCCCGCCGGCGACGACGACCAGGCCGGGCACGCTGTGCGCCACGGCGTGCTCGCGGGAAAGCTTCGAGGTCGCAGCGGACTCTCCCGCCAGCAGCGGCCGGAGACCTGCGAAGACGCCCTCGACGTCGTCGCGGGTCAGCGGCACCTCGAGCACCTTGTTGACGTTGTCGAGCAGGTAGTCGATGTCGCTCGAGCTTGCCGCCGGGTGATCCTTCGACAGTTCCCAGTCGGTGTCGGTGGTGCCGATGATCCAGTGCCGCTTCCACGGGATCACGAAGAGCACGGACGTCTCGGTGCGCAGGATGAGGCCGGCCTCGCCGCGGATCCGGTCACGCGGCACCACGAGGTGGATGCCCTTGCTGGCACGCACCTTGAACTGGCCGCGCTCGCGCGCCATGCCCTGCGTCTCGTCGGTCCAGACGCCGGTCGCGTTGATCACCTGGGAGGCGCGGATCTCGAAACGGTTGCCGGTCTCGAGGTCGATCACCTCGGCGCCGACGACGCGCTCGCTCTCCTTGATCAGGCCCAGGACACGGGTGCGGGACGCCACGGCCGCGCCGTACGTCGCCGCGGTGCGGGCCAGGAACATCGTGTGGCGAGCATCGTCGACCTGCGCGTCGTAGTAGCGGATCGCACCGACGAGGGCATCCTTGCGCAACGACGGGAACGCCTTGCGCGCGCCGCGGCGGGTGAGGTGCTTGTGCAGCGGCATTCCGTCGCCGTACCCGCTGGCCTTCGACATCGCGTCGTACAGCGCGACACCCGAGCCGGCGTACCACCGCTCCCAGCCACGGCCGTTGAGCGGATAGAGGAACGGCACGGGGCGGACCAGGTGCGGGGCGAGCCGGTTCATGAGCAGGCCGCGTTCCTTCAGCGCCTCGGCGACCAGCCGGAAGTCCATCATCTCGAGGTAGCGCAGACCGCCATGGATCAGCTTGGAGCTGCGGCTCGACGTACCGGACGCGAAGTCGCGGGCCTCGACGAGACCGACGGCGAGCCCTCGGGTGGCCGCGTCGAGCGCGGCACCCGAGCCCACGACTCCCCCGCCGATCACCAGGACGTCGAGGTGCTGGTTGGCCATCCGTTTCAGCGCGGCTGCGCGGCCGCGCGGCGACAGAGGAGCGGGATTCATCAGTTGACCTCCACCCAGTCAAGGGTTCGTTGAACGGCCTTCTGCCACTGGGCGTATCCCGCGGCACGTTGGTCCTCGCTCCAGTGCGGTTCCCAGCGGGTGTCCTCTTGCCAGTTCTCGCGCAGTTCATCGGTGTTGGCCCAGTAACCGACCGACAGGCCCGCTGCGTACGCCGCGCCGAGAGCGGTCGTCTCCGGGACGACCGGGCGGCTCACCGGCACGCCCAGCACGTCAGCCTGGATCTGCATGCAGAGGCTGTTGGCGGTCACCCCGCCGTCGACCTTGAGCACCTCGAGCTGTACGCCGGAGTCCGACGACATCGCCTCGATGACGTCGCGCGACTGGTAGCAGATCGCCTCGAGCGTGGCCCGTGCGACGTGCGCGTTCGTGTTGAACCGCGACAACCCCACGATCGCGCCCCGCGCATCGGAGCGCCAGTACGGCGCGAACAGCCCGGAGAACGCAGGCACGAAGTAGACGCCGCCGTTGTCCTCGACCTGTCCGGCCAGCGACTCCGACTCCGAGGCGCCGCTGATGATCCCCAACTGGTCGCGCAGCCACTGGACGGCCGAGCCGGTGACCGCGATCGAGCCCTCGAGCGCGTAGACGCACGGCTCGTCGCCGAACTTGTACGCCGGCGTGGTCAGCAACCCTGCCTTCGACCGGACGATCTCGGTGCCGGTGTTGAGCAGCATGAAGTTGCCGGTGCCGTAGGTGTTCTTGGCCTCGCCGGGCGCGAAGCAGACCTGGCCGACGGTCGCGGCCTGCTGGTCGCCGAGGATGCCGGTGATGGGGACCTCTCCCCCGAACGGCCCGTGGCGCAGGGTCACGCCGTACGGCGTCGTTGCCGAGGACTCACGGATCTCGGGGAGCATCGCGCGCGGGATGTCGAAGAACCCGAGCAGCTCGTCGTCCCAGTCGAGCGTCTCGAGGTCCATCAGCATGGTCCGGCTGGCGTTGGTCACGTCGGTGACGTGCACGCCGCCCTCGGACCCACCGGTGAGGTTCCACAGCACCCAGGTGTCGGGCGTGCCGAACAGGGCGTCGCCCTTCTCGGCGAGCTCGCGGGCGCCGGGGACCTCGTCGAGGATCCACTTGAGCTTGCCGCCCGAGAAGTACGTCGCCGGCGGGAGGCCCGCGCGATGACGGATCACGTCGCCGCGTCCGTCACGGTCGAGCGCCGCTGCGATCGCGTCGGTGCGGGTGTCCTGCCAGACGATGGCGTTGTGCAGCGGCCGGCCGGTCCGGCGGTTCCACACGATTGTGGTCTCGCGCTGGTTGGTGATGCCGACCGCAGCCAGGTCGCTCGCGTCGAGACGCGCCTTCCCGAGGGCGGTCTGCACGACTGCCGAGGTCCGCTCCCAGATCTCCACGGGGTTGTGCTCGACCCACCCCGCGCGGGGCAGGATCTGCTCGTGCTCGAGCTGGTGCCGGGTCACTTCGCGTCCGGCATGGTCGAACACCATGAAGCGTGTGCTGGTGGTGCCCTGGTCGATAGCCCCCACGTACCTCGCCATGCGCCAACTCTGGCATGACACCGGCGGCTCGCGCCCGTTGATGCCCGGATCAGGGCGAAGTAGGGGGAATACCGGATGACCGATGCCCGGCGGTCGGGCAGGGTGGGGGCATGACCACCGCCCCCACTCCGGTGTCCCCCACCCAACCGGTCGCGGCGCGCGCGATCGACCTCCACAAGACCTATGGCTCCGGTGACTCCGAGGTCCGTGCCCTCGATGGTGTGACGATCGAGCTGGCGCAGGGCCAGTTCACCGCGATCATGGGCCCCTCGGGCTCCGGCAAGTCCACGCTGATGCACTGCCTGGCCGCCCTCGACACCCCGACGGCGGGCGAAGTCGTCGTCGGCGACACTGCCCTGTCCCGGCTCCGCGACAAGGCGCTCACCACGTTGCGTCGCGAGCAGGTCGGTTTCGTGTTCCAGGCCTTCAACCTGATCCCGACGCTCACAGCCCGCGAGAACATCCTGCTGCCGCTCAGCCTGGCCGGTCGCAAGCCTGACCCGGCGTGGTTCGACACCGTCATCGACGCGGTCGGCCTGCGTGATCGCCTGAAGCACCGACCGGCGGAGATGTCCGGTGGCCAGCAGCAGCGCGTCGCCTGCGCCCGCGCGCTCGTCAGCAAGCCGTCGATCGTCTTTGCCGACGAACCGACCGGCAACCTCGACAGCACGTCCGGCGCCGAGGTCCTCTCCTTCCTGCGCCGCAGCGTCGACGAGTTCGGCCAGACGATCGTGATGGTCACCCATGACGCGGTCGCGGCGTCGTACTGCGACCGCGTGGTGTTCCTCGCCGACGGCCGCGTCGTGGACGAGATCAACAAACCCGACCGCGAACAGATTCTCGAACACATGACCGCGCTGCAGGCTGCGGCTGCCGCTGCGCGCGGAAGGGCCTGACATGTTGCGGCTGACGCTGCGCAACATCTTCGCCCGCAAGGTCCGGCTCTTCATGAGCGGCTTGTCGATCATTCTCGGCGTCGCTTTCCTCTCGGGCGTGCTGGTGTTCAGCAACGGACTGTCCGCGACGTTCGACTCGATCATCCACGGCTCGACGCCCGACGGCGCCGTGCGTGCCATGGACACCGAGGAGTTCGACGGCGGCTACTCCGGCCAGACCGACCAGGTCCTCGATCCGGGTGTCGTCGACGACCTCGAGGCGCTGCCAGAGGTCGCCCGGGCCGATGGGGACGTCGTCGGCTTCGGGATGAGCCTGCTCGCCAGCGACGGGACCCTCGTCGGCGGCACCGGCGCGCCCACCCTGGCCTTCAACTACCACGACGGCCCGAACATGGACGGCGACGAAGCCCTGGTCCTCAAGAAGGGTCAGTGGCCGAGCGGGACCGACGAGATGGTCCTCGACGAGGCGGCGGCCAAGGCCGGTGACTACACGGTCGGTGACCAGGTCAAGCTGCTCGCGCCGTTCGGAACACTCGAACGTACGGCGACCCTGGTCGGCACCGCTGAGTTCAACGGCGGCGGTACGGCGGGCGCCACCCTCCTGATCTTCTCCACCGAGGGCGCGCAAGAACTCTTCCTGGACGGGAAGTCGGTCTTCAACCGGATCAGCCTCACCGCCGCGAACGGTGTCACCCAGGAGCAGCTTGCGACGGCGGCCGACAAGGTCGTTCCCGAAGGCTTCGAGGCGGTCACCGGCAACCAGGTGGCCGAGGAGTCCCAGGACGCAGTGGGCAGCTTCCTCGGGGTGATCAACACGTTCCTGTTGGTGTTCGCGATCATCGCCGTCATCGTCGGCGCGTTCATCATCGTCAACACGTTCTCGATCCTGGTCGCCCAGCGGACCCGTGAGCTGGCGCTGCTCCGGGCCCTCGGCGCGGGCCGGGCGCAGGTGACGCGTTCGGTGCTCCTGGAAGCGTTCGTCCTCGCCGTGGTGGCTTCCACTCTCGGCATCGGCGCGGGGCTCCTCCTGGCCCGCGGGCTGGCCGCCATCTTCCGTGTGATCGGGCTCGACATCGCGGGCAACGCCCTGGACCTGACTGCCTGGACGGTCGTCCTCAGTTACGTCGTCGGCGTCGGCATGACGATGGTGGCTGCCTATCTGCCGGCCCGGCACGGCAGCAAGGTCGCTCCCGTCGCGGCGATGCGGGCCGACACCACGGTCGAGCGTGCCTCCCTGCGCCGCCGTACGGCCATCGGGTCCGTCGTCCTCGTCATCGGCGCTGGTTGTGCCATCGCCGGTCTCAACGGCGCACCCGGGTCCGACGCCGCGTGGATCGGGGTGGGCGCTGTGCTGTGGATCCTCACCGTCGCGGCCATCAGCTCGGTCGTGGGCAAGCCGGTCCTCGTCCTCTGCCGGGCCCTCTTCGCCCGGTCGTTCGGCACGACCGGGCGCCTCGCCGGCGAGGACGCCCTGCGTGATCCGCGACGCACCGGCGCCACGGCCTCGGCCCTGATGATCGGGCTCGCGCTGGTCTCGACCATCGGCGTCCTGGCGGCTTCGCTGAACAAGTCGGTCGACGACGTCGTCGACGACCAGTTCACGGCCGACCTCCTGGTCCAGAGCACCAACTACCTGCCGTTCTCGACCCAGGTCGGGGACCGGATCGCCGAGGTCGACGGCGTCGGCGTGATGAGCCGCCAGCAGTTCACCAATGCGCAGTACGACGGCAAGTCGGTCTACCTGACGGGCAACGACGACAACTTCGCCGAGATCTACGACCTCGAGACCATCGACGGGCGCCAGGAGGTCTCGGGCGCCGAGGCCTTCGTCACCGAAGGATTCGCCACGGACAACGACATCGAGGTCGGCGACACCCTCGACCTCGGATTCACGGGAGGGAAGAAGCTGACACCGACGGTGGTCGGTGTGGTCGAGGACTCCGAGGTCGCGGGCGCGATCAACGTGCCCCTCGACCAGCTCGCCCGCGCCGGCGTGCTGCGCCAGGACACGGCGGTGAGCATCCTGTTCGCGCCCGGCGCCGACGCAAGCACCGTGCGGGACGACGTCGATGCCGCTGCCTCGTCGGCGCCGATCGTCGGGGTCTTCGACAAGGAAGGCTTCGCTGACGAGATCCGCAGCCAGGTGAACCAGCTGCTCTACATCATCTACGGCCTGCTGGCTCTAGCAATCGTGATCGCCGTGATCGGCATCATCAACACCCTGGGACTCAGCGTGATCGAGCGGACCCGGGAGATCGGGCTGCTCAGGGCGATCGGCATGAGTCGCGCGAAGCTGCGTCGGATGATCACGCTCGAGTCGATCACCATCGCCCTGCTGGGCGCGGTTCTCGGCATGGTGCTCGGCCTGACCATCGGCGTACTCCTGCAACGGTCACTGTCGGAGGAACTGTCCAGCCTCGGGTTGCCGCTGGGGCAGTTGATCGGGTTCCTCGTGACTGCCGTCGTCGTCGGGGTGTTGGCCGCGGTGATCCCCGCGGTCCGCGCGTCGCGCCTCAACGTGCTGGACGCGATCTCGACCGAGTAGTTAGGCGAGTTCGACCAGGTCGGCGTAGTCCTGGCTCCAGAGGTCCTCGACACCGTCCGGGAGGATCAGCACCCGGTCGGGCTCGAGGGCGTGCACGGCGCCTTCGTCGTGCGTGACCAGGACGACCGCGCCCTCGTAGCGCCGGATGGCGTTGAGCACCTCTTCGCGCGACGCCGGGTCG
The DNA here is from genome assembly GCA_026392415.1 of Propionibacteriales bacterium. Taxonomy (GTDB): domain Bacteria; phylum Actinomycetota; class Actinomycetes; order Propionibacteriales; family Nocardioidaceae; genus Nocardioides. Next base: position 13,983 of record JAPLCC010000038.1, read on the forward strand.
AGGTTGTTCGTGGGCTCGTCGAGCAGCAGGACGTTCGCCTGCGAGACGACGAGCGAGGCCAGGGCGAGTCGGGTCTTCTCGCCACCCGAGAGGACGCCGGCGGGCTTGTGGACGTCGTCACCGCTGAAGAGGAACGAGCCCAGCACCGATCGCGCTTCGGTGTCGGTCAGACTCGGGGCCGCCGACTGCATGTTCTCCAGCACCGACCGATGGACGTCGAGCGTCTCGTGCTCCTGCGCGTAGTAGCCCATCTTGAGCCCGTAGCCGGGCACGACCTCGCCGGTGTCGGGCTTGTCGACGCCCGCAAGGATCCGGAGCATCGTGGTCTTGCCGGCGCCGTTGAGTCCCAGGATGACGACACGGGAGCCCTTGTCGATCGCGAGGTCGACCGCCGTGAAGATCTCCAGGGCACCGTAGGTCCGGGACAGGTCCTTCGCCGTCAACGGGGTCTTGCCGCACGCAGCAGGGGTCGGGAACTTGATCGCCGCGATCTTGTCGGACTGCCGCTCGCCCTCGACGCCGCCGAGGATCTTCTCGGCGCGCTTCAGCATCTGCTGTGCGGCGCTGGCCCCGGAGGCCCTGGCACGCATCTTGTTGGCCTGGTCGGTGAGCGTCTTGGCCTTGTTCTGTGCGCTCATCATCTCGCGCTTGCGCCGGGCTTCGTCGGTCTCGCGCTGGACGAGGTAGTTCTTCCAGCCCATGTTGTAGATGTCGATCACGCCACGGTTGGCGTCGAGGTGGAAGACCTTGTTGACGGTCTCCTCGAGCAGGGCGTTGTCGTGAGAGATCACGATGAAGCCGCCCTTGTAGGTCTTCATCCACTCGCGCAACCAGTTGATGGAGTCGGCGTCGAGGTGGTTCGTCGGCTCGTCGAGGATCAACACCTCGGCGCTGGAGAACAGGATGCGTGCGAGCTCGACCCGGCGGCGCTGGCCACCGGAGAGCGTGCCGAGAGGCTGGTCGAGCAGACGGTCGGGGATGCCGAGGCTCTGAGCGATCTGGAGAGCCTCGGTCTCCGCGGCGTACCCACCGCCCGCGTCGAGCTCGTCCTGCGCCCGCTGGAAGCGACGCATGCCACGTTCCTGCACGGCGGGGTCGTCCGAGCCCATCTCGTCCTCGGACTCCCGCATCCGTCGCACGGCCTCGTCGAGGCCACGCGCGGAAAGGATCCGGTCACGGGTGACGACCTCAGGGTCGCCGACACGGGGATCCTGGGGCAGGTAGCCGAGTTCGCCCTTGTTGCCGACGCTGCCTGCTGCGGGCAGCACGTCACCGGCAAGGACCTTCGTGAGGGTCGTCTTGCCAGCGCCGTTGCGGCCGACGAGACCGATCTTGTCGCCGGGCCCGACGCGGAAGCTGACGTTCTCCATGAGGAGCCGTGCACCGACGCGGACCTCGACCTGGTGCACCGTGATCATGACGTTCCAGTCTCCCACGCCGCGTCGACGGCACTGAAAACGTCGACCGGTCCAGGCTTTGCCCTAGGGTGCTGCCGTGGTGCGATTCAATCCGAAGGCCCGCCTTGACCAGTCCCGCGTTCGTGATGCCGGGCGCGGCGGTGGAGGCGGTGGTCTCGGCGGAGGCGGCCTCGGCAGTGGCGGCATGCGACTGCCGATCCCGACGGGCCGCGGGGGAATCGGGACCGTCATCCTGCTGGTCGTGCTCTTCGTGGTCGCCCGGTGCGCGGGCATCGATCTCGGCCTCGGCGGCGACAGCACCAACACCCAGCCCAACCGACTCACGCAGTTGCGCTACGAGTCCTGCCAGACCGGCGAGGACGCCAACGAGAGCCAGGACTGCGCCCGGGTCGCGATCGAGAACTCGATCACCGACTACTGGTCCGGCGCGATGGGTGAGCTGCGCGGCTACGAAGGAAATGGCTCCACCCAGTTCCGCCCGATCGACGCGCTGTACACGTTCAGTGGCGAGGTCGACACCGGCTGCGGTGCAGCCAACTCCCAGGTCGGCCCGTTCTACTGTCCGGCCGACGAGTCGATGTACCTGGACACCACGTTCTTCGACGATGTGCTCGAGCAGCAGCTCGGCGGACCCGACGGCCTGTTCGTGGAGTTCTACGTGCTTGCTCACGAGTACGGCCACCACATCTCGAACATCATCGGATCGATGGGCCTCGTCACCAGTCAGGACTCCGGTCCGGAAAGTCTCGGGGTCCGCCTCGAGCTCCAGGCGGACTGCTTCGCCGGCATGTGGGCCAGGCACGCCACCCAGACCGAGGACGCCGACGGCAACGTGCTGATCGAGGAGGTCAGCAAGAGCGACCTCGACCAGGCACTCGAAGCTGCCGCATCCGTCGGCGACGACCGGATCCAGAAGAAGACCCAGGGGCGCACCAACCCCGAGTCGTGGACACACGGTTCAGCCGATCAGCGGCAGTACTGGTTCACGCAGGGCTACAACGACAAGAGCTGCGACACGTTCGCAGCGCGCAGCGTCCAGGCTCGCTGAGTCACAGGGCGAGCAACGCCTCCATGTGCCCGAACGTGCTCTGCAGGGCGCGCAGGTGGGGGGCGACCGCCGGGTGGCGGTACTTGCCGGCGAGGGCACCTTCTCCCCCGGCGACCCGGGCGAGCGCCCATTCGGCCCGGCTGAGTGCGGTGTAGACAGCCACGATCTGCGCGCCGAGCAGGACGGCGTCCCGATCGGCGAGGCCGTCGGGGAAGCCGAGGAGGTACGCGTCGAGCAGCGGCTCGAACTCCTCGCGGGCCGACAGCGAGAGATAGCCCAGGTCGCCACCGACCGGACCATGGCCCAGCGTGCCCCAGTCGATGGCGAGCGCCTCGTCGCCGGAACGGCCGGGCAGGTTCAGGGCTGTCGGGTCACCGTGCTGCGGAACCTGCACCAGCCCGTCCAGCAGACGGAGCATCGTCTCGCGGTGCGACCACAGGTGATCTGCGACGTCGGCGACCGTCGTGCGGGCCAGCGTGGGCCAACCGCCTCGACGCTCGACGCGCGCCAGGCGGTCACGCATCAGGTTCTGGGCAAGGAACTGGGGATGGCCGAGCTGCGCGCCCGCGAAGCGGCCCACCGACAGGGCGAGGAACAGACCGCTCGATGCGGCGTCCTCCACCCAGTCGCGGACGATCGTGACGCCGTCCCCGTCCTCCTCGACCGAACCGCTGGCCGCACGCAGACCGGGCGTGCCGGCGGTCAGGCCGGTGAGCAGCACATCGGCTTCGCGACGCCAGTAGCCGATGTGCCCGCGCTCGGAGAGCACGGCTGGATCTCCGGGCTGCGGTGCACCGAGGCGCTTGACCACGACAGGACGACCGCCGAGCGCAGTCCGCCACACGCCGACGGTCGACGTACCGGACCCACCCGGCAGCGCGACCCAGTCCGGCTCCGGCTGCCACATGAGCCGCAAACTAGCCGATGTCGCGCTCGCGGAACCGCCACCACGCCACAGCGAGCAGGCCGGCCGCAACGGCGCTCAGACCGCCGGCACTCCCCCAGCTCCACTCGTCGGCCGGCAGCGACGGCACGTGAGAGTACGGCGACAGGCCCTCCACCCACCCTGGCAGGTCGACCAGGTCAGCGATCAGCGTGAGCGTCAGGAAGGCCGCGGGCCAGGCCCACACCAGTGCCGACCACCGCACGCCGACGGCCAGCGTCAGCACCGCGAGCGCCCCCACCACCCACGCGGCGGGAGCCCAGGCCAGGGCTGCGACGAGCAGGTTGCCGATCCCAGGGCCGTCGGCGGCGACGTACCCGACCCACAGGCCGAGACCGGTCACGACCAGCAACCAGGCCGTTCCGACGAGGGCAACCAGGGCGGAGGCGGCGAACCACCCGTTCCGGCTGACGGCGGTGGCCAGGACGAGCTCGGCCCGGCCGTCGGCCTCGTCGTGGCCGGCGTGGTTGACCACCGTGACGGCGAAGTACGTCAGCACCACGGCCACGACCGACAAGATGGCGGCGACGAGCGCGCCGCCCAGCTCGTCGATGATCGACTGCGCAGTCTCCGAGTCCAGCAGGTCGCCGATCCCGGGCGCGATCATCCCGAACACCACACCGAGGGCGGCTGCGGCCGCTGTCCACAGGACGATCGTGGTGGCGTGCACCGTGACCGCGAGGGACAGCGCGTCGGCGAGGCGCGGCGAGCCGGTGGCCGGCCCCGGGCGGGCCGGCACCAGTCCGGAGCCGAGGTCGCGACGCCCACGGAGCACGACGGCGACGGTGAACAGCAGCGCCGCCAGAGCCGGGTAGAGGAGGAGCAACCACCAACGCTGGTCGCCGTACGCCCGCACCTGGGTGTTCCAGCCCAACGGGGACACCCAGCTCAGCCACTGCGGCCCCGTGTCCCCGATCGCCCGCAGCACGAACAACAGGCCGATCACCCCGGCGGCGAAGGCCGCGCAGGTCCGGGCGCTCGCCGAGACCTGGGCAGTGACGGCGCCGATGCCGGCCGCGACGAGCGCGGTCCCGGCCCACACGGCTCCGAAGGCGAGCGACCCGACCCCGTCGAGGCCCGCCACCGCGTTCCCGGCCGCCGTGAGCAGACCCAGCGTCACCGCCAGGAGCACGGACTCGACCACGGTGGCCGCCAGCGGCGCGTCGCGCCCGATGGACGTCCCGCCGACCAACTCGGTCCGCCCACTCTCCTCGTCCACCCGGGTGTGCCGTCGTACGACGGCGACGAACAGGACGGCGACGAACACGGCGTAGAGCACGGTCATCTTCGTCATCGACAGCTCACCGACGCTCGTGACGTCGAGCACCGGGCCGTAGAGCGCCACGATGGCCGGGCTGGCGTTGATCGCGTCACCGGCGTGCACGCGGTCCGCCTCGCTCGCGTAGAGGCCAGGGGTCGCTGCTGCCGACGCGACACTCATCGTGACGAGCACGCCGATGGAGACCGGCGCCAGGATCCGGTCCTGGCGCAGGGCGAGTCGCAGCAGGAGCGGCCAGCCAGTCGTCGCGGAGCCGGACGTCATCGTCATCGCCCTGCGTCGACGCGGTCGCGATAGGCGTCGAGGAACAGCTCCTCCAGCGTCGGTGGACTGCTGGTCAGCGCCTCGACCCCAGCGGCAGTCAAGGCCGCGAGTACCACCGGAAGCCCTTGCGGGTCCACCGTGCACCTGACCTGACGGCCGTCGACCGCGAGGTCGTGGACTCCCGGGGTGCCGGCCAGGTCCGGGACCACGCCCGTCAGCGTTGCGACGATCTTGCTCCTGCTCAGGTGGCGCAGGTCGCTGATCCGACCCGACTCCACCACGCGCCCTTCGCGGATGATCGTCACCCGGTCGGCGAGGCGATCGACCTCGCTGAGGATGTGGCTGGAGAGCAGCACCGTCGCACCGCGTGCGGTGTGCTCGGCGACGCAGTCGTTGAAGACCTGCTCCATGAGCGGGTCCAGGCCCGAGGTGGGTTCGTCGAGGATGAGCAGGTCAGGATTCGTGGCGAACGCAGCGACCAGCGCGACCTTCTGGCGGTTGCCCTTCGAGTAAGCGCGTCCTCGCTTGGTGGGGTCGAGGGAGAAGCGCTCGATCAGTTCGTCCCGGCGCGACTTCGCGGGATCGGCCCCGCGCATCCGGATCAACAGGTCCACGATCTCCCCGCCGCTCAGGTTCGGCCACAGGCTGACGTCTCCGGGAACATAGGCCAGACGTCGGTGCAGGCGGGCTGTATCCGACCAGGGGTCACCCCCGAGGAGCCTGATCTCGCCGCTGTCCTTGCGAAGCAGGCCGAGCAGGACCCGGATGGCCGTCGACTTGCCCGCACCATTGGGCCCGAGGAACCCGTGGACCTCCCCGGCCTCGACCGTCAGGTCCAGCTCGTCCAGAGCCCGGAAGGAGCCGAAGGTCTTGACCAGGCCGCGGACCTGGATGACCGGAAGCGTCTGTTCACTGTCCACGTCCTCGAGGCTAGCCCTGCAGAATGGTGAGCGTGCAGATCCACCTCGACGATCCCCTTCGCAGCGACGTCCTCGCCCTCCTCGAGGAGCACCTTGCCGACATGTACGCGACGTCGCCGGCCGAGAGCGTGCACGCGCTGGATCCGCAGACATTGGCGGCACCCGACGTGTCCTTCTGGAGCGTGCGCGAGCGGAGCGAGCTGCTCGGATGTGCCGCACTGAAGCGGCACTCCGACGACCATGTCGAGCTCAAGTCGATGCGCACCGCCACGGCCGCCCGTCGTCGCGGTGTCGCGGCCACCCTCCTCGACCACCTGCTGGCCGAGGCTCAGGCGCGTGGCCACACACGGATCAGTCTGGAAACCGGGGCCGAGGACTACTTCGCGCCGGCCCGTGCCCTGTACGCCGCCCGTGGGTTCCAGGTGTGTGAACCGTTCGAGGACTATCGGCCGGACCCCCACAGCGTCTTCATGACACGCGCCCTCTGACCCGGGTCAGGCCCGAGGGGCGTTGACGACCTCGACGACCAGTGCCTGCGCGTCGGCGACGGCAGCCTCGAGGACTGCTCGCCGTGGATCGGGTACGGCGAGCCATGGGCCGACGACGGTGAGGTGCGACAGCCTCGTGTCCGACAGGACGTCCTCGACAGCGGGGCGGTCGCCCCCGGTGACGACCGTGGTGACGCCCTCGAGCACACGGAACGCGTGATCGGCCGCTGCTTCGTAGGCCGCGCGCGCCTGGTTGCCACGCCTGCGGGCGAAGCGTTGCTGCGACTGGCCGCCGGCCTTGGTGCGGCCCTGGACATGACGCTGCCCGACCTTGGACGCGGTCAGCGCTTCACCTTCGAGACCGGCGATCGCGAAGCCGCCCTTGCGCACCAGGAGCAGACCCCAGCGCTCGGGCACCCGGACCTCGGCCGCGAACGCGTCGGTGGCGGGCGGGCCGTCGTACCGCTGCGAGAACGGGAGGGACGCAGAGAAGCGGGAACCGTCCGGAGCCAGGCCCACGAGGGCGCCGTCAGCGACGCTCAACGACGGATCGCCGTGGGAGTTCGCGAAGTTCGTGATCCAGCGTGGCCACCGGGCTGCAGGGACCAGAACAGTGGGCACGGCTGAGACGCTACCTCTGGAGCCGTTCCGGGCTTACGCTCCTCTCAGCCCCCGGGAGGAATGTCATGAATCGAATGTTGCGTTCGGCGCTCGCCGCCGGAGCCGTCGCCAGCTCACTCCTGCTCACCGGATCGGCGGTCCCCGTTCTGACGGGCGTGACCGCGGCCGGGACCTCTGATGCTCCGTGCGTCGACCCGGAGGGCACCTCGGGCGCGCGTGGCGCAGGCGGCCGTGCCCTGGACCACCGTGACATCTCGGCGGCGGAACAGCGCGCGATCGAGGCGAAGAACGCGCGCCTGTTCGCCGACCGCAAGGCCGCGAAGGGCAAGCCCCCGCCGGGCGGCGGGGGTGGCACCGGAACCGGTGGTCCCAAGAGCGACATCCCTGTCTACGTGCACGTGATGACCGCGACCAACGGTGCGGGCAACGTGACCGACACCCAGATCGCCCAGCAGATCGCGGTCCTGAACCAGACCTACTCCGGCCAGGACGTCAACGGCACGGCCGGCGACACGGGCATCCGGTTCCGCCTGGCCGGGACCGAGCGGATCGCCAACAACAGCTGGCACACCGACAAGCAGAGCACCACCTACCGGGCGCAGACCCGCCAGGGCGGCAAGAACGCCCTCAACATCTGGCTGGTCGACTTCAAGTACCTCGGCATCGCCACGTTCCCGTGGGACTACGCCTCGAACCCGAAGATCGACGGCATCCGGGTCCAGTACAGCTCGCTGCCCGGCGGTAGCGCGACCAACTTCAACCTCGGCGAGACCGCCACCCACGAGGCCGGGCACTGGCTCGGGCTCTACCACACGTTCCAGGGCGGCTGCACGGGCGCGGGCGACGAGGTCGCGGACACCGCAGCACAGGCGTCACCGTCGTCGGGATGCCCGACGGGACGCAACTCCTGCACCGCGCCCGGCGACGACCCGATCCACAACTACATGGACTACAGCTACGACAGTTGCTACTACGAGTTCAGCGCCGGCCAATCGGCACGGATGGACTCGCTCTGGACGACCTACCGACTCTAGAACATGTTCTAGTCTTGGTCCGTGCCCACTCTTCATCCTTGCGATCGCATCGGCCTCGACTTCATCGACGCCGCCGCGAACCGGTTCTCCAACAGTGTCGACCTCGCGATCACGCCCGAGCAGCTCTTCGAGGTCCTCGCCGACGCCGACTCGTGGCCGCGATGGGCCAAGGTCATCACCGGCGTCACCTGGACCACCCCCGAACCGCGCGGTGTCGGGACGATGCGGACCGTCGCCATGCGGGGCGGACTCGTCGGCGCCGAGGAGTTCATCGCCTGGCAGGAGCACACGCTCCTTGCGTTCCGTTTCAACGAGGCTTCGGAGAGGCGGATCAAGGCCTTTGCCGAGCGCTACGACGTCGTGCCCACCGCTGAGGGCTGCCGTCTCACCTGGACCCTCGCGATGGAGGTCACCGGCGTGGCCCGCTTCACGCTCGCGCCGAGCAAGCCGTTGCTGAACGCCGGGTTCCGTCGATTCCTGAAGAACCTGCGCCGCTACACCGACGAGCGCTTCAACGCCTGATCAGACGTTGAAGCCGAGCGCCCGGAGCTGCTCGCGGCCGTCGGGGGTGATCTTGTCGGGGCCCCACGGCGGCATCCAGACCCAGTTGATGGCCACGTCGTTGACGAGGCCCTCGAGGGCGGAGTTCGTCTGGTCGGTGATCACGTCGGTCAACGGGCAGGCCGCCGAGGTCAGCGTCATGTCCAGGACGAGGTTGGCGCCCTCGTCGACGTGGATGCCGTAGACCAGGCCGAGGTCGACGACGTTGATGCCGAGCTCGGGGTCGACGACGTCCTTCATGGCCTCTTCGACGTCGGCAAGGGCAACGCTCGAGGACGCCGACGAGCCGACCATCTTGTGTCCGGACGCCTCGGGGACGTCGGGAAGGTCGCTGTGGTCGTGACCGCTGTGGTCATGCCCGTGCCCGTGGCCGTGGCCATCGTGACTGTGGTCGTGGTTGTGCTCGGTCATGCCTTGCCTCCGTTGTGAGCGACGACCTGTGTCGTCGCGTCCTTCCACGCCATCCAGGACAGCAGCGCGCACTTCACGCGTGCCGGGAACTTCGCCACCCCGGCGAAAGCGATGCCGTCCTCGAGGATGTCCTCGTCAGGCTCCACCGTGCCCTTGCCCTGCATCAGGCGAAGGAACTCCTCGTGGATCGCCAGCGCCTCGTCCACGCTCTTGCCGACCACGAGGTCGTAGAGCACGGACGCGGACGCCTGCGAGATCGAGCAACCGACGGAGTCGTAGGACACGTCGCTGACGACGTCGCCGTCGAGGTGAACCCGCAGGGTGACCTCGTCGCCACACGTCGGGTTGACGTGGTGCACCTCGGCTTCGTGAGCGTCGCGCAGGCCCTTGCCGTGGGGGTGCTTGTAGTGGTCCAGGATGATCTCCTGGTAGAGCGCGTCCAGATCCTGTGCAGTCATCAGATCAGTCCAACTTGAAGTAGCTGCGGGTGTATTCCAGCGCTTCGACGAGCGCGTCGATCTCCCGCGGCTCGGTGTAGAGGTAGGACGACATCCGGGTCGAGCTCTGCACGCCGAAACGCGCGTGCGCCGGCTTCGCGCAGTGGTGGCCCGCACGCACGGCCACGCCGCGGCTGTCGAGCACCTGCGCGATGTCGTGCGGGTGCACGCCGTCGAGCTCGAAGGAGATGGCTCCGCCGCGGGCCGCAGCGTCGAGCGGTCCCAGCACCGTGAGTCCCTTGACGGTCTGCAGTCCCTGGAGCGCATAGCCCGTGATGGCCTGCTCGTGGGCGTGGATCGCGTCCATTCCGATGTGACCGAGGTACTCGACCGCAGCGCCGAGGCCGATCGCCTCGACGATCGGCGGGGTGCCGGCCTCGAAGCGGTGCGGCGCCTTGGCGTACGTCGAGCGCGCCATGGTCACGGTCTCGATCATCTCGCCGCCACCGTGGAACGGAGGCAGCTCGTTGAGAAGCTCCTCGCGACCCCACAGCACGCCGATTCCGGTCGGCCCGCACACCTTGTGGCCGGTGAAGACCAGGAAGTCGCAGTCGACCGCCTGGACGTCGACGTGGAGTTGCGGCGCGGCCTGCGAGGCATCGATGACCGACACAGCGCCTGCTGCCCGAGCTCGCGCAGCCAGTTCGGCCACCGGGTTGATGGTGCCCAGCATGTTGGAGACCCACGTGAACGCGACGACCTTGGTGTGCTCGTCGACAAGGTGGTCGGCGTTGCTCAGGTCCAGCTGGCCGTCGTCGGTCAGTCCGAACCAGCGCAGCTCGGCGCCCGAGCGCTCGCAGGCGAGCTGCCACGGCACGATGTTGGAGTGGTGCTCCATCTCGGTGATGACGACATTGTCGCCCGGACCGAGATCGATCGTGCGGGCGAGCAGGTTGAGCGCCTCGGTGGCGTTCTTGGTGAAGATGACCTCGTTGCGCGAGCCCGCGTTGAGGAACGCCGCGACCTTGTCCCGGGCCTCCTCGAACGCAGCCGTGGACTCGGCACCGAGCTGGTGCATCGCACGGGCGATGTTCGCGTTGTGGCGCTCCAGTTGGTCGACCATCGTGTCGATGACCACCTGCGGCTTCTGCGAGGTGTTCGCGCTGTCGAGGTAGACCAGCGGCAGCCCGCCCGCGAGCGTGCGCTCCAGGATGGGGAAGTCCTTGCGGATGACTTCCAGCTCGGGGAGCAGACCGACGAGGGACATGGTCAGACCGAAGCGTTCAGGAAGCGGTCGTAACCATTGGCCTCGAGCTCTTCGGCGAGCTCGGGACCGCCGGACTCGGCGACCTTGCCGGCAACGAACACGTGCACGCGATCGGGGGTGATGTAGCGCAGGATCCGCGTGTAGTGCGTGATCAGCAGGACACCCTTGCCGTCACGCTCACGGAAGCGGTTGACGCCGTCGGAGACGACCTTGAGGGCGTCGATGTCGAGGCCGGAATCGGTCTCGTCGAGGATCGCGACCTTGGGGTCGAGCAGTTCGAGCTGCGCGATCTCGTGGCGCTTCTTCTCGCCACCGGAGAAGCCCTCGTTGACCGAACGCTGCGAGAACGTCGGGTCGAGGTTCATCTTCTCCAGGGCGCCGTTGACGTCCTTGACCCAGGTGCGGAGCTTGGGGGCCTCGCCGTCGATCGCGGTCTTGGCGGTCCGCAGGAAGTTGGACACCGAGACGCCGGGAACCTCGACGGGGTACTGCATGGCCAGGAACAGCCCGGCCCGGGCGCGCTCGTCGACCGACATGGTCAGCACGTCCTCGCCGTCGAGGGTGACCGTTCCACCGGTGACCTCGTAGCGAGGGTGGCCGGCGATGGAGTAGGCCAGCGTCGACTTGCCGGAGCCGTTGGGGCCCATGATCGCGTGCGTCTCGCCATCGTTGATGGTCAGCGTGACGCCCTTGAGGATCTCAATCGGACCGTCTTCGGTGTTGACCCGGACCTGAAGGTCCTTGATCTCGAGAGTGCTCATGTGGGGGTGACTCCGTTCAGGGTGTTCTCGGTGTCGACGTACACGACCAGGCCTTCGGCCTCTTCGCGGACTTCGACGGGGAAGGTGGCAACCGGCTCGGTGGCCGGAAAGTTGGTGGGCTTGCCGGTACGCAGGTCGAAGCACGACCCGTGCAGCCAGCACTCGACCGTGCCGTTCTCGACCTCGCCCTCACTCAGCTGGACCGCCGCGTGCGAGCAGAGGTCCTGCAGTGCGAAGACCTCGTCGCCGTCGCGGGCGATCGCGACGTCGTAGCGATCGATGGTCACGGCGAGGGCTTCGTCAGTGGCGACGTCGTCCAGCGCACAGGCGCGTTCAAAGGTCATGCGAGGTCCGCGAGGACGTGGCGCTGGAGCTCCTCCTCGACCTGGCCGCTCAACTTCGCGGCAAGCTCGGGGATCGTGACCTTGCGGATCAGCTCGTCGAAGAATCCGCGCACGACGAGCTTGCGGGCTTCCTTCTCCTCGATGCCGCGCGAGCGCAGGTAGAACAGCTGCTCGTCGTCGAAGCGACCGATGGCCGAGGCGTGGCCGGCACCGGCGATCTCGCCCGTCTCGATCTCCAGGTTCGGGATCGAGTCGGCGTGGCAGCCCTCAGTGAGGATGAGGTTGCGGTTCTCCTCGTAGGTCTCGATGCCCTCGGCGACCTTGCGGATCAGCACGTTCCCGACCCACACGGTGTGCGCCTTCTCGCCCTGCAAGGCGCCCTTGTAGACCACGTTGGAGACGGTCTTCGGCGCGGTGTGGTCGACGAAGAGGCGGTGCTCGAAGTGCTGACCGGCGTCGGCGAAGTACAGGCCGAAGAGCTCGGCAGTGCCACCCGGGCCGGCGTAGTCGACGTTGGTGCTGGTGCGCACCAGGTCCCCGCCGAGGGTGAACTCGAACTGGCGCAGCTGCGCGTCACGGCCCACACGGGCATTGATCTGCTCGGCGTGCACCGCGTCGTCGGCCCAGTCGTTGACGTGGACCAGGTCGAGGTGGGCACCGTCGCCAACCAGCACCGTCGTGAAGGCGTCGTACGTCGTGCTGCCGGAGTGCTCGACGACGACGGTCGCCTTCGCGTGCGTTCCGATCCGGACCACCAGGTGGCTCCAGACGATGGCGTCGGCGTTCGTGCCGTGCAGGATCAGCCGCACCGGCTCCTCGATCTCGGAGTCCGACGGGATGTCGAGCACCAGGGCTCCACCGGCGTTCTTGACCGCGAGCGCGCCGAGACGGTCGAACGGCGCCGTCCCACCGAGGGCGACGGCGTCATCGGTGCTGGACCGGGTCAAGGTGACGCCGGCGGGAAGGGATTCCTTCCACTCCAGCGTCTCGACGGACGCAACGTCCTCCAGCAGGCCCCGCAGACGCTTGAGCGGGGTGAACCGCCAGACCTCCTCGCGACCGGTGGGCAACGGGTGCGCCGCCAGGTCGAAGGTGGGCTCGGGGTGGAGGTGGGACTCGACGTGCTCCTGCTCGAGGGCGTCGCTCACTACAGCAGCCGACATCAGCCGACGGCTCCTTCCATCTGCAGCTCGATGAGCCGGTTGAGTTCGAGGGCGTACTCCATGGGGAGCTCCTTGGCGATCGGCTCGATGAACCCGCGCACGATCATCGCCATGGCCTCGTCCTGACCCATGCCACGCGACATCAGGTAGAACAGCTGGTCGTCAGAGACCTTCGAGACGCTCGCCTCGTGGCCCATGGAGACGTCGTCCTCGCGGATGTCGACGTACGGGTAGGTGTCCGAGCGGCTGATCTGGTCGACCAGCAGCGCGTCGCACAGCACGTTGGACTTCGAGCCGTGGGCGCCCTCGTTGACCTGGATCAGTCCGCGGTACGACGTGCGGCCGCCGCCGCGCGCCACCGACTTGCTCAGGATCGAGCTCGAGGTGTTCGGCGCAGCGTGCACCATCTTGGCGCCGGCGTCCTGGTGCTGGCCCTCGCCCGCGAAGGCGATCGACAGGGTCTCGCCCTTGGCGTGCTCGCCCATGAGGTAGACGGCGGGGTACTTCATCGTCACCTTGGAGCCGATGTTGCCGTCGACCCACTCCATGGTCGCGCCGGCCTCACAGACTGCGCGCTTGGTCACCAGGTTGTAGACGTTGTTGGACCAGTTCTGGATGGTCGTGTAGCGGCAGCGGGCGCCCTTCTTCACGACGATCTCGACGACCGCGGAGTGCAGCGAGTCGGACGAGTAGATCGGCGCCGTGCAGCCCTCGACGTAGTGCACG
>JAPLCC010000027.1 GCA_026392415.1 Propionibacteriales bacterium
GAGCCGCTAGGCGAGGGCGTATCGAGACGCCCGCAACCGGCTCACTGCGTCTCGATACGCGGCTCGCTGGCGCTCGCCGCTACTCGACGAACCTATGTGTCGGGGTGGTCCCCGTTGCTCGACGACCGTGGGTGGTCCGAAGTTCTTCTTCGCCAGCGCAGGCAACGCCTCGTAGTCCCCGCGAATCAAAGCTTCCCGCTTGGCGCGCGACCAGCCCTGCACCTGCTTCTCGATCGCGAATGCCTCAGCGACATTGGCGTACTCGAACGACCAGACGAGCGTGACCGGACGTCTGGCTGGTCGTCTGGTGTAGGCCGAGCCGAGACCTTCGTTGTGCTGCCAGAGGCGCTTCTCCAGCGAGTGGGTGCTGCCGACGTAGTAGGAGTCATCGGCACATTGCAGGATGTGGACGAATGCCATCCCCGCAGGCTGCGCGGCCGCACCGACAACCGTGGGTGGTTGTCCACAGGCGTCTCGATACGCCCCTTCGCTCGTTCCTCGCCACGGCGCTACTCGACGAACCTAGAGCTCGCTGACGACGACGTCGAGCTGGGTGCCGGTCTTGCCGGCTGGTCCGATCTCGACGGTCCAGCCGAGGCGTTCCAGGGTCGCGGCGAGGGCTGCGGGGGTGCGTGGGTCGGCGCCGTCCTCGAGGAGTTCGCGGACGATGCGGCCCTTCGTGGCCTTGTTGAAGTGACTGACCACCTTGCGGGTGCCGTTGTGCTCGTGGAGGACCCGCACCGTCGCGACGCGGCGCGCGAGCTCGGGGGCCGGTCGCCAGAAGTTCGCGTACATGCCCGAGCGCAGGTCGACCAGCAGGCTGCGTCCCAGGGAGGCGGTCATCACCGGCGGCAACGCCTCGCGCCAGATCGCGGCGACCGGACCGATCGGTGGCAGCGAGGCGTCGCCTGACAACCGGTACGACGGGATCCGGTCGCCGAGACGGACCATCCCGAAGAGGCTGGAAGCCACGGCCACCCGGCTCGTCGCACGGCGCTTCGCGGCGGCCGACAGCGTCTCCAGGTCGAGGGCGTCGTAGAGGACGCCGGTGTAGATCCGGTCCGCCCGCGCGGTGGGTGCGTCGACCAGGTCGGCGTTGCGGTCGACCAGGTCGAGCTGCCCGAGCGAGAGGCCGAGCACGGCCGCGGCCTTGTCGGCGTCGTCGCGGCACAGTGCCACGAGCGCCTCGAGCACCTCGCTGCGAGCGGCGGTCAGCTCCGGCGACGAGAGGGACGCGAGGTCGAGCGCCTTGCCCCGGGTCGGCACGGACTTTCCCTCACTCGGTGGCAGCAGGATCAGCACGGGCCCAACGATAGGGTCGACGTCATGCCGAGCAACCTCGTGGTCCGGGTCAAGGCAACCTCTCCCGCGCTGCTGCAGGGACTCGAGGAGATCGCGAAGGAGCTGGAGCTCCCGGGCGAGTTCTCCGCCGAGGTGACCAGCGCTGCCGAGAAGGCAGCGGCGGCCGTCGTACTCCCGGAGCTGGACCGGACCGACCTGCCCTTCATCACCATCGACCCCGCCGGTTCGATGGACCTGGACCAGGCGCTGCACATCGAGCGCGCCGGCGACGGGTACGTCGTGCACTACGCGATCGCCGATGTTGCGGCCTTCGTGAAGCCCGGTGACCCGATCGACCTCGAGGCGCACCGTCGCGGCGAGACGCTCTACGGCGCCGGAACCCGCATCCCGTTGCACCCGCCGGCACTCTCGGAGGGCGCCGCTTCGCTGCTGCCCGACCAGACCGCGCCGGCGCTGCTCTGGACGATCGACGTCGACGCAGCCGGGACCCAGGCCGGCGTACGTGTCGAGCGGGCGCTGGTGCGATCGACCCAGCGGCTGTCGTACGTCGAGGCGCAGGCCGCCCTCGATGACGGATCCGCCGGAGAGGTCCTCGCCCTGCTCAAGGAGGTCGGTGTCCTCCGACAGCAGCAGGAGCTCGCCCGCGGCGGCATCTCGTTGCCGCTGCCCGAGCAGGAGATCGACGAGACCGGGGACGGCTTCGAGCTCACCTTCCGCAAGCAGCTGCCGGTGGAGGAGTGGAACGCCCAGATGTCGCTGCTCACCGGCATTGCCGCCGCGGGACTGATGGTCGGTGCGAAGGTCGGGATGCTGCGTACCCTGCCGCCTGCCGACCCGCGCGACGTCGCCCGGCTGCGTCGGGTGGCCCACGGCCTGCGGATCGACTGGCCCAGGGCCATGGACTACCCGGCGTTCATCCGGTCCCTCGAACCGGAGAAGGCGTCGCACCAGGCGATGGTCGTGGCGTGCACCCGGCTGCTGCGCGGCAGCGGTTACGCCGCCTTCGACGGCAATCTGCCTGAGCAGACGTTGCACTCGGCGATCGCTGCCGAGTACGCCCACGTCACGGCGCCGTTGCGTCGCCTGGGCGACCGTTACACCGGCGAGATCTGCGTCGCGATCTGCGCGGGGCAGCCGGTGCCCGCATGGGTGACGACGGCGTTGCCGACCCTGCCGAAGACATTGCAGGACTCCGCCCGCCGCGCCGGTGCCTACGAACGCGCCGTCCTCGACCTGCTCGAGGCCGCGGTGCTGTCGGGCCGGGTGGGCGAGACGTTCGACGGCGTGGTCACCAGCGTCCGCGACGACGACGCCCTGTCGGGTGTCGTGATGCTCGCCGACGTCGGCGTCGAGGCGCCGGTGACGTCGCCTCAGCCGTTGCCGCTCGGCGAGGAGGTCGAGGCCATCCTCGCCACCGCGGACATGGCGGCCCGTGAGGTCGCGTTCACCGTCGGTCGAGCATGAAGGTCCTGGTCACCGGGGGAGTGCGCTCCGGAAAGTCGTTGCACGCGGAGCAGTTGCTGGCGGACTCCGACGCCGTCACCTATGTCGCTGCCGGCCCCGTGTACGACGATGCCGACTGGGCCTCGCGGATCACTGCGCACCGGGTCCGCCGCCCCGACTCGTGGACCACCGAGGAGACGCACGACATCGCTGCCGTCGTGCGCACGGCCACGCAGCCCGTGCTCGTCGACTGCCTCGGCACCTGGCTCACCGCGATCGTGGACCAGGCGGACCTCTGGGAGCGCCCGATCGGCGATGCGGAGATCCACGTGAAGGAGCAGGTCGCTGCCGTGGCGGCGGCGCTCGCCGAGACCACCCAGACGGTGGTGCTGGTGACGAACGAGGTCGGCCTCGGCGTCGTGCCCGCGCACCGGTCGGGTCGGCTGTTCCGCGATCTGCTCGGCATCGTCAACCAGCGCGTCGCTGCCGAGTGCGACGAGGTGCACCTGGTCATCGCCGGCCGGGTGCTGAAACTCTAGGCCCCGGCAAGCCCCACCAGCAGCACCGCGAGCGTGAGCTCGATCCCGGCGCCGAACACGTCGCCGGTGACACCGCCGAAGCGCCGGACAGTGTGAGCCGTCAGCGCGACGACGACCAGCGCAGCGACCGTGACGGTCACCGGCCCGCGGACCGGGTCGACGAGTGCGGCCAGTGCGGCCAGGGCTCCCCAGCCGACGACCGTCGCCACGACCGGGATCCGGCGGGTGAAGCTGAGCCCGAGGCCGTCCTCCCGCGCCGGCGGGACGAGGACCGAGCAGGTGATCCAGAGCGCTGCCCGTGAGGCGCACACGGCCGCCCCGGCGATCACGGCCGTGCGGAGTTCGCCGTCGAGGGACACGAACCACATCAGGCCGGCGGCCTGGGTGCCGAGCACCAGGACGAGCGCAGCGGCGCCCGCCGGTCCCGCCGTACCGCTCTTCATGACGGCCAGTGACCGCTCGGCGTCGTACGACGACGTCAGGCCGTCGGCCACGTCGGACAGTCCGTCGAGGTGCAGGGCCCGGCTGCCGACGGCGAGGAGCGCCAGGGCAACGAACGCCACGGCGAGCGCGGGCAGGTCGAGGCGACCCCCGGCCCAGACGACCATGCCGACGCCGATCCCCAGCGGCAGGACCGCCAGCGGGGCCAGCAGCATCGCGCCGCTCGCGACGACCGGTGTCACCCGCAGGACGGCGGGGACCGGCAGCGCGGTCAGGGTTCCGACCGCGAGCCGGAGGCTCCGGCCGACGACCGCGACGTTCACGCGGGGGGCATCAGGTCAGCGAGGAGGGCGACGTCGCGCAGCAGGGCGATGGCCGAGCGCAGGACCGGGACGGCGGCGACCGCGCCGGACCCTTCGCCCAGCCGCAGGCCGAGGTCGAGGACCGGCTCGAGGCCGAGCTTCTCCAGCGCGAGGGTCTGGGCGGGCTCGGTCGATCGGTGACCGGCAGCGAACCAGGCAGCCGCTCCGGGCGCGATCCGCTCCGCGGTCAGGGCGCAGGCCACGGACATCAGGCCGTCCAGGAGCACAGGGACGCCGCGCTCAGCCGCTTCGAGCAGGTAGCCGACCGTGGCGGCCAGGTCGGCGCTGCTGACGGCCTGGAGGGTCTCGAGGGGGTCGTCGAGCCGGTCACCCGCACGATCGAGGGCCTGCTGGACGACGACCTGCTTGTGGACCAGCGCCGCGTCGTCGACGCCGGTGCCCCGGCCGGTGACCTCGACGGCGGGCAGTCCCAGCGCTGCAGCCACCATCGCTGCTGCGGGCGTGGTGTTGCCGATGCCCATGTCGCCGGAGAGGAGCAGCTGCGCGCCGGCCGCGATCTCCTCACGGGCGACAGCGCGACCGGTCTCGAGCGACCGCGCGGTCTCCTCGGCGGTGAGCGCGTCCTCGAGGTGGATCGCGCCACTGCTCCGGCGGATCTTGTGGGACTGGACGTCGGCGGGCACGCCCTCGAGGTCGTCGTCGACACCGATGTCGAGCACCCGGACGTTGACGCCGTGCGCGTCGGCCAGGGCGGAGACGCCGGCCTTGCCGAGGACGAACGTGCGCACCATCAGGGGCGTGATCGCCGGGGGATACGCCGAGACGGCGTGCTGGGCGACGCCGTGGTCGCCGGCGAAGATGACCAGCCGCACATTGTCGAGCGGAGCAGGCGGGCAGACACCCTGGGTCGCCGCGAGCCACACGCCCAGGTCGCCGAGGCGGCCCAGGGCTCCGGCGGGTGTCGCGAGGCCGGCGAGGCGCTCTGCGGCGGCGGTACGGACGGAGGAATCGGGTGCAGCGATGGTGCTCATGGGCCTGAACGCTACCGCCGTTCCGAACCTCCGATGGAGCGGCCGCGATTGCCGGACGAGCCGAAATGTCACGATTGGGGTCGCGCCGATCCTTGCGCTCAGCCACTCCTGCACTACGGTTCTGTGTTAGGGAGCGTTCTAGTCTGGATGTTCCTGCTTTACACAACAAGGAGAAACATCATGGCTCAGGGAACCGTCAAGTGGTTCAACAGCGAGAAGGGCTTCGGCTTCATCGCCCCGGCCGACGGCAGCCCGGACGTCTTCGTCCACTTCTCGGCTATCCAGGGTGACGGCTACAAGTCGCTCGAGGAGAACCAGCAGGTCGAGTTCGACGCTGCGCAGGGCCCGAAGGGTCCGCAGGCGGAGAACGTTCGCCCCGTCTGACTTTCAGATAGCGAGACCCCGGTGCCCTCTGGGCACCGGGGTCTCGTGTTTTTCGGAGATCGGTCGGCGATTGCTGAGGCAGCGTCGGCCTTCTGTCCCAGACCTGAGGGTTTTGCCACGAGACCGCCAGATTGGGTGGAGACTCCTCAACACGACACGGGACCGGATTGCCGGCTCCGACATCGCCCAGGGGGATTTCGGGGTCTGGGCACCAGTCCGAGGGAACTCTCATGCAGTCACGTCGTCGCCCGGTTCTTGCTGTCGTCGTATCGGCCGCAGTGGTCGCGTCACTGGTCGGCGTGGCACCGCCGGCCCGGGCCGCGGCCGTGGCGCCGGACGACGCCACCGCGGCGGTGACGGGTTTCTTCACCCGCTTCGCGACCGACTTCCTGCCGCAGTTGGCGTCCAGCACGTCGCTGTCCCAGCAACTGCCGACCCTGGCGGTCACCCCGGCCGAGTCCGTCAAGCTCAAGACAGCCTTCTCCGAGGCGCTGGCGCCCGGCGGACAACTCGAGGACGCCGACTCCCAGGCGACTCTGGCCGCGCTCAAGGACTACATCGACGGTGCCGACGGCGAAGGCTGGGACTTCGTCTCCACCCTGCCGAACGACCACTCCGTCAAGGTCGACTTCACCCGGGAGGTCACCCTGGATGCCGGCCTGGACATCCGTGACCAGGACGGCACCATCAGCCTCTCCACCGGTGACGGCATCAAGGTCAAGGGCACGCTGACCGGCTCCTTCACCTTCGGTTACGACGCCACGGCCGGCCAGGCGAGCCTGACGGCTCCGTCGCTGACCATCACCACCACCGCCGACCTGCCTGACGGCAAGCAGATGAATGCCGGCCTCGGCATCCTCGGCGTCAAGGTCGTGGGCAGCGCCGGCGACGACGACTACCGGCTCGAGAGCAGCGTCACCACCGCCTGGTCCAACCCCGACAACGACCCGGCCGCCTCCCTCGCCTTCGACAACCCCGCCACGCCCGAAGTCGACGACGGCGAATTGGCCGCCGACGGTGCCGGCACCGGCATCGTGACCGCGACCCGCACCGGAACGCTCGCCGGTCACCTCGTCGCCGAACCGCGTTCCAGCAACCTCTTGGCGGACCTGCCGACCGTCGGCGCCACGATCGACCTGAGCACCGAGGCGCCAGGCACCTTCGAGGCGCCCGACGTCGTCGCCGACGTCCCCGCCGAGGCCGAGCCGTTCCTCACGTTGACCCCGCGCGATCTGGCGGCCGGCCTCTCCCAGGCGGCGTCGGCGGTCATCGGCATGCAGGACGCCCATGACGGCAACCTGCCGCTGATGCGCGGATCCATTGCGAACGCGATCGA
The DNA here is from genome assembly GCA_026392415.1 of Propionibacteriales bacterium. Classification (GTDB taxonomy): domain Bacteria; phylum Actinomycetota; class Actinomycetes; order Propionibacteriales; family Nocardioidaceae; genus Nocardioides. Next base: position 6,800 of record JAPLCC010000027.1, read on the forward strand.
CGCCGTCGGCGGCATCAAGGAGTTCCTCGCCGACCAGGTGCCGGATGCGGACCCTGCCGACCAGACCCCCGGCCAGCCGAAGTTCGCGTCGCTGCAGGACATGCTGGCCGCGCTGGACGAGGCGGAGTACGCCGGATCGGGCTGGAGCATCGAGGTGCTCGGTGACGCGGACGCCGCGACGTACGACGTGGACGACAAGATCGTCAACTTCACCATCCGCACCACCCGTGGCGGCGTCGAGGACCTGGAGCTCAACATCCTGGGCGCGCCCACGACCGGCACCGGCACCTACACCGCCACCGGTCTGACCGCGACCGGCGTCGACTTCAACGGGCCCCAGGGCACCTCCGGCACCGACCTGCTCGGTCGCCGCGTGACCGCTGGTACGTCGTACGGCACCGTCGAGTCGATCTCCGGTGACCACACCCTGACCCTGACCGATGAAGGCTGGTCCGAGGGACAGCCCGCGAACGGGACCGAGTTCTCGATCGAGGCCGCCGACCCGAAGACCGGTGCGCCGGAGTTCGCCAACGTACTGGCGGCGAAGACGGGCATCGGCGCCGCGAACGCGTCCCTCTCCACGGCGGTCATCACGCCCGAGGTCACCCTGACGCTCCCGATGGCCCTGGACCTGAGCGCGCCCCTGACCTACGTCAACGAGGACGACGAGACCGTCCCGGACTGCGACCCGAGTGACGACGAGGCGCCGTGTCCCTTCAAGCAGGTCGACGCGAGCGGACTCGGCAGAGTGATCTCCTCGCTGCCACTGGCCGCCGACCGGGTCCTGCTGCGCCAGTCGGACCGCGACGTCCTCGTCGCCGACGCATCGATCGCCTCGCCCGTGCAGATCAACACCTCGAGCGGCTTCCTCGCGCTGTCGATCGGCGGCGACCTGGACGCGACCCTCGAGCAGACCCTGACGCTCGAGGGTGAAGGCGACATCGCGATCCCTGCCTTCGTCGAGCGGGTCCGCAAGCAGGCGGAGGACACGTCGTCCGCGGCGAACGACGTCTTCTCCCAGTCGCTGGGCGGCTCGATGAGCGCCGAGCTCGAGATCAGTGTCGACGATGCCCCGGACGCCTTCGCGGACGACGACAACTCCACGACCGTGACCGTCACGGGCGACGTCGACGACCTCGCCGACGGCATCGGCTCCGGGGACGTCACCGTCACCGCCGGGGACGCCGACCGCGCGGCCCTCCTCAAGGCGCTCAACTTCGAACCCGAGAACCCGACGTCGCTCTTCGGCGGCGTCCTGGGCGCGTTCGAGGGCGCCGGAAGCAACCTGACCACGATGACGGGGGGCGGGCTGGACGTCCCGATCCCGTTCGTCGGGTCCTCGGTCGGCCAGCTCATCGGCGCGGGTGCCAGCGGCGCCGCAGGTGTCGACTACAGCCAGCACGCCGCCACCGGTGAACTGCCCGCCACCACCCACCTGACCGACACCGAAGCCGACTTCGGGCCCGCCTTCGTCGGACGCCAGGTCGTCGTCGGATCGACGTTGGCGACGATCGTGGCCCAGGACGGCGACACCCTTGCGTTGTCGCCCCAGTTCGAGGACGCGCCGGCCGACGAGACGCCGTACCTCGTCGAGAACGAACTGCTCGGTGCCGCGCACACGCTGATGGCGGGAACCCCGGCATCGCTGCAGGAGACGATCGCCCTGGCGCAGGACTCCCTCGGCAACGATTCCGAGATCGACTTCGGCCTGGTCAACGCTGCGAGCGGGGCCCAGCTGCGTCTTGACCTGACCTGGCACCGCGAGTTCGCCGTCGCTCGAGAAGTCAACCTCGAGTTCGACGGCCAGCAGCTGGTCGGGGCCTCCGGTGGAGGCTCGTTGAGCATCTAGGCGAGCGGCACGGTGAAGCTGCGCCTGCTGCTCCCGCTCAGCGCGGACGCGATGACCGACCCGATCGGCAACACGCTGGTCGACGAGTCCGAGTCCAGCATCGACTTCGGCGTCGCCGTGGCGGCCGAGGACGCGCACATCGGGGCCGGTATCGGCCCGATCAGCGTCGACCTGGGCACCGAGGATGAGCCGGGCAGCTTCCACGCCGGGTTCGGCGTCGAGGTCAGCGGTGGCACGGGCGAAGACAACCCGAAGATCACCAAGTTCTTCTCCACGGCGTTCGACGTCGCGGTCACCAACGGTGGTGCTGACTGCGGTGCCGACGACGCAGTGATCCTGTGTGCCGACTTCCCGATGTTCGTCAACAACACCGCTGTCCTCGGTGGCAACCTCACGGTGACGAGCACCCTGGGCAGTGGCGACGACCTGACGGACGTCTTCACCGGAACCAGCACGGTCGTCGAGACGCCGGGTGACCTCGAGGGCCTCATCAGTGGCAAGCCGTTCGAGTTCGACAGCCTTGCCGAAGGCCTCCAGCAGTACCTGTTCTACGCCGAGACGGCGCTGCGGACCGCCTCGAACGACGGTGAGCTGCCCGTCATCGGCAAGGACCTGCAGGCCGGTGCCGACTTCATGGGCGACACCCGCAAGCAGATCGACGACTTCCTCAGCACCCACGAGGACCCGTCGGATGTCGGCGGGGCGACGACCCTGCTCACCACCGAGCTGGGTGCCGCGCTCGACATCGAGATCAACGGCCCGACGGGCATCCAGCTGGGCTTCACCTGCAACAGCCCGCTGCTCCCGCCGGCCGCACCGGAGGCGGAAGCCGTCGACGCTGCGGACACCGACACGACGACGTACTTCTACAAGGTCGTCTCGCTCTACAAGGAGAGCCCGACCGTCACCCGCGAATCGGTCCCCTCGGACGCGAGCGCGGTCGCCGTGAACGCGAGCACCCTGACGACTGCCAAGCACAACCTGGTCACCTGGGAGGAAGTCGAAGCCGCGACCGGATACCGGATCCTCCGGGCGAACACCGTTGACGGCGTCTACAGGTCCCTCGGCACCGTTGCCAAGGGCGTTCTGACGTACGACGACAACAAGATGACGCCCGCACCGGCGACCTACATCGCCTCCAAGTACGCGCCCCGCTTGAAGGGAACGACCTGCGAGTCCGGGACCTCCGTGACCGAGATCGAGGGCGTCACGCTGGGCCTGATCCTGGGTCAGGGCAAGGTCTCCGCCGAGAACGGTTGTGAGGACGACGCCGACCTCGGCGACTGCCTCGGGGGCGAGCTGCCCGTCGACCTGGGCCTGCCGGGCCTGTCGATCAAGACAGGGGAGTCCGGCTCGGTCAAGGGCGGTGTGGGCTGGTCCCTGGACGTCAAGATCGGACTGAGCCGCACGCGCGGGTTCTACATCAACACGAGCAAGGAGAACGAGTTCGCGGTCGGCGCGAATCTCCAGCTCGTGGGGTCAGGCAACGAAGAAACGGCTGACCTCCAGGCGCAGCTGGCGATCATCAACGTCGACGTGAAGAAGCGTGCGGACAAGCCCGAGTTCGTGGGGCTGTTCGGCATCGACATCATCGGCTCCGACGGCGACCTCACGCTCGCCGAGATCGCCCGGGTCCGGGTCGCCGACGCGATCAAGGTCAGCATCAAGGCCAAGGTGGACATCAACTGGCACCTCAAGGCCACGGTGGATGCCGCCATGCCCGGCGTCTCCACGGACTTCCGGCTGACGTGGGGCTGGGGTGTCAGTGCTGGCGGGCCGCCTGTCAAGCCCAGCAACACCGACAACCTGGTCATCAGATTCAACAACGTGACCCTGAATGCGGGCGACTTCTTCGGCAAGGCCCTGAAGCCCTACCTGACGCAGATCGTCGATGCAGCCAAGCCGTTGCAACCGATCCTCGACACGATCTTCACCCCGATGCCCGTGATCTCGGACCTCTCCAAGGCCGCAGGTGGCAAGGAAGTCACGATCGCGTCCCTTGCGGAGACGTTCAACACGCTGCCGGGCGGCGCCAAGCTCAAGCCGTTCCTCAACGCGCTCAAGACGGTCCGGTCACTGCTGGCCGACGTGAAGTGCGTGGAGGACGACTGCGGCGTCAACATCGGAAGCTTCAACCTGCTCCCGGAACGAACGGCCACGACGAACGCCACGGCGGGTACGTCGACGGCGCTGATCGACAAGACCCCGCCCTCGCCCTCCACACCGGGCGCAGGCTATGACCCGAAGCCCGGCGCGACCAATGCGATCAACGACATGGACAAGTCGAAGTCGCTCGGCAACCCCGCCAAGGTGCAGCCCCGGTCGACGCTGACCGCCGGCATCTCGATCCCGGTGATCGAGGACCCGACGATCCTGTTCAACCTGATCACCGGGGGCGACATCCCGCTGGTCGAGTTCGACAGCGGCCCGCTCAGCCTGGGCTTCCAGTTCCAGAAGTCCTTCGGCCCGATCTACGCCCCGCCGCCGGTGATGATGGTCATCGGTGGAGGCGCTTCCGTCGAGCTCCGGATCGCGGCCGGGTTCGACACCTACGGCATCCGCAAGGCGATCGAGACCGGCGACGCTGCCGAGGTGCTCGACAGCCTCTACTTCAAGACGGTCGACAAGTTCGGCACGCCGATCCCGGTCGTCAAGTTCACCGGCTACCTCGAGGCCGGCGCGTCGGTCTCGATCGGGATCCTCGAGGTCGGCGTCGTCGGCGGCATCAAGCTGACGGTCGGCTTCTACTGGAACGACCCCAACAACGACGGCAAGTTCAGGCTGTTCGAGTTTGCAGCTGCGGCAGCGAAGAACCCGATATGTCTGTTCAACGTCGGGGGAGAACTCTCTCTCTACATCAAGATCTTCGTCGAGATCGGGATCAGTCCGTTCTCGGTGAGCTTCGACTTCACGTTGGTCAACATCAAGCTGCTCGACTTCAACCTCAAACCGAACTGCACACCGCCGCCCCCGCGGCTCGGTGGCACGAGCGGGGACACGCTGTACGTCTTCGCCGGGAAGTTCGGCGGCGACGCGACCAGCCACCCGCGCGGCGACCCGCTGTGGGACGCCGAGGGCAAGGACGAGACCTGGGTCGTTCGCCAGGTGCCGGGTTACACGGAGGAGGACGGTGAGGTCCACAAGCCCGCCGTCGAGATCCGCGGCCTCGGCCTGACGGAGAGCTTCCCGGACGAGGGGGGCAACACGATCAAGAACGTCGTCCTCGACGGACGCGGCTATGCGGGTGCCCTCACGATCTCCTTCACCGGTGGCTCGGCCCCGGTGAAGGACGCCATCACCTATCCGTTCGACAAGAACGCCTACGTCTTCACCGGCGCGGGCGACGACGTGATCCGTACCGGCGAAGGCAACTCCTGGGTCGACTCCGGCGGCGGTTCCGACCTCGTCACGACGCTCGACCGCGCTGACCTGTCGAAGGCAGCCAATTCGGTCAAGGCGCGCGTGGCCGGTGGCCCGGGCAATGACGCGATCACCGTCGGCAACGGCGAGGACACGGTGACCGGTGACGGTTCCCTGGAGGCCGAGTCGCTCGCGGCAGCGCTTCCCGTCAACCTTGCCCCGGCCAAGGCAGGAACGACCAACCTGACCGCCGCGCTGAACCTGGCGAAGGTGACCCTCCCGACCGACGCCAAGCTGTTCGCCGCCAACCCCATGGGATCGGGCAACGACCAGATCGCTGCCGGCCTCGGTCAGGTCCGACTGTCGGGCAACGGCGGCAACGACACCATCGGCACGGCCAACGACAGCACCCTGGCGGACTCCAAGGGCATCAAGGCTGGGACGACCGGCGGATCGGCTGCGACCGAAGCGCTGTACCGGGCGAAGAACTCCGTCCTCGTCGGCGGTGCGGGTAGCGACATGATGAAGAGCGGTTCGGCGAACGACGAGCTCTACACCGGCAGCTACGACAAGATCGGCGAGAGCGGCACCGGCGCAGGCGACCTCGCGACCGACCGGAACACCGTCGACACCGGCGTCGGGAACGACACCGTCTACGGCTCCAACGGCCTCGACTTCGTGACCACCGGGTCCAGGTCGGACCAGACGGCCATCGTGTACGGCGGCGCCGGTGCCGACGTACTCACCGGTGGACTCGGATCGGACGAGATCTACGGCGGGCCCGGTGACGACTACGTCGTGGCCGCGCTGGCGACGGTCGGCGAACCCGGCTCTGCGACCGACGTGTTCGGCAGCGCGCGCGACGTCATCGTTCTCCCCGGGGCGGGCAGCAGCCCGAAGAAGCTGGTCGGCGGCACCGGAAGCGACCGCATCTACGGTTCGGACGGACCCTCGAACATCTTCGGCGACACCACGGTCGACAGCTGCGCAGTGCAGTCCGACCCGGTCAGCAAGCAGCCGGGGGAGACGGAGGTCCTGGCGGACGCCAACGACCTGATCCTCGGCGGCAACGGCGTGGACGTCGTCAACGCAGGCGGTGGCGGTGACTGGGTCTACGCATCCGGCGCTGCCGACCGTGTCTGCGGCAACGCGGGCGACGACCACCTCTATGGCGGCGATGACGGCGACCTGGTCTTCGGAGGAACCGGGGCCGACCAGGGCTACGGCGAGGCCGGCGGCGACCAGGTCTACGGCAACAACGGCGCGGACGCCCTGTACGGCGGAGCGGGGACCGACCGGGCCCAGGGCAACAACGGCGATGACTGGATCGACGGTGGCGCCGAGTCCGACGTCCTGATCGGCGGCACGTCAGCGGCCGGCAAGGACGACGGAGCCGACACGCTCCTCGGTGCGAGTGGCGACGACGTCCTGGTGGGTGACAACGCGCAGACCGACCTGTTGCTCAGCGCGCCGTACCCGACCGACCTCGCCTCCTCCAACGCTGCCCTCGGTGGCAACGACTACCTGGTGGGTGGCGACGACAAGGACCGCAACCACGGCGGTCTGGGCGACGACACCGTCTACGGCGGCACGAGCGATGACTACGCCGAGGGCAACCCCGGCACGGACCGCATCTCGGGCGAGGCCGGCGACGACGACCTGGTCGGCGGCTCCTCCGAACTGGCCACCGGCCTGTTCACGGGCTCCGAACCCGGTCACGCCGACGCGAACGACTTCATCGATGGCGGGACCGGCCAGGACGTCATCGCGGGTGACAACGCCCGCGTGGCGCGCGACGGGACACCGCACCCGGTGACGGTCGGCCGTGGTCTGACCACGCTGCGACGCGTCGACCTGGCCGACGAGGCGGGCGCGCAGACCGGCGTCGCCGGTGGCGACACCATCGAGGGCGGTGACGGCGCCGATGTGGCCTTCGGGCAGCGCGGCAACGACGACGTCTCCCTCGACGACGGAGCCGACTACGGCGAAGGCGGCCCCGGAGTCGACACGGTTCGCGGTGGCGCAGGGGACGACGACGTCGTCGGCGGCTCCTTCACCCCGGCGAGCGGTGTGGTCCCGAGCGCGATCGGTCAGGCCGATGGCGGCGACACCCTGACGGGCAATGCCGGCCAGGACGTCCTGTTGGGTGACAACGCGTCCCTGACCCGACCGGTGGCACTGCTGCCCGGTCTCACCCCGCTCACGACCAACCGGGTCGTCGCACAGCGTGCGATTGCGCCGTACGACCTCGGAGACGCGCCGACCAACGGCACCTCCGGTGCCGACACGATGTCGGGCGGCCCGGACAACGACCTCCTCCTCGGGCAGGGCGGCAACGACCGGGCTGACGGCGGCACGGAGGCCGACTACGTCGAAGGTGGTCAGGACTCCGACCTCGTGCTCGGTGACGCCGGGCACGACGACCTCGCCGGCGGTTCGTCCGCGTCGACGTCGACGAACGGCGCCGGTGCGATCGGTCAGCCGGACGGTGCTGACAACGTCTACGGCGGCACCGGCGACGACCTGGTGCTCGGCGACAACGGTCTGCTCACCCGCGTCACCTCGGGCGGTGACTGGCGCATCATCCGTGCCAACGTCGCCCAGACGGGCGTCGTCCAGGGCAGAAACATCGCCCAGTTCGACCTCAACGGTGCGATGCCTGCTGCTGCCAACGCTTCGCACTCCGGCACGGACTCGCTGTCGGGCCAGGTCGGTGTGGACGTGATCCTCGGCCAGGACGGCAACGACCGGATCAGCGGCGGTGGCGACGACGACTACATCGAGGGTCAGGGCGGTGGCGACGCCGTGCACGGAGACGTCGCGCTGACGTTGCCCGAGATCGTGGTGGCACCCGGCGGTTCGGCGTGGACCACGCCGGCTGTCGACGGCGACGCCGTCACCGCGGGTCAGGACGACATCACCGGTGGCTGGAGCCGCCAGGCATACCGCGACGGCAACGACGTGATCCATGGCGATGGCGAGGACGACTTCGTCGTCGGCGACAACGGGTCGATCGCGCGGGCCGTGGACGGCGCGACGACGGACCGCGTGTACACGAAGCGCTACGGCGGCACGCGCACCGGCGATGCGAAGGTGCGCGTGGCCGGTGGCGGCGCCACCTGGACGCGCTACTGCCCGGTGTCCGGCACCTCGGGAACGCTCTGTGAGGTCAGCGGTGCCTCCGGCGTCGACACGCTGTACGGCGACGCCGGCCAGGACGTGCTCCACGGTCAGGACGGCGGCGACACGATCTGGGGCGGCGCGGACGACGACGACATCTATGGCGAGCTCGGGGCCGATGTCCTCTACGGCGAGGCCGGCGAGGACTCCATCCTCGGCGACCGCGGTGGCGTCCAGGACCGGTACGAGGACGGCTCGCGCTCGACGTCGACGACGCTGAGCCAGCCTCCACAGATCACCTACAAGTCGCGTCTGAGTGGCTCCGTGAGTCGCGAGGCCGACCTGCTGCACGACGTCAACGGCACCGACTTCGTCGGCGGACCGACCAGCACGCCGATGCCGCTCGACGGCATCACCTACGGCGGTGCAGACCGGATTCGTGGTGGCGACGGTCGCGACTCCATCCACGGTGGAGCGGGCGACGACCTCGCCAACGGTGACACGGGCGGCGACGCGGTCTTCGGTGGGCGCGGCAACGACGTCCTCTGGGGGGGCCTGGGCAAGGCCTGTGTCGCGACCGACGCGGCCTGTCTGGCGGACCCGGGTGCCAACGGTGAGTTCATCGACCACGTGGCCGGCGGCAAGAACGACGACATCGTCGACTGGCGTCCGCGCGGGGTCTACGGGACGGGCGGCAACTTCGCCGGTCGGACCTGCACCACGGGCACCGCGCCGGTGACCACGAAGAAGGACGGCACCACCGACCCCTGCTCGTGGTTCGAGATGACCGACCGCTCCGACGACGTCGCGGCAACCCCGGCGACGCTTGCCAACAACCAGCACCGCCAGGGTGTCGACTGGATCTACGGCGGCTGGGACCGCGACGTGATGCAGGCCGACCAGGCCACCAACGGGCCGAACCCGGGCGACCGGCTGTTCGACTGGAACGGCGTCTACAACCTGTACACGCACTGCAACTCGGCGTACGGCGGGTTCAACGACCTTCGGGCACCGTCGCCGGCCGTCCTGTCCTTCCTGCAGGGCTGGGCGACCGGGAACGGTGCCGGGCGACCGGGCGTGGGCGCGGACGTGCTCACGCCGGGGACGTCGGCGTACGACGAGCTGGCCCTGGTCAACACGGCGGACGGCAAGGGCCACGGAACGGGTAGCCCGTACCCGTCGACGCCGGGTCACTTCGACGACAGCGCCTGCGCGGGGTTCTGAGCAACTCCGCGCAGGGTCAGGCTTCGACGGGGCGTTCGTTGTAGCTGGGGGAGCGCTCCTGCCCGGTGAGCGCATGGATCGCATCCATGATCTCGTCGGTCGCCTCGCGGCGTGCCTTGCCGGGAGCCACGCCGTCGAAACGGCCCGTGAAGTCGATCGGCTTGCCGAAACGGATCGTCACCTTCGCACGGCGCGGCCAGTTGCTGTCGACCGGCTGCAGGTCGGCAGTGCCGATCAGGCCGACGGGCACCACCGGGACGCCGGCAGTCAGAGCGAGCTGTGCGATGCCGGTCCGGCCGCGGTAGAGCCGGCCGTCGCGGGACCGGGTGCCCTCCGGGTAGATGCCGAACGCGTCGCCGCGTCCCAGGACCTCCAGGGCGATGTCGAGCGAGTTGAGCGCGGCCCGGGTGTCGCTGCGGTCCACCGGCACCATCCCGAGTCCCTCGAACCATGCCTTGCTCAGCCGACCCTTGATGCCTGCGCCGGTGAAGTACTCCGCCTTGGCCAGGAACACCACCTTGCGCGGCGCGACGATCGGGATCACCACGCTGTCGGCGAAGCTGAGGTGGTTGCTGGCGAACAGCACGGGCCCCGACATCGGAACGTTCTCGATGCCCTCGACCGTCGGCCGCCACACCGCCCGCGCCACGGGAGGGACGGTTGCGTGGAGGACCTCGTAGAGCATGGGCCCCACAGTAGAAGGCCTCGTGGCCATCCGGGTCCCCGCGGTCTGCAGTGGACCGCCGGCGTCCAGGCTCAGTCGTGAGACGCCGACGTCTTGAATCCGCGCAGCCGCAGGCTGTTGGAGACCACGAAGACCGAGGAGAAGGCCATCGCCGCACCGGCCAGCATCGGGTTGAGCAGGCCAGCGGCAGCCAGCGGCAGGGCGGCGACGTTGTAGGCGAATGCCCAGAACAGGTTGCCCTTGATGGTCGTCAGGGTCCTGCGGGAGAGGCGGATCGCGTCGACTGCCACCCGCAGGTCGCCGCGGACCAGGGTGAGGTCGCTCGCCTCGATCGCCACGTCCGTGCCGGTGCCCATGGCCAGGCCCAGGTCGGCCTGCGCCAGGGCTGCGGCATCGTTGACGCCGTCGCCGATCATCGCGACCACCCGGCCCTCGCCCTGGAGCCGTTTGACCACGGCGACCTTGTCAGCGGGCAGCACGTCGGCGAACACGTCGGCCTCGTCGATACCCACTTCTGCGGCGACGGTCCGCGCCACGGCCTCGTTGTCACCGGTGAGGAGCACCGGTCGCAGGCCGAGTGCGCGCAGCTCACGGATCGCGGTGGCCGAGGTCGGCTTGACCGCGTCGGCGACCACGACGACGCCGCGCGCCTTGCCGTCCCAGCCGACCGCGACCGCCGTGCCGCCCGTCGACTGGGCGTTCTCGAGCGACGTCTGCAGCTCGGGAGTGAGGTGCTGGGACCACTCGGCGAGCAGTTGCGGGCGTCCGACGAGTACGGCGTGGCTCGCACTGGTGTCGGTGCCGTCGACGAGAACGCCCTGGACGCCGAGTCCTTCGACGTTGGTGAAGTCCTCGACCTGGGGGAGTGACCCGCTCTCGTCCCTGGCTGCGTCGGCGATGGCCCGGGCGATCGGATGCTCGGAGGCGTCCTCGAGAGCGCCGGCGTACCGCAGGATCTCCGTGGCGTTCTCGCCGTCGGCGGCGATCACCTCGCGCAGGGTCATCCTCCCGGTCGTGACCGTTCCGGTCTTGTCGAGCACGACGGTGTCGACCGTGCGGGTGGACTCCAGTACCTCCGGGCCCTTGATCAGGATGCCGAGCTGCGCGCCGCGACCCGTGCCGACCATGAGTGCGGTCGGCGTGGCCAGGCCGAGGGCGCAGGGGCAGGCGATGATCAGCACGGCGACAGCCGCGGTGAAGGCGGTCGCCAGGCCGTTGCCGGTGCCGAGCCAGAAGCCGAGCGTGCCGGCCGCGAGGAGGATCACGATCGGGACGAAGATGCCGGAGATCTGGTCGGCCAGACGCTGTACCTGCGCCTTGCCGTTCTGGGCGTCCTCGACCAGCAGCGCCATCTGTGCGAGCTGGGTGTCCCCACCGATGCGGGTCGCTCGGACGACCAGGCGGCCGCCGACGTTGACCGTCGCGCCGACCACCGCGTCGCCGGGGCCGACCTCGACCGGCACGGACTCCCCGGTGAGCATCGACGCATCGACCGCAGAGGTACCGCGCTCGATCACGCCGTCGGTGGCGATCTTCTCGCCCGGGCGTACGACGAACAGGTCGCCGACCGCGATCTGCTCGACCGGCACGTTGGTCTCGGTGGTGCCGTCGGGGCCGAGCACGGCGACGTCCTTCGCCCCGAGGGAGAGCAGCGCGCGGAGTGCAGCGCCGGCCCGTCGCTTGGACCGCTGCTCGAAGTAACGGCCCGCGAGGATGAAGGTGGTGACGCCCGCTGCGGCTTCGAGGTAGATGTTGCCGCTGCCGTCGCTGCGCTCGACGGTCAGCTCGAACGGATGGGTCATGCCGGGGGTGCCAGCGGTGCCCCAGAACAGGGCGTAGAGCGACCAGCCGAGCGCGGCGAGGGTGCCGAGGGAGATCAGCGTGTCCATGGTCGAGGTGCCGTGGCGCAGGTTGGTCCACGCGGCTCGGTGGAACGGCCAGGCGCCCCACGCGACCACGGGGGCGGCCAGGGTCAGCGAGAGCCACTGCCAGTTCGTGAACTGCAGGGCGGGGACCATGGCCATCGCGATCACCGGCGCGGTCAGCGCCGCCGAGATGACCAGTCGTTGCCGCAGCAGCTGGAGCGCGTCCTCCTCGGGGGTCTCGCCTGCTGCTTCGCCCGAATCCGCGGAAGGTGGCTGGGGGAGGCGGGCGCCGTACCCGGCCTGCTCGACGGCCGCGACCAGGTCCGCGGGAGTGACGCTGGCGGTGAAGGTGACCTTCGCCTTCTCCGTGGCGTAGTTGACCGTGGCGCTGACACCTTCGAGCTTGTTGAGCTTGCGTTCGATCCGGTGGGCGCAGGTCGCGCAGGTCATCCCGGTGAGACCGAGCTCGACCTGCCGTTCGGACTCAGTGTGCGTGTCCACTGGTCTCTCCGTGTTCGTCGCCGGGCTGCCCTGCGTCGCCCGCGCCATCGGCACTGACGGTGAATGCCGCCGTGCGCACGACACCGTCGTGCTGGAAGTCCAGGTAGAGGTGGTAGGTCCCGGCACTGGGGACAGCGGTGTGGAAGACCACGTCGGGGCCGGGTTCCGTGGTGTCGTCGTCGGGCTCGCCGTCGGGGTGGACGTGCAGGTAGGCGAGGTCGCCGTCGCGCAGGGCGACGAGGTGACCGTAGGCGCCGAGGTAGGGCTGGAGGTCGGTGACCGGCTCGCCGTCCCGGGTGATGCTCAGGGTGAGCTGGGCGTCAGCTCCGGCCGTCAGGTCTCCCTCGAGGGTGACCTCGTAGTCGTCGACCGTCGCGGTGCGGTTCTCGGCCGCGGGGCTGGCCGGTCGGTGGTCGCCTTCGACGGCGAGGTCCGTGCCGAGGGTGAGCGCGTCGGCACCGGTCGCCTTGAAGTCGGCGAAGAGTCGCCACGTCCCGGGAGTGAGGTCGAGGTCGATCGACCAGACCCCGGACTCCTCGTCGAGGACGGGGTGGACGTGCTGGAAGCCGCTGAAGTCGCGCCGTACGGCGATCAGGTGGAGCTGCTTCTCGTGCTCGACGTCGTACGACGTCACCGGCTTGCCGTCCGGTCCGGTGATCGTGAAGGCGACCGGTCGGTCCTGTCCGGCGGGCGAGCGCGGCTCGGCGAGGCCGAGGGTGTAGCCGTTCTGGGAGACCATGAGTCCTCCGGGGATCTCGGCGCCGCCGTCCTCGGCGGGGGTGAGGTGCACGCGCCCGTCGCCGGAGGTGTGCGCGTCGTCGTGAGCAGCGGGTTCGTCGTCCACCGGCCCGACGGCCCGGCCGATGCCGAGCGCGAGCCCGAAGATCGCGGCGATCGCGACCAGGAACCCGCCGACCTTGATGGGGGTGCTCATGCGATCTGGTAGCCGGCTTCCTCGACGGCGGCCCGGACTGCGGCTTCGTCGAGGATCTCGGCGCTGGTGATGGTGACGGCACCGGTCGGCAGGTCGACCGCGACGTCCTGGACGCCGGGGATCTCCTGGACCTCCTCGGTGACCGAGGCGACACAGTGGCCGCAGGTCATGCCGGTGACGGTGTAGGTGGCGGTCCGGGTCATGGCTGCTTCCTTTCCGGAGTTCTGGCGCGGGGTGCGGATGTCACGAGCGAACGAGGCGGGCGATCGCGTCGGAGGCTTCCTTGAGCTTGATCTGCGCCTCGTCGCCGCCGGCGGCGACTGCGTTCACGACGCAGTGCGCCATGTGCTCGTCGAGCAACCCGAGAGCGACGGCCTCGAGTGCCTTCGTCATCGCCGAGACCTGGGTCAGGATGTCGATGCAGTACTTCTCCTCCTCGACCATCCGCTGCAGGCCGCGGGCCTGCCCCTCGATGCGGCGCAGCCGCTTCAGGTAGTCCGCCTTGGTGTTGTTGGCGATGTAGCTGTGCTGCTGGGCCTCGGTCATGCTGGAAACCATACCCCCCTAGGGTAATGGTCGCAAGACATGGCTGTGCATCGCCCGGCGGAACTGGGGGACAGGCTGGTCTGTAAGCCGGGTTCTGTCCCTGTTGCCAGGGGGCGACCATCCATCTACGGCTGCCGTTGCCGACAGCCTCCAGCAACCTACCCGCACGCTCGGGCGAGCAGCCCTCGAACGCGTGCTGTCTGGTCTTGCTCCGGGTGGGGTTTGCCTAGCTGCACCGGTCACCCGGTGCACTGGTGGGCTCTTGCCCCACCGTTTCACCCTTACCGGTTCTCCGAAGATCGCCGGCGGTCTGTTCTCTGTGGCACTTTCCCGCGGGTCACCCCGGGTGGGTGTTACCCACCACCCTGCTCTGTGGAGCCCGGACTTTCCTCGGGACCTGTCGCCTCACGGCGGAGATCACGCGGTCGCCCGACCAGCCTGTCCGGGGCTCACCCTAGTGCGGAGTCGGCGCTGCGGGGGTTTCGCGGGTCGCAAGGATCTCGCAAGGTCGGGCTGTCACGCTCGAGGTGCCTGCTTCGCGGCGGGCACTGACCCTGCTCCAGGTCACGGAGGACCCGCCATGTCAGCACCGCAGCCACGTTCGGGGCGTCGCGCGCGCGCGGTGCGGCGGTGGCGTTCGGGCCTGGTCGCGCTGACGGTGGCTCTGGCGGCGGCCGTGGCCGTGCCGAACGGGCCTGCCGTCGCAGCGACCGCGACCTTGTCGCCGACGAGCCTGAGCTTCGGCAGTGTCAAGGTCTGGACCAGCAAGTCCCTTGTCGAGACAGTCACCGTGAACAGGGGATACCGGGTCTCCTCCGTGAGTCACAGCCCGGCCGGACCATTCCAGGCGACGACCGCGAGCAACTGCGGTGCCCCCAGCGTGACGGTCTCGACGAAGTGCACGATCACCGAGGTCTTCCAGCCCGGCGCGGCGGTGGTGTCCTCGTCGAGCCTGAAGATCGTGGTCTGTCCGATCCTTGCCGGGGCCTGCACGACCTATCCCGTCCCGGTCACGGGCACCGGAGTCTTCCCGGCGACCTTCAGCCTGACCAGCATCGCCTTCGGCACCCACGCCGCCGGAGTGCCGCAGTTGAAGACCCTCACGGTCACGCCGGATGCAGGCAGATGGGTCGCTGACGCGGTCCCGACGGGTCGGGTGGGCTATCTGAGCCCGTTCACGGTGTCGGGATTCGGCGCCGGTTGCTACCAGGTCGGACCGGTCAGGTGCGCACTCACGCTGAGCTACAACGGCAACGATGTTGGTCCTCAGGGCGACACCCTCGTGGTCAGCGTGTGTCGGGAGGAGGGAGTCTGTCTCGACAAGTCACTCCCGATGACCGGTACCTCCACGGCACCGGGCTCGCTGTCGCCGACCTCGCTCGCCTTCGGCACCACGATTCACGTCGGCGCGACCGTCTCCAAGGTCATCACTCTCAAGATCCTCGGCGACTGGCACGTCGGACTGCTGTTCGGCGCCAACACGCCCTACTCCCTCACCCCGCTCAGCGACTGCTCGGGCCCGGGGCCCCAGACCTGCACGTTCACCGCGTCGTACCGGCCGGTCGCGGTCGGCGCGACGAAAGCGTCCCTCAGCATGGACCTGTGTGCGCCGGTGCCGCCCTGGTGGAGCGGCTCGACGGCTTGCGTCGGCACCAACCAGGTGGCGTTGAGCGGGACGGCGGTTGCGCCGGGTTCGCTCAACGTGACCAGCCTGGCGATGGGCACCGTCCGGGTGGGGGCACGGGCCACCAAGTACGTCGCTGTCAGGCACGACCCGGGTTGGTACCCGTCGGCAGGCTTCAGCGACCCCAGCGGTGACTTCAATGCGGGGGAGTGCGTCACCAGCGCCAGTCCGTGCTCGCTGCCGGTCAACTTCGACCCGACGAGGACCGGTGCCCAGACCGGGCTGCTGACCGTCACCCTCTGCAACGACGAACTCGCGCTGTGCGTCGACCTCCCGAAGGTCAAGGTGACCGGCACCGGCAGTTGAGCCGGACCGGAGAAGGAGCAACCATGCAGGAACAGGACGACACACCGCAGGCGCCCTCCTCCGCGTGGTCGGTGGTCGACGGGATCACCCGGCGTCGGCTGATCGTCACTGCCTCGGCCGCGGCGGGCGTCGCCGCCGTGGCGGCGGACCACGGTGTCACGTCACTGACAGGCGTCGAGCACGTCGCGGAGTGGAACAGCATCACCGATGCCGACGTCACCTTCGATGTCGTGCGCGACGAGGACGCCATGCTTCTGCGCTTCCGGATCTACAACATGGCCATCTTCAAGCCGGTGACCGGTGAGGCCTACCTGCGCACGATCGCGCCCACCCGCCCGCGGGTCCTCGTCGTCGACTTCCCCCCGCAGTCCATCGGTGAGCAGGCAGTCGACACGATCTCCCCCAGCAGTACGTCGTACGACCCCGTGCCCAACCAGGACATCACCGGCAACCGGGCGCGCGCCTTCGTCACCAACATCCCCACCCGCCTGGCCTTCGAGATCCCGACGAGGTTCGCCACTCTGCGGCCGGCGCTCAAGACAGCGAACGGCGTCCCGGGCCTGCTCGACTGGCGCCTGTTCGACCAGCTCACGACGGCAGGCATCACCAGTAACGCCTACAGCGGACCGGCGCCTTTCGAGACCTCGATCGGTGCGCCCTACGGCATGGCACTCTCACCGACCGCGGTCGACGGCTGGAAACACAGCGTGACGCCCGTGACGAAGGACGGGCGCACCGAACTCTGGCAGACCCGGCTGGCCGCGACCGTCGACGAGGAGGGCAACACCATTCCCCTGGCGGAGTACCCGAAGGCCGCCCCCCAGGTGAACGCGGTGTGGAGCAACAACTTCTCGCGCACCGCCGACCCGGGGAATCTTGACACCGACTCCCACTACTTCGATCTGCCGCTGGGCATCGACGACCGTTGGGCGTTGGTCCGGCTCACCTCGGACAAGGTGACCGGTGGCTACACGCCGACGCCGGCCCAGGCACGTCGGCTGATGCTGACGTCCGGCGGCGCATGGCTGGACCTGCACGGCTCCTGGATCCCGCCCTCGGAGAACATCATCCCGGACCAGCCGGGCGTGGATCCGGCGAACGGCGTCAACGTCGGCAGCTGGATCCACCAGTCCACGCAGGGACGCGACCATCATGTCGTCGTCACCTACCTCGGCTATCTCCTGCCGTTCGGTCACCCTGCCGCCCTGATCAAGGAGACGCAGCGACGCTTCGAGGCCAGCCCGACCGGCGTCCCGGTCGCGAATCTGCGCCAGCGTGAGTACATCGTCGTGCGTCGCGCGGACAAGACGTACGGCGACGGGGGCGGCACTGCCTTCCACAAGTACGACGGCCGGAACTTCCCGTTCCGCCACGTCCGCATCAACACGCGAACCACCCCCAACCTCACCTTCCGGCGTTACGACCTCGCTGACGGCTCGGACGTCGTCTCGGGCTCGGCGTTCTGTCTGGCCGGAGGCGTGCCGTTCCACTTCTCGGTGACCGCGTGGGACTGGGAGAACCAGCCGGTGTCGTTCACGGTGCCGATGGCCTTCGTGACCAACGCCGCCGCGTTCAGGCCCCCGCCCAGCGGTGGGAACGGCTTGCACAACGGGAGCCTCGGCAACGAGACCGGGATGATGCCGCTGATCATCGACGCGTACAACAAGCTCCCTGAAGGGGATCCGCTGCGGACGGCGAAACTGCACGACGCCTCCATCGCCGTGGCCCGCAGCAGGAAGCCGGGGGAGACGTCGCTTCGCTTCGCATCGATGAGCTTCGGTCTCACGGCACCGATGACCACGCCGGTGGACACCAGCTTCCAGGCGCTCGACCAACCTCGGGCGAACCCGACCATGTCTTCTGGCCAGGCCAGGATCCCGGCGGTCCAGGCCGTCACGCCCGGCGCAACGAGCAAGGTCTGGTTCGACGACGTGGTGGTCAACGGGACGTCGTACGTCAGGGACGGGTTCGGTGGAGACGACGGCCCGGACGCGCGCTCGGTCTTCCTCCTGGTCGACGGACAGCCGCTCACGTTCGCCGGCGGTGATGCCGGCAAGAACCCAGGTGTCTTCACTCCTGATCTCAGCGTGGGCGGGATCTCGCGCAACAAGGGTGTCGTCGGCGGCGCCCACGCGCTGGACGGGTCGGGCGGTGTCGACAGGTTCAAGGCGAACGACTTCGACCCCGCCGCATTCTTCAAGGACGCCCGCCTGCTGGGGGGCCTGGACCTGGCCTCGATCATCAAGGGCGGTCCGGGTGCGCTGGGGGACACGCCAGACATCCAGACCCTGAACACGGGTGACGACCCGACCAAGCCGACGCTGCTCACCACGATTGACTGGGCTCCGACGGTCGTCAGCTTTCCCACGACGTCGCCGATCTTCGAGCGGCGCGGTGTGGCTGGTGCCGCCAACGCCACCAGCCTGCGCCTGCACGCGTCCTTCCTCACGCCCAGCGACGGCTCGCCCCCGACGTCCGAGGTCACCGGGAGCCTGCGGAACTTCAAGCTCAACATGTTCGGCGGAACCCCGTTCCTGATCCTCGACTTCCGCGAGTTCTCGTTCCGGTCGCGCAATGGCGCCAAGCCGACCGTGAAATGTGACATCCAGTCCGTGGTCTTCGGCGGACCGCTGACCTTCGTCAACGCCCTCGAGGACTTCCTGAGTCTGGGCGACAACGGGCCGGCCATCACCCTCAGTCCGACAGGGGTGACGGCCGGCGTCTCGCTGGCGCTGCCGTCGATCGGTATCGGGGCGTTCAGCCTGTCGAACCTGTCGTTCTCGGCTGCCGTTGAGATCCCGTTCTCCGGTGCCCCGGTCCGGGTGCGGTTCGGATTCTGCAGCCGCGAGAAGCCCTTCGTGATCGCCGTGATGATCTTTGCCGGTGGTGGGCACGTCGCGCTGGCCGTCGGCTCTGACGGTGTCGAGCTGCTCGAGATCTCGCTCGAGTTCGGCGGGCACATCGAGATCGACGTCGTCGTCGCGACGGCTGCGATCGAGATCATGGCCGGCATCTATCTCGCGATCGGGTCGGGCGACGGAGGCCCGGGCAGCCAGACCTGCGAGTTGACCGGCTTCCTCAAGGCCCATGGCGAGCTGAACATCGGTCCTGTCGGTGCATCCGTCACGTTCAACATGAGCCTCACCTACGCCGACAGCGGCGGTCAGGAGCGGGTGTACGGCGACGTCGAGGTCGAGGTCGAGGTGCACGTCGCGTTCATCGGCGGGACGGTCTCCTTCTCGGTGCACAAGGAGTTCGCCGGCGGCGAGGACCCGACGTTCGGTGACATGGTTTCCAGCCCCGATTTCGACCGATACCTGGCCGCGTTCGCCTGAGTCCGGGCGAGAGCAAGGAGCATCCGAAGTGCGCACGCAGAACCTGGTCTTCACCCCCCTGCCCAACGGTCGGACGAGCGACAATCGACTGCGGTTGTCGGTCCACGTGTCGATGCGTCTCGAGACCGATGCCGACGGTCCTGCCCCGACGCTGCAGGCGTTCCAGGACGTCATGTTCTGGGGGACCACCGCCAACCGGGCTACCTTCTCGGCGGATTTCGGCACCGGGACGCTCCAGCCGGCCGAGATCGTCAGTGGCGGTGCCGACGTCCTGCTCTGGAACACCATTTTCACGAGCTCGTGCCCGGTCAAGCCCTTCGGCTTCTCGAGCTTCGAGGGTCGCAAGCTCCGG
The DNA here is from genome assembly GCA_026392415.1 of Propionibacteriales bacterium. GTDB lineage: Bacteria > Actinomycetota > Actinomycetes > Propionibacteriales > Nocardioidaceae > Nocardioides. The sequence continues at coordinate 26,561 of JAPLCC010000027.1, forward strand.
TCCTTCCCGGCGTCGAACGTGCGGACCTACCTCCGAGGTCTGTACTCCTCGTTCGGTCTCGCCAACCAGTTCGACTTCCCGAGCTCGAAGGCCCTGCTCGCCGGCAATGCGCTGGGGTCCTTCGCGGCCATCGACCCCGACGACCCGGTGCACACCCGACTCCTCGACAAGGTCCAGGACCTGTTCGGGACGGGCACCTTCATTCCGCCGAAGAACTACGCGCTGAGCGACGTCGGCAGCGACCTGACCCAGGTCGAGATCCTGCACCGGCCGAGGCCGAAGGGCGCGCCGGTACCGGCTCCCAAGCGGCCGGACTTCGACTTCCACCAGGGCATCGCTGCACTGGCAGCCCACCCCGGGCTGCTGCGCAGACTCGGGCTGGTGTTCGACCTACTGATCCCCCTCCCTCCCGGCTACACCAACCTGAGCACCGTTTCGGTGGTTCCGACCCTGAACAATCTGGCGTTCCGGATACCGACCGGCCCGACCGACCAGCCCATGAACCGGACCCGGGTCGTCTCGCCCCGGATCCGGTTCGTGCCCGCGGCGTTCAAGGCGGCTCCGCGCGCCATGGACCCGCTGTTCGCCGGTGGCCGGCTCAATCTCGCTGACAGTCGCTACGTTGTCTCCGACGTCGATCTGGACGGCGCCGCGCTCAAGCTGCTGTCGACGGCCTCCACCGTGAAGCGTTCGGCCGCCTCCGAGTGGAGTTCGCCGTCCTCTCCGGACACGCAACCCCTGCCCGCCCTGCGTTCGGAGGGGATCGTCCTTTTCCAGACCGGCAAGGCAGCCAGCCTCCGCGCCGAGATGACACGCCAGCGCACCCTCAACCTTGCTCTGGCGACGGGTCAGTCGCCGATCCTGGAGGCCGAGGACGTCACGCGCGGCTATTACCTCGACATCTGGGACGACACGGTCAAGAAGTGGTCGCCGTTGTGCATGCGTTCGGTGACCTACCGCGCGCCGGGGCGGCCCGTGTTCACCATCGATGACGAGGGGGCCGTGTCCCTGGCGGTCACCTCGGACGGTCAGGGCGCGCCGCTGCCGGACGTCATGGTCCCCGAGGTGCTGGCCAAGTGGAGCGGCTGGAGCGCGGTCGCACCCCGCATCGGACGACAGCTGGCCAGGGACAACAGCGGTCTGGTCGACCCGGTCAGCACCGCCAACGAGACCGCGATCAAGGTGGGTATCGAGACCAGCGTGCCGCGGCCCTCGGCGAATCTACCGGGGCTTCCGCGGCTCCGGTTCGGACGCGCGTACCGTGTGCGGGCTCGCGCCGCTGATCTGGCCGGCAACGGCGAGGTCTTCACCAACAACGCGACCGACGCCCGCGCATCGACGGCGCTGACGTTGTACAACCGTTACGAGCCCGTCCCTCCTCCGGTCGTGCTGAAGCGTGAAGACGCCACCCCGGCCTCGTCGGTGCTGCGGATGGTCATTCGCAGCGACTACGACCAGATTCCCGGCAACGCCGTGGCAACCTACCGCCACCTGGTGACGCCCAACGCAGGGCAGTTGATGGTCGAACAGTGTGGTGCACTCAATGACGGCCGGTCTCCGGCGGAGCTCTACGAGGTCCTGCAGCAACGAGACGGCCAGTTGCTGAACAACCCGGACGCGAATCGACTCCACCCCGACGAGTCGAGCCCGCTGAACGCCGCCGGTGCACAGGAGCTGGTGTATCCGGACGCGTTCGTGACGATCCCCTACCTGCCGGACCCGTTGTCGCGGGGCGTGGTGTTCTACGGACTCCCGTTCGGTGTCACGACGGTAGCGACGCAGAAGATCCCGGGTGGAACGGCGCGAATGGCCTGGAACGTCACGGGCGGCTTCGAGACCGTGGTGGCCAACCGGATCCGCCTCGTCGAACCGCGGAACGTCACGACCGCGGCGGCCTACCAGCACGTCGTCTCGACGATCGGCCGCAACCAGGAGCTGACGGTCTACCTGCCGAAGGCCTCGGTCGTCCGGACGTCCCTGCGCTCCTTCCTCGGCACGGGCGGGGTCGGACCGACGTCCGACGTCGACCGGATGGGCATCTGGCAGTGGCTGCTGCAGGCGGCCCCCGGCTACGGCCTGTCGACGACCCAGATCAGCGACCTGAAGAAGCGGGTGGCCGCGGGTCTGCACTGGATGATCACCCCTTCGATCGAGATCGAGCTCGTGCATGCCGTGCGACGACCGCTACTGCGGCCGACGTGGCAGGTTTCGCAGGCGACCAGGACCGACGCCACGGGTGCAGAGGTTTCGGGTTCCTTCGCGATGCTGTCCGAGAACCGCGAGCCGGGGGAGACGGCGACCGTCCTGACCGCGGCGATCCTTGCCTCGGGCCGGAGCACCGGTCGGATCAACGTCATCGCCAACTGGAAGGAATGGATCGATCCGGTCGACGAGCCGGGGCCGCGCCAACAGACGCTCGCGGCGCTGCCCTGTTCGTTCCCGGTCAACCATCTCGACCAGGTGGCCTACCCGGTGGCCAGTGCCAGCGGGGTGCCGACCGGCGTCACTCGCGACCCGTTGGACCGTCAGGAAGGCACGCACGAACTCCACGACACGCGACACCGGATGATCAGCTACTCGCTCGAGGCGGTCAGCCCGTTCGTCGAGGAGTTCGGGGAGGAGAACGCCTTCAACTTCCCGCCGTGGCGCACGATCCAGCTGGCCGACGTCGCCATCGTCTCTGGCCACACGACGATCATCGATGCTGCTGACGGCACGACCTACGAAGAGGGTCGGGACTTCACCATCAACTCCCCGTCGCCCGGTCAGGTCAGTCTGACCACCGACTCGGACATTCCCACGGGCAGGCAGATGATCGCCCGTTTCGTGCGGGGGCCGATCAGCCGGTTCAGCACCGAGGTGCCAGCGAGCGAAGCGACGACGACCACGATCAACATCCTCGCCACGGCGCGGCCCGCAGCGCCGCAGATCGAGTACGTGCTGCCCGCCTACCAGTGGGGACGGTGGGTGACGTCGGCCTCCCAGGACACCAACAAGCGCACCGGCAACCTCTTGCGCGTCTGGCTGGGTCGCCCGTGGTTCAGCTCGGGTGACGGCGAGGAACTGGCCGTCATCTGCCCGCCCGGAACGGTGCAGCCCGACGCGATGACACCCCTGCACAGCTATGTCAGCCTGATCGGGATGGATCCGGTCTGGGGCGACACGAAGTGGAGCGGCAAGAGCGGACTCAGCACGCTGAACTCGCCCGGCATCGCGACCCGCAAGATCCTCAAGCCGGTCAACTTCTCCCTCGCCACCAGGAAGCTGGCGACGGGGCTGCGGGTCCCGGAGCTCGGGGCCACCGACCTGGGTGCCGCCGTCCACGTGCCGAAGTACGACGCCGAGCGCCAGCTCTGGTACTGCGACATCGCGATCGACTCGACCGACCAGACCCCCGAGCCGTACACGCCGTTCGTGCAGCTGGCGCTGGCACGCTTCCAGGCCAACTCGATCGTCGACCCGCTCGGCAGCGCGGGCGGCGTCGACCTGCGACTCTCGCCCATCGTCCTCGCCGAGCTGGCCCAGCTCGCCCCTGACAGGTCGCTCACGATTCTCAAGACGTCGGGACGGCTCACCTCGGTCAAGATCACCGGCACCAGCTACAGGACGAATCCCGCCGAGTACAAGCGAGACGTCGACCGAAGTGACAACGTGGGCAGTGATCCAGGTCCAGCGCTGATGGTCTGCCAGGTGCAGACGGTCGGACCGGGCATGAACCCGACCGACTTCCCCGACACCGCCTGGATCAACGAAGGCCTGCCGCAGGTGATGAAGAGCAGTGTCTCCACCGCCGGTGTGGCGACCTGGACCGTGGTGCCGACGGTTCCGACCACCTCCGCGCCGGTGCGCCTGGTGTTCACCGAGTACGAGGAGTACTCCGTCGGTGCTGTGCCCGAGCAGCCGGTCAAGGGGCGGGTCGCGTTCGTGGCCACCTACCGGATCCGCTGAGTCGGGCCCGCGTCAGGAAACGCGCGTCACGTCCACGGTCACGCTGAGGCGAGCGGTCTTCGCGCCCGAGTAGATCCCGCGCAGCGGGGGTACGTCGGTGTAGTCGCGGCCGTGACCGATCGCGACATAGCGGTTGTCGGGCGCTGTCCACGTGCTCGGGTCGAAGCCCTGCCAGCCGTCGTCCCACCACTCCACCCAGGCGTGCGAGTCGCCGGCGACGGTCTCGCCGACGACGGGGTCCTCCACCGGGTGGACGTAGCCCGAGACGTAGCGGGCGGGGATGCCGAGGGTGCGCAGGGCACCGATCGCCAGGTGCACCATGTCCTGGACCACGCCGGCGCGCTGCTCCCACGCCTCCGCCCCGGGCGACTCGACGTCGGTGGCGCCGGGCCGGAAGCCGATCTGTTCGTTGACCAGACGACAGATCTCGAGCGCGGCCGTCCCGGGCAATCCGGCTGCGGCCCCGATCTGGTTGACCTGCTGCGCGAAGTCCTCCGGCGGCGCGACCAGGTCGGAGACCACCAGGAACTCCGTCCAGCGATCCTTCACCTCACGTTCGGCGTACGACGACCAAGGGGTCGTGGCGACAGGGGAGCCGCCCCGGTTCACCTGCACGGTCGAGGTCGCCGTCACCGTCATCACGTCGTGCGGGTCGACCACCTCGAACGCAGTCACCGGGCACCCGAAGTAGTCGGTGTAGGTGTAGGTCCACGGCTTCGGGGTCACCTCGAGCCGGTTGTGGACGACGATCTGCTCGGGCGTGGTGACGGGCGTCATCCGGGCCTGGTTGTAGGACGCGGCCGCCCGGCCGTCGTACTCGTAGGTCGACGTGTGCACGATCCGCAGTTGCATCGACATCAGACCCCGACTCCCTTCCACGACACGGCTTCGGCGCCCGCGAAGTAACGGTGGCTGATCGCGTCGGTCGCTGCCGCGCAGGTGCGCTGCAACCGCTCCATCTCGTCGGGCACGTCGGCCACCAGGTCCGTGAGTGAGCGGTACTCCAGCTCGGCCCGGACCCGACCGATCAGCCGGTGCGCCTCGTCCTGGAAACCTGCCCGTCGCGGGTCTCCGCCGATGTTGTCGAGTGCCTGCTCGGCCCGGTTGAGGGCGAACACCACCGAGCGTGGGAACAGCCGGTCCAGCAGCAGGAACTCGGCCGCTGCCCTGTCGGTCTCGATCCCGCGATAGGTCCGCAGGAACGCGTCGTAGGCACCGGAAGCGCGCAGCGCCGAGGTCCACTTGTCTGCGGCACCGGACAGCGCCGTTGTCGCGACCAGCCGGGACGTCATGTCGGCGCGCTCGATGCTGCGCCCGAGCACGATGAACTGCCAGCTCTCGTCGCGCGTCATCGTGGCGTCGGCGGTGCCGATGATGAGGGCCGCGCGTTCGCGCACCCACTGGAAGACGTACGGCGGCCGGAAGGTCTGGAAGTGTCCCGTCGGGATCGGGCGCCAGGTGGTGTTGATGACCTCCCACAGGGGCACGGTCAGCGTCTCGCGAGCGCCGCGTGCGGACTCGCGTGCCGACGACAGGATGGCTGCGATCGAGCTCGGGCACTGAGGGTCGTAGGCGAGCAGGCGCAGCACCTGCTCGATCGTGACCGCGCCGAACATGTCGACGCCGAACTCGGCGGCGTTGTCGGGCTCGACGCCCATGCACGCGAGCAGGTCGCGGCAGGTCTGGGTCTCGTCGACCGACCCGTCCTCGAGCAGCAGCTGGGACTGGACGTCGAGGATCCGGGCCGTGTCGTCGGCCCGCTCGATGTAGCGGCCGATCCAGAAGAGCGACTCGGCGATCCGGCTGAGCATCACTCCACCTCCTCGGTGGCCGGCGGCAATGACTGGGACTGCGACTGGGCCTGCGACTGGGACTGCGACTGCGCGTCCTCGGTGCTGGTCGGCCCGGCCAGCACCCAGGTGTCCTTGGTGCCGCCGCCGCGCGAGGAGTTCACGATCAGCTCGCCCTTGCCGAGGGCCACCCGGGTCAGCCCGCCCGGCAGCACCCACACGCGGTTGCCGTCGTTGACGGCGAACGGGCGGAGGTCGACGTGGCGCGGCCCGAGCTCGCCGTCGACGAACGTCGGCACCGTCGAGAGCTGCACGACCGGCTGCGCGATCCAGGCGCGCGGGTCCTCGAGCACCTTGCCGCGCAGCTCGTCGAGCTCCTCGCGGGTGGCTCGCGGCCCGATCACGATGCCCTTGCCGCCGGAACCGTCGACAGGCTTGAGGACCAGCTCGTCGATCCGGTCGAGCACCTCCTCGCGGGCCTCGGCCTCACCACAACGCCAGGTGTCGACGTTGCGGATCACCGGCTCCTCGCTGAGGTAGTAGCGAATGATGTCGGGCATGTAGGTGTAGACGAGCTTGTCGTCCGCGACTCCGTTGCCGACCGCATTGGCCAGCGTCACGTTGCCGGCACGGGCCGCGTCGATCAGGCCGGGGCAGCCGAGCATCGAGTCGGCGCGGAAGTGCACCGGGTCGAGGAATTCGTCGTCGATCCGGCGATAGATGACGTGCACCGGCGCGAGGCCCTTGGTCGTGCGCATCATCACCTCGCCGCGCTTGCAGACCAGGTCGCGGCCCTCCACGAGCTCGACGCCCATCGTCCGGGCGAGCAGGGTGTGCTCGAAGTAGGCGCCGTTGTAGACACCCGGCGTGAGGACGACGACCGTCGGGTCCGCGACGCCTGCCGGTGCTGCGGCGCGCAGGGCCGCGAGCAGACGCTGGGGATAGCTGGCGACCGGGCGGATCCGGTGCTGCGCGATGGTCTCGGGCAGCGCGGCCGAGATCGCGCGCCGGCTGGTCATCACGTAGGACACACCCGACGGCACCCGGACGTTGTCCTCGAGCACCCGGAACTCGCCGAGGTTGTCGCGGATCAGGTCGATGCCGGACACGTGCACCCGGACGCCGTTGGCGGGCCGGACCGTCGCGGCCTGCCGGTGGTAGTGCGAGCTGGTGGTGATCACCGCTCGGGGGATCACCCCGTCGTCGAAGACGTGCCCGGCGTCGTACACGTCGGCGAGGAGCATCTCCAGCGCCTTGACCCGCTGCTGCAGGCCCTTCTCGATCACCGACCAGCTGTCCATCTCGATCACGCGGGGGAGGATGTCGAGCGGCATCGCCCGTTCCTCGCCGCCGATGTCGAACGTGATGCCCTGGTCGAGGTAGCTGGCCTGCAGCGCTTCGACCCGGCTGATCAGCTCGGGCGTGCTCATCTTGTCGAGCGAGTCGCGCATGCGCAGGTACGGCGGTCGCAACTGCTCGCCGTCGAACATCTCGTCGTAGGCAGGTCCGTTGGTCCCGTAGCCCTCGAACATCGTGCTCATGTCCGGACACTACTCAAGTCTCGTAACACGAATGTTGCAGGACATGACCCGCTGACGACACGCGCGGTAGTTTCTGACCATGGCGTATTGGTTCTGCCTCACCCATCACACCGTCGAAGGCACCGAAGGGTGTCCCAACAAGGACCGTCTCGGGCCCTATGACACGGAGGCCGAGGCATCGCGCGCGATCGAGAAGGCCGCGGAGCGCACCGAGGCCTGGGACGAGGACCCTGTCTGGAACGACAGGTCCGAGCCCGAGTGAGCGGTCGCTAGGTGCCGTTCTCCCGCCGCCGCCGGATCCGTCCGGTGGTCATCGATCCCGCCACGGGCAAGCAGATCTCGTCGGCCCCGTTCATCGGACTCGGCCTGGTCATCTCGTCGGCGTTCCTCTACGGCGTGGCCTTCTGGCTGGTCCCGATCTGGGTCGCCGTCGTGCTCCTGCTGACTTGGCTCCTGATGCTGCTGTCCTGCTTTGCCTGGTGGACGCCGGTCCCGCACCGGCTGGTGCCCCTCGGTGTGTTCTCGTTCGTCTGGTGGTTCGCGACGGTGGCCGCGGCCGGGGTGTTCCTCGACTGGAAGGCCTGACGTGACCACCCGTCGGCGGCTCGCGCCGGAGGCCCGCCGCGCCCAGCTCCTCTCCGTCGCCGAGGACGTCTTCGCGCGGCTCGGCTTCCAGGGCACTGCGGTCGAGGACATCGCCGGGCAGGCAGGTGTCACGCGCACGTTGATCTACAAGTACTTCTCCGACAAGGACGAGATCTACCTCGAGTGCGTCCGGGTCGCTCGCGAGACGCTGGACGAGGCCATGGTCTCGGCCGCCGCTCGGTACGACCACCCGGAGCAGCAGTTGCGTGCCGGGTTCCACGCCTACTTCGGCTTCGTCCGCGACGGCGGCTCCAAGTGGGACGTGCTGTTCGGCGGCGGTGCCGCTGCCACGGGTTCGGTCGCCGACTCGGCCGCGGCCTTCCGCTACCAGACCGTCGAGGTCATCACCGCGCTGTTGAGAGCCGCGGCACCGAAGCTCCCCGAGGACGCCGCCATGACCTATGCCCATGCCATCTCGGGTGCAGCGGAGCAGGCAGCGAAGTGGTGGCGACACAACCCGGAAACGTCCATCGACACGCTCGTGGAGCGCTTGATGGACGTGCTGTGGGCCGGCCTCGAGCGGATCGCCGCGCTGAACGCCTGAGGCCGGTCCGGGACGGGTTCAGCCGCGCTTGGCCTGGAACGCGCCGGGTCCGTTGCGCAGGCCGAGCATGATCGCCGTCTCGATCCACGAACGGTCGAGGTCGGGTTCCTTGCCCGCGCCCAGTCGGTGCAGCTGGTCGGTGTGCCACGACAGGTCGAGCGCGCTGTCCATGGTCCGGAGATTGGTGACCCGACCGAGGACGGCGCGGGCGCCGGCGCGCACCTGTGCGGTCGGCAGCGAGGTCCGACCGTTCTCCAGGATGGAGCGGGGAGCGTCCGGGACGACACAGGTCGGACGGCCGAGCCCGATGATGTCGCAGTCACCGGAAGCGACCGCAGCCTCCATGGCATCGGTGGACCGGAATCCGCCCGTCACGGCGATCGGTACGTCGCCCGCGAGATGCCGCACCGAAGCGGCGTACTCCAGGAAGTAGGCCTCGCGGGCAGCCGTCGACGCCCGCATCGCGCCCATCATCGCCGGGGCCTCGTAGGACCCGCCGCTGATCTCGATCATGTCGATCCCGCGCTCGACGAGTGCAGTGACCACGTCGCGCGACTCCTCCTCGGTGAAGCCGCCGCGCTGGAAGTCCGCCGAGTTGAGCTTGATGCCGACGGCGAACCCGGGTCGGGTGGCTGCCTTGATCGCGCTGACCACCTCGAGCGCGAACCGGCGCCGTCGTTCGGCGTCGCCGCCCCAGGCGTCGTCGCGCTGGTTGGTGAGTGGCGAGAGGAACTGGGTGACGAGGTAGCCGTGGGCGCCGTGGACCTGCACGCCGTCGAAGCCCGCAGCTTCGGCGATCGCGGCCGTCGTGGCGTAGCGCTCGATGATGTCGCGGATCTCGGCATCGTCCAGTGCGCGCGGCTTCATGGCGCCGGGGATCTTCGCAGCGATCGCACTCGGCGCGACCGGTCGGTTCCGGGTGACGAGGGCGTTGGCCTGTCGGCCGGGGTGATTGATCTGCATCCACAGGGGAGTGCCGCTGTCCTGGAAGCCGCGGGCCCAGTGCTGCAGTCGATCGAGGTGTCGGTCGTCCTCGACGGCGACGTTGCCGGGCTCACCGAAGTGCCGTCGGTCGACCATCACGTTGCCGGTGACGACGAGGCCGTAGCCGCCGTCCGCCCAGCGGGAGTAGAGCCGCTCGAGCCGGTCCGAGGGGCCGCCGTCGCGGTCGCCGAGCGACTCGCTCAGCGCCGACTTCATGAACCGGTTGGCCAGCCGCTGACCGTTGGGCAGGTCGAGGGGGGAGGCCAGGTGCTCGATGACCGGGGCCAGGTCGCTGGTGCTCATGCCGACACCTTCTTCTTGGTGGCGCTCGAGGTCAGCGAGCCGGTCAGGCGGCGCGAGACCGCCGCGAACGGGCGCTGGTACGCCGAACCGAGGACGCGGACCAGGAGATCGACCGCGACGGCGTCCGGACCGATGAGGACCTTCGCCTTCCGCGACGTCACACCGCGCAGGATCGTCCGGGCCGCCGTCTCCGGCGAGGTGCGCGTCAGCTTCTCCTCGAAGAGTCGCGCGAGGCCGGAGGTGTCGCCGTCGTTGCTGGCCGTGGCGTTGTTGACGATGTTGGTCCTGATCCCGCCGGGGTGCACGCAGGTGACGCCGACCGGGTGGCCGGCCACGAGCATCTCCTGGCGCAGCGACTCGGTGAACCCGCGGACGGCGAACTTGGCCGCGTTGTAGGAGCTCTGGGTCGGCACGCTGAACAGGCCGAAGATGCTCGACACGTTCACGACGTGACCCTCACCGGAGGCGATCAGGTGGGGGAGGAACGCCTTGGTCCCGTGCACCACGCCCCAGAAGTCGACGTCGATGACCTTCTCGATGTCGTCGTAGGGGCTGTCCTCGATGGTGCCGAAGATCGTGATGCCGGCGTTGTTGATCACCATGTTGACCGACCCGAAATGGGCAGCGACGGCGTCGGCCCAGGCATGTACGGCGGCCCGGTCCCGCACGTCGAGGACCTGCGTGTGCGGCGTCGCGCCGCGTTCCTTGCAGAGGAGTTCGGTCTCCGCGAGGCCGGCGGCGTCCCAGTCGCTGAGCGCGAGCCGGGCGCCGTCGTCCGCGAGCTGCAGTGCCAGTGCGCGGCCGATTCCTGATCCGGCACCGGTGACGGCGACGACGCGATCCTGGAAGTTCTTCATGTGACTCCTCCTGTGTGGTGGGTCGACAGTAGTTGCCAGTCAGCCGACTGACAAGTCACCTGACTTGCAAAGTTGCGAGACCTGCACCACGATCAAGCCATGTCCTCGACCGCGTCCTCGACCGCGCCACGTCGCCAGGCCGAACGCCGGACGGCGACGACCGAGAAGTTGCTCGACGCCACGATCGAGTGCCTCGCAGAGCTCGGCTATGTCGCGACCACGACCCGCCGAGTGGCCGAACGGGCCGGCGTGAGCCAGGGCGCGCAGCAGCACTACTTCCCGACGAAGGCAGCACTCGTCGATGCCGCCATGGTCCGGCTCACCGAGCAGCTGATGGCCGACGCCATCCAGCGGGGGGTCAGGTCGGACGACGAACGCGAACGCGCCGGTGAGCTGTTCGACATGCTCTGGGAGATCCACAACCTCCCGGTCACGCCGGCGGTGCTGGAGCTGTTCACCGTGGCCCGCACCGACCCGGCCCTGGCCCGGCGCGTGGCGGAGCTGGTCGGGGCCGGCATGGCCGGCCTGCAGTTCGTCTCGGCACAGGCCTTGCCGACGTACGCCGCCCGGCCGGGCTTCCCCGATCTGTTGCAGATCGTGATGGCGACCCTGCGCGGCACGGTTCTCGTCGCGGCCATCCCGGGAGCCGAGGCCTCCCACCCCTCACGGGACGCCGTGCGGGCGCACCTGATGGCGAGTCTCGAAGCACTCTGAACCGACGGGTCAGGTGGTGATGCGCCAGTCCGCCACGTCGATCACGAAGTGCGCCAGCACGAGCGCGCCGAGGTAGAACGTCGACACCGCGAGAGCAGCGCCGATGCGGACTCCCAGCGTGCTGTGCCGGACGTGGGCGAAAGCGCTGGCCGTGGCCCACCCGAGCGCGGCCTCGGCCGGCACGACGTACACCGCCACTCCGTGCCAACGGTTCGTGTCACCCGTCGGCTCCCACAGGCCCAGTGTGGGCGCCAGGAGCTCGGTGCCGAAGAAGATCACGCCGGCGAGGAGGGCCGCACGTCCCGGTCGACCGCCGCTCAGTGCGAGCGCGGCGAACAGGGGAGCGACCCACATGGCAGCCATCGCGAGCGGGATCACGTCGTCGACCCGGGGTCCGCCGGTGTCGGGGAAGCGCAGGGTTCCGACGAGGTCGGCCAGTACCCAGTCCGGCAACACCTGGAAGAGCGACACGAACGCCAGGAACACCGCCAGCGCCAACAGGTCGGCCTGGCGCTTCGCGCGGCACACCCAGATCAGTGCTGCGACGTACGCGACGACGCACACGAAAACGCCCCATCCCTGGTGCGGCGGATCGAGCGACAGTGCGATCGCCCCGCCTGCGAACAGGGCCACGTGGACGGCGATGATCGGGCCGAGGGCCTGCCGAGGGATGTGCAAGGTCGTGGTCACGGGGGACAACCTAGTTGGGGAATGATGGCCCCATGGCCATCCACATCACCGACAACCCCGAAGCCGACGAGCTGCTGTCGACCAACCCGTTCGCCCTTCTCGTGGGAATGATGCTGGACCAGCAGTACCCGATGGAACATGCCTTCGCTGGTCCGCAGAAGGTCGTCAGCCGGTTCGGTCCGTTCGACCCGGCGGCGATCGCGGCGGCTGACCCGGACGAGTTCGCGGCGCTGTGTTCGACCACGCCGGCGATCCACCGGTTCCCGGGTTCGATGGCTGCGCGGCTCCAGGAGCTGGCCCGCATCGTCGTCGAGGAGTACGACGGCGACGCCTCGCGGATCTGGACCGAGGCCGCCGATGGCAAGGACCTCGCCAAGCGGATCCAGGCGCTGCCCGGCTTCGGGGCGCAGAAGGTCAAGATCTTCGTCGCTCTGGTGGCCAAGCAGCTCGACGTACGGCCGGTCGGCTGGGAGAAGGCCGCGGGGGACTACGCGCTCGACGGCTACCGGTCCGTGGCCGATGTCGTGGACCCGGTCTCGCTGCAGAAGGTGCGCGACCACAAGAAGGAAGTCAAGGCGGCCGCGAAAGCCGCAAGGTAAAAAGTAGGAATCACCCGCTTCCGGGAAGCGCGTGATTCCTGTACGGTCGTCCCATGCCCCCTGTGACGACCGCCACTGACGCTGCCGCGGATGCTCCCGCGGGTCGGCTCTGGCAGGGCCTGACGCCCGACGCCCGCGAGGCGGACCGCCGCCACCGCCTGGTCGAGGCGGGTCTGGAGCTGATGGGCACCCACGGCGTCGCGGCGTTGACCATGCGGGCCGCGTGCCGGGAGGCATCGGTCGGACCGCGCTACTTCTACGACCTGTTCGCCACCCGCGAAGAACTCCTCGAAGCGGTCTACGACGAGACGGTCGACCGGGTTCGCGAGCCGATCCTCGAAGCCGTGGCGGCGGCAGTGCAGGGCGACGACCTGGTCGGCGCCATCCGGACCGGTTTCGACACGGCCGTCGCCGTCGTCGAGGAGGACCCGCGTCTGGGCCGCATCCTCTTTCGCGAGTCGGCGGCCGACAACACCTTGCGCCCGCGGTCGCAGGCGGCCATGCCGGAGTTCGTGCTGACCGTGATCGAGCAGGTGCTGCCGGAGCGAGCCCAGGAACTGCGCGGCGCCGGCGGCTGGACGCTGATCGGCTTCTCCGCTGCGATCTTCTCGCTGTTCCTCGCCTGGAGCGAGGGCGCACGCCACACCTCCCGCGACGAGTTCGTCGCCCACTGTTCGGCCCTCGCGGTCGACACCCTCGGACTGGAGGTCGACTGATGGCCGGCATCTCCCACGACCGGCGCGGTGCCGGCACCCCGATCGTCCTGGTGCACGGCATCGGCAGCCGGTGGCAGTGCTTCGAGCCGATCCTCGACCAGCTCGCCGAGCAGCACGAGACGATCGCGGTCGACCTGCCCGGCTTCGGTGCCTCACCTCTGGTCGACGGCGTCCGGCCGGGCCCGCGCGGGTACGCCGACTGGCTGGCCGGGTGGCTCGCCGACAACGACATCGACCGCCCCCACCTCGTCGGCAGCTCCATGGGCGGCGGCATCGGCCTCGAGCTCGGGCGCCGCGGCATCGCCTCGGGTGTCACCGCGTTCTCGCCGGTCGGCTTCTGGGGTACGCCGGGTCTGCGCTGGACCCAGGCCATGCTCACCGGGATCCGGTCCGCTGCCGTGGTCGCCGAGCCGGTGATGGGCCGGATGCTCGGGCACCGCGCCGGACGGGGAGTCCTGCTCGGCTCGTTGTTCGGCCACCCGACGCAGGTGAGTCCCGACAGCGCCCGAGCGGACGTGGCGGCACTCGCGGCGGCCACCGCGTTCCCGGCCGCGCGCAAGGACTTCGGGAACTACCACCTGAGCGTCGATGACGACCCCGGCTCGCTGCCCGACATCGCGGTGACCGTCGCGTGGGGCACCCGTGACGTCGTACTCATCCATCGCACGCAGAGCGCACGCGCTCGCGCCGCCCTTCCCTTCGCCCGCCACCTCGACCTGGCCGGCTGCGGCCACCTCCCGTTCAACGACGATCCCGTCACCTGCGCCCGCGTGGTTCTCGCGGACGCCGCAACCCGCAAGGAAGCCTGAGATGCAATCGATGAACCCGTCCGTCGCCGTCATCGGCACCGGCTTCGGTGGTCTTGCCGCCGTGATCGAGCTGAAGAAGCAGGGCTTCCACGACATCGTCGTGTTCGAGAAGGCCGACGACGTCGGGGGAGTGTGGCGCGAGAACACCTATCCCGGCGCGGCCTGCGACGTGCCGTCGCCGTTCTACTCCTACTCCTTCGAGCCCAATCCGCGCTGGCCGCACCGGTTCTCCCGGCAGCCGGCGATCCTCGACTACATCCGCGATGTCGCCGACAAGTACGACGTCCGCCGCCACATCCGGTTCGGCACCGAGGTGACCGCAGCCGCGTTCGACCAGGACGCCGGGAAGTGGTCCGTCGAGCTGAGCACTGGTGAGACCGTCGTCGTGGACGTGCTGGTCTCGGCGGTCGGCCAGCTGTCGCGGCCCTCGATCCCCGACATCGCCGGAGCCGAGACGTTCACCGGTGACAGCTTCCACTCCGCCGAGTGGGACCACGACGTCGACCTGACCGGCAAGCGGGTCGCCGTCATCGGCACCGGGGCGAGCGCCATCCAGTTCGTGCCCGAGCTCCAGAAGCAGGTCGAGCACCTGAGCCTGTTCCAGCGCACGGGGCCCTACCTCCTCCCGCGGCCCGACCGCGAGTTCGGTGAGCGTCACCACAAGGTGTTCGAGAAGCTGCCGGTCACCGAGCGTGCCGAACGGCTCACCTGGTACAGCGCCGTCGAGACCCTCAGCATTGCGTGGGTCTACTCCCGGCCGCTGGCCGCTCTGCTCAAGGCGCGGTCGAAGCGGCACATGCGCAAGCAGTCCGAGGCCAAGCCGGGACTGTTCGAGAAGGTGTGGCCCGACTACCCGGTCGGCTGCAAGCGGATCCTCTTCTCCGACAACTACCTCCCGGCCCTCGCGCAACCCAACGTCGATGTCGTCACCGAGCCGATCACGGGCATCACTGCGCATGCCGTGGTCACTGCCGACGGCCAGGAGCACGAGGTCGACGCGATCGTGTGGGGCACCGGCTTCAAGGCGACCGAGTTCCTCGCCCCGATGTCGATCAAGGGCGACGACGGCCGCGACCTGCACGCCGAGTGGAGCGCCAACGGTGCGCGCGCCTACTACGGCATGACGGTCCCGCACTTCCCGAACCTCTTCATCATGTACGGCCCGAACACCAACACGGGTGGCGGCTCGATCATCTACTTCCTCGAGGCCCAGGCGGCCTATCTGGGCAAGTACGTCGCCCGTCTCGCCGAGGTCGGGCGGCCGATGGCCATCCGGGCCGATGTGGAGCGGGCCTACGACGACCGCATCCAGGCCAAGCTCAACGACAGCGTCTGGAGCCAGTGCTCGTCGTGGTACCGCACGGCGAGCGGACGCATCACGACCAACTGGCCGCTGCTCGGCATCCAGTACAAGGCGCAGGCGAAGTTCGACCCTGCTGACTACGAGGCGGTTTCCTGATGTCTGACAAGTACGACTACGACGTCATCGTCGTCGGCTCCGGCTTCGGCGGGAGTGTGACCGCGCTGCGTCTCACCGAGAAGGGCTACCGGGTCGGTGTCCTCGAGGCCGGCCGGCGCTGGAACGCCGACAACCTCCCGAAGACCAACTGGAACCTGCGCAAGTCGATCTGGATGCCGCGGCTCGGGCTGACCGGACCGCAGCGGATCAGCCTGCTCGGCAAGTGCCTGGTGTTCAGTGGCTCCGGCGTCGGCGGCGGCTCGCTGATCTACGGCAACACCCTCTACGAACCCCTGCCCGCGTTCTACGACGACAAGGCCTGGGCGCACATCACCGACTGGCACGACGAGCTTGCGCCGTACTACGACCAGGCGAAGCGGATGCTCGGCGTGGTGGAGAACCCGCGCACCGGACCCAAGGACGACCTGCTGTTGCAGGTCGCGCGGGACCGTGGCGTGGCCGACACGTTCCACAGGACCCAGGTCGGCGTGTACTTCAACGAGGGCAACGAGGGCACCGAGGTCGACGACCCGTACTTCGGGGGAGCAGGTCCTCGCCGCGCTGGCTGCATCCACTGCTCGGAGTGCTTCACCGGCTGCAAGCACAACGCCAAGAACACGACCGACAAGAACTACCTCTACCTGGCCGAGGACAACGGCGCCGAGGTGCACGCGCTCACCACGGTGACGTCCGTCCGCAAGGACGGTGACGGCTACGTCGTCGAGACCGAGCGCTCCAACGGGAAGTTGCGCAAGGGGCGCCGTACGTTCACTGCCCGGCAGGTCGTCTTCGCGGCGGCCGCGCTCGGCACCCAGAAGCTGCTCCATCAGCTGCGTGAGGACGGCACGCTGCCCGAGCTCTCGCCGCGCCTGGGCGAGCTGACCCGCAGCAACTCCGAGGCGATCATCGGGGTGCAGAGCAAGAGCAGGTTCGACTTCGCCCAGGGTGTCGCGATCACGTCGTCGATCCATCCCGAGGAGCAGACCCATGTCGAGGTCTGCACCTACGGCAAGGGCCAGAACTCGCTGTTCGCGCAGACGGTTCCGATGATCGACGGTGGCGCCTTCCGCTTCCTGCGGTTCCTCCTGTCGGTCGTCCTGCACCCGCTGACCATGCTGCGTTCGATGAACCTGCGACGGGCCTCGGAGCGGTCGGTGATCCTGCTGGTGATGCAGTCCCTGGACAACTCCCTCACCTCGTTCCGCAAGGGCGGCCGGCTCACGACGAAGCAGGGGACGGGTGAACCGAACCCCGACTGGATCCCGCTGGCGCACGACATCGCCCGCGAGTACGCCGCCAAGGCCGATGCCGATCCCGGCAACGTGGCCACGGACATCTTCAACATCCCGGCGACGGCGCACTACATCGGTGGCTGCACGATCGGCGACTCGCGCGACACCGGCGTGATCGATCCCTACCAGCGGCTCTACGGCTACCCGGGCCTGCACATCGCCGACGGCAGCGCCATCACCGCCAATCTCGGCGTGAACCCGTCGCTCACGATCACGGCCCAGGCCGAGCGAGCGATGGCGTTCTGGCCCAACAAGGGGGAGCAGGACGCACGGCCCGCGCTCGGTACGGCCTACCAGCGCATTGCTGCGGTGACCCCGAAGAAGCCTGCCGTCCCCGCGACCGCACCGGGCGCCCTGCGCCTGCCCGTCTGACCAACCAGCACTCCAGGAGATCGACGATGACCAGCAACAAGTCCGCTCACAAGTCCGCCGCCGACGAGCTCGCCGTGCTCGAGCAGGGGACCGACCCGGCGACCGCGCTCGCGTTCTTCGACTCGTTGCCCGCCGTGACCTGCGACGAGCTGCGCGGGAGGTACCGGGGCCGTGAGCTCCTGACCGGGCACCCGATGGACGGACTGCTCGAGGCCTCGGGCTGGTACGGCAAGCAGTTCGACGGCGTCAACCAGGTGCACCCCTTGCTCTTCACCGATCGCGGCGGTGAGATCTTCGCGGTCGAGCCGCGCAAGATGCCGCTGGGCGTCGCGCCCAGGATCCCGTCGGCCGTGGTGGACCGGTCCCAGGGCGCGGTCGGTGCGCTGAAGGTCGCTCTCCGTACGAAGAAGCACCGCGCCCGCCTCCGTGCCGTCGAGTACCGCGGCGTCGTCAGCGCAGCGATGGTCTATGACCACCTGCCGATCATCGACGTCTTCCGCCGGGTCGACGCCGACACCCTCCTGGGCGTGATGGATCTGCGTGACTCGGCACCGTACGTCTTCGTTCTCCAGCTCGACGCCCAGAACTGACCTTGGGGTGTCACGGGGGGCCCGCGTGTCGGCGGGTGCCCGGACCCGTGGCAGAATGACGAAGCGGTCTTGACGCCTCCGGGCCTCGCCGCGCCCAAGTTCCGTTTGAATCGAGAGGTGTTCGTGTCTTCGAACCATCGTTCGGTCCCGCCCGTCGTGCTCACGCACCCGTCGATCGTCGCGCTGATTGAGCGTGGCGCGCCTGCCGGGAGTGTTGCTGCAGAGGACGTGCGTCAGGCCTGTGCGGCTGCAGAGGTCGCCCCTGCTCACCTGAAGGGCCTGATGGGTCACCTGTCGGGCCTCGGGATCGCGGTGGAGCTCGGCTCGCCCGTCGAGCAGCGTGCGGTTGCCGCCACCACGGCCAAGAAGGCGGCCGCCACGGCCACCACGGCCAAGAAGGCTCCCGCCAAGAAGGCCGCTGCTGCGCCCGCCGCCGCGCCGGCCGCTGCTGCGCCGGCCAAGAAGGCTGCTGCCAAGAAGGCGCCCGCGAAGAAGGCTGCTGCCGCCGAGGTCGTCGACCTCGGTGCCGTGGCGGTCGTCGCGGTCGGCCCCGACGGCAAGAAGATCCTCCCCGACATCCCGGACGACCAGTTCGAGGCGGACGTCAAGACGGACCCGACGATCAAGGCAGACGAGGAAGAGGCCACGGCCACGTCCTCGTTCGTCGTGTCGTCTGCCGATGACACCGACGAGCCTCCCCAGCAGGTCATGGTCGCTGGTGCGACCGCCGACCCGGTCAAGGACTACCT
>JAPLCC010000043.1 GCA_026392415.1 Propionibacteriales bacterium
TTGTCCGCGGAGCTTGGCTCGGCGTGACAACGCGAGGTCGAGGTCGTGGGCATCCGCAGCGTCCATCAGGCTGTGGGACTCGACCAACCCGTTCGCGTCGACCTCGTCGAAGTCGAACCTGCGTCGGTCGGCTGCAGCGAGCCTCTCGGCTTCAGCGCGTTCGGGGTCGAACCTGATCACGGCCTCGGTCACGAGGCGTTCGAGTTGTGCCCAACCCACGCCGCCGACCGCAGCGAGTTGGCGGTCCACGAAGGCCGCGGCCTGAGCGTTGAGGGGGCGGGTGAGATCGGCGATCCGCTCAGCCCGCCACGGAGCCAACCGGCCCTCAACAACAGACGCGTAGATGCCAGGGAGGCGCCAGGCGCACTCGATGACCCGCCCGACGTACGCACGGCCACCGTCAGGCGATCGGCCGAGGACGGCGATGAGCTCCATCAGGTTGAACTCCGACACCAACGGGGCACCGTCGCCGGCGATCGGGACACCCGTGTCGATCACGCCCTCGACCAACGTCGCCGCGCCCTCGACGGAGGTCACGACGTTGGCTTGCGCCCAGGAGGCGATGTCGATCCATTCCTCGACCAGCTCTGCCTGGCGGCGGCGGACCCGGTCGCGCACGCGCGCAAGGAGATCGCGGGTCGAGGGGTGCGCTCCGAGGTCCATACATGTATTGGATCACGAGGCGCCGACATCACGAAGTGAGTAGAACCCGCCTGTGGACAGGAGAAAGTCCCCGTGGCGGGTGTGGAGGATTGGTGGTCTCGAGACGGTCGCAGAGCGACCTCTCGACCAACGGGGGGAGGTTGCGGGCGTCTCGATACGCGGCTCGCTGACGCTCACCGCTACTCGACGAACCTGAGGGCCGTGGCGACCGTCAGGCTTCGTCGTCCCGGCCGGCGTCCTCGATGACGCGGGAGATCAGGACGGTGCCGATCTTGTTGCGGCGGCCCGTGGGTTGTTCGGCCTCGAAGCGCAGGCCGTGGGCCTCGACGACGGAGCCGGGGATCGGGACACGACCGAGATGCTTGGCGAGCAGGCCACCGACCGAATCGATGTCCTCCTCCTCGATGTGGAAGCCGAAGATCTCGTCGAGGTCGTCGACGGGATAGCGCGAGGACACCCGCACCAGTCCGTCCGAAGCTCCGCCGATGTGCTCGACCTCGATCTCGTCCTCGTCGTACTCGTCGGTGATCTCGCCGACGATCTCCTCCAGCAGGTCCTCGATGGTGATCAGACCGGCCGTGCCGCCGTACTCGTCGACGACGACCGCGACGTGCTGGCGGCGGGCCTGCATCTCGCGGAGCAGGTCGTCGACCGGCTTGGACTCCGGCACCCACAGGGCCGGCCGCATGATCTCCTCGACCCGCTGGGTGAGCTCGACATCGGGCGCCTCGAAGTCACGACGGACGACGTCCTTGAGGTAGGCGATGCCGCGTACGTCGTCGAGGTTCTCGCCGATGACCGGCACCCGCGAGTAGCCCGAGCGCAGAAATAAGGACATCGTCTGGCGCAGGTTCTTGTGCGTCTCGATCCAGACCACGTCACCGCGCGGCACCATCACCTCGCGCACGGTGGTGTCGCCGAACTCGAAGACGGAGTGGATCATCCGGCGTTCCTCGGCCTCGATCAGCTCCGAGGCCTCTGCGATGTCGACCATCTCGCGCAGCTCGGTCTCCGTGGAGAACGGACCCTCGCTGAAACCCCGGCCCGGGGTGATCGCGTTGCCGACGAGGATCAGCAGCTTGGGCAACGGCCCGAGCACCGTGGTCAGGGCAGACAGTGGCCAGGACGACCAGATCGCGACTGTCTCGGCGTGCTGCCGACCGACCGTGCGGGGCGCCACGCCGATGACCACGAAGGTGACGACCAGCATCACCCCCAGGGCCAGCCCGGCGCGCGCCCACCAGGAGGCATCGAGACGGCTGTCGACGTAGAGCGTGACGACCACGACCGCCGCGATCTCGCACAGCAGCTGCAGCAACAGCGCCGTGTTGAGGTGCCGCGGTGCGTCATCGAGTACGGCGACCAGGCGCCGCGCGCCGCTGCGACCGTCCTGCAGCATCTCCTGCGCACGGGCGCGCGAGAAGCCCGCCAGCGCCGCGTCGGCCGCAGCGAAGAGGCCGGCCAGGACCACCAGGACCGCCGCCACGAGGGGCGGCCACAGACTGCCGGCGATCATCGGCTCACTGCGCGCGCCACTGCGCGAGCAACTGGTCCTGGAGGCCGAACATCTCCTTGTGCTCCTCCGGCTCGGCGTGGTCGTAGCCGAGCAGGTGCAGGATGCCGTGGGTGGTGAGCAGCTCGAGCTCGGCGAGCGTGCCGTGACCGGCCGCCTCGCCCTGGCGTTCGGCGATGCTCGGGCACAGCACGAGGTCGCCGAGCATGCCCTCCTCGGGCTCCTCGTTGACCAGGCCGGGGCGCAGTTCGTCCATCGGGAAGGCGAGCACGTCGGTCGGCCCCTCCTTCTCCATCCACTTCTCGTTGAGCTCGGCGATCGTCGCTTCGTCGACCGCCTTGATGCACAGCTCGGCAAGCGGGTGCACCCGCATCTGGTCCATCACGAACCGTGCCAGCTGGGAGAAGTGCTTGACGTCGAGTCCGGAACCGGACTCGTCGAGGATCTCGATGCTCACTTCTGGAAGTGGCCCTTCTGCTGGCTGGTCATGTCGTACTCCTCGTAGGCGGCGACGATGCGCGCCACGAGCTTGTGGCGGACGACGTCGTGGCTGGTGAGCTTGACGAAGGCGAGGTCCTCGACACCGTCGAGGATGCCCTCGATGATCCTGAGTCCGGACGTGGTGCCCGATGGCAGGTCGACCTGGGTGACGTCACCGGTGACCACGATCTTCGACCCGAACCCGAGCCGCGTCAGGAACATCTTCATCTGCTCGGGCGTGGTGTTCTGCGCCTCGTCGAGAATGATGAAGGAGTCGTTGAGCGAGCGTCCGCGCATGTAGGCGAGCGGCGCAACCTCGATGGTTCCGGCGGCGAGCAGCTTCGGGATCGAGTCGGGGTCGAGCATGTCGTGCAGGGCGTCGTACAAGGGCCGCAGGTAGGGGTCGATCTTCTCGCTCAGCGTGCCGGGGAGGTAACCGAGCCGCTCCCCCGCCTCGACCGCCGGGCGGGTCAGGATGATCCGGTTGACCTGCTTGGCCTGCAACGCCTGCACGGCCTTGGCCATGGCGAGGTAGGTCTTGCCCGTGCCTGCAGGGCCGATGCCGAACGTGATGGTGTGCTTGTCGATCGTCTCGACGTAGCGCTTCTGGTTGAGCGTCTTGGGCCGGATCGACCGTCCACGGTTGCTCAGGATGTTGAGGGACAATACGTCGGCCGGTCGCTCCGAGGTGGCCGTCTCGGCGCGCAGCATGGCTTCGACGCGCTCGACGACCTCGAGCGTGACGCCCTGGCCGGTGCGCAGGATCGCGACGAGCTCGCCGATGACCCGGTCCGCGAGGGTGACGTCCTTCGTGTCGCCGGCGAGGGTGACCCGGTTGCCACGCACGTGGACCTCGACGCCGAGCCGCCTCTCGATCAGCCCGAGGTGCTCATCACCCGGCCCGAAGAGGGTGACCATGTCGATGCTGTTGGGCACCACGACGGTGTGCCGGATGGGCGCTGCGGGCGTTGCGGAAGGGGAATCTGTCATGACTCCTCCATGCTACGGGAGCGCAGGCAGGCGGCCCACCCGGTTTGTCCGCCCGAACCCAGGACCCGCTCAGCCCGGCGGCCAGCCCATCGGTCGACCCGCGAGCACGTGCCCGTGGGTGTGGAACACCGTCTGCCCCACGCCGGCTCCCGTGTTGAACACGAGGCGGTAGTCGTCGTACCCCTCGGCCCTGGCGACAGTGCGTGCGGTGGTGGCGATCTCGGCGAACATCGCGGCGTCCGCCTCCGCCGAGTCAGCGGCGTTGTGGGCGTGGGCGCGGGGCACCACCAGGACGTGCATCGGGGCCTGCGGGTTGATGTCGCGGAAGGCGAGCGTGCGCTCGCCGTCGTGGACGATCTCGGCCGGGATCGCACCAGCGATGATCTTGCAGAACAGGCAGTCGGGGTCGGCGCTCACGTGACCCACCTTGGCAGATGGTTGCGGCGAAGTCGTGTCAACCGGTCTGGCACCTCGCGCGTGGAACTAACGTGACGATCCATGCGGTACTGGAGACGACGGTGAGCGGCGACCTCGACGCCGACAGCGCCGTCGAGCGCCTCTACCTGGCTCACTGGGACCGCCTGGTCCGGCTCTCGGTCCTGCTGGTGCGAGACCGTGGCCAGGCCGAGGAGGTCGTCCAGGACGCCTTCATCGAGCTGCACCGCCGCTGGGCGCGGCTCGACGACCCCGATCGGGCACTGGCCTACCTGCGCCAGAGCGTCGTGAACCGGTCCCGCTCGGCGCTGCGCCACCGCGGCGTCGTCCAGCGACACCTGGCACGTCAGCACGGCGTCGAGCCGGCGCCCCCTGCCGACGAGCCGGTGCTCGCCGACAGTCGGCGCCGCGCGGTGCTCGACGCACTGCAGCACCTTCCGCGCCGGCAGCGCGAGGTGCTCGCCCTGCGCTACTACCTCGACCTTTCCGAGGCGGAGATCGCCGAGACCCTCGGCATCAGCAAGGGCTCGGTCAAGAGCCATGCATCCCGCGGAGCGGCCGCACTCCGGCCCCTGCTGGAGTCCCGCGACCTGAGAGAAGGCGAACGATGAACAGCGACGACGAGCTCCGGAACCTCTTCGAGGACGCGGTGTCGGACGTCGTCCCCAGCGACCGGCTGGGCGAGATCCGTCGCGCCACGGCAAAGAAAGCCGTCCGCAGTCCACGGCGCTGGGGCGTCGTCGTCCTGGGCGCCGGTACGGCGACCGCGGCCGTCGTGGGCGCCGCGGCCGTGATCGGCCAGCTCGGCCTGCCCGGCGACGACAACGACGCCGCGGGGCCGGGCGACCGGCGTACGGCCGTGGCGACCTACTTCATCGGCGACACGCCTGTGGGCGGCCGTCTCTTTCGCGAGTTCCAGTCGGTGCCTGCCAGCACCGACGCGGCGGCCATCGTCCTGTCCGCGTTGCAGCGGCTCGAGACGGACGCCGGTGCCGACGACCCCGACTACCGCACGGCCTGGCCGGCGGGCTCGTTCAACGACGTGACCGTGGGCGACGACTGGATCCGCGTCGACCTCACCGAGACGGCGGTCATCGGCGCGGCGGGCAGCAGCGCCTCAGAACGCGAGCTCGGCATCCAGCAGGCCGTGCACACCGCCGAGGCCGCCGTCGGTAGCAACCTGCCGGTCGCCTTCGAGCGCGCCGGCGCACCGGCCACCCAGGTGCTCGGCATGCCCGTGGAGGAGCAGGTCGCGAGGTCCACCGACGTCGCGGCCCCCGTCAACATCACCGACCCGGTCGAGGGCCGGCTCGTCGAAGGACGTTTCACCGCGCGCGGCACGGTCGCGCCCTTCCCCGAGGCGATGCCCGAGTCCGTCGCCTGGCGTCTCCTCGACGACGGTGGCGACCCGGTGACCGGCGGCAACATCCCCCTCACCGACCGGACGTGGTCGACGGTGCTCAACACCGACGATCTCGCCCCCGGCACCTATGTCCTGTCCGTCACCGTGCCCCTGGACGGCGACAGGACAGCCGTCGACACGCGGACCGTCACGGTCCGCTGACCGACCCACCACTCACGGAAGGATCGATGTCATGACCCAACCCCCATCCCCCCGCCGAACGGCTGCGGCCCTCACGGGCGCGCTGCTGACCCTGGGTCTGCTCGCCGGCTGCGGCGACGACGCCGATCCCTCCGGCAGCGACGACGCGACACCCACCGCCAGCGACACCACCTCGGAGCCGACCGCCACCGACGGCACCACGGGTGCGAGCGACGGCACGGACCCGAGCACCTCGGACACCACCGACGCCGAGCCGAAGGTGATCCCGGTCTACTACGTCGGCGACACCCCTGACGGCGACCGCCTCTACCGCGAGTTCGTGCAGTCCTCGGGCGCCGATCCCCTCGTCGCCGCTGCCGCGGCTGTCACCGCTGGAGACCCGGTGGACCCCGACTACCGCTCGCCATGGCCCGGCGGCCAGTTCGCGTCCATCACCAGGACTGCCGAGGCGATCGTCGTCGTGGTGCCCGACGAGTCCTGGCTCGACGCCGGCTCCCTCGACAAGGACGAAGCGAAGCTGGCCGTCCAGCAGCTCGTCTACACACTTCAGGGCACGATCGGGAAACGTCTCCCCGTCGACGTCGAGTACGACGGCCAGCCGGCCGCGACACTGCTCGGAGTCGACGCCTCGGGCGGCCTGAAGGCAGCGCCGCAGCTCGACGTACTCGCCTTCATGAACGTCACCGAGCCTGCCGAGGGCACCACCGTCAAGGGCAGCTTCACGGCCAGCGGACGCGCCAGCTCGTTCGAGGCCACGGTCGGCTGGACGATCGAGGACTCGACGGGCAAGGTCGTGCTCGAGGGCTTCGCCACCGCCGACGGCTGGATCGAGAAGCTCTACCCGTGGAAGACGAAGGTCGACGTCAGCAGCCTGGATCCCGGCACGTACACCTTCATCGCACGCACCGATGACCCGTCGGGCGGTGAGGGCCCCGGTCCGACCGAGGACACGAAGCGGATCATGGTCGAGTGAGGTCCGGTCGCCAGTGAGGTTCAGTCGGCAGCGCCTCAACCGCACCCTGTTGCTGCGCCAGCACCTGCTCGAGCGCGTCGAACGGACACCGGCCGCGATGATCGAGCACCTGATCGGCCTGCAGGCGCAGGAGTCGCTGCCGCCGTACCTCTCGCTGGCGGCGCGGCTCACCGACGTCGATCCGAGGGCGGTGAGCGGTGCGATCGAGGATCGCAGCCTCGTGCGGGTGCTCAGCCTGCGCGACACGGTGCACCTGCACGTACCCGACGACGCGCTGCGACTGCCGGTCTGGGCGGCGCCCGTGCGCGAGCGCGAGCTCAAGGCGAGCCAGACGATCGGCGAGGCACGGACCGTCGATCGCGCAGCGTTCGCAGCGGCCGTGCGCGACGTGCTCGCCGACGGACCGCTCCCCCAGCGGCTGCTCGGAGCCGGCCTGGCGGAGCGCTTCCCCGAGTTCACGTCCGGCCAGCTCGGCCAGGTGGCACGCGTCCTCGAAGTCCTGGCCCAACTGCCGCCGCGCGGCTGCTGGAAGCCGACCGGTTCCACCGCCGTCGCCTACGACTTCCTGGACCGGTGGCTCGATGCCCCGCTGGGCGAACCCGACGTGCCGGACCTCGTCCGCCGCTACCTGCGCGCATTCGGTCCTGCAACCGCCGCGGACATCACCGCGTGGTCGGGCATCACCCGGCTCGGCCCGATCGTGAAGGGCATGACCGACCTCGTGCAGCACGAGGACGAGAACGGCCGGACCCTCTACGACGTCGACGGCTCACCCATCGCCGACGAGGACGTGCCGGCGCCGGTCCGGCTGCTCGGCAGCTACGACAACGTGTGGCTCTCGCACGCCTCCCGCGACCGCGTGACCGCGCCCGAGCGGCGCAACGCGTGGTTCGGCGTCAACGGCGCCCAGATGATGTCGCTGTACGTCGATGGCTGGCTCGAGGGGCTGTGGAGCGTCGAGGACGGCCGGATCATCGTCGGCGAGGTGCTGCGGCCGTTGTCGAGGTCCGAGCAGGCCGAGCTCGACGAGGAGATCGCGCGGACCGAGGCCCTGCTGGCGCGCTGACGCCGGTCAGCCGCCCCAGCGCGGGGTGCGGGCAAGCAGCGCGGACACCGCGGCCACGCCGGCCGTGGAGGTTCGGAGCACCTCGGCACCCAGGCCCACCGCGACCGCGCCGGCGCCGACGAAGCGGGCGACCTCGTCATCAGTCAGCCCGCCCTCGGGTCCGACCAGGACGAGGATGTCGCCGTCGCGCGGCAGGGCCAGCGCGGACAAGGGCTCGGTGGCCTCCTCGTGGAGGACCACCGCCACGTCGACCTGACCGATCAGGGCCGCGACGGCGTCCGTCGTGGCCAGCGGCTCCACGTCGGGATGCCACGCGCGGCGCGACTGCTTCGCGGCTTCACGGGCCGTCGCCTGCCACTTGACGTGGGCCTTGGCGGCTCGTTCGCCCTTCCAGACCGCGACGCTGCGGGCGGCAGCCCACGGCACGATCCGGGCGACCCCGATCTCCGTCAGCACCTCGACGGCGAGCTCGCCCCGGTCGCCTTTCGGCAGCGCCTGGACGACGGTGAACCGCGGCGACGGCTCGGGGAGCTCCTCGACCTCGCGCACCAGCACGTCGAACTCCCGCTTCGCGGTCGCGCTGACGTCGCCGGTCACCACCCGACCGACCCCGTCGGTCAGCTGCAGCGGCTCCCCCACCCGTAGCCGTCGTACGACGACTGCGTGATGGGCCTCGTCGCCCTCGACCGTCACCGTGTCACCGGCGGCGACGCCGGCGAGCGAGGCGACGAGGTGCTGCGGGAGGGTCACCGGATCGGCCGCGTGGGTCAGTGCGCGGTGAACGCGTCGCGGAGTCGACCGAACATCGACTTGTGCGCCGGACGCACGTCACCGGTCGGCTGCTCCTCGCCCCGCAGGGTCGCGAGCTCACGCAGCAGCTCCTCCTGGCGGGCGTCCAGCTTTCCGGGCGTCTCGACCGCGATCGAGACGACCAGGTCGCCCCGACCGCCGCGCAGACCGGGGACGCCGCGGCCACGCAGGAGGACCTGGTGGCCCGACTGGGTGCCGGCCGGGATCGGCAGCTCGAAGCTGGTGTCGACGCCGGAGTCCTCGGCCTGGGGCAGGTCCGCCTCGAGGGTCGGCATCGTGATCGTGGTGCCCAGCGCGCCGGCCGTCATCGGCACCGACACGGTGCAGTGCAGGTCGTTGCCGTTGCGCTCGAAGATGGCGTGCGGTGCGACGTGGACCTCGACGTAGAGGTCGCCTGCGGGACCGCCGCCGGGGCCGACCTCGCCCTGCTCGGTCAGCTGGACCCGGGTGCCGGTGTCGACGCCTGCGGGGATCTTGACGGTCAGGCTGCGCCGCGAGCGGACGCGGCCGTCGCCGGCGCACTCACGGCACGGGTCGGGAATGACGGAGCCCAGGCCCCGGCACGCGGCGCACGGGCGCAGTGTCCGGATCTCGCCGAGGAACGACCGCTGCACGTGGGCGACCTCGCCGTTGCCGCGACAGGTCTCGCACGGCACCGGGTGGCTGCCCTCGGCCGCACCGTCGCCGTTGCAGCCCGTGCAGCGGATGGCGGTGTCGACCTTGAGCTCGCGCGACACACCGAAGGCAGCTTCGGCCAGCTCCACCTCGAGTCGGATGAGGGCGTCCTGACCGCGGCGTACGCGCGAACGCGGGCCGCGTCCGCCGCCCTGACCGCCGCCCTGGCCGCCGAAGAACGCGTCCATGATGTCGGTGAAGGAGAAGCCGGCACCCTGGCCGCCGCCGAACCCGCCGCTGAACGGGTCGCCGCCGCGGTCGTAGGCGGAACGCTTCTGCGGGTCCGACAGCACTTCGTAGGCTGCTGTGACCAGCTTGAATTGCTCCTGGCTCTCCGGGTCGGGGTTGACGTCCGGGTGGAGCTGGCGCGCCAGTCGTCGGTACGCCTTCTTGATGGCGTCGCCGTCGGCATCGCGGGCAACGCCCAGCAGCTCGTAGAGGTCCTTGCTCACTTCGTCTCAGCTCTCGTCGAGGATCCGCGACATGTAGCGCGCGACTGCACGCACCGCCGCCATCGTTCCGGGGTAGTCCATACGGGTCGGGCCCACGATGCCGAGCGAGGCGAGCGCGTCGTCGGGGCCGTAGCCCGTCGCGACGACGCTGGTCGACGCCAGCTCCTCGTAGGGCCCTTCGGCACCGATCCGGACCGTCACTGCACCACCGATGGTGGCCTCGCCGAGGAGCTTGAGCAGGACGACCTGCTCCTCCAGCGCTTCGAGCAGGGGACGGACCGAGGTGTCGAAGTTGTCGCCGAAGCGGGCGAGGTTGGCGGTGCCGCCCACCACCACCCGTTCGTCGGATCGGTGGTCACTCATGGCGTCGACGAGGGTGTCGACGACGGAGACCGTCGCGGCGGAAGGCGCCGCGCCGCCGGTCTCGGGGTGGATCAGCGCCGTCAGTGCGGCCGCGGCATCGGCGATCACCGCACCGGTCGCGGCCAGGTTGACGCGGGAACGAAGCGCGGCCAGGTCGGCCTCGGCGAGGTCGCTGTCGAGCTCGATCAGGCGCTGTTCGACCCGGCCCGAGCTGAGGATCAGCACCAGCAGCAGTCGGGCAGGGGCCAGCGCGACGATCTCGACGTGGCGGACCGTCGAGTGCGACAGGGAGGGGTACTGCACGACAGCGACCTGCCGGGTCAACTGGGCAAGGACCCGCACCGACCGGTGGACGACGTCGTCGAGGTCGACCGCACCGTCGAGGAAGCTCGCGATCGCTCGGCGTTCGGCGGCGCTCGTCGGCTTGACCGTCGAGAGCCGGTCGACGAACAAGCGGTAGCCCTTGTCGGTCGGCACCCGACCGGCGCTGGTGTGCGGCTGGGCGAGGTAACCCTCGTCCTCCAGGGCCGCCATGTCGTTGCGGATCGTGGCCGGCGAGACGTTGAGGTGATGGCGCTCGACGAGAGCCTTGGAGCCCACGGGCTCCTCGGTCGCGACGTAGTCCTCGACGATGGCGCGCAGTACGGCGAGCCTGCGGTCCTCCTGCATCTGCCCACCTCCCCCTTGTCTCGTCCTCGCACCGGTTGGCACTCCAGTTCAGCGAGTGCCAATGCTACCGCCGGACCTCCCGAAACCCCGGACCGGCGGACAGAGACCTTCCCCGCATTCCCAACGACATGTAGGTTAGGCTCACCTAATCAATCCTGAAGGGAGGGTCACCGTGCCCCTCGACACCGGCATCCACACCGACCGCGTCGACATCCACCGGCTCGCCGCCGCCGCGCGGAGCATCCTGGCGTGCCCGGACGACGTGAGCCTGGTGGTCGACGGCATCGACGACATCACCTCCGGCCTCGACCAGGACCACCTCGAGATGCAGGACCACGGAGGCCGCCCGGTGTTCTCCTGCCCGGTCGACTCCGCCCTCGCCCGCGCCGCCCACGACCGGCGCGGTGCGCTGCTCACCCTCGGCAGCGGCCTGGGCCGTCCCGGCTCCGCCGACCGCGACGCCACCCTGATCCTCTCCGGCCGGCTCGAGGCCAGCGGCACCGAGGACTGCGAGTGCTGCTGCGAGTCGCGGCTGCGGGTCAGCCTGCACCTGGACCTCGCGGTGCTGACCCGCGCGAGCGCCCCGGACGTCGCCCCCGACGAGACCCGCCTGCGCGTGCCGCTCGCGGCCTTCGGCTCGCGCACCCACGACCTCAACCGCGGCTTTCTCCAGCGCTCCGTCGAGCACGCCAACCTGTGCCACCAGGACGAGCTCCGTCGCGCCGTCGCCACCCGGACCGACACCCGCCTCGGCGACATCGTCGGCGTCCACCTCGCCGACCTCCACACGTCCGGCGTCGTCCTGCAGTGGGTCGACGTCGAGGGCGCCCACGACGCCCAGCTCCACTTCCCGCGCCCGGCCACCAGCGCTCCGGATCTCGGCGAGCTGCTCCGCACGGAGCTGCACGCCGTAGCCTGAGCGGGTGCCGTTCACCGAGGTTGCCGACCGCGTCTGGGTCCTGCGCCATCCCTGGTTCGACCTCAATGTGACGGTCGTGGGCGGTGAACGCGGCCTGGTCGTGGTCGACACCCACGCGTCGTCCGTCGCGGCCACCGAGGTGATCGGCGAGCTGCGCAAGCTGGACCGCGGCGAGCTGGTCGCGGTGGTCAACACCCACGAGCACTTCGACCACACCTTCGGCAACGCCTCCTTCCTCCAGGCCTACGGCGACCTGCCGATCCATGCCACGGAGGAGGCCGCCGCGCGCACCGTCGCCGCCGGTGAGCGCATCAAGGCCGCCTACCGCGACGCCGCCGACGAGCCGCGCGGTGCCGAGGTGCTGGACACCACGATCCGGCCGGCCGACCACACGTTCTCCAGCGCCTCCGTGATCGATCTCGGCGACCGCCAGCTCGAACTCGTGCACCCGGGTCGCGGGCACACCGGCGGCGACCTCGTGGTCCGCGTCCCCGATGTCGACGTGCTCCTGGCCGGCGACCTGGTCGAGGAGTCGGCCCCGCCGGGGCTGGGCGAGGACTCGTGGCCGATGGACTGGCCGGTCACGCTCGACCTCGTGCTGGGCCTGCTCACCCCGGCATCCGTCGTGGTGCCCGGGCACGGAGCGATCGTGGACCGACGTTTCGTCGAGGAGCAGTCCGACGACCTGCGCGCGGTGGCGGAGACGATTCGCGACCTCGCCGGTCGCGGCGTGCCGGAGGCGGAGGCGATCGCCGCGGCCGAGTGGCCCTTCCCGCCCGAGGCCCTCACGCACGCCGTGTCGCGCGGGTACGCGCAACTCCCCCGGGCGCGCCGCCACCTGCCGCTCGCCTGACCGCCCTAGGCTCGTGCGTCGTGGATCGCTATGGAACCGACGTGCTCTCCGGCGACTGGAAGGTCCCCAAGCGGGGACGTGCGGTGGAGGCACCCGCGGACTTCGGACTGGTCGTCGAGGAGGTCACGACGGACTGGTGCGGCGAGATCATCGCCGTCGACCGCGACCTGGACACGCTCACCCTCGAGGACCGGCGCGGCAAGCGGCGTACCTTCCCCCTGGGCCCCGGTTTCCTGCTCGAGGGCAAGCCCGTGATCCTGACTGCACCGGTGAGGACGGCCGCCCCCGCGAAGCCGACCCGGACCGCCAGTGGCTCGATCGCCGTCCACGACGCCCAGGCCCGGGTGGCGCGCGCCAGCCGGATCTTCGTCGAAGGACGCCACGACGCCGAGCTGGTCGAGAAGGTCTGGGGCGATGACCTGCGCATCGAGGGCGTCGTGGTCGAGTACCTCGGCGGCGTCGATGACCTCGCCGACCACCTCGTGGACTTCAAGCCCGGCCCCGAGCGCAAGGTCGGCGTCCTCGTCGACCACCTGGTGCGCGGCTCCAAGGAGTCCCGTATCGCCGACGCCATCGCGCGCGGCCCGAACGGCAAGCACGTCCGCATCGTCGGCCACCCGTTCGTCGACGTCTGGCAGGCGGTCAAGCCCGAACGGCTCGGCCTGCAGGTGTGGCCGACCATCCCCCGATCGATCGAGTGGAAGAAGGGCGTGTGCCAGCACCTGGGCTGGCCACACCGCGATCAGGCCGACATCGCCCGTGCGTGGCAGCACATCCTGTCGCGGGTGTCCTCCTTCGCCGACCTCGAGCCCGAGCTGCTGGGCCGGGTCGAGGAACTCATCGACTTCGTGACGTCCTAGAGGCCCTGCTTGTAGCGCTCGAGGATCTCGGCGACCTTGTCCCGGTCGCGCGCCTCGAGCGGGATCAGCAGCTCGGTGACGATGTCGGTCAGCTCGGCGATGCGCCTGTTGAGCTGACGGTTCTCCTGCACCTCGGCCTCGAGCGCGCGCACCCGCTCGGGAAGTCCGCGCAGCTGGCGCAGGCGGTGCTTGACGTCGTGGGTGCTCATCGTTTCTCCTTCGGGTGCGGCCAGTGGGCGCGAATGCGGCACACAGCCGGGTCAGGCAGGTCGAACATGTCCTCGCCCGGGCCCACGGTCAGGTGCTCCACGACGCCACCGGAACGCGTGATCGCCTCGCGGATCGTCGCCGGATCGACCCGACGCACGAGGCCGTACGGCTCCACGGGCGCGCCGGACCCAGCAGTGACGCCGTCGGCGACGGCAGAGAACTCGAGGAACAGTCGACCTCCACCTGGCCGTAGCGCCATCCGGGCGAGCAGCCAGAACTGGTCGAGCGCCGGCTCGTCGAGACATCCGACGAGGTGGCGTGCGTAGAGATGGTGCGGGTCACGTGCCAGCCGCGTGCCGTGCATCAGCGTCGAGCGGAGCTCGCCGAGGATGATCTGGTCGACGCTGACCGAGAGCGAGCTTCGACGGTTGCGCCGGCGGATCAGGTTGAGACCACCGCGAGAGAAGTCGAGCGCCTGCACCGCGTGGCCGCGCCGCGA
Source organism: Propionibacteriales bacterium (assembly GCA_026392415.1). Taxonomy (GTDB): domain Bacteria; phylum Actinomycetota; class Actinomycetes; order Propionibacteriales; family Nocardioidaceae; genus Nocardioides. The sequence goes on from JAPLCC010000043.1 coordinate 13,995, forward strand.
GAACCACAGCGCGTCGCGGCCCGTGCCTGCCCCGACGTCGACGACCGGCAGGTCCCCGAACTGCGACTCCGCCCAGCGCCCGAACGACGACACCTTGCGCGGCACTGCCGACACGCGTGCACCGTTGAAGAACTCCGTCCAGGAACCCATCTCCGCGCGGAACCCGCGCAGCCACCCGTCCAGACGGCGTACGCCGGCCGGCGGGTCGGCGTACCGGAAGGACGGATCGGGCGTGCGCCACTCCGGTCCGTACAGGAACGAGAGCATGGCGTCGGGATCGCGCGGCGCCGGGAACTCGTGGCCGTGGAGCTCGATCGTCGAGAACGGCACGATCGCCTCGCGAGGCAGGGTGCCGCTGCGGTTGCCGAGCTGGAAGAAGGTGTCACCGATGTGGAAGGCGACGAAGACATCGATGTGGCACACCCGTCCGTCCGAGAGCGGCAGGAGCAGCTTGATGTCACCGCCGGACATCCTCAGCAGTCGCCAGCCCCGGTCCCGCATCGCCCGCGAGATCCGGTAGGACTCGGTGATGATGTCGGCCGGCGAGGTGTGCGGCGAGAGGTAGCACAGGTCCGTGTCGGAGTCGTGCTTGAGCATCCCGCCCTCGCGGATGGCCCCGAGCAGCGCGCCGTAGTTGAGGTAGGCGTCGACGCCGCCGTGGTCGCGCAGGTCGTCGATCGCTCGACGGGTGCCGGCCATGATCTCTTCCTGGATCGCCTCGCCCGTGTCGGCGAAGGACCGGGCCAGGTGTCCGACCTTGTCGACCGACAATCGGTTTCCGGCCTTGTCGACCACCGCCAGACGACCCTCTCCGTCACCGAGGCCGACCTCGTCGTCGTACAGGACCTCGGCACCGGTGGTGTCGGTGATGCGGACGCGGCCGCGACCGGCCAGGTAGGGCCGGAGCACGCCGGGCCAGGGCACGAGCACGCCGCCGGACTGCGGTCGGCCGTCCCGTACGGGCGTCAGCGACCAGACGTAGTGACCGTCGATCTCGACCAGGAGAGGTCGGGAGCCAGCAGGGAGCAGGAGGCCGTCGTCCGAGACGACCGCGGTCATGACGCCCCGCGGTGCGCGATCGCCTTGCGCAACGCGGTCGACGAGGTCTGCAGGGTGTAGGGGAAGTAGGTCACCTCGACGCCCAGGAGAGCCATCTCGGCCTCGAGTCGCTCGCCTTTCGCCGTGCCCTTCCAGTCGTCGCCCTTGAAGATCCGGTGGAAGCCCACGTCGCGCCAGGAGTCGGTCTTGCTCACGGTGTTCTCGGCGTAGACGGCGTCGACGATGCCGATCGCCTCGACGATCTCGAGTCGCTCGCTCAGCGGAACGGTCGGCTCGACACCCTTGGTCTCGAAGCAGATCTCGTCGGCGACCACGCCGGCCACGAGCACGTCGCACCACTGCCGGGCCTGTCGCAGAGCGTTCAGGTGGCCGATGTGGAACAGGTCAAAGGCACCGGGCACGTAGCCGATCACGGGTCCCATCGCGAGCCCCTTCTTCCGTCGTGGCAGGCGCTCTCGTCAGCACCCTTATTAACTCTACTGTATCACTAGAGTTAATAAGGGTTGAAATCGCTGCCTGCCACCCGGGGCCGGCGGTCAGGGGAGAAGGGACCGCACCACACCGTCGGCGAGAAGTCGGCCGCGGCGCGTCAGCACGATCCGGTCGGCCCGGTCCTCGACCAGCCCGTCGGCGACCAGTGGAGCCAGGACCGCTGCGGTTTCCAGCCCACGTGCCAGCAGGTCCACGGCGATGCCCTCGCGCAGGCGGACCTCGAGCAGCACCCGCTCGACGTCCCGGGTCCCGGCGTCGAGGACCTCGCGGGCATGCGCCGGGCTCGACCCGTCGGCCAGGCGGGCGGCGTACGCGGTCGGATGCTTCACGTTCCACCAGCGCACCCCACCGACGTGGGAGTGTGCTCCGGGGCCGATGCCCCACCAGTCGGCGCCCTGCCAGTAGCCGATGTTGTGCCGGCAGCGGGCGGCGTCGTCGCGCGCCCAGTTGGACACCTCGTACCAGCCGAGGCCGGCCGCGGCGAAACGCTCGTCCGCCTGGACGTACTTGTCAGCGAGATCGTCGTCGTCGGGCATGGGCAGCTCGCCGCGGCGCACCCGACGGGCCAGCGCCGTGCCGTCCTCGACGATCAGCGAGTACGCCGACACGTGGTCGGGAGCGCAGGCGAGTGCCGCATCGAGGGTCGTCGACCAGTCCTCGGCGCTCTCCCCCGGCGTGCCATAGATGAGGTCGAGGCTGATCTGGTCGAACCCGGCTGCGCGGGCTGCCTCCACCACGACCGGCACCCGCGCGGGGTCGTGGGTGCGGTCGAGCACCTCGAGCACGTGCGGGACAGCCGACTGCATGCCGAAGGAGATCCGGGTGAAGCCGGCCTCACGCAACCGGGCGAGCGAGTCGGCATCGACGGAGTCGGGATTCGCCTCGGTGGTGACCTCGGCGTCCGGCGCCAGGCCGAACCCGTCGTCGATCGCGGCCAGCATCCGGCCCAGGTCCTCCGGAGCCAGCAGGGTCGGGGTGCCTCCGCCGAGGAACACCGTCTGGACCGGGACATCGACCTCGCCGAGCACCCGGCGGGCCAGCCGGACCTCGGCGACCGCCTGGTCGGCGTACGACGACCGCGAGACGCCGCCGCCGAGCTCCTCGGCCGTGTAGGTGTTGAAGTCGCAGTAGCCGCAGCGGACCCTGCAGAACGGCACGTGGACGTAGAAGCCGAACGGGCGGCTGCCGAACTCCGCGAGCGCCTGGGGAGGCAGTGTTCCGTCGGTCGGGGCGAGGTCCCCCTCGGGCAGCGCGGACGGCATTCGTCCAGTCTCCCCGAACTTCCCTACACGGGCACGTTCAGGGTGACGGTGTAGCCGTCGTCGATCGAGCCGGTGACCGTGGCCAGCTGCAGGGAGTGGCCGTCGCTGAAGACGTTGTCGGAGTCGAGCGAGACACCCTGGAAGGTGGACACGCTGCTGTCGTAGCCGTCGGCGTTGGCGTAGACGTCGTTGCAGACGTCCTCGGGCAGAGCCAGCTGGGAGGTGCGCAGCTTGTTGCTCGCGTTGGTGGCGGCATCGAGGCTCTCGTAGACCTCGAAGTGCATGTGTGGCCAGCGACCGGAGTAGCAGGCCGGGAAGATCGTCGTGAAGGTCAGGTTGCCGTCGGCATCGGCCTCCTGGACGCCGCGCAGGTAGTTCTCGCCGCTGATCTCGTCGTCGTAGAGCGAGTAGCGACCATCGCGATCGCAGTGCCACAGGTAGACCGCCGCGCCCGCGAGGGCGGCGACCGAGTCACCGTTGAGGTCATAGACCTTCAGCTTCACGGTCGTCGGCACGCCGTCGGCCACGCCCGAGGCCGAGCCGAAGCTCGTGGTGATGTCACTGCGCACCACCCCCGACTCGGTCAGGACGTTCGGCCCGTTGCTGCCGTCGCCCGGGTAGGGGCCCGCGGTCTCCTCGGGGATCTCCCCGTCAGCGACCGTGACGCCCGAGTCGCCACCCGGCGCTCCTCCGGCCGGCGGGGCGCCGCCGGGTCCGCCGTCCGTCGTGGCCGAGGTCGTGCTCGACGCGGAGTCCGTCGTACCGCCGTCGGTGCCGCACGCGGTCAGCGCCGCCGCTGCGCCCACTCCGCCGAGGAGCCCGAGCAGCCCACGACGCGCCATGATGCGCGGCAGGTCGTGGGACAGCCCTAGGTCGTGGTCTTCGATGTCGTCACTGTGGCTCATTCCCTCAGTGAAGACGGCCCGTCTGTGCGTCTCCTGTGTGCTTTCTACGAACCCGCGTAGAAGCCGTCGATCAGGTCCTTGTTGTTGGCTTCGACGACGTTGCGCTTCACCTTCAGCGACGGCGTGAGCTCACCCGACTCGATAGTGAGGTCGTGGTCGAGGAGGCGCCACTTCTTGACGGTCTCCCAACGGTTGAGCTGCCCGTTGAGCGTGTCGACGTACTCGCCCACCATGGCCAGGACGGCGTCGTCACGCACCAGGTCGGTGTAGGACTTGCCCTCCTTGCCGTTCTCCGCGGCCCAGCCGGCGATGGAGTCGGGGTCGAGCGTGATCAGCGCGGAGACGAAGTTGCGCTCGGCGCCGAAGACCATGAACTGGCTGACATACGGGCAGATCGCCTTGAACTTGGCCTCGATGGCGGGCGGGGCGATGTACTTGCCGCCGGAGGTCTTGAAGAGCTCCTTGATCCGGCCGGTGATCTTGAGGTAGCCCTCGCTGTCGAGCTCGCCCTTGTCGCCGGTGCGCAGCCAGCCGTCCTCGGTCATTGCCTCGGCGGTCGCCTCGGGACGGTTGTGGTAGCCAGCCATGATGTGCGGGCCCTTGAGCTGCACCTCGCCGTCAGCAGCGATCCGCACCTCGGTGCCCGGGAAGGGCTGGCCGACGGAGCCGATCTTGTAGCCCTCGGGGTGGTTGACGGTGGCGCCCGCAGCGTTCTCGGTCATGCCGTATCCCTCGAGGATGAGAATCCCCGCGGCGTGGAACCACTGCGCGATCTCGGCGTTGAGCGCCGCCGAGCCGGAGATGAAGAACTTGACCCGGCCACCGAAGCGGTCCCGGACCTTGCTGAACACCAGCTTGTCGAAGAGGCCGTGCTGCAACGTGAGCAGCAGCGGGACCGACTTGCCCTCACGCTTGAGGGCGTCGACCTTGGTGCCGACCGAGAAGGCCGTCGTGAAGATCTTCTCCTTGAGGCCACCCTCGGCCGCCTGCATCGTGACGATCCGGGCGTGCGCCTTCTCGAAGATGCGCGGCGCGGCGCCCATGAAGGTCGGCTTCACGATGCCGAGGTTCTCGACGATCTTGTCGACGCGGCCGTCGATGGCGGTGGCGAAGCCACACGCGAGCTGGGTCGAGAGGAGCACCTTGCCGAACGAGTGCGCCATCGGGAGCCACAGGAACTGCAGGTCGTCCTCGTCGAGGATCTTCTGCGCCTTGATGGCCTCACCCTCGAAGACCCAGGCCTTGTGCAGGGTGCGCACGCCCTTGGGCTTGCCGGTCGTCCCGGAGGTGTAGATCAAGGTGGCGAGGTCGTCGCCCTGGATGCTCTGCGCAACAGCCTCCACGGCATCCGGGTTGGCAGCGAGGTGCGCGTCGCCCAGCTCGCTGAGCTGGTCGAGCGAGATCACCCAGTCGCCATCAGCCAGGGCGGGGTCGAAGGAGACGACCTTGCCCAACTCGGGGAGCTCGTCACGGTGCTCGCGCAGCTTGGCGAGCTGGGTCTCGTCCTCGGCGAAGAGGACGCGGCTGCCGGAGTCGCTGACGATGTAGGCCGTGTCCTCACCATTGGTCGACGGATAGACCGTCGTGGTGGCACCGCCGGCGCACATCACGGCGAGGTCCGCGAGGATCCACTCGTAGCGGGTCGACGACGCGATCGCGACGCGCTGTTCCCGCTCCAGGCCCAGCGCGAGCAGACCCGCCGCGAGGCGTCGTACGCGATCGCCGGCCTCTCCCCACGTCACCGATTCCCAGTCCGTGCCGACCGGGAAGCGGAAGGCCTCCCGATTCGCGCTCGCCTTCACCCGGTCCAGGAACTGCACGGCGCAGTTCTGGGGAAGGTGCTCGAGGAAACTGGTGTCGTGATTGACGGGCATGACGCTCCTGAAAGCTGGTTCCGAGACCGGCGGTGAATGATAGGTAACCTAGATCACTCGACAGCGGGGTGGTAGCCGACCCCGCGCTCGCGGACGAACAGATCGATCTTCTCCTGGACCCTCGGCGGCAGGTGGTCGATCACCTGGAGTTCGGGCAGGCGGCTGCGATCGGTGTTGAGCGCGACGAACATGTCGCGCACGCTCACGCCGTGCCCGGGACGGTGCACGACCTCGACCGGATCGCCAGCACTGAGGGTGCCCGTCTCGATCACCCGGAGGTACGGCCCGGGACGGCCCTCGGCGGTGAAGCGCTTCACCCATGCCTTCGGGTCGTAGCCGTTCTCCCTCATCCAGCCCTTGAAGTCGTTGCACGGCGTCCGCACGTGGGCGACCTCGAGCAGGGGTCCGTCTGCACCGCCGAACCGGAGCCGGGTGCCGACCTCCATGCCGGTGAGATCGAGACCCTCGGTGGTGAGGTTCTCCCCGAACTGTCCGTTGCGGATCGGTCGGCCCAGCTCGGACTCCCAGAAGTCGAGGTCCTCGCGCGCGTAGGCGTAGACCGCCTGGTGCGTCCCCCCGTGGTGCTCGGTGTCGGAGACCTCGTCGCCGTCGATCCCCCACGGGTGCACGGCGACCCGACCGGTCACGTTGCCCTTGTCGATGGAGGTGCGCCCGATGCCGGCCCACTCCTTGTCCTGGGGACGACCGACACTCACGGCGAGTACACGAGGCACGGAGCCATTCTGCCCCGGCGGCGGCTACGGTGCTCTCACCCCTGAGGGAGGGAGTCCATGGACAGCGCACTCACCACCGTCGGTCTGCCGATCGCGCTCGCCATCATCATGTTCGGGCTCGGTCTCGACCTGACGCTCGCCGACTTCCGGCGCATCGGGAAGAACCCGAAGGCCGTCGCCATCGCACTGGTCTGCCAGATCGTGGTCCTGCCGGCGGTCTGCTTCGGCCTCGTGCTCGCCTTCGACCTCGACCCGCTGCTGGCGATCGGCATGCTCCTGCTGGCCGCATCGCCGGGCGGGACGACGGCCAACCTGTTCAGCCACCTGTTCCGGGGGGACGTGGCGCTGAACATCAGCCTGACCGCGATCAACTCGATCCTGGCGCTGCTCACGCTGCCGCTGATCACGAACGCCGCCATCGACCACTTCGATCAGGGCGACTCGGTGTCGCTGCCCTTCGGCGAGGTCGTCCAGGTCTTCGCGATCGTGCTGATCCCCGTGGCGATCGGGATGGCGGTCAAGGCATCGCGCCCCGTCTTCGCCGCTCGCATGGACCGGCCGGTCCGGATCGGCTCGGCCATCATCCTCGCCGTCCTGGTGCTGGGGATCCTGCTCGACCAGCGCGAGAGCGTCTCCGACTACCTCGCCGACGTGGGCATCGTCGCCGCACTGTTCTGCGCGATCAGCCTCGTCGTCGGGTACGTCGTCCCGCGGGCACTCGGCGTACGCGACGACCAGGCGATCGCTTCGTCCATGGAGATCGGCGTCCACAACGGCACGCTGGCGATCTTCGTGGCGGTCGAGGTCCTCGACAGCACCGAGATCTCGGTGCCGGCGGCGGTCTACTCGATCGTGATGTTCGTGCTCGCGACCGCGTGGGGCATGTTTCTCAGCCGCAAGGCGTGAGAGCTACTTCTTCGGCTTGTCCCCGGCAGGACCGGACGTGGACAACGCTGCGACGAAGGCCTCCTGCGGCACCTCGACGCGGCCGACCATCTTCATCCGCTTCTTGCCTTCCTTCTGCTTCTCGAGCAGCTTGCGCTTGCGCGTGATGTCGCCGCCGTAGCACTTGGCGAGGACGTCCTTGCGGATCGCGCGGATGTTCTCGCGGGCGATCACACGGGCACCGATCGCGGCCTGGATCGGCACCTCGAACTGCTGGCGCGGGATGAGGTCCTTGAGCTTGCCGGCCATCATCACGCCATAGGCGTAGGCAGCGTCCTTGTGGATGATCGCGGAGAACGCGTCGACCGGCTCGCCCTGCAGCAGGATGTCGACCTTCACCAGGTCGGCGGCCTGGTCGCCGGTGCGTTCGTAGTCGAGTGATGCGTAGCCCTTGGTGCGCGACTTGAGCTGGTCGAAGAAGTCGAAGACGATCTCGCCCATCGGCAGGACGTAGCGCATCTCCACGCGGTCCTCGGACAGGTAGTCCATCCCCTGCAGCACACCACGCTTGGTCTGGCAGAGCTCCATGATCGCGCCGATGTAGTCGGACGGCGACAAGATGGTGGCCCGGACGACCGGCTCGCGCACCTCAGCGATCTTGCCGCCGTCGGGGTACTCGCTCGGGTTGGTGACCTCGATGCGCTTGCCGTCCTCCATCACGACCTCGTAGACCACGTTGGGCGCGGTCGAGATCAGGTCGAGGTTGAACTCGCGCTCGAGGCGGTCCCGGGTGATCTCCATGTGGAGCAACCCGAGGAAGCCGACGCGGAAGCCGAAGCCGAGCGCGCCCGACGTCTCCGGCTCGTAGGCCAGGGCGGCGTCGTTGAGCTGGAGCTTCTCCAGTGCGTCGCGCAGGACCGGGTAGTCGTCGCCGTCGATCGGGTAGAGGCCGGCGTAGACCATCGGGTTGGGGTGCTTGTAGCCACCGAGCGGCTCGGTCGCGCCGTGGTGCTGGGAGGTGACCGTGTCACCGACCCGCGACTGGCGGACGTCCTTCACGCCGGTGATCAGGTAACCGACCTCGCCGACACCGATCTCCCCGGTCTTCACCGGCTCGGGGCTGATCACGCCGACCTCGAGCATCTCGTGCACGGCACCGGTCGACATCATCTTGATGCGGTCGCGGTGGCTGAGCTTGCCGTCGACGACCCGGACGTAGGTGACGACGCCGCGGTAGGTGTCGTAGACCGAGTCGAAGATCAGTGCACGAGCCGGCTTGTCGGCATCGCCGACGGGAGCGGGGGTCTGCTTGACGATCTCGTTGAGCAGGGTCTCGATGCCGACGCCGGTCTTGGCGCTGGTCAGCAGCACGTCGGAGACGTCGCAGCCAACGAGGCCGGCCAGCTCGGCGGCGTACTTCTCGACGTTGGCGCTCGGCAGGTCGATCTTGTTGAGCACCGGGATGATGTGGAGGTCTGCACCCATCGCGAGGTAGAGGTTCGCGAGCGTCTGCGCCTCGATGCCCTGGGCCGCGTCGACCAGCAGGACGGCGGCCTCACAGGCCTCCAGCGAACGGGACACCTCGTAGGTGAAGTCGACGTGGCCGGGGGTGTCGATCATGTTGAGGACGTAGGTGCCGGGCTCCGCACCCTCCTCGTTGTCGCCGGGCACCGTCCACGGCATCCGGACTGCCTGGCTCTTGATCGTGATGCCGCGCTCGCGCTCGATGTCCATCCGGTCGAGGTACTGCGCCCGCGCTGCCCGTGCGTCGACGACTCCGGTGAGCCGGAGCATCTGGTCGGCAAGGGTCGACTTGCCGTGGTCGATGTGCGCGATGATGCAGAAGTTGCGGATGATCGCGGGGTCGGTACGACCGGGCTTCGGGGCAGGGGCTGGCGGCATGATTCGCCCATTGTCTCCAATGGCGGCGCCGTTCGCTAAACCGTCGCCACTGATGCACCCGTGCGGTCACGCTGCGCGACGTCGTCAGCGCCGCTGGCTGCACACGGGAGCTGGACCCGGCACCACGCTGAGGCCGCGCCAGGCGACATGATGGGCGGGTGATTCCGAACCGGATTCCCCACGGCCGGACGGCGCGACGCCTCGAGTGGGTCCACCTGCCGCCCCAGATCCGGGCGCTGGTGGAAGGCCATCTCGGCTCCCCGGTCACCGAAGCGGTGTCCCAGGGCGGTGGTTTCACCCCGGGATTCGCGTCCGTGCTGCAGTGCGAGGACGGCTCCACGCACTTCGTGAAGGCAGCTTCGGCCAGGGCGCAACGCATGTTCGCGGAGTCGTACCGCGAAGAGACCCGCAAGCTCCGCGCGCTGCCCGCCGCGACGCCCGCGCCCCGACTGCTGTGGGCCGAGGACGACGGCGAATGGGTGGTCCTCTCCACCGAGTACGTCGACGGGCGCGCTCCTGTGCGCCCCTGGACTCTGGAAGACCTGGCTGCTGCCTCCGCGATGGCCGTCACGATGGCGGACGTCCTCACGCCGGCCCCGGGCCTGGCCGTCGACAGCGCCGCTGACGAGTTCGGCAGCTGGCCGGCCCTGTGGGACCGGATCGACCACCCCCGGGCCGCGGACATCAAGGCCCTCGCCGTCCGGCACGCCGAGGTCGTCGGCGGCAGCACCCTCGTGCACACCGACATCCGCGACGACAACATCCTGATCCGTGCCGACGGCAGCGCCGTCCTGTGCGACTGGAACTGGCCGGTCCTGGGGGCAGCCTGGCTGGACTCCCTGTTCCTGCTGATCGGCCCGCGCGGCGACGGACTCGACGTCGACGCCCACATCGCCGCGCATCCGCTGCTGTCGAACGTGACGCCTGACGACATCGACGTCGTGCTGGCGCTGGTGCTCGCCTATTTCACGGTGTCGTCCTTCGAGGCCGTGCCGTCCACGTCGCCGTACATCCGTCAGGCGCAGGCCTGGCAACGCGACGTCATCGATGACTGGCTCGCAGAGCGGCGGGGCTGGAAGGACTGACGCCGGCGAGCTCGACCTGCCAGCTCGCCCCCTCCCTAGGCCAGTCGTGATCCTGCAGGCGGCTCGCCGCAAGGACCGCGGCACGAGCCACGTTCACAGGCCCGGTGCGGGCATGCGGTTCTGGTCGCCGGTGGTGCCGGTGACTCTTCGGGTTCCGGTGTGGTCGACCAGGTAGTGGGCCCCGTAGGGATCTCGCCAGACGACGATCCCGGGGAAGGGTTGTCGGACTTCCCAACCGGCGTGGGTCTTGATCCGGTGGTGGGCCCTGGTCATGGGGCCGAGGTTGCCCACGCTCGTGGGCCCGCCCTCGCTGTAGGGGATCGCGTGGTCCAGGTCCATGCGACGACCCGTGTTGGCGGCGAAGGGGAACACGTCACCGGGGTGGATCAGGCGCACGGCTTCACGCAGGCGGGACGGGATTTCGTAGGCGTCGACCGGGACCTGGTTGTTCAGGTCGATCACCGGCGTGATGCGGAAGCTGGCCTTCGGGCCGAGGACGTGGCGGACCCAGTCGGTGCTGACGGGTCCGTGACCCTCCAACCGTGCGATCTCCGAATCGCCGTAGAGGTGGAGGTAGGCCTTCACCTTCACC
>JAPLCC010000036.1 GCA_026392415.1 Propionibacteriales bacterium
CTCCGTGACCACACCTGCCGGTTCCCCGGCTGCCCGAAACAAGCCACCCGTTGCGACCTCGACCACGCAACCCCGCATGGCAAGGGCGGACAAACCTGCCCCTGCAACCTGGTCCCCCTGTGCCGGCGACATCACCGCGCGAAACCCACAGCCGATGGCGCTACGCGATCATCCAACCCGGCAGCTACCTCTGGACCAGCCCCAATGGCCACCACTTCCACGTCGGACCCAACGGCACCCGAGCCCTCGACCCACCCAGGTCCCCCGACCCCGACCACTAGCTCCCACGCCCTGCACCCCGCCCACCAGCGGGGCCACAGGCATGCCCGGGCTTCGTGGAGGATGACCGCATGGCAGTGAGCGATCTCCCTGCGCAGAGGGCCACGATGCTGCGCGCTGCACCGTTCACCTACAACGAGGTCGGAGCAACGGCCGATGGACGGCAACCGGGGTACGAATGGCTGGAGCGCTCGGCGCCATTGACTCGCCGAGACTGGGAGGGCGCCTGCGCCGACCTGTTGACGTGGCGCCTCCATGAGCGGGCAGGACTCCGGGTTCAGGCGTCTGAGTCACCGCTGCGACAGGACACGGTCGTCCTCCTGCACCTCGGCGTCGGCCGCGCCTCCGTTCCGATTCCCTGCCGGGTCGCCTACGTGATCGACGAGCCGACGCGTTGTGGCTTCGCCTATGGGACGCTGCCCGGCCACCCCGAGTCCGGCGAAGAGCGATTCGTCCTGGAAAGACACGGCGACGGGACCATCACGGTCGCGATCACCGCGTTCTCGCGACCAGCTTCCCGTCTCGCCAAGTTCGGCGGACCACTCACCCGGAGGTTCCAGCACCTGATGACCACGCGCTACCTGCGGGCGTTGGACCGACCCTGAACCTCAGGCCCCGGCCCCACCCGCCGACGCCGCAACGACCGCGGCCGTAACGGCAGCAGTGACTGCAGCGTTCGTCGCAGCGATGGCCGCCTGACTCGCTGTGCCCGCCCACTCGCCCCTCGATATCACCTTGGCTCGCTTCCTTGCCGCGGGGCGTTCGGGGCCGGTGACGATCCGCTTGATCACGTTGCCGGCCCACAGGAGACCGATCAGCGGGCCGGTCGCGTCATTGGGTTCTGCCTGGCCCAGCAGCACCGCGACGACACCCGCGACGAGCAGGTCCCGGCGGCCGGAGCCGACCACGTCGTGGCGGACGACGGGCACCAGGCCGAGCACCTTCTCCCGCCGCGCTGCCAGCGCACCCTCGGCGACCAGCTGGTCCAGTACGAGCGCTCGAGTTCCCTTTCCGATCCGCGGCACGAGCGAGGACGCCTTGTGGTCGCGACCCGGCTTGATCCGCGACAGGGCGTGGTCGAGGGCGACGTCACCGAGCGGTGTCGCGTCGACCAGTCGGACGCGCGCCTTCCGGCCCTCGCCCTCGACCGTGCAGCGCTCGGCCAGCACGAGGTCCACCAACGCAGCTCCGCCGGTGACCGGCTCCGACTCGGTCGAACCGAGCAGGCTCTTGCCCGTCGCCGGATCGAGAGCGACCAACGTCAGGTCAGCAGCAACACCCATGTTCCGACGTTACTGCGGGTCCGAGCACCGGTGCCCCTGTCGGCGGCGGGCGAGGATGCCCTAAAGTCGGTGTCGTAGGTCCAGGAAGCCGGTGAGAGTCCGGCACAGTCGCGCTACTGTGACATCGCACCTGATCGGAGCGGTGGAGTCAGACCCGAGGGCCTTCAACTCAATCCGAACCGAGCAGGGACGCAGAATCCCTGAGGAGGACACATGTCTCAGATCACCGCCACCCCCAGCGCAGGCGCCGTTTCCGTTCCGGTCGTCCCGCTGCTGAAGCTCGGGACGTGGGTCGTGTTCTTCGGCCTCCTCGCGATGCTCGCGATCTTCTTCGTGAGCAGCGACCAGGGCGCGATCTCCCTCTTCGCCGGCAACGGCGTGCACGAGTGGGTCCACGACGCCCGCCACCTCCTCGGCTACCCCTGCCACTGAGCGAGCACTGAGCTCATGAGCACCGCTTCGCAGGACAAGTCTGTCCTCACCCCGGCCGCCTTCCTGATCCGCGGCCTGGCCGCCGGGCTCGTGGCAGGTCTGCTGTCCTTCGTCGTCGCCTTCGCCTTCGGTGAGCCGTACGTCGAGGACGCCATCGCACTCGAGGAGTCGGCCGCCGCACAGGCGCCCGCCGAGGAGCACCCGGCCGACCACGCCGACGAGGAAGAAGCCGGCACCGAGATCTCCCGCGACAACCAGAAGAGCTGGGGCCTGCTCACGGGCACGCTCGCCGTCGGCACCGCCCTCGGCGGCCTCGTCTCGCTCGCCGTCGCAGCCGTCGTCGGTCGCCTCGGCAACCTCTCGGCCCGTGGCTCGACAGCCCTGGTCGCCCTGCTCGGCTTCATCGCGGTCGCTCTCGTGCCGTTCATGAAGTACCCCGCCACGCCACCTGCCGTCGGCAGTGGCGAGACGATCGGCGGCCGTACGGCGTCGTACTTCGCACTGCAGCTGGTCTCGGTCCTCGCGGGGTCGTGCTCGCCAACAAGCTGCGCGAGCGCTTCGACGGCTGGACCGCCGCGACGATCGCGGCCGGTGGCTACCTCGTCATCGTCGGGGTGACGGCGTTCCTGCTGCCGACGGTCAACGAGGTGGGCGACTTCCCCGCCGACACGCTCTGGTACTTCCGCCGCTCGTCGCTGGTCGTCCTCGCGAGCATGTGGGCCACCATCGGTGTCGTCCTGGTGGCGCTCGTCGGGCGTCTGCACGACCGCGCGGTGGCCGACGCCAACCGACGCGCGCTCGCCGCCAGCCTCTGAACCGATGAGCACCGCCATCGGGCTGGTGCTCGGCTTCGCCGCGGACCGGCTCTTCGCCGACCCGCGGCGGGGCCATCCGGTCGCCGGCTTCGGCCAGGCGGCAGCCTCGCTCGAGAAGCGCATCTGGCGCGACGACCGCCCCACCGGAGTCGTCTACGTCGTCGCCCTCGTCGGGAGTACGGCGGCGGCCGGCATCGCCGCAGAGCGCGCGACCCGCAGGTCCCTCCCGCACACACTGCTGACGGCAGCTGCCACGTGGGCGGTCCTCGGCGGCACGTCGCTGGACCGCGAAGCCGCGGCCGTCAGCGGACTGCTCACTGACCAACGACTCGTCGATGCGCGGGTCCAGCTCACCCATCTCGTCGGGCGCGACACCTCGCAGCTCGAGGAGCCCGAAATCGTCCGCGCGACGCTCGAGTCGCTGGCCGAGAACACCTCGGACGCGGTCGTCGCACCTCTCGTGTGGGGCGCCCTGGCCGGCGTACCCGGGCTGATCGGCTACCGCGCCGCCAACACCCTCGACGCGATGGTCGGCCACCGGAGCCCGCGCTACGAACGCTTCGGTTGGGCCGCAGCCCGCTTCGACGACCTGCTCAACCTGCCCGGTTCACGCCTGACCGCGCTGCTGGCCGTGGCACTGGGCGACGACCGTGGCGGAGCGTGGAGGACCTGGCACCGTGATGCCGCCGGCCATCCGAGCCCCAACGCCGGACCGGTCGAGGCTGCCTTCGCGGGCGCACTCGGCGTCCGCCTCGGAGGCACGAACGACTATGCCGGGCGGATCGAGCACCGGGCGGTGATGGGCGACGGCCCGCCCCCGACGCGCGCCGACCTCGACCAGGCACGCGTGCTCGCTCGCCGCATCGGGTGGGCAGCAGTCGCGATCGCAGCCATCGTGGCCGCACGGGGCGGAGTCACCGCGCGCCGATGATGTCCTCGCTGTGGCGCCCGACCCACCGCAGCAGCGGCACCATCACGGCAGCCAGGTCCTCACCGAGCGGCGTCAGGCTGTAGTCGACGTGCGGAGGCATCACCGGCTTCTGGTGGCGGTCGACCAGGCCGTCGGCCTCCAGGGTCTTGAGCGTCTGCGCCAGCATCTTCTCGCTGATGCCCTGCGCCCGACGGCGCAGCTCGCTCCAGCGCTGCGGCCCGTCCGTCAGCGACACCAGGACCAGGACCCCCCACTTGCTGGTGACGTGGTCCAGCAGCACGCGGCTCGAGCACGCCGCAGGGAAGACCCCGTCGGGGAACTGCTCGAAGATCGACTCGGACGTCTTACTCACTGTCACGCCAGTACCTTACTTCAAAGTGCGTACTAACCAATGGGAAGTATCGCCCTCCGCGCCCGGTTGAAGCCGACATCACCGAACCTCAACCGAAAGGCACCACCATGTCCCTCGTCATCACCGGAGCCACCGGCCAGCTCGGCCACCTCGTCGTCGAATCCCTCCTCGAGAAGGGCGTCGCCGCCGACCAGGTCGTCGCCACCGCCCGCGACACCTCCCGGCTCGCCGACCTCGCCGACCGTGGCGTCCAGGTGCGTCAGGCCGACTACAACGACCCCGCCTCCCTCAAGGCGGCATTCGCCGGCGCCGACCGGATCCTGCTCGTCTCCGGCAGCGAGGTCGGCCAGCGCGTCGCCCAGCACCAGAACGTCATCGACGCCGCGCAGGACGCGGGTGTCGACCTGCTCGCCTACACCAGCATCGCGAACGCCGACGACAGCGGCCTGGCGCTCGCAGCGGAGCACCAGGCGACCGAGAAGGCGATCCTCGCCTCCGGCCTCCCCCACACCTTCCTCCGCAACAGCTGGTACCTCGAGAACTACACCGGCCAGCTGCCGACGTACCTCGAGCACGGCGTCGTCCTCGGTGCGGCCGGCGACGGGAAGGTCAGTGCGGCCGCACGTGCCGACTTCGCCGCAGCTGCCGCGGCCGTCCTGCTGACCGAGCAGCCGCAGGAGGTCTACGAGCTCGGCGGCGAGGCGTTCACCCTGACCGAGCTCGCCGCAGCCGTCTCCGACGTGACCGGGAAGACGGTCAGCTACGACGACGTCCCGGCCGAGGCGCTGACCGAGGTGCTCGTGGGTGCTGGCCTCCCCGCGCCGTACGCCGCCATCCTCGCGGACGCCGACCAGGGCCTGGCCCGCGGTGAGCTGTACGTCGAGAAGGCCGACCTGGAGACGTTGCTCGGCCGTCCGGCGACGTCGTTGGTCGACGCGATCAGGACCGCAGTCTGAGCCATTCCACGACGGCGTCGACATCGTGCACGGTGTCGACGCCGTCCGGCGCCGCCGCACGTCGTACGACGACCACGGGGATGCCGAGCTCGGCGGCGGCCTCCATCTTCGGCCAGGTGTGGCTGCCGCCGGAGTCCTTGGTGACCAGCACATCGCGGTCGACCATGAGCGCCTTTTCGCCCTCGAGCGCGTAGGGACCGCGGGACATCAACAGCTCCCAGTCCTCCGGGATCTCGATGTCGGGCGGGTCGACGACGCGCGCCAGCACGTGCAGGTCACGCAGACGGGGAACGAACCGGGCCAGCTCCTGCCGGCCGACCGTCAGGAACGGCCGGTGTCCGAGCTCTCCCGCAACGATGGCGGCCTGCTCGTGCGTGTCGACCCAGATCCACGAGGCCGTCGCACGCTCACCCCAACCAGGGCGTTCGAGACGCACCAGCGGAATCCCCTCGGCTGCGCAGGCCGCCGCCGCGTTGGTGGTCATCCCGAGGGCGAAGGGGTGCGTGGCATCCACCACGACGTCGTAGTCGGCGAGCGCGGAGCGCAGCCCCTCGACACCGCCGAAGCCGCCGATCCGCACCTTGCCGACAGGCAGTCGCGGTCGGGCCACCCGTCCGGCGAGCGACGACGTGACGTCGACGCCATCGGCCACCAGCGCCTCCGCGAGGTCGCGTGCCTCGCCCGTCCCGCCGAGCAGGAGCACCCTCATGCCAGTCCTCCCGTGACCACCGGCAGGGCCGGTGCGCCGTCCTGCGCCAGGTCGAGCAGTGCGTCGAGGTCGAGGTGTTCCTCGACCAGGTCACCGAGCAGGTCCAGGCGGCGAGCGCGGGCCTCGGGGAAGGAAGCACCCGAGGTGATGCCCAGCGCTGCGGTCAGGTAGTCGGCGCGGGCGGCGTCGTCCTCGAGGCTGCCGTGCACCATCGTCCCGGTCACCGCACCCCGCGTGCGCTCCCCCGTGACGCGTCCGTGGTGGATCTCGTAGCCGGCCGGCTCGTGCAGCCGCAGGGTCTTCTCGGCAGCGAACTCGGTGACGAGGTCAAGCAGGCCCAGCCCCTCGACGACCGCGCCCGCGGACCCTTCGACGCCGTCCGGGTCGGAGATCGTGGTCCCGAGCATCTGGCAGCCGCCACAGATCCCGAGCACCGGCCGCCCCGCGGCCGCATGCCGCAGGATCGCGGCGTCGAGTCCGCGCGAGCGCAGCCAGGCGAGGTCGGCGATCGTGGAGCGGGTGCCGGGCAGCACGACCAGGTCCGCGTCCGCGAGCCGCTGCGGGTCGGAGACGAAGGCGACGTCGAGGCCCGGCTCGAGGCCGAGCGCGTCGACGTCGGTGAAGTTGCTGATCCGCGGCAGCCGGACGACCGCCACCTTCACGGCGCCATCGACAGGCGCGCGCCGGCCCTGCAGGTCCAGCGCGTCCTCGGAGTCCAGCCAGAGGTCGGGGTGCCACGGCAGGACGCCGTACGTCGGTCGGCCGGTGCGGCGCTGGAGGTCCTCCAGACCCGGCCGCAGCAGGTCCACGTCGCCGCGGAACCGGTTGACCAGGAAGCCCGCGACCAGCCGCTGGTCGGCCTCGTCGAGCAGCGCGAGTGTGCCGAAGGCGGACGCGAACCAACCCCCGCGATCGATGTCACCGACCACCACGGTCGGGACCCTGCCGTGCTGGGCGAGACCCATGTTGACGTAGTCGCTGGAGCGCAGATTGATCTCGGTCGGGCTGCCGGCGCCCTCGGCGACGACGAGGTCGAACCGCGACCGCAGGTCGTCGAACGCCGCGAATGCACTCTCGGCCAGCCGCTGACGACCGGTCTGCCAGTCGCGCGCCGACACCTCACCGTCGGGCTGGCCCATCCGGATGACGTGGCTGCGGCGATCGCTCCCGGGCTTGAGCAGCACCGGGTTCATCGCGACCTCGGGCTCCACACCCGCGGCCAGCGCCTGCACCCACTGGGCCCGCCCGATCTCTCCGAAGCGCTCGTCGGTCGAGGAGGTCGCCCCGCGACCGTCTCGAGACCCGCCGGTCACGACCATCGAGTTGTTCGACATGTTCTGCGCCTTGTACGGCGCCACCGCGATGCCGCGCCGCGCGAACGCCCGGCACAGTCCCGTCACGACGACGCTCTTGCCGGCGTCCGAGGTCATGCCCGCGACGAGCAGGGCCGTCACTGTCGGCGTCCCCGGAACACCCGCGGCGCCAGCGACGGCGGCACCGCGCCGCCCTCGCGCACCCAGTCGACGACCTCATCGGTCGTGCCCTCGGAGAGCACCCCGCCGAGCCAGGTGTCCTTCGGTCGACGGCCACCCGGGAAGTAGGTGAAGTCGCGCACCAGCACGACGTTGCTGCGATCGCACTCGTCGAGGCAGTCGACGACCCGCACCCGGATGCGGGGGCCGCGACGACCCGCGGGGTCGTCCAGCGCCTCGATCGCGTCCCGCTGCGCCGCGTGATCGATCGTCGGGTGCTTCTTGGTCGTGCCGCAGCAGCAGTCGCGGCACAGCAGCACGTCCCGATCAGGCAGCGCCATCGGAGTCCTCCAGCGGCAGCTCCGGCGCGCGGAGCAGGAACAGGTCCATGACCCAGCCGGCATCGGCCTTCGCCTCGGCGCGCGCGGCCACCAGGTCGGCCCGCACCGCCCCGACGCGGCCGCTGACGAGCCGCTCCCCCACACCTCCGAGGTTCGCGCCCCACCAGATGTGCCAGTCCTCGAAGCCGTCGAGGTCGACCCCGGAGGTCAGCATCACGACCAGATTCGTCTGGCCGCCGGTCACGTCCGCCCGCAAGCGACGCGCGGTCGTGACGTGCACCGGCTTGCCGACCTGGTGCAGGACCATCCGGTGCTTCGCGGCCAATGCCTGCGGTGCGCTGATGCCGGGGAGGACGTCGTAGGAGAGGTCGAGCTTCCCAGCCAGCTCCTCGACGATGCGGATGGTGCCGTCGTACAGCGAGGGGTCGCCCCAGACGAGGAACGCAGCGACACCGCCCCGCTCCTCGAGCACGTCGCGGTACGCCGCCAGGCGGGCGTCGTACCAGTCGGCGACAGCGCCCTCGTAGCCCGAGCGGTCCAGCCCCGGGGACCGGTCCCGCTCCGGATCACGGACCACGACCAGCTCGACACCGTGCGCCTCACAGACGGCGCGGCGCACAGCCAACAACGGGTCCTCGTCGCCCTTCTGGATCGCCAGCGCGTAGTCGCAACCCCGCAGCGCTTCGGCGACCTCGGGCGTGACGTGCTGTGGCCCCATTCCGAAGCCGAGGATCCGGACCTTCATCGGTCTTCCAGGTCGCCTTCGACCTCGAGGTAGGCCTGCTGCAACGCGGCCAGGATCTCCGGGTCGGGTTCGACCCAGAGGCCGCGTTCCTTCGCCTCGTGGAGGCGCTCGACGATGCTGCGCAGCGCCCACGGGTTCGACTTGCGCAGGAACTCCTGGTTGGTCTCGTCGAGTACGTACTCCTTGGCGAGCGACTCGTACATCCAGTCGTGCACGACACCGGCCGTGGCGTCGAAGCCGAAGAGGTAGTCGACCGTCGCGGCCAGCTCGAACGCGCCCTTGTAACCGTGACGCTGCATCGCGCCGATCCAGCGCGGGTTCACCACGCGCGCCCGGAAGACGCGGTTGGTCTCCTCCTGCAGGGTGCGGGTGCGGACGGCGTCCGGCGTGGTCGAGTCGCCGACGTACGCCTTGGGGTTGCTGCCCGTGAGTGCGCGCACGGTCGCGATCATGCCGCCGTGGTACTGGAAGTAGTCGTCGCTGTCGGCGATGTCGTGCTCGCGGGTGTCGATGTTCTTGGCCGCGACCTTGATCCGCTTGTAGTTGCTGCGCATGTCGTCCGCGGCGGGCACGCCGTCCAGCCCGCGGCCGTAGGCGAAGCCGCCCCAGGCCGTGTAGACCTCGGCGAGGTCGGCGTCGTCGCGCCAGGTGCCGGACTCGACGGCCTGGAGGATCCCGGCGCCGTACGACCCCGGCTTGGAGCCGAAGATGCGCGTGGTCGCGCGGCGCTCGTCGCCGTGCTCGGCGAGGTCGGCCCGGGCGTGGGCGCGCACGAAGTTCTGGTCAGCCGGCTCGTCGAGGGCAGCGACCAGCTGCACGGCGTCGTCGAGCATGGCCACGACGTGCGGGAAGGCGTCCCGGAAGAACCCGGAGATGCGGACGGTGACGTCGATGCGCGGCCGCCCCAGCTCCTCCAGGGGTACGACGGCCAGCTTGGTCACCCGACGCGAGGCCTCGTCCCACTCGGGGCGAACTCCCAGCAGGGCCAGGACCTCGGCGATGTCGTCGCCGGAGGTCCGCATGGCCGAGGTGCCCCAGACCGAGAGGCCGACGGACTCGGGGTAGCGACCCTCGTCGGCGAGGTAGCGCTGGATCAGCGAGTCGGCCATGGCCTGGCCGGTCTGCCAGGCGAGGCGGGACGGTACGGCGCGCGGGTCGACCGTGTAGAAGTTGCGACCGGTCGGCAACACGTTGACCAGGCCACGCAGCGGCGAGCCGGACGGCCCGGCCGGCACGAAGCCGCCGTTGAGGGCATGCAACGTGTGGTCGAGCTCGTCGGTGGTGCGGGCCAGCCGCGGGACGACCTCGGTCGCCGCGAAGGTCAGCACCTGGCGCACCTCGGGCGAGGTGGTCAGGTCGGCGACCCGCTCGGGGTCCCAGCCCGCCTTGTCCATCGCCTCGACGAGCTCGCGGGCCTCGGCCTCGACCCGGTCGACGTCGGTCGTGGGTGCGTCGACCGCGAGGCCGAGCGCGGACCGCAGCCCGGGCACCGACTGGGCCTGACCGCCCCAGACCTGCGCGGCCCGCAGGATCGCGAGGACCAGGTTGACCCGGGCCTCGCCCTCGGGCGCCTGCCCGAGCACGTGGAGGCCGTCGCGGATCTGGGAGTCCTTGATCTCGCAGAGCCAGCCATCGACGTGCAGCAGGAAGTCGTCGAAGACCTCGTCGTCGGGCCGCTCCTCGAGACCGAGGTCCCGGTGCATCTCGGCGGCGTGCATCAGCTGCCAGATCTCGCCGCGGATGGCCGCGAGCTTGCCCGGGTCCATCGCGGAGATCTTGTCGTACTCCTCGAGCAGGCCCTCGAGCCGCGCGATGTCGCCGTAGCTCTCCGCGCGCGCCATCGGCGGCACGAGGTGGTCGATGATCGTCGCGTGCGCACGGCGCTTGGCCTGCGCGCCCTCGCCCGGGTCGTTGACGAGGAACGGGTAGATCAGCGGCATGCTGCCGATCGCCGCGTCGGTGGCGCACGAGGACGAGAGCGCGGCGTTCTTGCCGGGCAGCCACTCCATCGAGCCGTGCTTGCCGAGGTGGACCACGGCGTGGGCACCGAAGCCGTGCTGGACCCAGCGGTACGCCGCCAGGTAGTGATGGCTCGGGGCGAGATCGGGGTCGTGGTAGATCGCGACCGGGTTCTCCCCGAAGCCGCGGGGCGGCTGGATCATCAGCACGATGTTGCCGGCCTGAAGGGTGGCGAGGACGATCTCGCCGCTGTCGTTGACGAAGAGCGAACCGGGCGACTCGCCCCACGCCTCGACCATGCCGTCGCGCAGGTCGGCCGGGAGGTCGGTCGTCCACGCGTCGTAGTCGGCCTTGGTGATCCGCACGTGCGCATCGGTCAGCTGGGCCTGGGTCAGCCACTCCTCGTCCTGCCCGCCGGCGGCGATGAGGGCGTGGATCAGCGCGTCACCGGCCTCGGTGTCGTCGTCCATCGCCATGACCCGCGTGACGACGTTGTCGGTGCCGAGGTCGTAGCCCTGCTCCTGGAGACGGCGCAGCAGGCGAACGGTCGACACCGGGGTGTCGAGACCGACGGCGTTGCCGATGCGGGCGTGCTTGGTCGGGTAGGCGCTGAGCATCAGCGCGAGCCGCTTCTCCGACTGCGGCACCGAGCGCAGGCGGGCGTAGTTGACGGCGAGGCCGGCGACACGGGCCGAGCGCTCCGCGTCGGCGACGTACGACGGCAGCCCGGCCGGGTCGTTGGGGTCGATCTCCTTGAAGGAGAACGGAACGGTGCTGATCCGGCCGTCGAACTCGGGGATCGCGACCTGGTTGGCGTAGTCGAGCGGTGTGACGCCGTCGTCGGACGCCTCCCACTCCTCACGGCTGCTGGTCAGGCACAGGCCCTGCAGGACCGGGATGTCGAGCGCGGCGATCCGCTCGACGTCCCACGTCTCGTCCTCTCCCCCGGCACTCACGGCTGCCGGCGTGCTGCCGCCGGCCGCGAGGACCGTGACCACCAGCGCGTCGAGGCCGCCCAGGGCGTCGTACAACTCGTCGGGCGCCGAACGCAGCGAACCGGCGAAGATCGGCACTGCGACCGCCTCGCCCGTCGCATCGATCGCATCGCAGAGGTCGTGCACGAAACCGGTGTTCCCACTGGCCTGGTGGGCCCGGTAGAACAGCACCCCGATCTTCGATGGGTCTCGAGACGGGCCGCCAGACGGCCCTCCTCGACCAACGTTGGTCGAGGAGGTCGCGCTGCGACCGTCTCGAGACCGTCGCTCGAGAATCCCCCACGCGGGGATCACCTCCGGCGCCTCGAACCCCTCGCCGGTCAACAGCACGGTGTCGGAGAGGAACCGGTGCAGCTCTCCCAGGTTCCGCGGTCCGCCTTCAGCGAGGTAGCGGTGCGCCTCGGCGGCGATACCGACCGGCACGGTCGACATCTCCATCAGCTCGGCGCTGGGCGTCTGCTCGCCGCCGAGCACCACCATCGGCATCCCGGTCTCCCGGATGCGCGCAAACCCTCCGCACAGGTCATGGGGCGAGCCGAGGATGCGGGCGACGACCAGGTCGGCCCCCTCGATCGCGGCGTCCATGTCGGTGTGACCGGGGCGGGCGGGGTTGGCGAAGGTGTAGTCCGCTCCGCTCGACCGCGCCGAGAGCAGGTCGGTGTCGGACGTGGACAGGAGTGCGATGCGCACGGTTGTTCCTCCTCGGGGTTCGCGCCCCTTGATCGGTGGCAGCCGTCCGCGGCCAGTGTCTGGCTCTCCCGCGCCGATCTGCTCGGCAGGGATCACAGTGGCGGAACCGCCCCGGTCTCGCACCGGGTTCCTGTGCCACGGACATGTGGGTGCTCAGCCTACGGTGGTCCCGTGGTCACACAGCAGTCGCCCGGCATCCAGGTCGCGGTACACGGACACCCGAACGCAGACACCCTCCTCCTGTGGCATCCGGCGGTGCGCAGCGACCCCGACGCGGTGGCGGCGCTCGCGAGCCGGATCGCCACCCGGGCGAAGGTGCGGGTCGTCGTACCGCACTGGACCGACGGGGCCGATCTGCTCCGCTCGGTCCGCTACGCCCGCGAGTCGTCGGTGCACCCGCCGGACGGCCTCTCCGTCGTGGGGTACGCCGAAGGCGGCATCGCCGCCCTGAGCCTGGCCCTGAACCAGCGCCGGCTCGGCATCGGCCTGGTGCGCGCGACCTGCGTCGACGGCGGTCCGGACGTCCTGGACCCGATCAGCGGCCAGCGGCTCATCCCGGCGGCTGCTCCGGTGGAGACCGAGATCGACGTCATCGACATGGACGACGAGCCGGCGTCGGCGTGGGCGCACGAGACCGTCGACGCCTGGAAGTCGGCCGGCTGGGCGGCCTCGCTCGTGCCGACCGCTCAGTTCACCTGGCGGGTCAATCCGTCCCAGTAGGGCGCGCGCAGCTTGAACTTCTGCAGCTTGCCGGTCGCGGTGCGGGCCAGCTCGTCGCGGAACTCCACCGACGTGGGCGACTTGTAGCCAGCCAGCCGGTCCTTGCACCAGCGGATCAGCTCGGCCTCCATCTCGGGACCGCCGGTGGCATCGGCGCCCAGCACGACCAGAGCCTTGATCGTCTCGCCCCACTTCTCGCTGGGGACACCGATCACGGCGACCTCGGCGACGGCCGGGTGCGAGAACAAGGTGTCCTCGACCTCGATCGAGGTGACGTTCTCGCCGCCGGTGATGATCACGTCCTTCTTTCGGTCCGCGATGGTGAGGTACCCGTCGTCACCGAGGTAGCCGCCGTCGCCCGTGTGGAACCAACCGCCCTTCAGCGCAGCGGCCGACTCCTCGGGCTGCTCCCAGTAGCCCTCGAGCACGACGTTCGAGCGGGCCAGCACCTCACCCGCTCCCTCCTCGGACTCCTCGGTCATCAGCCGCACCCCCAGGGCCGGCGCGCCCGCCCGGGTCAGCTTCGCGGCACGTTCGTCGGCCGGCAGGTCGTCCCATTCGGCGCGGGTGCGGTTGAAGGTCAGCAGCGGGGAGGTCTCGGTGAGGCCGTAGATCTGGATGAACTCCCAGCCGAGCTCCTCCTGGACGCGGATCACGGTCTTCGTGGGCGGTGGGGCACCGGCCATGATGATCCGCACCCGGTCACGTCCGGGGATCTCGCCCTCCCAGGTCTGCGCGGCTTCGAGGACGGCAGCGGCCACCGCGGGCGCGGCACACATCACCGTCACGCCGTGGTCACGGACCCGGCGCAGGATCTCGGCGCCGTCGACCTTGCGCAGCACGATGTGTTGCGCGCCGATCCCGGTCATCGCGAACGGCATCCCCCAGCCGTTGGCGTGGAACATCGGCAAGGTGTGGAGGTAGACGTCCCGGTCGCCGATCTGCGCGTGCAGGCCGAACGTGAGCGCGTTGATCCAGATGTTGCGGTGCGTGATCTGCACGCCCTTGGGGCGCGCGGTCGTGCCGGAGGTGTAGTTGATCGTCGCGGTGGCGGCCTCGTCGTGCTCCCACGGCTGTGGCTCGATGCCCTCCGCGGCGTAGAGCGCGTCATCGTCGCCGAGCACGAACTTGTGCTCGCACTTCACGTCGGCGAGCGACTCCTCGAGCTCGGGGTCGACGTAGAGGACCCGGGCGCCGGAGTGCTCGACGATGTACTGCACCTCGTCGGGGCTCAACCGGAAGTTCACCGGCACCAGCACCCGACCCCAGCCGCTCACACCGAAGAAGGACGTCAGCAGGCGGCTGCTGTTGTGGCTGACGACCGCGACCCGGTCGCCGACGCCGATTCCGAGCTCGTCGAGCTTCGCGGCCTGTCGCCGCGCCAGCGCACCGACCTGCGCATAGGTCAGCTCGCCCTGACCGGCCGCCGGCTGGTCGGGCTCGTCCACGACACCGACCCGCTCGCCGTAGACCGCCACCGCACGGTCGAGGAAGTCGTTGACGCTGAACGGGACGAACACGTTGCCTCCTGGCAGGTCGGGGTGTGACGACCACCACCATAGGAGAGACCACGGCGTGCCCGCTGCCCCGCGAAGACGCCGGACGACGAGCGGCCAGAAGCGCGCGCCGAGCGGTTCCGCACCGCGCGGCGACATGTCCACTAGCGTGCGGCCATGTACCTCGAACTGGTCAGTGACCAGCACCGCCGCCGATTCCGGCGCGTCCTGCTGACCTGGCTCGCCACCTTCTGCACCTGCGGCTACCTGTTCCCGTGGGCCGTCGCCACCACCCGGGGCAAGGCGAACGCCGACGCGATCGGCGTCGTCAACCTCGCCCTCGGCTGGACCGTGATCGGCTGGCTCGTCGCCCTGGGCCGCGCCTGCAAGGGCCACGGGATCGCGGGCCTGAGAATCACCGACTGAACGTGCGGTGCCGGGTCGGCACAGTTCGGGTGGACACAGATCGGGTGGGCGCAGAGGGGATCGAACCCCCGACCATCCGCGTGTAAGGCGGACGCTCTACCGCTGAGCTATACGCCCCAGAAACCGCATCAGCCTAGCGAAGCGGCGACGCAGGCCCGAAACGGCGTGAGTGTCGGTGCTGGTTCCTAGGGTGGGGTCCAACCTGACCTCGGAGAAGGAGAACTGACGTGGACATCGTGCTGATTGCCGGAATGTGGCTCGACGGATCGGCGTGGGACGCCGTCGTCCCGGAGCTGGAGTCGCTGGGCCATCGACCCGTCGCGCTGACCCTGCCCGGTCAGGGCGACGGCAACACCGCCGCGGCCTGGGCCGACCAGGTGGCCGCCGTCGTGGCTGCGGTCGACGCTGCTGACGGCCCGGCGCTGGTGGTCGGTCACTCGGCGGCCTGCGCCCTTGCGTGGGTCGCGGCCGATGCCCGGCCGGAGAAGGTGGCCCGCACCGTCCTGATCGGCGGGATGCCCACCCCCGACGGCGAGAAGTACTTCGGCTACTTCGAGCCGGCCGACGGCGTCGTACCGTTCCCCGGCTGGGAGCCGTTCGAGGGCCCCGACTCCGACGACATGTCCGAGGACCTGAAGGCCACAGTGGCCGCGGGCGCGATCGCCGTACCGGCCGCCGTCACCCAGGGCATCGTCCACCTCACCGACGAGCGCCGCTACGACGTGCCGGTGACGCTGGTCTGCCCGGAGTTCACCCCGGCCCAGGCCAAGGAGTGGCTCGAGGCTGGCGACATCCCCGAGCTCGCGAAGGCCACCGACCTCGACTACGTCGACATCGACTCCGGTCACTGGCCGATGTTCACCAAGCCGAAGGAACTCGCCCAGATCCTGGCGGACTGCACGGGGCAAAAATGAGCTGAACCGCCGGAGTCTCGGGTCTCCAGCGGTTCAACAAGCAGAACTCTAGCCGCGGCCTGCGGCCGTTCCAACCCATCGCAGCCGATTTCGTTGAAAATGATCCGAAATGACTACGTCGGACAGTTCGTGCGACCTACTCGCCGGCCGCGGCGCGTAGCGCGCTGAGCAACTCGTCGAGGTCGCGGGCGTCCGGCTTGCGGTGATGGACGGCCCAGGTGAGCCGTCCTTCCTTGTCCACGACGTACGACGAACGCTGCGGGCAGCCGGCGGACTCATCGAGCACGCCGTACGCCCGGGCGACCTCGCCGTGCGGCCAGAAGTCGCTGAGCAGACCGAAGTTGAGGCCGTCGGCGTCGCTGAAGGCGCGCAGGGCGTAGACGGGATCACAGGAGATCGCGACGATCTCGGTGTCGAAGGTCAAGAACTCGTCCAGCCGTGCCCGGATGCCGCCCATCTCGCCCGTGCACACGCCACTGAAGGCGTAGGGGTAGAAGACCAGTGCCACCGCCTTCTTCCCGCGGTACGACGCCAGGGAGATGTCCTGGCCGAACTGGTCGCGCAGGGTGAAGTCGGGAGCGAGGCCGCCGAGCGCGATCCCCTCCGCAGCGCCGGGAGCGCCTTCCGCGGCCGGCCTCACTCCTGGGACTCGTGCGCGGCCAACTCCCGCTTCAGCACCTTGCCGGTGGCGTTGCGGGGCAGCTCGTCGAGGAAAACGATGTCGCGCGGGACCTTGTAGCGGGCGAGGTTGGCCTTCACCAGGTCCTTCAGCTCGGCCTCGGTGACCGGCTCCGATCCGGGAACCCGGACCACGAATGCCCGCAGGCGCTTGCCGAAGTCGGGGTCCTCGACACCGATCGCGGCGACCTCGGCCACCCGGTCGTGAGCGGCCAGGCAGTCCTCGACCTCCTTGGGGAAGACGTTCTCGCCGCCGGAGACGATCATCTCGTCGTCGCGACCCTCGACGTAGAGGCGGCCCTCGGCGTCGAACCGGCCGACGTCGCCGGAGGACATCAGTCCGTCGATGATCTCCTTGCCGCCGCCGCCGGTGTAGCCCTCGATCTGCAGGTCGTTGCCGACGAAGATCCGGCCGGACTGGCCGGTCGGGACCTCCTTGCCGTCGGGGTCCAGGATCTTCACGACCGTGGCGTGCGGGAGTCGTCCGGCGGTGCCGGGCGCCTCCCGGAGGTCCTGCGGCGACGCGATGGAGGCCCACGCGATCTCGGTCGACCCGTAGATGGAGTAGAGGTTGTCGCCGAAGCGGTCCATCCACTGCGTCGGCAGGTCGCCGGGCAGGGCGGACCCGCTGGACGCGACCGCCTTGAGATTGGGGAGCGGGTACTGGTCGAGCGTGGCCTCGGGCAGCGCGAGGATCCGCTGCAGCATGACGGGGATGACCGCGAACGAGTCGCACTTCTCGTCGTGCAGGACCTTCAGCGCGCCCTCGGGGTCGAACTTCCGGGTGAGCACGAGCGTGGTCCCGAGCATCATGGCGAACTGGTAGTGCGCAAAGCCCCAGGTGTGGAACAGCGGGGCGGCGACATGGCACTTCCAGCCGCTGCGCAGGGGCATCCGCGACAGCATCGAGACGGCAGCGGGAATCCCGCCCTGCGGCCGCGGCGCACCCTTGGGGGTGCCCGTCGTGCCCGAGGTGAGGATGATGGTCCGGCCGTTGCGGCCCGAGGGCTTGAGGTCGCCCGTCCTGCCTTCCGCCGTCGCTGCGGCGATCAGACCCTCGATGCTGTTGGAGCCTGGCTCGCCGTCGACCCAGCCGAGGACGCTGTCCTCGATGTCGGCTCCCGACAGGAGCCCGGTGAACTCCTCGTCGTGGATGACGACCCGCGGCTTCTCGCGCGCCAGCACGTCGGCCAGCTGCGGGCCGGCGAAGGCCGTGTTGAGGTAGAGCACGTCGGCGCCGAGCTTGCTCACCGCGACCGATGCCTCGATGAAGCCACGGTGGTTGCGGCACATGACGGCCACGCCGTCGCCTGCCTTGACGCCACGGGCACGCAGGCCGTGGGCAAGGGCGTTGGTGCGCGTCTGCAGCTCCGCGAACGTCAGCGAGCCGCGCTCGTCGATGATCGCCGTGTGGTCCGGCTGGCGCAGCGCGATCGTCTTGAAGCCCCCCGCAGGGGTGGTGCTCCACTGGCGCAGGGCGTTGACCATGCCCGCGAGCACCAGCGGCGAGTAGGGCCGGACGATGCCTGAATCCGTGAGGATCTTGAGGCTGACGCCAGCACCCTTGATCCGCGTCGAGAGCTTCTGCATCTGCTTATTGTCAGGCGATCGTCTTGGGAGCGACGAGGCGGGTCGCGCCCCAGTCCTTGCTGACCGTCGCGGCCGAGGTCTGCGACAGGCCAGCGATCGGCGCTGCTTCAGCGATGTCCGCGGCGTCGACGGCGCCGGGGCGGCCGATCTTCGGCGTCAGCAGCCAGATGACACCGCCGCCGACGAGGTCGGTCAGCGAGTCGACGAGACCGTCGACGAGGTCGCCGTCGTCGGCACGCCACCAGAGCAGGACGGCGTCGACGACGTTGCCGTAGTCGCCGTCCACCAGGTCGCCGTCGATGGCGTCCTCGAGGGCGAGGCGCAACGCGTCGTCGGTGTCGCTGTCCCAGCCGAGTTCCTGAACCACCATCCCCGGATTGAGACCCATGCGCTCTGCGGGTCCGGTCGGGGTGGTGCCGCCGGTGGCGGTCGAAGTCACGGTGAGTCCTCCAGGTTTGGGCAGGTAACGGGGTACGACGAAGGCCCCGCATCGCGCGGGTTGGGGAACAGTCCACCGGAGTCGGGTACCGCGGCGCAACCCTGCGCCGTCGATGAGACCTCAATGACCACTACTCCTGGGTAGATTTTCTCCCCACCTGATCGGTGCCACGATGGGTGCGTGACCTCCGACACCTCCGACGCCACGCCCGCCGGCACCACCCCCGCCGCACGCGTGGTCGCGTCGCCCTCCGTCATCCATGAGGGCCTGCCGACCCAGTTGCCCGACATCGATCCGGACGAGACCCAGGACTGGATCGAATCCTTCAACTCGCTCATCGACGAACGCGGACGCGAGCGCGCCCGCTACGTGATGTTGCGTCTCCTGGAGCGCGCGCGTGAAGCCAAGGTCGGAGTGCCTGCACTGCGCAGCACCGACTACATCAACTCCATCCCGCCGGAGCGCGAACCGTGGTTCCCCGGCGACGAGGAGGTCGAGCGCCGGATCCGGGCATTCATCCGCTGGAACGCCGCCGTCATGGTCTCGAGCGCCAACCGCAAGGGCCTCGAGGTCGGCGGCCACATCGCCACCTACCAGTCCAGCGCCAGCCTCTACGAAGTCGGCTTCAACCACTTCTTCCGTGGCAAGGACGCTCCCGCGATCAAGGGCGCCGGCGGCGCCGACCAACTCTTCATCCAGGGCCACGCCTCCCCCGGCATCTATGCCCGCGCCTTCCTCGAAGGGCGCCTGAACGAGGAGCAGCTCTACCGGTTCCGACAGGAGGTCCAGCACGGCAAGGGCGCCGGCCTGCCGTCGTACCCGCACCCGCGGCTGATGTCGGACTTCTGGGAGTTCCCGACGGTCTCGATGGGCCTGACGGGCATCAACTCGATCTATCAGGCACGGTTCAACCGCTACCTGGCCAACCGCGGCATCCGTGACACCGCCGACCAGCACGTGTGGGCGTTCCTCGGCGACGGCGAGATGGCCGAGCCCGAGTCGCTCGGTGCGATCCGGATCGCGGCGCGTGAGGAGCTCGACAACCTCACCTGGGTCATCAACTGCAACCTGCAGCAGCTCGACGGCCCGGTCACGGGCAACGGCAAGATCATCCAGGAGCTCGAGGCCAACTTCCGCGGCGCCGGCTGGAACGTCATCAAGGTCGTGTGGGGCCGCGAATGGGACGACCTGCTCGCCCGCGACGTCGACGGTGTCCTGGTCAACCAGATGAACTCCACGCCCGACGGTGCGTTCCAGACCTTCTCGGTCGAGAGCGGCGCCTACAACCGTGAACACTTCTTCGGGCCCGACCCGCGGCTGCGCGCGATGGTCGAGCACATGAGTGACCGGCAGATCGAGAAGCTGCCGCGCGGCGGCCACGACTACCGCAAGGTGTACGCCGCCTTCGACGCCGCCTCCAAGCACGTCGGGCAGCCGACCGTCATCCTCGCCCACACCGTCAAGGGCTGGACGATCGATTCGCTGGAGGGCAAGAACGCCACCCACCAGATGAAGAAGCTGACCAAGGATGACCTGAAGAAGTTCCGCGACCGGCTCTACCTGCCGATCAGCGACCGCGACCTCGAGGCGTCCTACGAGGCGACCGGCGGTGCGCCGTTCTTCCACCCCGGAGCCGACTCCCCCGAGATCGAGTACATGCTCGAGCGGCGCCGTCAGCTCGGCGGATCGGTGCCGAGGCGCGAGGACCGCTCCACGTTGCTGACCCTGCCCGGCGACTCGGTGTACGCCGACCTCAAGAAGGGCGCCGGCAAGAACAAGGTCGCCACCACGATGGCCGCGGTTCGGTTGCTCAAGGACTGGATGAAGGACCCGGGTATCGGCAAGCGGCTGGTGCCGATCGCTCCCGACGAGTACCGCACCTTCGGCATGGACGCCATGTTCCCCTCGGCCAAGGTCTACGACCCGCACGGCCAGACCTACGAGTCCGTCGACCGCAACATGCTCCTGCAGTACAAGATGTCGCCTCAGGGCCAGATGCTGCACGAAGGCATCTCCGAGGCCGGTGCGATGGCGTCCGCGACGGCCGCCGGGTCGTCGTACTCCACGCACGGCGAGCCGATGATCCCGTTCTACATCTTCTACTCGATGTTCGGCTTCCAGCGCACGGGCGACTCGATCTGGGCGATGGCCGATCAGTTGGCACGCGGCTTCCTGATCGGCGCCACAGCAGGTCGCACGACGCTGACCGGCGAGGGGTTGCAGCACGCCGACGGCCACTCACCGCTGCTCGCGGCCACCAACCCTGCGGTCGTGCACTACGACCCGGCATTCGCCTACGAGGTCGGCCACATCATGCGCTCCGGCCTGGAGCGGATGTACGGCGCGAGCGAGGACCACCCGCGCGGCGAGGACGTCATCTACTACGTCACCGTCTACAACGAGCCGGTCCCCCAGCCCGCGGAGCCCGAGGGACTCGACGTCTCCGCACTGCTCAAGGGGCTCTACCGGGTGTCGGCCCCGGACGCTGCTGCCGAGGGTCCGCGCGTGCGCCTGCTGGCCTCTGGTGTCGGCTTCCCGTGGATCGACGACGCCCGCCGGATCCTCGCCGACGACTGGGGTGTCCAGGCCGAGACCTGGTCGGTCACCTCGTGGAACGAACTGGCCCGCGACGGCGTGGCGACCGACAAGTGGAACCTCCTGCACCCGCAGGACGCCCACCGGACGGCGTACGTCACCGAGGCGCTGGCAGACGGCCAGGGCCCCGTGGTGGCCGTGTCGGACTACATGACCGCGGTGCCGCTGCAGATCGCCCTTTGGGTCCCCGAGGACTACCGCGTGCTCGGCGCGGACGGATTCGGCTTCGCCGACACTCGTCCGGCCGCCCGTCGGTTCTTCCAGATCGACGCCGAGTCGGTGGTCGTGCAGGCCCTCGCCGCCCTCGCCGACGCTGGCGAGATCGACCCGGCACGCGTCAAGGAAGCCCTCGACAAGTACCGCATCGACGACCCCACCTCTGTCGCCGGTGTCCTGCAGGAGGGCGGCGACGCCTGAGCTGTCGGGCGGCGGGCTCTGCGCGCCGCCCGTGGGGGCTCAGGCAGTTGTCAGAGCGGTGTCCACACTGGTCAGCGGCGTCGTTGTCTTCGACATGCCCGAGCTGAGCATCCGGCGGAACCGCGCGCGGTTGTACGTCGCCGGCTCGGTCGTGGCGACGAAGTCGTCCAGGATGCGTGCGAATTGCTCGGGGTGGTCCTTGTGCGGGAAGTGGCCGGCATCGGCCAGCACCTCGATCCGCAGCTCGGGAGCCAGCGCCGCTGCGTTGCTTGCGTGACGCACGGGGATCACCTGGTCCTCGGTCCCCCACACCACGGCCAGCGGAATGGCCTCGGTCAGGTAGGCGCGGTCGGCCATGGTGACGATCTGGCCACGCCAGTCGATCACTGCACGCACGAGGTGACGGATCGCGAATCGGGTACGCCGGTCCTGCCACGAGTCGACGATGTCGGCCACCTCCGCGAGATCGCGGGTGTACTTGCGCAGCGGGCCGGCGCCGTGGGCCGCGGCCGAGCGGAGCGCGAACGTCTCCATGTGACGGATGCCCGGAAGGGTCAGCAGTCCCATGACGCGGAACCAGCCGGGCATCTGGATGAGCTTGATGAGGGGCGTGACCTCGGGGCCCAGGCCCCCGGTCGCCACCAGCATCATCCGTTGGGTCCGCTCGGGGAACTGGTAGGCGAACTGCATGGCGACCCCGCCACCGAAGCTGTGACCGACGACGGTGACCTTGTCGATGCCGAGCACGGTCAACAGGTCACGCATGCCGTTGGCGTAGCCGCCGAGGGTGTAGTCGGCACGCGGCTTGTCCGAGACGCCGTGCCCGAGCAGGTCCGGCGCGATCACGGTGTATTTCTGCGCCAGCTCGTCGATGACGGGCAGCCATGTCCGGTGATCGCATGCCAGACCGTGCAACAACAGCAGCACCGGCCCTTGACCCGCCTTGACGTAGGCGCGTTTCTTGCCGTGCAGGGTGAAGAACTGGACCTCGTGCTCCGACCGTTCCGTCATTGCGCCCTCCCTCGCCGACAGTCCCGCAGATGATCCACGATTCAACCACGGAGGACCCCTGCCCGATGTGACGGCCCGGTTAACAAAGTGACGCCTCTAGGCTGGGTCCATGTCCCCCACCGGGCCCGCCGCACGGGCCAGCGCGACCCAGCAATTGCGAGCCGCCACGGGATCACTCGGCACGGCCGCGATCGCCCGCATGGAGTCCGACCGGCCGTGGTTCCGCGAGATGAGCGCCGAGGACCGCTCCTGGGTCGGGATGATCGTCCAGGCGGGCGTGAAGAGCTTCGTCGACTGGTTCGCCGATGGCGGCGGGAGCGACATCGGTGACGACAACGTGGTCATCGACGTGTTCGGCGTGGCTCCGCGTGCCATGGCCGGCGTGGTCGACCTGCATCAGACGGTCGACCTCATCAAGCTCACCATCGACGAGGTCGAGGCCAACATCGCCCGCCTCGTCGCCCCTGATGTGCACGAGGAGATCCACGCCGCGATCCTGCGCTACGGGCGCGACATAGCCTTCGCGACCGCAGAGGTCTACGCCCGTGCCGCCGAGGTCCGGGGCCGCTGGGACGCTCGTCTGGAAGCACTCGCGGTCGACGCCGTCCTCCGCGCAGAGACCGACGAGTCCGTGCTCTCCCGGGCCAGTGCAGTCGGCTGGTCGGCCCGCGGCGAGGTCGCTGTGGTCGTCGGCACGGCGCCCGCGGAGGCCGATGGGGAGCAGACCGGCGTCTTCGAGGACGTACGCCGAACCGCCAAGGACAGCGGCCTCGATGCGCTGAGCGCCGTCCAGGGCCATCTGCTCGTGGTGATCCTCGGTGGAGTCACCGCACCGGAGGCCGATGCCGCCGCGATCGTCCACCTTTTCGGCGACGGTGCCGTGGTGGTCGGGCCGGTCGCCTCCGACCTCTCCCACGCGCACCTGTCGGCGAGCGTCGCGCTCGGCGCCCTGCGGGCGGCTGTCGGCTGGCCGGACGCCCCGCGGCCGGTCTCGGCCCACGACCTCCTGCCCGAACGGATCCTGGCCGGTGACGAGACGGCGCGGCTGGAGGCGATCGAGCTGATCTTCGGCCCGCTCGACGATGCGCGCGGGGAGCTCGTCGAAACCCTGGTCGCCTACTTCGCGAACGGCGGAGGGATCGAGGCGACGTCTCGTGCGCTGTTCGTGCATGCCAACACCGTGCGCTACCGCCTGGGCCAGATCGGCGACCTCACCGGTCTGACACCGTCGGTCCCCCGGGATGCACTCGTCCTCCAGTTGGCGCTGGTGCTGGGCCGACAGGGCACCTGAGACCCGCTCGGCCCATCGAACTTGTAGGACCCCTACAAGGCTGGGCGGGGAGTTTCGTTGGCGGGGCAGGCGCAACCAGTCGGTCCCGACAGGCACGCTGTTCTTGTGCTCGTCATCGCCGCCCCCGGACAAGGGGCACAGACCCCCGGATTCCTCACGCCCTGGCTCGAGGACCCGGTCTTCGAGTCACGCCTGAACTGGCTCTCCACCGTGGCCGGACTCGACCTCGCGCACTACGGCACCGAGGCCGACGCCGACACGATCCGCGACACCAAGATCGCTCAGCCGCTGCTCGTGGCATCCGGCCTGGTGACCGCACTGCAGCTCTTTCCGCACCCGGCGGACGCCTTCACGAGCCTGGGCGCCGTCACCGGACACAGCGTCGGTGAGATCACCGCCGCCGTCGGTGCGCACGTCATCACCGCCGAGCAGGCGATGGTGCTGGTCCGCGAGCGTGGCCGCGCCATGGCCGACGCCTCGGCGGCCATTCCGACCGGCATGACCGCCATCCTCGGCGGCAACCGTGACGAGGTGCTGGCCGCACTCACGCAGTGCGGCCTCACCGCGGCCAACGACAACGGCCCCGGCCAGATCGTCGCGGCCGGCACTCTCGAGCAGCTCGGGCAGCTCACCGACGTCGCCCCCAAGGGTGCGCGGATGCGGCCGTTGCCCGTCGCAGGTGCTTTCCACTCCCAGCACATGGCCCCGGCGGTCGACCACGTCGCCGGACTCGCCCGGTCGGTCTCGGTGCACGACTCGCGCACCCGCTTCATCTCGAACTCCGACGGCACCGTGATCCACGAGGGCCGCGAGGTCCTCGACCGGATCGTCGGCCAGATCGCCCGCCCGGTCCGCTGGGACCTCTGCCTCGAGTCGATGGTCGACCTCGGCATCACCGGCTTCCTGGAGCTGCCGCCGGCCGGCACACTCACCGGCATCGCGAAGCGCTACTTCCGAGACCGTGGCCTGAGCGTCGAGACGTTCTCGCTGAACGGACCGGAGCAGATCGACGAGGCGCGCGAGTTCTGCCAGAAGCATGGCGAAGCATCGATGAGCGACCCCCAGGCCGTGTCAGCATGACGACGCTCCATGTCGAGACCGGATCCGCGAACACCGCGATCCTGGGCGTGGGTGCCTACCGGGCTTCGCGCCTGGTCCCGAACGCCGACATCGTCGACGCCATCGACTCCAGCGACGAATGGATCCAGCAGCGCTCCGGCATCCGGACCCGCCGCTTCGCCGATGAGTCGGAGACGGTCGTCTCGATGTCGGTCGGCGCCGCCCGCGTCGCCGTGGAGCGGGCCGGCATCGACATGCGCCAGATCGACTGCGTGATCGTCGCGACCGTCAGCCACCTGATGCAGACGCCTTCCGCAGCAACCGCCATCGCCCACGAGCTCGGCACCGACCAGGCCGCGGCGTTCGACATCTCGGCCGCCTGCGCCGGCTTCTGCCACGGCGTCGCGCTGGCCAACGACATGGTCCGCGGCGGCAGCGCCCGATACGCGCTCGTCATCGGTGTCGAGAAGCTCTCCGACATCACCAACCCCCGTGACCGGGGCACGGCCTTCATCTTCGCGGACGGCGCGGGCGCCGTCGTCGTCGGCCCGTCGGAGACGCCCGGCATCGGTCCGGTCGTGTGGGGATCGGACGGCGAGCACTACGACCACATCCGCACTCCTGACTGGCGCGAGGTCCTCGCCTCTGACGAGCCCCACATGCCGTGCCTCGAGATGAAGGGCAACGAGGTCTTCCGCTGGGCGTCCTTCGCCATGGCGAAGGTGGCGCAGCAGGCGCTCGACCGCGCCGGTGTCACCGCCGACGAGCTCGACTGCTTCATCCCTCACCAGGCCAACAACCGGATCACCGATGCGATGGCCCGCTCCATGCGCCTGCCACCGACTGTCCGCATCGCTCGCGACATCATCGACGCCGGCAACACCTCGGCGGCCTCCGTTCCCATGGCCCTGGACCGCATGATGGAGGAGGGCGACGCCCGCTCCGGCGACGTCGCCCTGCTGATCGCCTTCGGCGCCGGGCTGTCCTACGCCGCCCAGGTCGTCGTCATTCCCTGATTCAACCGACCACAGATGTCCCGCACCACCACCCAACACTGGAGAAGAACATGAGCACCGAAGAGATCCGCAGCGCCCTCGCCGACATCGTCAACGAGGTCGCCGGCATCCCCGCCGATGACGTCCAGCTCGACAAGTCCTTCAGCGACGACCTCGACGTCGACTCGCTGTCGATGGTCGAGGTCGTGGTCGAGGCCGAGGAGAAGTTCGGCGTCACCATCCCCGACGACGAGGTCAAGAACCTCAAGACCGTCGGCGACGCCGTCGCGTTCATCGAGCGCAACCAAGCAGCCTGAACCGGACGGTGAACAGAGCCATGTCGCGCATTCGCGTCGTCGTCACCGGGCTGGGTACCACCAACCCGCTCGGTGGCGACGTCGCCAGCACCTGGGACGGTCTGCTCGCTGGTCGTTCGGGCGTCCGTCAGCTCGGTGAGCTGGCCGAAGGGCTGCCCGTCACCATCGGAGCACCCGTGGCCGTCGAGCCGACGGAGGTCCTCGACCGGGTCGTCGCGAGGCGCCTGGACCGGTCCTCGCAGTTCGCCCTCGTGGCGGCGCTCGAGGCCTGGGCCGACTCCGGCCTGGACGTGGCCATGGAGGCCGGCAACGTCGATGGCGACCGCTTCGGCGTCGCCTTCGCGTCCGGTATCGGGGGCGTGACCACGCTGCTCTCCAACTACGACGCGCTGCGCGACAAGGGCGTAAGGCGGGTCTCCCCGATCGCCGTACCCATGCTGATGGCGAACGCTCCGGCGGCGACCGTCAGCCTCAAGCTCGGAGCTCGTGGACCGGTGAACACTCCGGTGTCCGCCTGTGCGTCGGGCAACGAGGCAATCTCGCTGGCAGCAGACCAGATCCGGCTCGGCCGGGTCGACGTCGCGATCGCCGGCGGCACCGAAGCGGCGATCCATCCGCTTCCCATGGCTGCCTTCGCCAACATGATGGCGCTGTCGAAGAACCAGGGTGACCCCACCACGGTCTCGCGGCCCTTCGACACCGGGCGCGACGGCTTCGTGCTCGGCGAAGGCGCCGGCGCCCTGGTGCTCGAGTCCCTCGAGCACGCCCAGGCTCGCGGTGCGCGCATCTACGCCGAGGTTCTCGGCACCGGCATCACCGCCGATGCCCATGACATCGCGCAGCCCGATCCCGCCGGCCGTGGTGGCGCTCGGGCCATCCGCCTCGCGATCCAGGACGCCGACATCTCTCCGGCCAACATCGCGCACGTCAACGCCCACGCGACCTCGACGCCTCAGGGCGACGTGGCCGAGTCGCTCATGCTGCATGCCGTCATCGGTGCGCACGCCAACGACCTGGTCGTCACCAGCACGAAGTCGATGACCGGGCACCTGCTCGGCGGTGCGGGAGCCCTCGAGGGTGTCGCGACCATCCTGGCGCTGCACCACCGGATCTCGCCGCCCACCATCAACCTGGACAACCTCGACCCGAAGGTCGAGCTGGACATCGCGGTCAAGCCACGGGATCTCCCGCTGGGCGACATCGCAGCGCTCAACAACTCCTTCGGTTTCGGCGGCGCCAACGTCGCCGTCCTCTTCGGCTCCACGAGCTGACGAAAAACCACACCGACCCGGGCGCTCTGTGCGCCCGGGTCGATCTGGTTCTCGTCGGTGCGGTCAGACGACCTGGTGCAGCCACCGGACCGGAGCACCCTCGCCGGCGTGCCGGAAGGTCTCGAGCTCGTCGTCCCACGGCTTGCCGAGCAGCTTGTCGATCTCGTTCTCGAGGGTCACCTCGCCGAGCGCGGCACGCACGACGGAGGCCTTGAGCCGGTCCTCGGGGATCATGATGTCGCCGTGGATGCCGGTGACGGCGTGGAAGACGCCGAGGTCCGGGGTGTAGGAGTAGCGCGCACCCTCCGTGGAGGACGTCGGCTCTTCGGTGACCTCGAAGCGCAGGTGGTTCCAGCCGCGCAGGGCAGAGGCCATCTCGGCCGCGGCGCCGACCTTGCCAGCCCACGAGAACTCACAGCGGTAGCTGCCGGACTGGGCCGACTGGGGCGTCCAGTCGGGGTTCACGGCAACGCCAAGGACACCGCCCACGGCCCATTCGATGTGAGGGCACAGCGCGGACGGCGCAGAGTGGACGTAGAAGACGCCCCTGGTTGCACT
Organism: Propionibacteriales bacterium; assembly: GCA_026392415.1. Taxonomy (GTDB): domain Bacteria; phylum Actinomycetota; class Actinomycetes; order Propionibacteriales; family Nocardioidaceae; genus Nocardioides. Next base: position 27,737 of record JAPLCC010000036.1, read on the forward strand.
CATGCTTCCGGTCACCACGAACTCCTCGACTACTCCCTACCTCCGGCGCGAGTTACGCCTTCCCCAGCGGTCTCTCTTCGAAGGTGGTCGATCTCGGAACTGGACGTGACGTCAGTTGAGTGACACGTGTGAAGTTGTGAACACCATTGTGTCTCATGGGACGCCGCTGCACCAGAGTTTGGGCGCGTGTCCTGGACTACTCGGAACCTTGCCCCAAGGAAATCAGTTCGTCCATCACCTGGTGCGCGATACCGAGACCACCCAGATGGCTCTCGCCGTCGATGGTGGTCATGGTCGCGTTCGGCAGCCGATCGACGCAGTGCTGGCCGTGCTTGAACGGAACGATGTGGTCGTCGTCGCCGTGCCACCAGCGCACGGGAACCCGGACATCGGCCAGCCGGAAGCCCCACTCCCGGGTGAACAGCACCAGGTCGGAGATCGGGGCCGAGGTCTGGAAGCGGCTGCCGTTCAGCAGGTCGTCGAGGAACATCGCCTTGAACTCGGGCCGGCCGAGCAGACTCTTGTCACCCGCCGGCTGGACAGCGGCGTAGAGGTCCAGGCCGGGGCCGGCCAGCGGGCGTACGGCGCGAATGGCACCGGTCAGCGCCACGCCCAGCGGGACGCGCGTGGCGGCCAGCAAGGGCGCCGCGTGGACAGCGAGCTGGATGATGCCACCATCGGCCGCGTCCGGCCCACGTGTCGGCGCGACGCCACCCAGCACACCGACGCCTTCGACGCGGTCGGGGAGTCCCGCCCCGGCAGCCAGCGCATACGGACCCCCACCGGACAGCCCGATCACGCGCACCTTGTCGATGGCGAGAGCATCGAGCAGCAGCGCCAGGTCGTCGGTCCAGTCCAACAGGTTCGGATAGAGGTGGGGCGACGACGAACCGATGCCGGGCCGGTCGATCCCGATGATCCGCAGGCCTGCCTCAGCGGCGTACTGCCTGGCGTCCACGGGGATCTGGCGGCGCGCGCCGGGCGTGCCGTGCATCCAGACCAGCGCGGGGCCTCGAGGCGAGCCGTACTCCGCGAAGCTCAGCCGCCGCCCGTCACGAACCGCCACGCTGCCTTCGAGCGTCGGACGCTTGGGCTGCGCGGCGCTACGTCCTGGGAAACTCATGTCCACGAGTCTGGCAGGTCCGCAGGACCGGTCCCGCCTTGTCCTATGGTTCGACCATGACTGTGGGGGGATCTGCGTCCGCGCCCAAGGCGGCGGCGGGCAAGCGCAAGGCCGCCCCACGGAGGCGGGAGCGCCCCACTGGCCTCGGCAAGCTCGGCTCGCCGCGCGTCCCGCGCCCTTCCTTCAAGTCGAAGTTCTGGCGCATCGGACTGATCGCGCTGGCCGTCCTGATGTTCCTCGCCTGGTTCGCCTGGTATGCCACGACTCCCGAGGACCTGCCGACCGACCGCAGGACCGCGACCGGCAGCGGCGTCGTCGGGACCCCGCTCTACATCGGGATGTTCAGCCCACCCGACGACTTCGGTCGCACGCTCCGGATCGCCGGAGTCCGCGTCCATGCCACGGCGAGTGCCGAGATCAAGGTGACCCCCGTGCTCTGTCGACGGGGCACGGTGGGTGTCACGACGCAGCCCGAACAGTTCTGCTCCGACCTGATCAACCCCGAGGGCGAGCGGATGATCGGGGGCGACTCGATCGTTTTGCGGATCGAGTCCGACTCCCCTGCGGTGGCCGTCATCGACCGGATCGAGATCGCCTACCGAGAGGACGTCCGCTGGGGCACCCAGCCGGCCGGCCGACAGCAGGCCATCGTCACCGTCGCCGGCCGACCGGAGGAATGACCACTCAGTTCCGGTCGACCCGCTTCTCCAGCGATTCGGCACGGTCCGCCGCGTCGGTGTCCTCGTCGGCGTCGATGGCGTTGGTCTTGTGGAACCAGGTCAGGGCGTCATTGAGCCGGCCGGCCTGCTCGAGGGTGTCTGCATAGGCGTAGCGCAACCGCACCACCCAGGCCTCGCGGCCCTTGTGGTTCAGTGGCGACACCTCGAGCGTGCGCAGGGCTGCGTCGAACTGACCCAGGTCGCGGCGAGCTCCGGCCTCGACGATGGTCATCTCCGCCTTGGCGGGTGCCGCGAACCGTGCGACCGACGGGCTCTTCGCGAGCTCGAGGGCACGGGTCGGGTTGCCGAGGGCCCGGTGGCAGTCCGCCATGATCGGGAGGTACGCCGTCGCGCCGTTCATCCGCTTGGCCGCACGCAACTCCGAAAGCGCCTCGGCGTAGAGGCCCGCGGCGTAGGCGGCTTCGCCCACGGCCTCGCGGACCACGGCGAGGCGAGGCGCACGCGCCTTGGCCGCCAGGGCGTGCTGGTAGGCCACCTCCGGCTCGTCATCGATGAGCCGGCCAGCCGCAGCAAGGTGCCGCGCTACCCGGGTGCCGAGCTTGTCCGGCAACTCCTTGAGGTGAACGCGAATCGAGGCATCGAGCTCCATGCCGTTGATGTCATCGGGAAGCGGCGGACCGTCGTACGTCGACTGGTCGACCCGCTCGTTGGCAGGGACCGAGGCGCGACGACCTGCACCCGCGCGTTCCGAGGGCTTCCCCGAGCGATCCGACGGCTTGCCGCGACCCTGTGGGCTGCGGTCGAAGGGGGCACGGTCCGAGCCTGCGCCCTTGCGGGGCGCACCACCCTGACGGGGGCCACCCTTCTTCGGCGCGTCATCGCGCCGTCCACGCTGGTCTGCCACGGCAGTCTCCTGGTGTCGAATCGCTATTGAAAAGTCGATGGTGCAAAACAGAGTAGAGGCCACCCGGGGGTGGCCTCTACCTGAATGTTTGTCCGGCGGCGTCCTACTCTCCCACAGCCTCTCGGTTGCAGTACCATCGGCGCTGGCAGGCTTAACTTCCGGGTTCGGGATGGGACCGGGTGTTTCCCTGCCGCTATGGCCGCCGTAACTCTGTTAACCCCTGT
>JAPLCC010000009.1 GCA_026392415.1 Propionibacteriales bacterium
AGGTCGAGCGGCCCTCGAGGTAGGCGTTGACGCCGGCGGCGTACGCATCGAGTGCGCTGCGGGTGGCGGGCCGGAGCAGGGTGAGCTCCTTCTCGGCGACGTCGCGCCAGCCGAGGGTGCGCACCACGAGGTCGCTCTCGAGGCCGGCCTCGCCGAACAGTTCCGAGAGGCGCCCGGCCGTGGCATGGCGGCGGACGTCCATCTCGAAGAACCGGTCCTGGGCGTGCACGAAGCCCTGGGCGAGCATCAGGTCCGCCATCGAGTCGGCGTAGATCTGCGGGATGCCCGCCTCGTCGCGGATCACCTGGACCTCGCCCTCGAGGCCGCTGATCGCCAGCTCACCGCTCGTCTGCGGCCACGGCTTGCGGACGACCACCCACGCGGTGGTGAGGCTCGCGACCAGCACGATCACGCACAGCACCGCGACACCGGTCGTCCAGCGCATCGCGCGCGACCATCGGCGGAACCCGTTGCCCGTGCCGGCGTCAGCGCCGGTGTCTGCTGCCACCATGGTGGACGTCATTGTGCCGCCCATGGGTGTCGTGACGTAGCATTGGCACTCGAAAGTCGAGAGTGCCAACCCGGAGAATCCACCGATGCCGACCTACCAGTACCTCTGCACCGCCTGCGGCCATGCGTTCGAGCAGGTCCAGAGCTTCAGTGACGACGCGCTGACCGTGTGCCCCGAGTGCGAGGGCAAGCTCCGCAAGGTGTTCAACTCCGTCGGCGTCGTCTTCAAGGGCTCCGGCTTCTACAAGACCGACAGCCGCTCCTCGACCACCGCGACCTCACCCGCCGCGACCTCGGAGCCGGCCGCTGCGTCCTCGTCGTCCTCTTCTTCGTCTTCTTCGTCCTCGTCGGACTCCGGTTCCTCGACCCCCGCGAAGTCGACCAGCAGCTCCAGCACCGGCTCTGCCGCCTCCCCCGCCTGAGGCCTGTGGATGAGGCCCGCGCGCCGGGCCGCAGCGACCTACGGTCGCTGGCATGGATCTTCGGGACATCACTGACGCCCTGACCGAGGTACGCCGACAGGTGCTGCGCCGGCGCCGACTGATCGCGGTCCTCCTCGTCGCCGTGGCCGTCGCCGCCTCGCTGCGGACCCTCGCGCCGCCACCGCCGGCAACCACCCCGCTCCTGGTCGCCGCGCACGACCTGCCCGCCGGGCGGGTGCTCCGCGCCGAGGACCTCGTCGAGCGCCGTGTCGCACCGGGCGTCGTACCGGACGGGGCGGTGGGTGAGCCGACCGGCCGGATGCTGGCAGCGCCCCTGCGCGGAGGCGAAGCCGTGACCGATGTTCGGCTGGTGGGAGCCGGGCTCGCCCGGGCGCAGCCTGAAGGGGCCACGGTGGTGCCGATCCGGTTGGCGGACGCCGGCCAGGCAGCGCTGCTGACCGTCGGTGACCGGATCGACCTGCTGGCGACCGATCCCCGGACCGGCACGACGGAGGAGGTGGCGCTCGACGTGGGCGTGGTGGCGATTCCCGATCCGGTCGATGCAGGCGACGGCGCCCTCCCCGGCCGGCTGGTCGTCGTCTCCCTGGCCTCGACGGACGTGCGTCGGGTCACCGCCGCATCGGTGGCGTCGTACGTGACTTATACGTGGCGTCGCAGATAGGTTGCTGTCTGCTCAGAACGCCTCACACAGTCATCTCGGGTCAGAGGAGAGAAAATGTCCGGCTTCAAGAAGTTCCTGCTCCAGGGCAACCTGGTCGACATCGCCGTCGCCTTCATCATCGCCACCGCGTTCGGCAAGGTCGTCACGACCTTCACCGCCTGGCTCACCGACCTGCTGCCGGATGCCATGGACGACGTCTTCAGCGACAAGACCTACTTCGGCGCCTTCATGAACGCGGTCATCGCGTTCGTGATCGTCGCAGCGGTCGTCTACTTCCTGATCGTGACGCCGTACACGAAGGCCAAGGAGAAGTTCTTCCCGGACGCACCCGAGGCCGAGGCGCCCGAGGTCGTGCTGCTCACGCAGATCCGCGACTCGCTCGCCGCTCGCTGACGGAGGCCGTCAGCTCCCGCAGCACCCAGCACACACTCGTGCCGTCTCACCCGTGGTGAGGCGGCACTTGTGCTTTCAGCCAGCGTTCGGACGCCGTCTCGGCGCCGTCCTTCTCAGGAGCCGGCGGGTCCTTCTCGTCCGAGGTGACCGTCGGCAGGACGTCGCCGAAGATCTCGGCGAGGCGCTGCTTGCGCTTCCAGTCGGGTTCGCGATCCTCAGCCACGGCCACCAGCCCTGGTCAGCACAGGCCCGGCGAAGCGGGCTCGTCCGGCGAACCGTTGGACCCTTCGGTCGACTCGTCTGTCGCCCCACTGCCGGGCGAGCTCGCCCCGTCGGTCGCGTCGGAGGACTTCGGCCCGCCCGTGCTGCCCGACGTCGACGATCCGTCCGTCTTCTGGCCGGCGCTGATCGAGTCGTCGAGGAACTCTGCCGACAGACGCTTGTCGTTGCGGGCCAGGCGCCAGAGCTTGTTGACCTCGGCGGTCCACTCGACCCGGCCCGGCTGGCGCGTGGAGTAGACCCACGGCGTGGTGACGAAGGAGATGTTGTCGAGGCCGATGCCGTTGAACGAGGCAGCGATGTCGGCGAGCTCGGCGATGTTCTTGAAGTCAGTCTTGAGCGAGCTGGTCGCGGCATTGATGAACTTCGTCAGCTTGATCGGCTGGGCGAGCGTGTCCGCCCCGACCGCCTTGCCGATCATCGACGCCATGAACGCCTGCTGACGCTTGATGCGCTGCGGGTCCGTGCCGTCGCCGCCCACGACGCCCTTGCGGACCCGGACGTAGCTGAGCGCTTCGCGGCCCTTGATCTCGCGGGTGCCGGCCCGGAGCGTGATGCCCGACGTCTCGTCGACGATGTCCTCGGGGATGCAGACCTCGACGCCGCCCAGGGCGTTGACCATGTCGCGGAAGCCGTTGAAGTCGACGACGACGTAGTTGTCGATCCGGACCCGGGTGAGCTGCTCGAACTGGCGGATCGTGCACGCCGGCCCTCCGACCGAGTACGCCGCGTTCCACATGGCGTCCTGCTGGCCGGCGATGACTTTCCCGTTCTTCGCGAAGCAGTCAGGGCGGTCGACGAGGGTGTCGCGCGGGACCGAGATGCCGTAGGCGAACTTCCGGTCGGCCGAGAGGTGGAACATGATCGTCGTGTCGGAGCCGCCACCGCCCTCGCCGTCGATCTTGTTGCCCTCGCCCGAGCGGGTGTCGTCACCCATCACCAGGATGTTGATCGGGCCCGACGCCATCTTCTCGGGACGGTCCTCGCCGAGCTGTGCCGCGAGGTCCTCGCGCTGGATGTTGCCGTTCCAGTTGTTGTAGAGCAGGACGACGCCGACCCCGGTCGCCAGGCCGAGCGCGAGGAGGCTGCTCAGGATCACCCGGAAGACGGTCTTGCCCGGCTGCGGCGCCTTGCGGCGGCCGCGTGCTCCGCGGGCGGCGGCAGGACGGCGTTCGGCGCGTGACGTGGAGACCCGGCGGGCGCGGCTTCCCGGCGGGCTCGGCTCACCCGGAGCGGTGCCGGGGCGTTCGTCCTGCGTCATCGATCACCTGGTCGTACGGCCGCCTCGGGGCGGATCTCCTGCATGGTCACATCCGGGGCGCTGCCGATTCAGCGGCCGACGGCGCATCGTCGCGCCACGCCCACCGTACGGTCTGGGCCAAGGCCGGCGGTGGTGTTCTCGCCATTCTCCCCGCTGGAGGCGCGCGGACCGAATCCGCTTCGCACCACCCACTGCGGACCTGACAAGATGGTCCACCGCCAGCCCCAGTAGCTCAGTGGATAGAGCAGCCGCCTCCTAAGCGAAAGGTCGCAAGTTCGACTCTTGCCTGGGGCACCATGTGATGTCTCAGGACATTGGCGACAACGGACCTACGATTTCGTAGGTCCGTTGTGGTTTTTCTTGGGTGCTGGGCCGGGTGGTCGTCCGGTGCCGTGGTAGTTCTTGGTGGGGTCGAGGACGAGTTCGCGGAGAATCTCGCCGGTGGCGGCGTCGATGATGGTGATGTCGAGGTCCTGGACGAGCATCCGGACGTAGGTTCCGGCGTAGGTTCGCCCGACACCGATGTGGTGCAGCCGACCGTTGTGGCGCAGGGTCACGGCCCCGGAGCTGGCGATCTTGTCCGTGCGGACCCGGTCGTGAGTGTCACGTTTGCGATCGGTGCCGGGGCTGGCCTTGGGACGGGCAGCATAGGCGGCAGCAGGGGTCGAGCGGTGCTCGAGCGAGCGGTGCGGCCGGCGCTGGTTGTACTCCTCACGGAAGGCGTCCAGGAGCGTCTGGAGTTCGGCGAGGGTGGTGGGCTGGACGGGTTGGCCGCGCAGCCACTTCTTCATCGTCTGCTGGAACCGTTCGACCTTGCCGCAGGTGGTGGGGTGGTTGGGGCGGGAGTTCTTCTGCACGATTCCGCGGGACCGGAGTTCGTGCTCGAGTTTGGTGCGCCCAGTGTTCTCACCGCCGCGGCCGCCGGCGAATCGGACCGTGTAGACCATGCCGTTGTCGGTCAGCGTCGAGGCTGGAAAACCGTGCTCGCGGGCGGTTTCGACGAAGGCGGCGTGGACGAACGCGGCTGTCACCCGGTGTTGGACGCTGATGTGCAGGGCATAGCGGGAGTGGTCGTCGAGCCACGTCAGAATCTCCGCGTCCTTACCGGGGGTGCCGTCGGATCGGGTGAGCCGGTAGTGGGTGAAGTCGGACTGCCAGGTCTCGTTGGGCTGCTCGGCCTCGAACCGGATGTAGGACGACTTCGGGCGCTTGGACGGATCACGGGTGACAGTGCCGTGACGGATCAGGATCCGGTTGATCGTGGCCCGCGACAAGGCCGTCGCGTGGTGGTGTCGCAGGTGCCAGTCAATGGTGTCGGCTCCCGCGTCGAGACCCTGCTCGCTCAGCTCCTTACGCAGCGTGAGGACGAGCTCAACAGACTCTTGCGCGGTGGCGGTCGGGACCGAGTGGGGGCGTCGGGAACGGGGCTCGAACGCGGCCTCCCCGACATCGTCGTAGCGGGCCTTGAGCCGGTAGACCCAAGACCGGTGCACGCCGTACCGGGCGGCCACCTCGCCCGGGGTCAGGTTCTCGATGAGCAGGGCGGTGATGACCAGCCGGGCTTTCGACATGACCGAGCATCAGCCCGCCCGAGGGTTGTCCTCGATGTCTTGAGACATGGTGTCGCCGATGTCTTGAGACACCTGTCGCCTATGTCCTGAGCCAGCACATTGCCTGGGGCACCACCACTTGGACCGAGCGCTCCCGTCAGGCGATCCGGGCCCGCGCCCGTGCGCCTCGATGCAGTTGGCCAACCCCTCTGATCAGGCCGCATCGTGCCGATGACCAGAGGGCCAGGTCCGCATCTTCGTCACCGACGTCGTCACTGGGTACTAGCACCATCGGACATCTCGCGCGGTCCGGCCACCGCGGGGAGGCTGGGAGCACCTACCCGAGGAGTCACCATGTTCAGCACCCCCACCACCCCCCGCCGTACGTCTCCCACCGAATCGAGCACCTCCTTGAGGTCGTTTCGCACCGTTGCCGTCCTCGCCGGTTCTGCCATCGCGCTCAGCATCACCTTCGCCGCACCGGCGACCGCCGCCGTCGACTCCGACCGCGACGGCATCCCGAACCGGTGGGAGCGGAGCCACGGCATGAACCCGTATCGCTCGGCTGACGCGCGCGCCGACTACGACCGGGACGGCCTGACCAACCTGGGCGAGTACCGCCACCACAGTCGCCTCCGCGACGAGGACACCGACAACGATGGCCACGACGACGGGGACGAGGTGCACGACGGTTTCCGGTGGACCCGCGTGCTGGATCGCGATTCCGACGATGACGGCACCCGTGACGGTGACGAGGACTCCGACCACGACGGAGTCTCCAACGAGGACGAGGACGACGCGAAGGAGAGCTGCCGACGCGACGACGACGACACCGATCACGACTCGGTCGACGACGAGGACGAGAACGAGCTGGGCACGAGCGTCCGCGACGCTGACTCCGACGACGACGGAGTTCGCGACGGCACCGAGGACGGCGACCACGACGGGGAGTCCAACGAGGACGAGGACGACGATGCCGAGGACGTGTGTTCACACGACTCCGATGACGACGGTGTCGAGGACGAGGACGAGAACGATGTCCTCGGAGAGATCGCCAGCTACGACGCGGAGACCGGTGTACTCACGGTCACCAGCGTGAACGGCTTCGCCGTGGTCGGCACGGTCACCGAGGACACCGAGATCGATTTCGAGCACGTCGACGGCCAACCCGAACCGGGCGAAGCCTCGACCGCGGACCTGCTCGTCGGCACCCAGGTCGCCGAGATCGACTTCGAGGACGACACCGACACCATCGAGGAGATCGAGCTGTACCAGCCGGTCGGCTGAGCGCACGCAAACGTCCCGGCCACTGGCTGGGATCCGATGCTCAGCCGCGAACGGCCAGCGCGGCGCCGTACCCCTCGGGTACGACGACGTCGGTCAGCACCCAGCCGTCCAGGGTCCGGCCCGGAGCCTCGTCCGTACCGAGGTAGTCGAGGTGCGGGTCGCGGCCCAGGCCGATGCCCAGGCCCTTCAGATACGCCTCGGTGCGTGACCAGGCGCGGGTGAACCGGACCGTCGCGCGGCCGCCGTCGAGGGTGCCGTGCGCGGCCGCCTCGATCTCGGCCGTCTCGCGGGGATGCAGCAGGCCCGACAGCCCGACGGGGTCGTCCGGGTGGCGTTCGACGTCGACGCCCAGAGGGACGTCGGCGATCGCGACCAGGACCTGGCCGGGGGTGTGGGACAGCGAGAACTCCACGTCGGCACCCTCGGCCCGCGGCCGGCCGTGCGGCTCACCGCAGCCGGGACAGGCGTGGCGGCCCCACACCACCTTCTCCGGCGGCACGCTGATGGCTGCGCCGACGACCAGTCGAGCCGCGGCATGCGCGATCTCGTAGGCCCTGCGCAGCTCTGCCCGGACGTACGCCGACGCCTGCTTGCGCTCGGCGTCGTCGAGCCAGGATCGGCCGATCTCCAGCTCCTCCTCGACGATGACGTCGGTGTCGACGAGCCACACACCGAGGCCCACGCCCCCGATGGCGCGCGGCGCCGGCTCGGTCAGGAAGGACGCGAAGGTCGCAGGGACGATCGCGATCGCGCTGCGATCAGGTAGTGCTTCCGACATTTCACGGCTCATCGACTCCGACATTAACAAGGTCCCGTCTGCTCGGCGGCTCGCGCCGTCGTCGCACCGGTACCCCGGAAAATCGTCTGCAGACCCCTGGGTCAGCGAGCGCGACTGGCCTTCGCGATCGTCTCCTCGACGATCGAGTTCATCCGGGATCCGTTCGGCCACCCGTCGTAGTGACACGCGAGGATGACGAGCTCGCGCAGCGCCTCGTCGTCGAGCTCGCCATTGGCGTGGGCCGCCGGGATCTGAATGCCCAGCACGTCGTTCGCGCGCTGACCGACGAGCATGCCGATCAGGAACAGGCGGCGGTCGCGGGTGCTGAGACCCGGCCGCTGCCAGATGTCACCGAAGAGGTGCTCGACGGTGTAGCGGAAGAAGTCTCCGGTTCCGTCGGTCATGTCGAACCCGTAGACCTCCTCCATCTTCTCCAGTCCCTTGCGACGGGCCTCGGGAAGGTCGTCGAACTTGCCCATCAGTGTTCTCCTTCAGCAGGCAGGCCCAGACCGGGCCCGAGTCGTTCGATGGCCAGCTCGGCCAGGGGTACGTCGACGCCGAGCTCGTGGGCGAGGTCGATGGCGAAGCCGAGATCCTTGACCCCGAGCGAGGTCACGTTGGTGAAGACACCGTGCCAGAAGTCGGCCGGGTCGAGGGTCGCCGTCGTCTCGCGGTGCATGATCGCGCCCGGTCCCCCGGTGATCGCGTCGGTGTGGCGGACGACGTCCCCGAGGTCCTTGAGGCTCAAGCCCGCGGCCTCGGCCAGGCGTTGCGCCTCCGTGGCCGCCGTGAACGCGATGAAGTGCATCATGTTGCGCGCCAGCTTGAACTTCGTGCCGGAGCCGATCGGTCCGGCATGCACGACCTTGCTGCCGAGGGCCCGAAGGACGGGCTCGGCCGCAGCGAAGGCCTCGTCGGCCCCGCCGACCATCAGCGCGAGGCTGCCGTCGGACGCTCCCATGGCCCCACCCGACACCGGAGCGTCGAGCACCTTGACGCCGTGGCGCGAAGCCGTGGTCGCGAGCTCTGCGGGTGTGTGGGGAGCCACCGTCGAGTGGATGACGACCATGAGCCGGTCGCCGGCCACCCCGAGCGCCTCGCCGAGCACCTCGCGCACCTGGTCGTCGTCGCGCACCATCAGGCAGAGCACGTCGACCTTCGCTGCCATCGCGGCAACGCTCTCGGCGACCCTGGCCCCGGCACGCTCTGCTTCGGCCAGCGGGTCGGGCGCGACGTCGTAGACCCAGACCTCGAGGTCCGCGGCCTCCTGCTGCTGGGCCAGGCGCAGCGCCATCGGCTTGCCGATGTTGCCGAGCCCGACGAAGCCGACTGTCGTCGTCATCAGAGCCGGAAGGTCTGACCGCCGTCGACGGCGAGGACCTGCCCCGTCACCCACGACGCGTCATCGGACAGCAGGTAGAGCAGGGCCCCGACCATGTCGTCCACCTTGCCCATCCGCTTGATGGCCAGCGAGTTCCGCACGATGTCCTTGGCGGCGTCGCCTGCCTGCGTACGGGTCGCCTCGGTGTCCGTCGGTCCGGGCGCGATCGCGTTGACCCGGATCCGCTGGCCACCGAGCTCGTGGGCCAGCTGCTGGGTGAGGCTGTTGGTGGCCGCCTTGGCGAGACCGTAGAAGCCGGAGTAGAGGTACGCCGCCGTGCTCGACTGGTTGACGATGGCTCCCCCGCCGCGCTTGGCGATCTCCGGGTAGACCGCGCGGGTCATCACGAGGGCGCCGTCGAGGTTCACGCTCATGAACTTCTTGTAGTAGTCCCAGTCGACGGCGATGAGGAGGTTGAACTCCATCGCGCCGTAGATGGCGGCGTTGTTGACCAGGTGGTCGATGCCGCCGAACTCCTCGACGGTGCTCTTCACGAGCGCCTCGGCGGACTCCGCCGACGAGACGTCGACCGGCACGACGAGCGCGCGCCCGCCCGACTCGTTGATGGCCGCGACGACCTTGGCGCCCGACTCCTCGTTGAGGTCGGCCACCACGACCGACGCACCCTCGGCCGCAAGGGCCTTCGCGTAGGCCTCGCCGATGCCCTGGGCCGCGCCCGTGACGACGACGACCTTGTCCTTGAACCTCATCCGTGTCTCCTCGCTCATGCCGGCTCGGCAATGGTCTTGGTCTCGAGGTACTCCTCGAAGCCGGCAACACCCATCTCCCGGCCGAGGCCGGACTGCTTGTAGCCACCGAACGGCGCGTCGGGGCTGAACCACACGCCGCCGTTGACGGCGAGGGTGCCGGTGCGGATCCGCGCGGCCACCGCCTTGGCCCGTTCGAGGTCGGCGGAGTCGACGGAGCCCGAGAGGCCGTACGCCGAGTCGTTGGCGATCCGGACCGCGTCGTCGTCACCGTCGTGCGGGATGACCACGAGCACCGGGCCGAAGATCTCCTCCTGCGCCAGGCGCGAGGAGTTGTCGAGACCGGCGACGACCGTGGGCTGGATCCAGTTGCCGGGCTGGTCGATGACCGCGCCGCCGGTGGCGAAGGTGCCACCTTCCTCGCGGGCGATGTCGAAGTACGCCGCCACCCGCTCGCGCTGCAGCGGGGAGATGACCGGCCCGCAGATCGCATTGGGCTCGGCCGGGTCCTGCACGCCGATCGACTCCATCGTCTCGGCGGCGACCCTCACGGCCTCGTCGTACTTCGCACGCGGCACGATCAGGCGGGTCGTGATGGCGCAGCCCTGGCCCGCGTGGATGCACGCGGCGAAGGCGGTGCCTCCGGCGACGGCCGCCACGTTGGCGTCGTCGAGCGCGATCGCGGCCGACTTCCCTCCGAGCTCGAGGAAGACCCGCTTCAGCGTCGGCGCGGCCGCCGCCATGATCGCCTTGCCGACCGAGGTCGAACCGGTGAAGGACACCATGTCGATCCGCGGGTCGGTGGAGAGCACGGACGCGACGTCGTTGGAGCGGGGCGTCACCACGTTGAACACGCCGGCCGGGATGTCGGTGTGCTCGGCCACGAGGCGACCCAGCTCGGCCGCCACCCACGGGGTGTCGGGGGCGGGCTTGAGGACCACGGTGCAACCGGCGGCGAGCGCCGGGCCGACCTTCGCGAGGTTGATCTGGGTCGGCACGTTCCACGGCGTGATCGCCGCGACGACGCCGATCGGTTCACGGCGCACGGTGCGACGCGAGGGGATGCCCATCGGCGCCGCGACGCCCAGGTCCGACTCGAACTCGTAGCCCTCGGCCAGGTCGGTGACCCACTTCAGGCCCTCGACCGGCACGTCGAAGCCGGCCGCACCCATCATGAAGCCGGGCATGCCGACCTCGGCCGTGGTGAGCGCGCGGAACGCATCGGCGTTGGCGAGCAGCGCCTCGTGCAGCTGGCGCAGGCACCGGATCCGCAGGTCGCGGTCGGTCGACCAGCCGGACTCGTCGAACGCGCGGCGGGCCGCGGCGATCGCGGCGTCGACGTCGGCGGCGGTGCCGTCGGGCGCCTGGCCGATCTCTTCGCCGTTGGCCGGGTTGAAGATCGGGTACGACGCCCCGTCGCTCGCCGCGACGAGCTTGCCGTCGATCAGCTGCTGGGCCGCGGGAGGCAGGGCGCTCATGCCGTCACCTCGGGCGCTGGAGCTTGCGTGACGTACTCGCCGGCCTCGACCGGCGGCGGCCACACCGTCGAGGGGATGTCCTCGAGGTGGTAGTGCCCGGGCACCTCGTGACCGAAGACCGACATCCGCTTGAGCAGCGTGTCCGAGGCCTTGTCGGCCTTGAGGATCTCCATGAACGTGTGGGTGGTCGACGGCATGTCGAACCAGTCGCGCTGCCAGGCGATCTTGACCTGCCCGGCGTCCGCGCCCGTGGTCTGGCGCTCGACGCCGAACCAGGAACCGCCGATGCCGAGGATCTCGTACTCCCCGAGGGACGGATCGGTGTCGTCCTTGAGAATTCCGGACCGCTGCTTCCAGAAGCCCAGCACCATCGACTTCTTCTCGTCGATCATCGTGCAGACGTAGTCGTAGTGCCAGCCGTCGAAGCCGTCCATCTCGATGCCGATCGCCCAGTCGCGGATCTGCTCGCGACCGACGGCCATGAAGTGCTCGTCATGGCTGTACATCCAGCCGTAGGTGGCGTCCTCGGCGTACCAGTCGGCCATCACACGCCAGTCGCCGCTCTGCTCGGCGCGGCGGTTGACGTCGAGCCAGGAGTCCCAGAACTCCTCGATCTCGGCCCGGGTCAGGGCGGGGGTCGGGTCACTCATTGTTCAGTCCTCTTCGATCGAAAGGGCGAAAGCGGGGCAGTACTTCACAGCGGTGGCGACGTCGGCGCGTCGGGACTCGTCGGGGTGCTCCTCGAGCAGGGTCACCACGTCGGCGTCCTCGTCGAAGCCGAAGACGTCGGGGGCCTCGCCCTGGCAGAGCTGATGGCCCTGACAGATCCCGACATCGGCGACGACTCTCACGACGTCCGCCGGCGGTAGCGGACCCTGGCCGGCTGGGCCAGCTGGATGACCATCTTGGAGACGTCGTCGCGGTACGAGTCGAGCGGTTGCACGGGCTCGAACTCGAAGTCGCGCAGGATCACGGAGAAGATCGCCTTCATCTGCATCATCGCGAACGCATTGCCGACGCAGCGGTGCTTGCCGGCGCCGAACGGAATCCAGGTCCAGCGGTTCTGGAGGTCCTCCTGGCGGGGGTCGACGTAGCGGCCCGGGTCGAACGCGTCGGCCTTCGGGAAGTCGTCCTCGATCCGGTTCGACACCCGCGGCGAGGCAGCCAGGACCGTGCCGGCCGGGATCGTGTGGCCGAGCAGCTCGAAGTCCTCCTGGACCAGACGCATCAGGATCACGAGCGGCGGGTGCAGCCGCAGTGTCTCCTTGAGCGCGGCCTCGAGGACCGGGATGGACCGCAGCGCCTGGAAGGACACTTCCGGAGCGGCGCCGTCGGCGTCCGGGGCGTACAGGGCGTCGAGCTCGGCGACCACGTCGTCCATCACCGCGGGGTTGCGGAGCAGCTCGATCATCGCCCAGGAGGCAGTGCCCGAGGAGGTGTGGTGTCCGGCGAACATCATCGAGATGAAGATGCCGGTGATGTAGTCGGCGTCCATGCCGACCGCGATCAGCACGTCGAGCAGGTCGCGCTCCTCCTTCGGCACCTCGCCCCGGGCGATACGAGCGTCCAGGATCGCCTGCACCTTCGCGACGAGCTCCTCACGGGCCTCGTCGCGCAGGCGGAAGTTCTCGATGTCGGCGTACGGGTCGACGTACGCAATCGCGTCGGTGCCGTGCTCGAGCTGGTGGTAGACCGCGGCGAAGGAGCTGTCGAGCTGGTCGCGGAACGGCTTGCCGATCAGGCAGGACGAGGTGGTGTAGATCGTGAGCTCGGCGAAGAAGTCGAGCAGGTCGATCTCTCCCTCCTCGCCCCAGTTCGCCACCATCTTGCGGATCTCTTCTTCGATGGTCTGGGCGTGCCCGCGCATCATGTCGCCGCGCAGCGCCTGGTTCTTCAGCATCTGCTGACGCTCCTCGGGCGAGGCGTCGAAGACGACGCCCTTGCCGAAGATCGGCGTCATGAACGGGTACGCCGCCGCCTGGTCGAGCACGTTCTCCGGAGCCCGGAAGAAGGCCTCGTTGGCCTCGGCACCGGTGACCAGTACGACGTTCTTGTCGGCGAGGCGGAACCGACCGATGTCACCGCACTCCTCGCGGACCCGGTGGAAGAGGGTGATCGGGTCGACCCGCATCTCGGGGAGGTGGCCGGTGCCCTTGATGATGGCGGGCACCGACGGGTCCTGGTCGTCCAGGACGGTCGAGACCTCGGGGATGGCGTCGAGTGTCATTTCTTCTCCAACGGCGCTTCGGGGTTCACGTCGACAGGACTGATGTGCACGCCCCGCGGCGCGCTGACCACCGTGACGATCGCGTCCGCGATGGCCGTGGCCTTGAGGAAGTGGGAGTGCCGGGCGTGGCCCCACTTGATCCACTCGGTGAGGACCTTGGCGCCCGCATCGGCGTCCCAGTCCGAGCCCATCTCCGACCAGGTGGGTCCCGGACGCACGACCGAGGCACGCACGCCGGACCCCTCGAGCTCCATCTGCAACGCCTCGACCAGTCCTTCCAGGCCGGACTTGGTGGCGCTGTAGCCCCTCATGTAGGGCCGGGCGCGCAGGGCGGTGTCGGAGGAGACGAAGACCAGATCGCCCCGCTGCCGCTCGACCATCCCGGCGCCGAAGGCACGGATCAGGCGGTGGGCGCCGAGCACGTTGACGTCGAACTCGGCAGCGAGCTGCTCCGTCGTCGACTCGATCAGTCCGCCGGGGCCCAGCAGCCCCGCATTGCAGACCACGACCTCGGCTGCACCGAGCTCGGCCGCGACAGCGGCCGCGAACTTGTCGACGGACTCGGTCGATGCGACGTCGAGGGCGTGCACGAACGCCTCGCCACCAGCGGTCCGGATCTCGGCGGCCAGGTCTTCGAGCTTGTCGACCCGGCGCGCGCCGAGCGCCACCGGGAAGCCGGCTGCGGCCAGCGCCTTCGCCGTCTCGGCGCCGATCCCGGAGGACGCGCCGGCGATGACCGCGGGACGGCGGTCGGGGTGGACTGGCTTGGGCATCAGGCCCTCCGCTCGCGGAACGTGACGGGCAGCGACGCGAACCCGCGGACGCTGGTGGAGTGCACCCGGACCGCACGATCCGCATGCACCTCGAAGTGCTCCACCCGACGCACCAGGCCCTCGAGGACGACGCGGGCCTCGAGCCGGGCGAGGTTGGCGCCGAGACAGAAGTGGCGGCCGGTGCCGAAGCTCAGGATCTGGCTCAGCTCGGACTTCTCCCGGTGGATGTCGTACGACGTCGGGTCGTTGAAGACGCGCTCGTCCCGGTTGGCCGAGCCCAGCAGGACCAGCGCCTTCGAGCCGCCGGGGATTCGCACACCGGCGAGCTCGGTGTCCTCGACGACGTACCGGGCCAGCATCTGGCTGGAGGTGTCGTGACGGAGCGTCTCCTCGATCCACGGCACCACGAGGGTTCCGGGGTCCTGAGGCGCTGCGAGCACCTGGTCGCGCTGGTCGGGGTGGGCCGACAGGTGGAAGAGCGCGTTGCCCAGCAGCTTGGTCGTCGTCTCGTTACCGGCCACGACCATCAGGAAGAGGAACGCCATGATCTCGCCGTCGCGCAGCTTCTCGCCGTCGAGCTCGGCGGCGATCAAGGCAGAGGTGAGGTCGTCGGTGGCGTTCTTCCTGCGCTGCTTGACCATGTCGGAGTAGTAGGTCATCAGCTCGACGGAGGCCAGCATGCCGGCTTCCGGCACGTCCCGGACGCCGTCCTCGCGGTGCACGACGAGATCGGCCAGACGGCGTACCTCGTCACGATCGGGGACGGGTACGCCCATCATCTCGGAGATGACGTCCATCGGGAGCTTGCCGGCGAAGTCCTTGATCCAGTCGGCCTCTCCGGACTCCTCGTTGATGGCGAGCATCGAGGCGAGGTAGCGGGCCGTGAGGGCTTCGACCTCGGGGGTAAGCTCACGGACGCGGCGCGGGGTGAACGCGGCCGAGACCAGCTTGCGGACCCGTGACTGCTCGGCCCCGTCGAGACCGAGGAAGGACATCACCCGATGGGCATCGGGGCTCCATGCGGTGGCGTCGAGCGAGACCCCCATCCGGTTGGAGAACACCTCGTCGTTGCGCAGCGCCTCGAAGACGTCGGCGTGGCGCGAGATCACCCAGATGTCGTCGCCGGTGGCGTGGTGGACGGGCGCCTCGTCACGCAGGCGCCGGTACATCGGGTACGGGTCCTCGTGGAAGTCGTAGTCGTACGGGTCGAACAGCAGGGGTCCTGCCGTGGCGGTGGAAGTCATCAGTTGCCTCGCAGGATCACGTCGACGGCCGAGGCGAGCCGGTCGGCGATCTGGTCGTAGGTCATCAGGCCCATGCCGGCCTGGAGCAGCGCGCCGGAGAAGGTCAGCACCAGCACCTCGAGAACGTCGGGGTCGGCAGGTGCGGCCGGTCGTTCGGGATCACGCAGGGCTTCGTCGAACCTGGCCAGGAACTCGCCACCGATCTTGAGGCGCAACCGGGCCACGTCGGGGTCGGTGCCGAGCAGCGCCGGGGTCACCGCAGCCGCGAGCTCGGGCTCCTCGACGATCCGGGAGGTCAGCGCCCGCACCGTGCGCTGGAGTCGTTGCACGGCCGTGTCGCCCGCAGGATGGGGTTGCGCGGAGTGTTCGGCGAGGTGGCGCGCGAACAGCTCGGCGAACAGGTGGTTCTTCGAGGCGAGGTAGGTGTACGCCGTCGCGGTCGAGACGCCCGCACGCTGGGCGACCGTGCGGACGGTGAGCGCCTCGTGGCCGACCGAGCGGAGTTCTTCGAGGCCGGCGGCGAGCAGCTTCTCGACGGTCTCCGCCTGGCGCGGGTTGAGACCTTGGCGCGGAGTTTCAAACACCTGACTGGACATGTGTCCAACATAGGAGACGTTTCCGGACAGCGCAAGACTTTTACCTAGAACTCGTTCTAGTTTGGGGGCATGCGCAACGGCATCGTTCTCTTCACCTCCGACCGCGGCATCACGCCGGCCCGCCTCGCCAAGGCGGCCGAGGACCGCGGGTTCGACACGATCTACGTGCCCGAGCACACCCACATCCCGGTCCGGCGCGACGCGCTGCACCCCACGGGCGGGGAGGAACTCCCCGACGACCGCTACCTGCGCACGCTCGACCCGTGGGTCTCGCTCGCGACCTGCGCCGCGGTCACCGAACGCATCGGCCTGTCGACCGCCGTCGCACTGCCCGTCGAGTCGGACCCGATCACGCTCGCCAAGACGATCGCCACCCTCGACCACCTCTCCGGCGGTCGCGTGACCATCGGCGCCGGCTTCGGCTGGAACACCGACGAGCTCACCGACCACCACGTCCCGGCGGCCAAGCGACGCACGGTCCTCAAGGAGTACCTCGAGGCGATGCGCGCGCTGTGGACCCAGGAGGAGGCGTCGTACGACGGCGAGTTCGTCTCGTTCGGCCCGAGCTGGGCCTACCCGAAGCCCCCGCAGGGCCGGATCCCGGTCATCATCGGCGCCGGCGCCGGCCCCAAGACGATGAAGTGGATCGCCGCCAACGCAGACGGCTGGATGACCACGCCGGCCTCCACCGACGTCGCCGCGAGCGCCGAGCTGCTGCGCAAGGAGTGGGCCGAGGCCGGCCGCGAGGGCGAGCCCGACGTCCGGATCCTGGTCGCGAAGAAGCCCACCGGGGAGGACTTCGCCGACTGGATGGCCGCCGGCGCCTCCGAGCTGATCTACGGCGTCCCGGACTCCGACGAGAGTGCCGTGCTGACCTACCTCGACAAGCTGGCCGGGCGATTGGGCCTCTCGTGAGCGGTTCCCCAACCGAATTTGTCGCCGACGACGGCGATTCGGGACAAGAACGGTTGGGAAGCCGCACCCCCAGCCGGTACGCCAGCCTGACCCGCGACGAGCTCGCGGTCGTCGTACCCGAGCTGTTGCTGATGGGGCAGCTGATCGACCGCTCCGGGATGGCGTGGTGCATCGCCGCCTTCGGGCGCGAGGAGATGCTGCAGATCGCGATCGAGGAGTGGGCCGCCGCGAGCCCGATCTACACGCGCCGCATGCAGCACGCGCTCGGCTACGCACCGGCGGTCCCCGGCACCGGTGACGTGGTCACGATCTTCAAGGGCCTGCAGCTCGACATCGGCGCGCCGCCGCAGTTCATGGACTTCCGCTACACGGTGCACGACCCGTGGAACGGCGAGTTCCACCTCGACCACTGCGGTGCCCTGATGGACGTCGAGCCGATGGGCGAGGACTACGTCCGCGGCATGTGCCACGACATCGAGGACCCCACGTTCGACGCGACGGCCCTCGCGACCAACCCGCACGCCCAGGTGCGTCCGATCCACCGGCCGCCTCGATCCCCCGCCAACCGGAACCCGCACTGCGCGTGGACGGTGAAGATCGACGACTCCTACCCCGAGCCCGAGCCCTACCCGGCGCTCGCGGTCAACCAGCGCACGCGCGCGGCGACCCTGGAGCTCGCACCCATCGACGCGACCGACGAGGGGCAGTCCGACTACGCCGGACCGTTGCTCTCCGACGTCGACTTCACGGCCTTCTCGAAGTCTGCGCTCGTCCGCATCGCCGACGAGGTGTGTCTGCAGATGCACCTGCTCGACCGGGCGTTCGCGATCGCGGTCGCCGAGCGCACCGAGACCGCCGACGAGCTGGAGCGGATCCGGCGCAAGCAACTCATCGGCGTCGCCGGCATCGGTGCCGAACGGCTCGCCCGGGCGCTCGGCCTCGACGACGCCGACGACCGGGTGGCGGCCGCCACCCAGCTGCTCGCCGTGCACCCGCTGCTCAACCCGGCGGCGTACGTCGACGCGTCGATCGGTGCGGGCACCGTGGTCGTACGGCCGGGGCCGGCCCACGAGGACGGCGCCTGGATCTCCCTGTGCGGGCCCGACTGGGTCGACGCGCTCCAGGCCACCGTGCGCGGGCTGGACCCCCACCTCGACGTCGAGGTGACCGGCGACAGCACCGAGTGGCAGCTGACCGTGGTCAGCCGGGACGCCCCGGCACCTGAGGCCAGTGAAGTGGCCGTCGTGAAGTTCAGCACCGGTGCGGCCTTCGTCTTCCAGCCACGACGCTCGCTCCCGATCACCCCGATCTGACAGGCTCAGTCCATGACGGCATCGCTCGACTCCGGGTTCGACACCATCCTGCGCGGCGGCACCTACTTCGACGGCACGGGGGCGCCCGGCGTCGTCCGCGACGTCGGCATCCGTGCGGGCCGCATCGCCGCCGTGTCGCCCACGCCGCTCGACGCGACGGGCTGCCCCGAGGTGATCGACGCTGCTGGCCGGTGGGTGCTGCCGGGCATGGTCGACATCCACACGCACTACGACATCGAGGTCCTCGACGGGCCGGGGCTGACGGAGTCGCTGCGGCACGGCGTGACCACGATCCTGCTCGGCTCGTGCTCACTGTCGACCGTCCACGTCGACGCCGTCGATGCCGGCGACCTGTTCGGCCGGGTCGAGGCGATCCCCCGTGCCGACGCGATCCGCGCGGTCGAGAAGCACAAGACCTGGCACACCGCCGAGGAGTACGTCGACGCGCTCGAAGCACGTCCGCTCGGCCCGAACCTCGCGGCCTTCATCGGCCACTCGGACATCCGCACGGCAGTGATGGGACTGGACCGGGCCACCCGCAAGGAGATTCGTCCGACGGCCGCCGAACAGCGCCGGATGGAGCAAATGCTCGCCGAGGCCCTCGACGCCGGCTTCGTCGGCATGTCGTCCCAGCAGCTGCTCTTCGACAAGATCGACGGCGACCGCTGCCGGTCCCGCACACTGCCGTCGACGTACGCCAGGCGCCGCGAGATGAGCCGCCTGGCCGCGCACCTCCGGGGCCGCGGCCGCGTGATGCAGGCCGGGCCCGACGTGAAGAACCCCTTCACGATCGTCGAGCACGCCGCCCGGTCGCTCGGCGTCGGCCGTGCGCGGCTCAAGACCAGCCTGCTGTCCGCGGCCGACATCAAGGCGATCCCCGCGGTCATCCACGTGATGGGCCCGCTGTCGCGCATCGCCAACCGCCTCGGCGGCGACTTCCGGTGGCAGCACCTTCCCGTGCCCTTCGAGGTGTACGCCGACGGCATCGACCTGGTCATCTTCGAGGAGTTCGGAAGCGGCGCGGCCGCCCTCCACCTCACCGAGGAGATCGCCCGCAACGAGCTGCTGCGCGACGAGGACTACCGCCGCCAGTTCCGCAAGGACTACGACAACAAGTGGGGGCCACGGGTCTGGCACCGCGACTTCTTCGACGCCGAGATCGTGGCCTGCCCCGACGCATCGGTGGTCGGGCTCTCCTTCGGCCAGGTCGGTGTCGACCGCGGCGGACTCCACCCCGTCGACGCCTTCCTCGACCTGGTGCTCGAGCACGGGACCGCCCTGCGCTGGCGCACCACCATCAGCAACCACCGGCCCGAGCTGTTGAAGAAGATCGCCAGTGACACCGGCGTCCAGATGGGCTTCTCCGACGCTGGCGCGCACCTGCGCAACATGGCCTTCTACAACTTCGGGCTCCGGATGCTGCGCCACGTCCACGGCGCTGCCGCCGCCGGCCGTCCCTTCATGACGATCGAGCACGCGATCCACCGGCTGACCGGCGAGCTCGCCGAGTGGTACGACATCGACGCCGGCCGGATCCGCCCCGGCGACCGCGCCGACGTCCTCGTGATCGACCCTGCGCGCCTCGACGCCTCGCTGGAGGACTATCACGAAGCGCCCGTCCCGCAGTACGGCGACCTGCCGCGCATGGTCAACCGCAACGACGCCACGGTGAGCGCCGTCCTCGTCAGCGGGCGCACCGTCGTGCGCGACGGCGTACCGACCGAGGTCGCCGGCGCGGACCGGACCGGGTCGTTCCTCCGGGCCGGTCTGGCAACTCCTCCGGTCGCCGCAGGGCACCCGGCTGGCGTCGAGGATGTTCCTGCAGGTCGCTGACCAGAAAAGTGCAAGGTTCGGTCCGCTCGGAGCTCTCACAGGTGTCCTGTCCGCACCGAGAACCGAGAGCCACCGATGTGCACCCGAAGCCGTACGCGCCCGAATTCCCTAGGATCTCGCCATGAGCTCCTCGGGCGCGTCCACGGACGACGCGGATCTGGTTGCCGGCGTCCTCGCCGGGGACCGGGCGGCGTTTGCCGGCGTCTACGAGAAGTACGCCGACCGGCTCTACGACTTCGCGTTCTCGATGCTGCGCAACCGGGAGGAAGCCTCCGACTGCGTGGCGGACTCGTTCGTGGTGATGGCGGAGAAGCTCGGGCAGCTGCGCGACGCGAGCCGGTTGCGGCCGTGGCTCTACTCCGTCGTACGCAACGAGTGCCTGCGCGCGCTCCGCGGCCGGGCACGTCTGGCCCACGACGACGAATGGCTGGAAGCCATGCCTGACGAGACCAACGGCCCCGAGCAGCAGGTCGTCCAGGACGACTTCCAGGACGAGCTGCGCGAGCTGGTGTGGGCTGCCGCCGAGGGCCTCAACGAGCGCGACCGCGCGCTGCTGGACCTGCACCTGCGGCAGGGCCTCGACGGTGCCGAGCTCGCCGAAGCCATGGACGTCACCCCTGCCAATGCCTACGTGATGCTGAGCCGGGTCCGCGACCAGGTCGAGCGCTC
Organism: Propionibacteriales bacterium; assembly: GCA_026392415.1. Taxonomy (GTDB): domain Bacteria; phylum Actinomycetota; class Actinomycetes; order Propionibacteriales; family Nocardioidaceae; genus Nocardioides. Next base: position 20,299 of record JAPLCC010000009.1, read on the forward strand.
GCTGGGCGCACTGCTCATCGCCCGTCGCGGCAGCGACGACTGCGACGACCTCGCCGAGCTGCTGAAGGACTGGGACGGCGGCTTCTCCCCGCTCATCCGCAAGCGCGTCGCCCGCCACATCGACGGCTGCGACGTTTGCGAGAGCCGCCGCAAGCTGATGGTCAGCCCCCTGGCCCTGCTGGCCGGTGTGCCCGCCTTCGCCGCTCCGCTGGCACTGCGCGACCGGGTCCTCGAGGACGAGCGCCTGGTGTCCTACTACGTCGACTCCCCCGTCACCCCGACTCCGCCCGCTCCGCCCGCCGAGGGCGACGGCGACGGTCGGCGGCGCAGGCTGCTGGTCGCGCTCGTCGCGGTCCTGCTGCTGATCGGCGGCGGCATCGGTGCCATTGCGGTGCTGCCCGACGGTGATGACGACGTCGTCGACACGCCGACCTCGACCGCACCGAGCGACGCGCCGACGACGCCCTCTCCGACCGCGACGGAGACGGCCTCCCCGACGGCCTCCACGCCGAGCGAGCCGTCCAGCTCGGCGACCAGCGACGCGCCCACCATCGCCGCACCGGCTGACCTCCGGGTCTCCACCCGGACCCTGCGCCTGGGCACCAACGGCACCGCCGGCAACGTCCAGCTGAGCAACGTCGGTGGCACCGCGCTCGACTTCACCGCGAAATCGCGGGCCGGCTGGCTCTCCGTCTCGACCGGGTCCGGCTCCCTCGACCCCGACGCCCAGACCCCGCTGCGCATCACCGCCAACCGCTCCGGCCTCGCCGAGGGGTCGCACAGCGGCCAGGTCGCGGTGACGTGGAGCGGCGGCACCGAGGTGATCACGGTGAACCTGACCGTCAACCGGCCCCCGGTGATAGGCGCCATCAGGTACAGCGGCAGCTGCAATGTCCCGGTGTCGGCCACTGTCACCGACGGTTCGGGCATCCGCTCGGTCCGCGTGACCTGGTCCGGGACCTTCAGCGGGCAGGCATCGGCGACGCGTTCGGGCGACCGCTGGAAGACCACGATCCCGGTCCCCGAGGGCGGCAGCATCAAGGTCACCTTCACCGCAACCGACAACACGGGTCTGCGCTCGACGAGGTCCCGGACGTTCCCCGTCCTCCCCTGCCCCGGCTGACCATCGTCGTTGTCGAGGAGGTTGCGCAGCAACCGTCTCGAGACCCCGCGACAAAACTGCAAGATCTCGCCCGACAACCGCTCCTACCTGCGTAACCACCCACCGCAGGAGGACAGGTCATGAGCATCAGGGCACGACTGGCAAGGATCGTGGCAGTGATCGGCGTACTCGCCGGTCTGGCCGCCGGCACCGTCGGCGCACTCGAGCTGACGCAGCAGGAGCCGACTGCCGCTCCCCCGGCCACGGCCGTCTTCGCCGAAGGTGCACCCGCGCCCGTCGTACCTGCTGCTCCGACACCTCCGGTGCGGGTCGCCCTCCCGACCCGGCTCGAGGTGCCGGCGATCGGCGTGGACGAGAAGCTCAGCGGCCGCGGCCTCAAGGCCGACGGCTCCCTCGACACCCCGGACTTCGGCGACGCCAGCTGGTACCGCCCCGGCCCGCGGCCCGGTGAGCCCGGCGGCGCAGTCGTCGTCGCGCACGTCCACGGCCCCGACGGCCCCGACGTCTTCTGGGACCTCGCGAAGCTGCAGCGCGGCGACCTGATCCGCATCCATCGCACCGACACCGTGGCGACGTTCGTGGTCGACTCCGTCGACGACGTGCCCAAGGAGAACTTGCCGTACGACCGGATCTGGCCCGACACCGACGCACCGCTGCTCCGCCTGATCACCTGTGGCGGCAAGCGCCTCCCCCAGGGCGGCTACCCCGACAACACCGTCGTCTACGCCCACCTGGACTCGACCAGGACGGTGAGCTGACCGGTTTCGTGGTCATCGGCGCGGTTCGCATCAACCTGGTTGACGCGAATCGCGCCGATCCCTGTTTCCGGGCCAGCCGGGCGGCCCTCGCTACGCTCGCCGACGTGCCCCCTGACGACGAGCCCACTGCTGCGATGATCCAGTCGGCCGAGGATCGGCGCCACGTCCTCGGCGCGATCTCGACCGCGCTGGCCGACGCGCACAAGGTGCTGGACATCGTTCTCGAGGCGCGCGACGTCGGTCCCGCGCGCACAGCGCTCGAGAAGGCCTACGGGTTCGACGCGATCCAGGCCGACGCCGTACTGAGCATGCAGTTCCGACTTGCTGCGACCAGGTACCGGGAGGCGGTCGAGCGGGAGGTCCGCGAAGTCGACGTCGAGCTCGCCCGGCTCCGACAGGAGCCAGGGGCGAAGAATCCCCACGAGGAATGACGTGCAGCAACTGATCGGCGCGAGGATCAGGTCGGCGGGCTGAGGCCCCGGGCCCGTCGGGCCTAGTCTCAGGACATGGCCGAGCAACTGCGCACGACGTACGTCCTTGTCGACGGCGAGAACATCGACGCCACGCTCGGCTCCTCGATCCTGGGCCGGCGGCCTCGTCCCGACGAGCGCCCGCGGTGGGAGCGACTGCTCCAGTTCGCGAGCGAGGGCGCCGACAAGCCGGCCAACGGCCTGTTCTTCCTCGCCGCCAACAACGAACTGCCGATGTCGTTCGTCCAGGCACTCATCGCGATCGGGTACCGGCCGATCCCCCTGTCCGGCGACGCCGGCGAGAAGGTCGTCGACATCGCCATCCAGCGCACGCTGGTCGAGCTGAAGAACCGTGACGCCGACGTCCTCCTGGTCAGCAACGACGGCGACTTCGTCGACCAGATCCGTGACCTGCTGGACGGACGCCGTCGGGTCGGCGTCGTCGGGTTCGCGGAGTTCCGCAACAACGCCTTCCTGCAGCTCGCCAACCAAGGGCTCGCCTTCTACGACCTCGAGTACGACGTCGAGGCCTTCAACGAACGACTCCCGCGCGTGCGGATCATCCCGATCGAGGAGTTCGACCCGGCTCAGTTCCTCTAGGGCGCCGGGAGTCCGGAGCTCCCGAAGAAGAAACTCCGAAAGTTTCTCCAGAAACTTGCAAGGTCCTCAGGCCGGCTTGCTCCTACCACCAAGAACGCAAGCCAACGGGCACCGCGAAAGGTCCCGAACCCAAGCTGAGGAGAAACCCATGAACACGACCACCCGCACCGCGCTCCGCCTCCTGATCGCCACCCCGCTCGCCGCCAGCGCGCTCGTCATCGGCGGCTACGCCGGAGTCGCCCAGGCCGAGACGCCCGCCTTCGACCCGACGCCCGGCGTGATCATCGCCCAGCCCGGTGACGACGAGGACCCGCGGCCGCAGGGCCCCGGCACCATCTCCCTCCCAGAGGACGACGAGGACCCGCGGCCCGAGGGCCCCGGCGACATCTCCAACCCCGAGGACGACGACGACCCGCGCCCCGAGGGCCCCGGCGACATCACGAACCCCGAGGACGGGGACGACCCCGAGGTCCCGGACGACAAGGACGGCCCGAACCCGGGCGACGAGCCCGAGGACGTACCGGCCGACGAGGTTCCCGGTGAGGACGTTCCCGCCGACAAGGACGAGTCGGACAAGGACGTCCAGGTCGACGCCGAGGTCCAGGTCCCGAACCGGATCGACGCCGGTGCCGGCGCGGGCGAGGAAGAGGGCTCCGGCCTGGCCTGGCTGCTCGCGGGTGGCGGAGCCATCGCCGCCGCGGGCTCGGTGCTCGCCCGTCAGCGGGTCGCGCAGCGCAACAGCTGAGCGACCGCATCACTGCGGGCCGAGGAGTGGGGCCGACGCCCGCAACAGGACGACCGCCCGGGGATCACCCCGGGCGGTCGTTCCTGTCTGTTCGTGCGTGGTCGGTCAGCGACGTTCGAAGCTGATCCCGGCCCGCTCCAGACGGGCCAGCAGGGTGTCGCCCATCGCGGCCGCGGTGGTGACCTGCCCCGACACGTTGGGGTTGTCGTCCAGCGCCAGGCACAGCGCGGACTCGGCCAGCATCTTCGCGGTCTCGGTGTAGCCCGGGTCGCCGCCGGACACGCGCGTGCGCACCGTGGCACCGGCGGTCTCGGCAACGAAGTCGACGGTGAACCACGACTTCTCGCGGCGGCTCGCCGACGGGCCCTCGCCCTGCGGCACCCGCTTGAGCAGCGCGTTGCGCACCGGCGGCACCTGGGACGCCACAGCCAGGCCACTCGCGCCGACCGCACCGCCGGCGGCGTAGCGCAGCGTCTTGGTGCCGGCGAAGTGGGAGTACGTGAAGGACGGGCCGTACGCCGACAGCGCGGCCCCGCTGCGCGCCACCACGAAGGGGTCGATGGTCGGCAGCGGCAGCAGCCAGTAGCCGAGCTCGCTGTCGCGGCCCGGTCGTCCGGCAGTCGCACGCGAACGGCGGCCCTCGGGGCGCGGCTCCATCTTGCGGCGCGCGCCGGAGGCCTCCTTCATCTGGCGGGCGCGGGAGAACGCCGTGAGCGCGGAGTGGAACGTGCCGCCGGAGAATCCGGCCTTCGAGCGCACCACGCCCCGCATCGCGACCGGCGCGGTCAGCTCGCCGCCGGCCTCCTTGGCGAGCTCCTTGATCGTGAAGTACGCGCCCAGGTCGTGCGGGATCGAGTCGAAGCCGCACGAGTGCACGATCCGGGCGCCCGAACCCTCGGCGGCGGCGTTGTGCTCGACGTAGGTCCGGTCGACGAACTCGGGCTCGCCGGTCAGGTCGACGTAGTCGGTGCCGGCGGCGGCGCACGCGGCGACCAGCGGGCCGCCGAACTGGATGTAGGGCCCGACCGTCGTCGCGACGACCTTCGTGGTGGCCACCACCTCGGCGAGCGCGGCGGCGTCCGTGGCGTCGGCGACCAGCAGCGGCAGGTCGGCAAGCGCCGGGTTCACGCCGGCGAGGCGGGTCCGGACCTCCTCGAGCTTCTTCTGGCTGCGCCCGGCCAGCGCCCAGCGCAGGTCCTTCGGGGCGTGCTCGGCGAGGTAGTCGGCGGTCAGGCCGCCCGTGAAGCCGGTGGCTCCGAACAGGACGACGTCATAGGGGCGCGTGGTGGAAGCCATGACGAGAGTCTTTCACTCTCGATGGAACCCCGCACCGGGGCGACCGCGTCATAGGTTCAGCACACCCAGCAGGAACCGAGCAGCGGAGCGCAAGTGGATCCCGAGACCGAAGCGGTCTACGCCGACTACGTCGAGCAGAGTTGGCCAACCCTGGTGCGGGCGGCCATCTTCCTCGGCGCCCGGCCGCACGAGGCCGAAGACCTCGCGCAGACCACGCTCGTGCGTTGCTACACCGGCTGGGACCGGGTCAACTCCGCCGAGAACCGCGAGGCCTACGTCTACCGGATGCTGCTCAACTGCCTGCGCGACACCCGCCGCACACGGTGGTGGAAGGACCGGCAGTACGACGACCCGCGGGCCCTTGACCGACCTGCCGGTGGAGACGCCGCCGAACGGGTCGCGGTCGCCGACGCCGTGCATCGCGCGCTCGGCACCCTGACCAAGCCCAACCGCGACGTGGTCGTGCTGCGCTACTTCGTGCAGCTGACGGAGAAGCAGACCGCCGAGGTGCTCGGCGTACCGGCCGGGACGGTGAAGAGCCGGCTCTCCCGGGCCCTGGCCCATCTCGCTGCCAATGACCACCTGCTCGACCTCTCTGGAGGGTCCAAGAAATGACTGACCTCGAGAACCTCTGGGACGACTACCCCACGGGCAAGGCGCCGACGGGCAAGATCCTCGCCGCGGCCACGAAAGACCAGCAGCACCGCCGGCGCATCGTCGTACGACCGCTGCTGACGGCGGCTGCCGTGACCGGGCTGGCCGGGGCTTTCCTGACCGGGACGCTGGTCAACGACGGCTCCGGGGGCGGCGGCACCCCGCCCGGCACCGAAGCGCTGCCCAGCCACGTGGCCTTCCAGGCCGACCTGCCGGCAGCGAAGGACTGTGACGAGCTGCTCGAGAGTTACATCGACCGGGCGCTCGACCTGGTCGGGCCGTACGGCTGGGGCGGTGGGCCGTACTGGTACGCCGACGGCTTCTCCGAGCTCGACGGTCGCCTCGGCCGTGACGTGGCCAGCGACCAGGTCGGCCCCACCGCGGCCAACGGCAGGGCCGCCTACAAGTCCGCCCGCACCCCTCAGACCGACCGCCAGGTCAACAGCGAGACCGGCACGAACGTGCAGGAGGCGGCCGTCGACGAGCCCGACACCGCCAAGACGAACGGCGAGATCCTGGCCCTCGTGCGCGACGACGCTCTCTTCGTCTACGACGTCACGGGATCCTCCACCGAGAAGCTGGGCCGGATCGGTCTGCCCGGTGTCGAGGACGCCGAGATCATGCTGAGCGGCGACACCGTCGTCGTGGTCGGTGCCGACGACGAGGCCCCGGCCGAGGAGCGGCCGAGCGACCACTACGGCTACGGCTACGTCCAGCCCGCCGGCACCCGGGTGCTGACCGTTTCACTCGAGGACCCGGCAAAGCCGGAGATCACCCAGGACGTCACCTACGACGCGGCCACCACCTCGGTCCGCCAGCACGGCTCGACGATCCGGCTGGTGCTCTCCTCCGGGCTGCCGGACCTCGACTTCGTCGAGCCGAACGGCAAGCGCAGCGAGGATGCGGCGCTCAAGCGCAACCGCAAGCTGGTCGAGGACTCGACGATCGAGGACTGGTTGCCGACGATCACGGCCGACGACGGTGACGACGCGAAGGGCCAGCAGCTGCTCGACTGCACCAACGTCGCGATCCCGTCCGACGAGCTCGCCCTCGACACCACCAGCGTCGTCGGCTTCGACGCCGAATCGCCCGACAAGGTCGACGCGATCGGACTCGCCGGCCAGACCGGGATCGCCTACGAGTCCGCCGACCACCTCTACCTCGCGACGAGCTCCGGCTGGGGCGGCGGCATGGCCCGCTGCATCGACTGGTGCGACACGCCGGCCCTCGGCACGAGCAACGGGTCGTCGTACCTCTTCGACTTCGAGCTCGACGGGACCCAGGCCACCCACGTGGCCTCCGGCGAGGTCGAGGGCGCGATCCGCGACCGCTGGTCGATCGACGAGGCCGACGGGGTGTTGCGGGTCGCGGTCGGGCCGACGCAGGAGACGGGCAACTTCAACTCCATCGTCACCTTCGAACGCGACGGTGAGGACCTGGTCGAGCTCGGCCGCCTCGACAAGCTGGGTCGCAACGAGGACATCCAGTCGGTGCGCTGGTTCGACGACCTGGTGATCATGGTGACCTTCCGGCAGGTCGACCCGCTCTACGCCGTCGACCTGACCGACACCGCGAAGCCGAAGCTGCTCGGCAAGCTGAAGATCCCCGGCTTCTCGTCGTACCTCCACCCGCTCGGCGACATGCGGATGATCGGGGTCGGCGAGGGTCCCGACGGGAAGGGCGGCTGGGGCGCCCAGATCGGGCTCTTCAACGTCACCGATGTCACCGACGTGAAGCGCCTCGACGTGCACAACTACGGCAGCAACACCCAGGCCCTCGCCGGAGCCGACCCGCGCGCGTTCACCTGGCTGCCCGACCACCGCACGGTGCTCACGGTGATCGAGAAGTACACGAGCCGCCGCGTCGGCTACGTCTCGGTCCTCAAGCTGAAGGACGGCAAGCTCCTCGAGCGCCTCCAGCGGGTGGAGTACGGCGACGACGTGGACGACGTCCGCGCGCTGCCGATGCCCGACGGACGAGTCGTGCTGGTCACCGGCGAGGACGCGCAGTTCTTCGAGCTCTAGGGAGCTCCTACCCGCGAATCCAGGCGGCGACCGTCTCGGCGAGCGGGGTCGGCCAGGCGTCGCCGTCGAGGAGCATGCGGTAGCCGTGGCCGGACTCGGCCGGCTCGAACCGGCTGCCCTCCGGTGCCTGCTCGACGATCGCCCTCGACCCGGCAACCTCCTCCTCGCCTTCGTCATCGGCCGTCGCCACCAGCACCGGGACCCGGAGCGCACGTCCACCGTCAATGACCCCGATGCCGTCCCAGGCCACCGGGCCGGACAGGTCCACGGCCGTGTCGATCTTCGCGTCGCTGGCAGCCGTCATCAGCGCGACGCTGCCGCCCATCGATGCACCGACGACGACTCGCTCGGCCCGCAGCGTAGTTCGTGCCTCCCGCACCGCAACGCTGACCGCGTTGACCTGCGCCGGCCCCGACCGGCCACTGCGGCAGGCCGACTCGCCGTACCCGCAGAGGTCGATCGCCAGCACCTGCACCCCCGGCTCGGCGACCAGGTCGGCGGCGTACGGCAACCAGCCGCACAGGCCGTTGCCATCGGTCTGGTGGAGCAGGAGCGCGACCGTCGGCCCGGTCCCGGCCGTCACGGCGTTGATCTTCCCGACCTTCTCGTCCTGCAGCACGATCGGCGCAAATCCTGCGTCAGCCACATCCGCAGGCTGGGGGCCGCAGCGACCGAGGGGGCCATCGAGGGCGCGCCAGACCTCTTGGCCGGGCGTCGCGCTCGTCGTGCCCGTCGACGGACTGGCTCCCTCAGGCCCGCCCTCCGGGTCGTCATCTCCCCCGCACCCGCCGAGCAGCAGACTCGCCGCAAGGATGGCCGCCACTGTCCCGATCCGTGACCTCATCGGGTCATTGTGCGCCCTGCCCCGGTCCATCGCGCGCCCTCGCGGCCCGGCGTACCGTAGTGGCATGTGCCGCAACATCCGCACCCTCCACAATTTCTCTCCGCCGGCGACCAACGACGAGGTGACGGCGGCTGCCCTGCAGTACGTCCGCAAGGTCAGTGGCGCCACCAGGCCGAGCCAGGCCAACCAGGCCGTGTTCGACAAGGCCGTCGCCGAGATCGCCCACATCACCCAGCACCTCCTCGAGGACCTCGTCACGGCGGCGCCCCCGAAGGACCGCGAGGTCGAAGCAGCCAAGGCCCGCGAACGTGCCAAGCTCCGTTACGGCTGAGGTCGCGGCGCTCGAGCGGTGCTCGACAGGGCCACTGGTGGTCCTGACCGGCGCGGGCCTGTCCACCGACTCGGGCATCCCGGACTACCGCGGCCCTGACGCGCCCGCCCGGACTCCGATGACGTTCCAGGAGTTCGTCGCCGGCCCGGAGGCGCATCAGCGCTACTGGGCGCGCAGCCACCTCGGCTGGGCCCGGATGGGCCACGCCGTCCCCAACGCCGGCCATCGCGCCGTGGCCGCGCTCGGCGCCGACCTCGTCATCACCCAGAACGTCGACGGTCTGCACGAGGCCGCCGGCACCCCTCGCCTGGTCGCCCTGCACGGCCGCGTCGCTGATGTCGTCTGCCTCTCCTGCGGCAGTACGACGGCCCGCACCGCCCTGCAGGACCGGCTCGAGCAGGCGAACCCCGGCTGGGCCGCCCGGCATGCCGACGTCGCGAACCGGCCCGACGGCGATGTCGCTCTCGAGGACACGGCCGGGTTCGTCGTACCGCCGTGCGAGGGGTGTGGCGGACCACTGAAGCCGGACGTCGTTTTCTTCGGCGAGAACGTCCCGAAGGCGCGCGTGGAGCGGTGCTACGCAGCCGTCGAGTCGCTGGCCGCGACCGGCGGCACGTTGCTGGTCGCCGGATCGAGCCTGACCGTGATGAGCGGCCTGCGCTTCGTGCGACGCGCAACGCAGCGCGACGTGCCCGTCGTGATCGTCAACCGCGGTCCGACCCGCGGCGATGCGCTGGCGACCCACCTGGTCAGCGAGGGCACCAGCGACTGGCTGCCCGCTCTGGCAGCCGTCAGGACAGCCTGAAGCTCAGAGCCGCTTCACGAAGATGTGGTCGGCGGCTTCCGGGAAGATCTCGGCGGTCTCGCCACCGGAGCCGACGAGCACGCCGTCGGCCGTCGCCTGGATCGTGATCGTCTTGTCGGGCAGGGCGCCGACGCGACGCATGGCGCTCATCAGCGCCTCGTCCTTCTGCATCTCCTCGGAGATGCGGCGGACCAGGGCGCGCGAGCTCTCCGGGCCGGCAGCCTTGGACAGCGGCTCGACGTCGGCCATGAACTGCTCGCCGAGCTTCTCCTCACCCAGCTCCGCGAGGCCCGGGATCGGGTTGCCGTAGGGCGACTCGGTCGGGTGGTTGAGCAGCTCGAGGAGGCGACGCTCCACGGTCTCGGACATGACGTGCTCCCAGCGGCACGCCTCCTCGTGGACGAGCTCCCAGTCGAGTCCGATGACGTCGACGAGCAGGCGCTCCGCGAGGCGGTGCTTGCGCATCACACGGGTGGCGAGGCGCTGGCCGTCCTCGGTCAACTGGAGGTGGCGGTCACCCTCGACGGTCAGCAGTCCGTCGCGCTCCATCCGCGCGACCGTCTGGGAGACCGTCGGTCCGCTCTGGTGCAGGCGCTCGGCGATGCGTGCGCGCAGCGGCGTGATGCCCTCCTCGATCAACTCGTAGATCGTGCGGAGGTACATCTCGGTGGTGTCGATGAGATCGCTCACGAAACACATTCTGTCCTATGGGCTGGCAGGCTGGTGTTCGTGGCCACGCTCATCGTTCCCCGCCGCTTCAACGGTCCGCCCCGCTCCGGCAACGGCGGCTGGGTCGCGGGCGCCCTCGCGGCCACCCTCCCCGGCCAGGGTGTGGGCAAGGCGGTCACGGTGACCCTGCGGCAGCCGCCGCCGCTGGAGACGCCGATGAACGTCGCCGCGACGGCCGCCGGAGCGACGCTCACGCACGACGGACTCCCCGTCGCCGAGGCGATCTACGCCGACCACAGCCCCACGACGGTCGCCCCGGTCGGCATCGGGATCGCCGCCGAAGCGGAGGCGGCGTTCCGCGGACACGGCCAGCACCCGTTCCGTCGCTGCTTCGTGTGTGGCACCGACCGCCGTCCCGGTGACGGACTGCGGATCTTCGCCGGCCCGCTGCCCGCCTCAGCCCGCACATCGCCCGAGGACAGCCGCGTGGCGAGCACCTGGTCGCCGTACGAGACGAACGTCGCGCTGACCTGGGCCGCCCTCGACTGCCCCGGCGGCTGGTCCAGCGACCTCGAGGGCCGCCCGTCCGTGCTCGGCCGGATCACCGTGGAGGTCCACCACCTGCCGCGCACCGCGGAGAGGTACGTCGTGGTCGGCGAACAGCGCAGGGTCGAGGGCCGCAAGACCCTCACTGCCGCAACGCTCTACGGACCGAACGACGACGTCGTCGCGACGGCCGAACACGTCTGGATCGCGATCGACCCCGAGGAGTTCCGGTGACCACACCCTCCACGACCGTCCCGTGGTGGCACGACGCCGTCGTCTACCAGGTCTATGTCCGCAGCTTCGCCGACGGGCTGAGTCGAGACGGCGACGGCGACGGGATCGGCGACCTGCCCGGCATCACCTCGCGGTTGCCCTACCTGCGCGACCTCGGCGTCGATGCCCTCTGGATCACGCCGTTCTACACCTCGCCCCAGAAGGACCACGGTTACGACGTCGCCGACTACACCGACGTCGACCCGCTCTTCGGCAGCCTCGCCGATTCCGACGTGCTGCTCGAGACCGCGCACGAACTCGGCCTGCGGGTGATCGTCGACCTCGTGCCCAACCACACCTCCGACCAGCACGTGTGGTTCCAGGCGGCCCTGGCCGCTGCTCCCGGATCTCCCGAGCGGGCGCGTTACCTGTTCCGTGAGGGCCGTGGACCCGACGGCGCGGAGCCGCCGAACAACTGGCAGTCGATCTTCGGTGGGCCAGCGTGGACCCGGCTGCCCGACGGCCAGTGGTACCTGCACCTCTTCGACGCCTCCCAACCCGATCTCGACTGGCGCAATCCCGAGGTCGGCGACATGTTCGAGGGAGTGCTGCGGTTCTGGCTCGACCGGGGCGTCGACGGCTTCCGGGTCGACGTGGCGCACGGCCTCTACAAGGAGGCGTCGCTGCGCGACCAGGTCCGACCGGAGCCCACGAAGGCCCGGGGCGGCAAGAAGAAGGCGAAGGCAGCCGAGTCGATGGTCGAGCGCGTGCTCAACGACGAGCCGATGTGGGACCAGCCCGAGGTGCACGACGTCTACCGCCGGTGGCGCAAGGTCCTCGACTCCTATCCCGGCGACCGGATGGCCGTCGCCGAGGCGTGGACCCAGACAGCGGAGTCGATGGCGCTGTTCATCCGACCCGATGAACTGCACCAGGCCTTCAACTTCGGCTGGCTCGGCACACCGTGGTCGGCGAAGGACTTCGCCGAGGTCGTCACCAACTCCATCGCCGCCGTCGAAGCGGCCGCGTCCGCACCCACCTGGGTGCTGTCCAACCACGACGTGATCCGCCACCCCACGCGGTACGGCGGCGGGCCGGTCGGTCTCGCCCGCGGTCGCGCGGCCACTCTCACGATGCTCGCGCTGCCCGGATCGGCGTACCTCTACCAGGGTGAGGAGCTCGGCCTCGAACAGGTCGACGTGCCGCCCGAGGCGCGCCAGGACCCCTCGTGGTTCCGCACCGGCGAGCCGGGGCGCGATGGCTGCCGGGTGCCGCTGCCGTGGTCCGGGTCCGCGCCGCCGTACGGCTTCGGAGGTCCCGACAGTTCAACGGGCTCCCAGCCGTGGATCCCGCAACCGACCGACTGGGCGGACCTCACGGTCGAGGCCCAGCAGGGCGACGAGAGCTCGATGCTGGCGTTCTACCGGCGTGCACTGGCCGCCCGCCGCGAGATCTTCTCCGGAGCCGACGAGACGACGGTGGCCACCACCCGGGGCAAGCTGCTCGTCGTACGACGGGCGGGGGTGACCGTGCTGGTCAACACCAGCAAGTACCCGAAGGTGTTGCCCGACGGCGAGGTGCTGATCAGCAGCGGCCCGATCATCGACGGACTGCTGCCGCCGGACACCGCCGTCTGGCTGCGCTGAATCCCTTTGCCTGCCTCAGCGGTCGGCGGGGATCCCGAGCGCGTCGTTGTAGCGGCGCAGCGACGCCGAGAACGCCCGCACCTCATCAGCCGACCAGTCGCCGAGGCGCTCGGCGAGGAGCTCGCGGCGTTCGGAGGCAACCCCTTCGAGGCGGGACTCACCCTCCGCACTGATGGTCAACAGCGTCGCCCGGCCGTCCTCGGGATCGGGCTGGCGGTCGACGAGTCCGAGGTCGATCAGGTGCTGCACCTGCCGGCTGATGGCGCCCTTGTCGATGTCGAACACCGCGCACATCTCGGAGGCGCGCAGCGGCCCGTGGTCGCGGACGTAGGCCAGCATCAGGTACGACGCCGGCAGCAGGTCGGGGTGCACGGCGCGCGCCCGCTCACCGATGACCCGACGGATCCTGCGGATCAGGACGCCGACCTCGGTCTCGAGCTCGGTCAGCGCCTCGACCCGCTCGCTGCCCAGCCGGGTCGTCATCGCGACTCGACCAGTTCGGACTCGTCGGCCGCTGCTCCGGTCGTGGTGCGCAACGGCACTTCCTTGATGAAGAGGATGCAGAGGAACGCCACGATCGTGAACGGTATCGACACCCAGAAGATGTGGCCCACGGCGTCACCGAACGAGTTCTCGTAGAGCGCGCGGATCGGCAGCGGCAGGCTGGCGAGGTCCGGGATGTCGCCCGTGGAGTGCTCCATCGTCGCGAGCTGCTCGGGGGTGACCTTGCCGTCCTTGACCAGTGCCAGGACGCCGTCCTTCACGCTTCCGGTGACCTGGTGCGCGAGCACCGCGCCGAGCGCGGCGACGCCGACGGAGCCACCGATCGAGCGGAACATCGCCACCACCGAGCTGGCCGCGCCGAGGTCCGCAGGCGCGGCGTTGTTCTGCACCGCGAGCACGAGGTTCTGCATCGTGGCTCCGAGGCCGACGCCGACGATCGCCATGTAGCCGCCCACGACCCACAGCCCGGTGTGCGCGTCGATCGTGCCGAGCAGGGAGATGCCGATCACCACCAGCACCATGCCGCCGACGAGCCACCGCTTCCACAGACCGGTCGCGGAGATGACCCGGCCGCTGACGATGCTCGAGACCAACAGACCGCCGACCATTGCGATCGACATCAGGCCGGCCTCGGTCGGGCTCATGCCGCGCGCGAGCTGGAAGTACTGGCTGAGGTAGACCGTCGCTCCGAACATCGCCACGCCGATCATCACCGACGCCGCGGTCGCGAGTGCGGTGGTGCGGTCGCGGAACAGGCGCAGCGGGATCACCGGCTCGGTGGCCACGCGGGACTCGACCCACAGGGCCGCCGCGATCAGGACCACGCTGGCGCCGACGAGGGCGGCCGACGTACCGGAGATCCAGTCGAAGTTGGTGCCGGCCAGGCTGACCCAGACGAGGACCAGGCTGATGCCGCTCATGATGAGCGTCGCGCCGGCGTAGTCGATCTTCACCTGGCGCTTGACCACCGGCAGGTGCAGCGTCTTCTGGAGCACGACGAACGCGAGCGCCGCCACCGGCAGGCCGATCATGAAGCAGCCACGCCAGCCGAGGGGGCTGTCGACGACCACACCGCCGAGCAGCGGGCCGCTCACGGTGGCGGTCGCGAAGACCGCTCCGATGTAGCCGCTGTAGCGGCCGCGCTCACGCGGGGAGACCATCGAGGCGATGACCACCTGGACCAGCGCGGTGAGACCACCGACGCCGAGGCCCTGGATCGCACGCGCGCCGATGAGCACGCCCATGGTGGGCGCGAGGGCCGCGATCACCGAGCCGATCGAGAAGATCACCAGAGCGACCTGCACGAGCAGCTTCTTGCTGAAGAGGTCCGCGAGCTTGCCCCAGATCGGGGTGGTCGCGGTCATGGTGAGGAGCGTCGCGACGACGACCCACGTGTAGCCGGTCTGGCTGCCGTGGAGGTCGGTGACGATCGCTGGGAGGGCGTTGCTCACCACGGTGCTGGAGAGCATGGCCACGAACATGGCGAGCAGGAGCCCGGTCAGGGCCTCCATGATCTCGCGGTGGGTCATCTGGCCCGGCGCCGCGGTAGCGGGTTGATTGGTTGCCATTCGTCAACCATATGCCCAATGGTTGACCACGGCAACTTTATGCGACCGAAGCCACAGCGCTGGTCGAGGAGGTCGCGCAGCGACCGTCTCGAGACCTGCCCACTGCTCCGCGCGACCGACCGAGTCTCGATACGTGCGTCGCGATCTCGTTCCTCGAAGCACCGCGGGACGGCGAAAAATGCAGCGACCCGCAGGCGTGGTCCGGCGGACCGACCGGGGGACGTCCCGGTGCACCTGCGGGTCGGGTGGCTGCTGTGTATTCGCAAGCAGCACTGGATCTGCTTGGGCTGCTAGCGGGCAGCCA
>JAPLCC010000015.1 GCA_026392415.1 Propionibacteriales bacterium
GCGCCAGCGCCCTCGCCGCAGAACGCGAACAGGCCGTCGACGACGCCGAACGCGCCCGTATCGAGGCAGAAGAAGCCGCTGCCGAGCAGGCCGCGGCACGCGAAGCAGCCGAGACCCGCGCCAGCGCCCTCGCCGCAGAACGCGAACAGGCCGTCGCCGACGCCGAACGCGCCCGTATCGAGGCAGAAGAAGCCGCTGCCGAGCAGGCCGCAGCACGCGAAGCAGCGGAAGCCCGCGCCATTGCCCTCGCCGCAGAACGCGAACTCGCCGTCGCCGACGCCGAACGCGCCCGCGCGGAGGCCGAGGCCAAAGCAGCCGAACCGCAGCTCTCCCTGCTCGACCAGTGGCGAGCCGGCGCGACCGCCACCCCGGATGCCGACGACACCGGAGAATCCGCGCCGACCAGCCTGGTCGAGCAGTGGCGCGCCTCTGCCGCCGATTCCGAGCCCTCCGACGAGACACTCGACCCCCACGAATCCGTGGAGGACGAGGCTCTGCTCGCGACCTCGGACGTCGAGGTCGAAGAGCCCGAGGCGGTGGTCGAAGAGCCCGAGGCTGAGGTCGAAGAGCCCGAGGCTGAGGTCGAAGAGCCCGAGGCTGAGATCGAAGAGCCCGAGGCTGAGATCGAAGAGCCCGAGGCTGAGATCGAGGAGCCCGAGGCTGAGATCGAGGAGCCCGAGGCTGAGATCGAAGAGCCCGAGGCCGAGATCGAAGAGCCCGAGGCCGAGATCGAAGAGCCCGAGGCCGAGATCGAAGAGCCCGAGGCCGAGATCGAGGTCGAAGAGCCCGTCGCCGCACGGGAGCGCACCGACCACGGAGCCGACGTGGTGGCGGCGCTCAGCACACCGACCACCGCCACGACCAAGGGCATTCCGTTCCACTCCAAGCGTGGCAACGACAGCCTGGGACCGATTGCCATCCTTGCGGCGCTCGCCTGCGCCGCCGTGGTCGCCCGGATGGCCATCATCGGCACGCTCCGCGACGACATCGCCCTCAGCGCGACCATGACGATCGCCGCTGCGGTCCTGCTGATGTACGCGCTCAGGATGAGCAACACCTCCCGCAGCGTCCACATCGACGAGTCCGGGCTGCTCAAGGTGACGGTCGGCGACACGAACAGCCGCTTCGACCTGACCAGCCCCAACACCAAGATCGAGCAGACGGGGACGGCCGGTCAGCGCAACTGGCGGATCCTGGTCCTGCGCCGCAGCATGTCCCCGGTCGCCATCGACTCCCGCATGGTCGACGCCCACACCTTCCTGGAGGCATTGCGGCAATGGAAACCGGACCTCTAGGCACCGACCCCGCAACCTCGCTCCAGGCCGAGCGGGACGCCCTCGCACGCCGCTGCGCCGACGCCGAGGCGGAGGTACGACGCCTTGCCGACGAGCTCGCCGACGCCCGGGCCCAGATCGCATCGCAGGGTGCGGCGCTGGACAACGCGAGCTCGTTGTCCCTCTTCGACGGCGACTCCGGGAGCGACCGTCTGACCGGCGACGGCAGCGATCCGCGTGTGCTGTCCGTGATCCTCGGCTCCACAGCGGTGGTCGCCGGCATGGTGACGTTGCTGGCACTGCTCAACGGAAAGCTGGGCACCCTCTTCGGCCTCGCCATGCTCGCCCTGACGGTCGGGCTCGCCTGGGGTGCCGCGCGCACCCGCGTGGTGCCCGTGGAGGTCGACGTGGTCCGTGGCGTCGTCTACGTCAAGCAGGGCGAGTCGACGCACCGCTTCGACGTCAAGAAGGCCGAGACCCAGGTGCTGGTGTTCGGTCGTCCCGGTGATTCCGACTGGGCCGTTCACTTCCCGCGGCGGGGCATGGATCCGTACGTCATCGACGGGTCCATGGTCGATGCGCAGAGCTTCCTCCAGGACCTGCGCGACTTCCGTCCTGAGCTCTGACCAGCCCGTCAGTCGGCAGGTCAGGCCGGCGGGTCAGGCCAGCGCCGCCCGCACCTTCGCCGCGATCTCGAGTACGGCGGACCGACTGGAGCGCCCGACGCCCACGATGTTGAAGAACCCGTGGATCTGGTCGGGGTAGCGCTTGAGCTCGACACTCGCGCCGGACTCGACCAGTCGGCGGGCGTAGGCCTCGCCCTCGTCACGCAGGGGATCGAAACCTGCCGTGACGACGAGGGCCGGCGCCAGCCCTGACGGGAGGACCGTCTCGAGCAGGGCGATCCTCTCGTCCGCTCGTTCGGCCGGGGTCGGGAGGTAGATGTCCTCCACCTCGGTCATGAAATCGGAGGTGAGATAGAGGCCCTCACCGAAGAGCCGGCGGCTCTCGGAGTCGTACTCCGGCTGAGCTGCGGGATAGACGAGCAACTGGAAGGCGAGCGGGATGCCTGATCGCGCCGCCATGATGGCCAGCCACGCTGCCACCTTGCCGCCTGCGGAATCACCCGCGACACCGATCCGGTCCGGGTCGACGCCCAGCTCGGCGGCATGCTCCACCACCCATCGCAGGGCAGCCTCGGCGTCGTCGAATCCGCCCGGGAAGGGACGCTCGGGCCCCAGGCCCCAGGCGACGGACAGCACGGGCACACCGGACTCCTCGGCCACCACGCGGCAGGGTGCGTCGTGGCTGTCGAGGTCGCCGTAGATGAAGCCGCCTCCGTGGAAGAACAGCAGGACCGGCTGGGCCGAGCTCGTCGAACGCGCCCCGTGCGGGAGGTAGTGGCGCGCCGGGAGACCGGCGACCGTCAGGTCCCGCACGGCACCGATCGGCTGGTCACCGCCGACGATGGCCGCTCCGGAGCTCATGTCCTTGCGTCCTTGCTCGATCGTCACTCCCGCAACCATCGAACGCTTGCGGGCGAGGCGCTGCAGCCGCAGCATCAGTTGGAGGTCGACCGCGAGGATCTGTCCGTCCCGTAGGAACGGAGGTCCGGCCAGGGCACGTTGCACCCTTTCGGGGAGGCCCAGCACCGACCTCACGAGTCGGGCTTCGACGGCAGTCATCACGCTCATGGTCACAACCTACTGAGCACGGGTGCAGGACGGGGGGACGGCCGACCTCGCGGTCACCTTCCGTTCACCCTCGGCTGCCACACTGCTCACATGTCCACCGAGCAGCACTCCGACCTGCCTGCGCCCGGCGGCCTGACGGCCGTCCCGGTCGCTGCCGACGACGCCGCGCCCGAGGTCCCGACGACCCCGTCGTACTCCCCCGACCAGGCCGTCGTCGACACGATCACCGACACCGCCGACCGCTTCCTGGACCGCGAGCTGTCCTGGCTCCACTTCAACGAGCGGGTGCTCGAACTGGCCGAGGACGACGAGCTGCCGCTGCTCGAGCGCGCCCGGTTCCTCGCGATCTTCACCAGCAACCTCGACGAGTTCTTCATGGTTCGCGTGGCCGGCCTCAAGCGCAGGATCGCGACCGGCCTCGCCGTGCGCGCCGCCAGCGGATTGATGCCGCGGGAGGTGCTCGAATCGATCTGGACCACCACCGCCGCGCTGAGCCGCCGCCAGACCGACGTCTTCCACGACCGGATCGTCCCCGCGCTGAGGGACGAAGGCATCGAACTGGTGCGCTGGGCGGACCTGGAGCGCGACGAGCAGAAGTTCTGCAAGCGTCTCTTCAAGGAGCGGGTCTTCCCCGTCCTGACGCCTCTCGCCGTCGACCCGGCCCACCCCTTCCCCTACATTTCGGGGCTCTCGCTCAATCTCGCGGTCCTGATCCGCAACCCGAAGACGGGCAAGGAGCTCTTCGCCCGCGTGAAGGTGCCGTCGAACTTCGACCGCTTCGTGTCGTTGGGCAATGCCCGCTTCGTCCCGCTCGAGGACGTCATCGGCGCCCACCTCGGCCGCCTGTTCCCCGGCATGGAAGTGCTCGAGGTGCACACCTTCCGGGTGACCCGGAACGAGGACCTCGAGGTCGAGGAGGACGACGCCGAGAACCTCCTCGCTGCACTCGAGAAGGAACTGCTCCGTCGCAAGTTCGGCCCTCCCGTCCGGCTGGAGGTCGAGGAGTCGATCGCGCCGTCGGTGCTCGAGCTGCTCGTCTCGGAGCTCGACGTCACCGAGGAGGAGGTCTTCCGCCTGCCCGGGCCACTCGACCTGCGCGGCCTGCACTCGATCGCCGACCTGCCGCGCGAGGACCTGAAGTACCCGTCCTTCGTGCCGGTCACGCACACCCGCCTCGCCGAGGTGGAGTCCGCAGCGCCCGTCGACGTCTTCAAGGCGATCCGCCGGCGCGACGTGCTGCTCCATCACCCCTACGACTCCTTCGCCACCTCGGTGCAGCGGTTCATCGAGCAGGCAGCCGCCGACCCGCACGTCCTCGCGATCAAGCAGACGCTCTACCGCACCTCGGGCGACTCCCCGATCATCGACGCCCTGATCGACGCGGCCGAAGCCGGCAAGCAGGTGCTGGTCCTGGTCGAGATCAAGGCCCGGTTCGACGAGCAGGCGAACATCCGCTGGGCGCGCAAGCTCGAGCAGGCCGGCTGCCACGTCGTGCACGGTCTCGTCGGGCTCAAGACGCACTGCAAGCTGGCGATGGTGGTCCGCGACGAGCCCGAGGGCATCCGGCGCTACACCCACATCGGCACGGGCAACTACAACCCGAAGACGTCCCGCACCTACGAGGACCTCGGGCTGCTCACCACGAACGAAGCCATCGGCGAGGACGTCGCCCACCTGTTCAACAACCTGTCCGGCTGGTCCCGCAAGGCGACGTACGGCGAGCTGCTGGTGGCGCCCGACTCCGTGCGCAGCGGCCTGATCGAGCGGATCCACGCCGAGATCGAGCACCACCAGGCGGGGCGCCCCGCCGGCATCCGGATCAAGGCCAACTCCATCGTCGACGAGCCGCTCATCGACGCGCTGTATCTCGCCTCGTGCGAGGGCGTTCCGGTCGAGCTGCTCATCCGCGGCATCTGCTCGCTCCGACCCGGCGTGCCGGGCCTGAGCGAGAACATCCGGGCGCGCTCGGTGCTCGGGAGGTTCCTCGAGCACAGCCGGATCTTCGGATTCGAGGGCGGCGGCGAACCCGAGGCGTGGATCGGTTCGGCCGACATGATGCACCGCAACCTCGACCGTCGCGTCGAGGTCCTGGTGCGTCTCCCCGAGCAGAGTCGCGACGAGGTACGCGACCTGCTGGACCTGGCCTTCGACCCGACGACGCAGGCGTGGGAACTGGGGCCTGACGGCCAGTGGAAACGAAACGACGGTCAGGTTCACCTGCAGGAGACGCTGATCGAGGCCCAGCGGCATCGGCGACTCTCGCTCTGATCCGGCCTTTGTGTCCGCACCGGGAGGGTGCTCGCACCCCTTCTGACCTGCGCGAACACGTCGGAGCCGACCCAGCGCGCCATTGAGCGTGGGACGTGCCACACTGTCTGCGGTGCTGTGGGTTTGCGTTCATCCGAGCGTTTCCCCCTAGCATGAAGCCGTTCGTCTCCGCCTCAACGGGAGTACTTGTGGGTCTGCGTCTACGTCCGGTCGATAACTCCTTCTACGTACTCTTCACGGAGTCCGCTCAGCACTTGGTGGGCGGAGCCGAGCTCCTCGCCGAGATGCTGTCCGACGACTCCGACAAAGCGGACGTCGCCGAGCGGATGCGCGCCGCCGAGCACGCCTGCGACGAGACGACGCACTCGATCGTCAAGAAGGTCAACAGCACGTTCGTCACGCCGTTCGACCGCGAGGACATCTACGCGCTCGGGTCCGGCCTCGACGACTGCATGGACATGATGGACGAGGCTGTCGACCTGATCCTGCTCTACGAGGTCAAGACGTTGCCGGCCGAGCTCTCCGAGCAGGTCGAGGTGCTCCAGCGCTGCGCCGAGCTGACGGCTGCGGCCATGCCGCGGTTGCAGTCGATGCAGTCGCTCGACGACTACTGGATCGAGATCAACCGTCTCGAGAACACTGGCGACCGCAACCACCGGCGGACACTGGCCAAGTTGTTCTCCGGTGAGTTCGCCACGATCGAGGTCCTCAAGCTCAAGGACATCGTGGAGTCCCTCGAGGGCGCCATCGACGCCTTCGAGCGGGTCGCCAACATCGTGGAGCAGATCGCCGTCAAGGAAGGCTGAGCGTGAGCCTCACCCTGGCGATCGTGATCGCCGTGGTCGTCATCGCGCTCGTCTTTGACTACACCAACGGCTTCCACGACGCGGCGAACGCCATCGCGACGTCGGTGTCGACCCGTGCGCTGACGCCGCGGATCGCCCTGACGCTGGCCGCGATCATGAACTTCCTCGGCGCCCTGCTGGGTCAGGAGGTCGCCAAGACCGTCGCCGACGTGATCACGATCGAGGACAAGACCGGCCATCTCCTGGTCGGGGTCCACCACGGTCTCGTCGTCGTGATGGCCGGCCTGCTCGGCGCGATCATCTGGAACCTGATCACCTGGTACTACGGTCTGCCGTCGTCCTCCTCGCACGCCCTCATCGGTGGCCTCGTGGGCGCCGCGATCGCCGGCGGTGTGGCCGTGAAGTGGGACACCATCGTCCAGAAGGTCCTGATCCCGATGGTGCTGTCGCCGCTGTTCGGCTTCTGCGCCGCCTTCGCCGTGATGACAGCCATCATGTGGATCTTCCGCAAGGGCAATCCGCACAAGATCAACCGCGGATTCCGGGGCATGCAGACGGTCTCGGCTGCGGCCCTCGCGCTCGGCCACGGCCTGCAGGACGCCCAGAAGACCATGGGCGTCATCCTGCTCACGCTCGTCATCGCCTACCCCGCGTCGTACAACATCGAGACCCTGCCCATCTGGGTCGTCCTCCTCGCTGCTGGCGCGATCTCGGCCGGCACCTACGCCGGCGGATGGCGCATCATGCGCACGCTCGGTCGCAAGATCATCGACCTGGACCCACCCCGCGGCTTCGCTGCCGAATCGGTCGGCGCCACGGTGCTCTACTCAACGGCGTTCATCTTCCACGCGCCGATCTCGACCACCCACACGATCACCTCGGCCGTCATGGGCGCAGGTGCGACCAAGCGCTTCAACGCGGTCAAGTGGGGCATGGCCCGCACGATCCTCACCGCCTGGGTGTCGACGTTCCCGGCCGCTGCGCTGGCGGCCTGGGGCTGCTACGAGATCCTCAGCCTCATCCTGCTGTAGCCCCTGAGCCCGACGACCGGCGCAGCTCAGCCGTCGTCGACGGTCAGGCTGTAGCCACGCCCGCGGATCCGTCGTACGACGGCCACGTCGACCAGGCGTGCGCGCAACCGCGTGACGTGCATGGCGATGGTGTTCCCGCCCGGGCGGCGCTCGCTGGTCCCCCAGATCGCGTCGCGCAGCTCCTCATCGGTGACGACTCCGGGCGACTGGAGCATCAGCGCCCGCAGCAGCTCGAATTCCTTCAGCGGCAGGTCGGCGATCCGCTCGCCCTTCACCCGCACCGTGAACGCGGTGGCGTCCAGCTCGATCGGGCCCACCTCGAGCGTTGCGTGGTCCGCGACCGAGCGCGGGGCGTGGGTCATCAGGTCCCAGACCTGCTGAGCCGCATAGGGCCGGAGTACGACGGCCGAGGCTCCCGCAAGCATCAGCGGCCCGATCGCGTCCGACCGCCCGCGGGCACCGTCGCCGAGGCCGTCCGAGCTGGCGATGACGTACGGCGAGCCATGGCGACGGATCCGGCTGACGAAGTCGCCGGCCGCGATGCCCGGTGCCTCCGGTGCAACGACGACCGCATGCGGGTCGATGCGCCCGAACTCGACGAGACCGTCCAGGGTGTCGCCCACCCACGTCACGTGGACGCCGTGACCGGCCATCGCCTCCGCCAGGCCGCTCTCGTCACCTTCGGGGTCGACCACCAGCAGTTGGGCGCCAGCGGCCGCGGCCCATCTCCGCAAGTAGGCACGCGAAGCGAGCCGTCGGCCCACCCCATCCGAGACCGGGGCACGCCTTGGTTGCGTGCGCATGGTTGATCAGCCGAACCGACCCGAGATGTAGGCCTCGGTGCGCGGGTCATGGGGGTTCGCGAAGATGTCCTTCGTCCGGTCGAACTCGACGAGAAGACCGGTCCGGTTGCCGGTCGTCTCGTCGGGGCGCGCCGTGAAGAACGCAGTCCGGTCGGAGACACGTGCGGCCTGCTGCATGTTGTGGGTGACCACGATGATCGTGTAGTCCTTGCGCATCTGCAGCATCAGGTCCTCGACCTTGGACGTCGCGATCGGGTCCAGGGCCGAGCACGGCTCGTCCATCAGGATCACGTCGGGCTTCGTCGCGATCGTCCGGGCGATGCACAGCCGCTGCTGCTGGCCGCCGGAGAGGCCGTAGGCGGACTGCTTGAGCTTGTCCTTGACCTCGTCCCACAGCGCGGCTCCGCGCAGCGCCTCCTCCACCACATCGTCCATGTTGTCGACCTTCATCCCGATGACCCGCGGGCCGTAGGCGATGTTGTCGTAGATGGACTTGGGGAACGGGTTCGGCTTCTGGAACACCATGCCGATGTGCTCGCGAACCGCGATCGGGTCAACCTTCGGTGCGTAGATGTTCTGGCCGTGATAGTTGATCGACCCTTCGACGCGGGCACTGGGCACCAGGTCGTTCATCCGGTTGAGGCACCGGAGCACAGTCGACTTGCCACAGCCCGAAGGGCCGATCATGGCCGTGATCTCGTTCTTGCCGAACGAGAGGTTGACGTCGTGCACAGCGTGGAAGTCGCCGTAGAACACGTTCAGGTTGACGGTCTCCATGACGACGTCGTCGGGAAGCGCGCCAATCGTCTGGGCGTCATCAGCGACGTTGAGGGCATCGACAGCAGCTGCCGGCGACTGGCCCGTGCTGAAAGTAGCGGGATGGCTTGCCATGAAGATCTCCTACCAGGACTTCTGGAACTTGTTTCGGATGATGATGGCGATCGCGTTCATCGCGAGGATCATCACCAAGAGGACGATGATTCCAGCTGATGCCGACTCCCGAATGATCTCCTGGGAGTTCGAGGATGCGTCATAGATCTCCAGCGGGAATGCTTCGATCTTGCTCCCGATGAAGGGGAACGCGGGCGCGAAGTTGATCGCACCGAACCCGAGCATGACGAGCGGGGCAGCCTCGCCGATCGCACGGGACAACCCGAGGATCGTTCCGGTCGAGATGCCGGGAACAGCGGCAGGGAGAACCTGACGCCAAGTGGTCTGCCACACGGTGGCGCCCAGAGCAAGCGATCCCTGTCGGATCTCGCTCGGTACCGAGCGCAGCGCCTCTCGCGTCGTGATGATGACGACCGGGAGGATGAGAAGCGCGAGGGCGACGGCACCACCGATCGCGATGCCGCGCTGGGCTCCTAGTGCGGCCATCAGACCGACGGAAAGCATGCCGTAGATCACGGCGGGCACTGCAGCGAGGTTCTGGAGGTTGATCTCCACGATCCGGCTGAACCGTGACGTCTTGCTCGCGAACTCCTCGAGGTACACCGCCGACGCCACGCCGAGCGGGATCGCCATGACCGCCGTGGTGAGCATCAGGATGATCGAGCCGATGATGCCGGACTTGAACCCGCTGTACTCCGCGGAGAGCACCTTGGGATCGCGACCGGACGCAGCGAGGCGCTCCGCCTGTGTCGGATCGAACGTCTGGGTGAAGTTCGTGAAGAGGTACTTGTCGAAGCGGGGCGCTCCGTCGATCGCGGTGTCGACGATCAGGGCGACCAGGACGACAATGCCGAAGAACAGCGAGAACCAGAGCGCGCCGAGGAAGACGATGGAGCCGAGGTTCTTGTCCTTGCTCTTGCCCGTCGACAGGTTCACCGCGGTGACCGACGATGCGGTCCGGGCTGCAACGTTGCTCATCAGTAGGCCTGCCTGAAGCGACGGACGATTGCGATACTGATCATGTTCATCACGAAGGTGATGATGAACAACAGCAGGGCAACCGCGAAGAGGTACTTGTACTCGGTCGATTCGACCGGGGACTCGCCGAGTGCGGTCCGCGCGATGACACCGGTCATCGTCTCGTGCCCCTGGGTGATGTCCGCGGACGTGCTCTTGATCGAGCCGCCCGCCATGAGCACGATCATCGTCTCGCCGACGGCCCGCGACATGCCGAGCACGACTGCGGCGGCGATCCCGGAAAGTGCTGCCGGAAAGACGACACGGAGCGTGGTCTGCATCCGGTTGGCGCCCATGGCGAACGAGCCCTGGCGCAGCGCGAGTGGCACAGCCGAGAGCGCATCCTCGGACAGTGAGGCGATGGTCGGGATGATCATCACGCCGAGCACGAGGCCGGCCCCGAGGGAGTTGTAGGCACTGACAGGGATCCCGAGCCAGTCGCGCAGGACCACCGGGATCACGAAGAACACCGCGAAGAAGCCGTAGACCACCGAGGGAACGCCAGCGAGCAGCTCGACCGTGGGCTTGAGCCACTTCCGGGCGCGCTTCGAGGCGTACTCGGAGAGGTACATCGCGGCTCCGAGCCCGATGGGGATCGCCACCGAGAGCGCGATCACCGTGGTGAGCCCGGTGCCGACGACCAGGGGCAGCGCGGAGAACTGCTTGTTGGTGTCGAAGGAGAGGAACTCTCCGATGGACTCGCGACGGAAGAACTCCAAAGCAGGCTCGAGCACGGCCAGCAGGATCCCGGCAGTCACCAGGACCGATGTTGTCGTTGCCACCACCAGAAGGACCTTGATGACGGCTTCGCCGGGCCGTGACTTGCCGGTGAGCACCGGGGCCGGGCCCACCCCAGGGGGTGGGCCCGGCTCTGTCAGTACAGACATGAGAACTGACTACCGAATCGGTTCGTCAGCTGCCGATGGCGGCGAGCTTGGACTGCGTCTCGGCGTAGTCCTCGTCGTTCAGCGCAATGAACTGCGCTCCGGTGGCGATGTCGGCGAGGTTCGCGATGTAGTAGTTCGAGAACTCCTTGACGGCCGGCTTGTCGGTGTAGGACGCGTTGTTGACGTAGATGAACAGCGGTCGAGCGAGCGGGGCGTACGAACCGTCCCGAGCGGTCTCGGCCGACGGGGCGACACAACCGGCACCGTTGTCGATCGACAGCGGCTTCAGCTTGTCGACGTTCTGCTCGTAGTAGGTGTAGCCGAAGAAGCCGACGCCACCCTCGGTGCCGGAGACACCGTTGACGAGCACGTTGTCGTCCTCAGAGGACTCGAAGTCCTTGCGCAGGGTCTCGGAGTCGTCGCCGACGACGTCCGCAGCCATGTAGTCGTAGGTGCCCGAGTCCGTGCCGGGGATGAAGCCGGTGATGGCCTGGTCGGGGAACTCCGGGTTGATCTCGTTCCAGTTCGTGGCCTTCGACTTCGGGCCGAACAGCGCGATCAGCTCGTCGACGGTGAGGCAGTCAACGGCCAGGTCCTTGTGGACGACCACGGTGAGCGCGTCGGTGGCGACGTGGAGCTCGGTGTACTCGACCTTGTTCTCGGCACAGATCGGCGCCTCTTCGTCGTCCTTGATCGGACGCGAGGCGTCGGAGATGTCGGTCTCGCCCTTGCAGAAGACCTCGAAGCCGCCGCCGGTACCAGACTGGCCGACGGAGACCTGGATCGCGGAACCGTCCGCGGCCATCAACTCCTGGGCAGCGGTGGTCATCGGGTAGACGGTCGACGAACCATCAACGGCGACCTCGCCCTCGATGCTCGTGTCGAGGGAGTAGTCGCCCGAGCCGTCGGTGCCGGCGTTGGGGTCGTCCTCGCTGTCGCCACAGGCGGCGAGGGTCATGGTCATGGCGAGCGCCGCGATGCTGGGAACGGCGGCGCGTCGGATGGTGTTGAGCTTCAAGGAACTTGCCTCTCAGAGGTGAGGGGCTTTGCTTCTTCTCGGGGCCCCCCGATTCGTACTGGACAACTGAGAAGTTAGGGAGCGTCGGTAACACAACTCCCCGGCCGATCTGAACGCATGGTGAACAGTGGTGGTCGGGGTGGCGTTCGGCAGTGGGCTGGGTCTCAGTTGCTGCCGGTTGACGCTCAGCCCAGCCAGCGGGGGCGGTGCCGCTCGACCGCGACCACAGACCCCTTGCGCACGTGGAGCACCAGCATCTCGGCCGGTTCCAGGGGCTGGGTGCCGCTCGCACGGTCGAGCCCGACGGCGTCGTACACCCAGTCGAGGACCGGGCGGTGCGTGCACAGCACGCTGCCCGCATCGTCCTCGAGGATCTCCTCGACGATCTTCCTGACGGTCCGCTCCGTCGCGTGCTCCTCGCTGAGCCGGCGGCGGAGGTCGAGATCGTAGCCAGCGGTCTCGGCATAGGGCTGGACCGTCTGGACGCAACGGGTGCTGGTCGAGGTCACGACCCGCGTGACGCCGTACGCCGCCAACAGGGGCACCAGGCGGTCGGCCTGCAGTTCGCCGGTCCGCAGCAGGGTGCGGGCGGCGTCATCGCCGCGCCAGGTCCTGCGGGAGCGCGCGTGCGCGTGCCGGAGTACGACGATGGCGCGGGTCTTGCGACGGACCCGGAGTGCCGCAGCGAGGGTCTCCCGGTCGCGGTCGTAGGTCAGCAGCGCGGGCGCGTCGTCGAACGGCACCCACCGGACCCCGTCGATCTCCTGGTTGGGGCGGTACCCCGACACGTCGTCGTCGCCGACCACCCGCCCGGTCCAGTAGTAGACGGTCTTCGTTCGCCGCCCGACCGGGTAGTGCTGCGTCGGCAGCGGCGGTCCCAGGCGCACGTGGACGCCGGTCTCCTCGGCCACTTCGCGCACGGCAGCCGCAGTGGCGTGCTCGGCCCTGTCCAGCTTGCCCTTCGGGAATGACCAGTCGTCGTACTTGGGGCGATGGACGAGCAACACCTCACGTCCGGGACGAAACGCCACCACGCCGGCAGCGAGGATGTCAGGCACGTGGCCTAGTCTCACATCAGTCCGCCCGAGTTGAGGAGACCCATCCGGTGTTCCGCCGTCTGACCGCCTTCCGCCTGCGGCGTCGATGGTTCGTGGTGGGGCTCGCGTTGGTGATCGTGGCAGTGGCCGGAGTCGTCGCCTGGCGTTTGACCCGCGACGAACCCAGCCGCTTCGCCGCGGCCGCGGCGCTGGCTCCCGAGACGACCGAGCGATTCAACTGGACCGACTGGGCGGCGGTGCGCGATGCACTCGGCGCCGACCTCTCGGTGTCGTCGTCCACCGACACGCTCGACAATTTCCTGCTCGCCGCCTTCGACCGCGACCTGTCCTCGACCACTGCTCTCGAGGAATCCGCGCCCACGCTCCACGAAGACTTCGGATTCTCCCCCGCCACCATCGACTGGGAGCTCTTCGCGCAAGGCAAGGACGGGGCGGTGATCATCATCGGCCTGCCGGAGGACTTCGACTACGACGACTTCCGTTCGCGCCTCGAGGCCATCGGCTTCGACGAGCCGGACCGGGCCACCGGCGTGTGGGTCGGCGGGGTCGACGTGCTCGAGGCGCTCGACGGGCCAGTCACCCCCGAGCTGGCAGCCATCCAGATCGACGAGGACGCCGGTCTGCTGTTCGGCAGCGACGACGACCGCTACCTCGAGGAGCGGGCCGACCAGGAGCGCGGCGACCGCACGGACGGCGTCTCCGCCGTCATCGACGCGGCCGGGCCGGCCCTGAGCGCCTCGGCGTACACCGGCGACCAGGCGTGCTCCACGCTGTCGATGGGCGGCGCCGATCCCGCTGACCGCACGCGTGGCTCCGAACTCATCGAGGCAGCCGGCGAGGTGCACCCGATGACCGGTTTCTCGATCGCCGCGCAGCCGACCGGCGACGTACGGGTGGCGATGGCGTTCGACAGCCCCGACCAGGCCCGCACCGACGCCGACACGCGGTCCCAGCTCGCCGCCGGCCCGGCGCCCGGCCAGGGCGGCACCTTCCCCGAACGCTTCGCGGTCGGGGAGGTCGTCGCGAGCGGCAAGGTCCTCACCATGGACCTGGAGCCTGCGCAGGACGCGTTCGTGCTTTCCGACCTCAACCACGGTCCAGTGCTGTTCGCGACCTGCTGACCGCGCCCGGCCCGGCTCCGCTCTCAGCCGCCGAGACGGGCAACGCCGAGGATCCGGTCGATCTCCTCGAGCGACAGACGGTCGTCGCAGGCGCTGGCGGCGATGATGAGGTTGGTGGTCATCTCGACCTCCACCAAGAGGTCGCCGTCCTCGAGGGTCACGTCGAACTGATCGGCCATGCGTCCCTCCCTCGAGTCTCGCCGAGCACGGTCTTCTGGGGCCATCTTCCCCCGAACCCGCGTCGCAAAACCCTTAAATTCAGCAAAAATTCGTGGGGCCCCGCCGACCGACGGGGCCCCACAGAAGACGCGAGGTCTCCTCAGATCAGGTCAGTCCCTCTCAGAGGGGACGGACGTTCTCCGCCTGCGGGCCCTTGGGACCTGCGGTGAAGTCGAACTCGACCTTCTGGTTGTCCTCGAGGGACTTGTAACCGGAGGACTGGATCGCAGAGTAGTGAACGAAGACGTCGTCGCCGCCGCCCTCCTGCTCGATGAATCCGAAACCCTTCTCGGCGCTGAACCACTTGACGGTGCCCTGAGCCATGCGCTCGTTACTCCTTGTGTCGGGGCGAGAGCCGCCACCTCGGCGACCCGCAACGAATGCGATGACACGTCGCTCCGACCCGTGATGGGACACCACAAACCAGATACGCCGTCGGCCACATGCTCCGCAGGCGTTCACCTTCGAACTGCATTCGCTACGAGATCGAGCCTATCAATCCGGAACGACAGGGGAACCTCCCCGATGCCACGATCTTGTGCGTGGGCATGAAGGTTCTGCTACGCACACATGACGTGCGTGCTAACAGCCCTGGCGCTCGACGGCGGTGACGAACGGGGAGGTCATGGCGCGCACCAGCGCGCTGTAACCGACGCCGAAGGCGATCTCGTCTCCGACCTCGACGCGATGGTCGCCGAGGTCGAGAACGAGGTGGTCGCTGCTCATCCCGAGGATGGTGATGCCCGCAGGCGGGACGACGTCGTCCGGGTCGGCGTCCTGGCGGCCGAGGGCGACCAGCGCCTGACGAACAGTGCCGGCGCCGACCCGATCGGGCAGGTCGCCGAAGGCCGACTGCCCCCTCGTTCCCCACGGCTGGCGAGGCTTGTCGCGCCTCTCGATCACCTCGCCGAACAACGTGAAAGCATCAGCGTGCAGGCCACGGATCGGAGTGCGGTGCAGAGGTTCGACACCCAACAGGATCGCTTCACCGAGTCGCAGGTCGTTGATCCGGCCCACGTTCGCGGCCGATGCCGCCCAGTCGAGGTTGGCCGAGTTGCCACCGGTGACGGTGGTCAGCGCAACGCCGTACTTCGTCTCGACCGTGTCGACCAGCTCGCTCAGCACGCCCATGTTCTGCTCGTCGGGCACGACGCCGTTCTGGCAGGCGAGGTTCGCTCCCAGGCCCAGCAGCCGGAGCGAGGGGAGGGCGAGCACGCCGCGCACGACCTCCGCCACGTCATCGACCGGGATGCCCTCGCGCAGGTCGCCGAGCTCGACCATGAGCACGACGTCGTGCAGGCGCCCCGCCCGGGCCGCGGCGGCGTCCAGCGCGAGCAGCACCGCGGGCTCGGTGTTGAGGCTGCAGGTCGCGAGGCTCACGACGTCGTCGACCTGGCTGAGCATGGGCGAACGGATCAACGTGCGTGACGTCGCTCCGTCCAGCCCAGCCAGCCGGGCAAGGTTGGGGACCCGGGAGTCACCCAACCCGTGAGCGCCCCCGCGGAGCATCGCTGCCCCGACGCCCGGAGAACCGAGGGCGGCCTTGGTGACACCGGTGACGCGGATGCCGACGGGTGCCAGCCGGTCGACCAGTGTCCTTGTGTTGTGCTCGATCCTGCCCAGGGCGATCTCGAGCCGGGGTGCCGTCACATCGAGGCAGGCTGGGCGGCGTTCACGCGTGAGTGCGCAAGTGCCGGGAATGCCGCGAGCACCATGTCGACCAGGTCGGAGCCGGGCCGCGTCAGCGGGTCGGTGACCGGGAGGTCGAGGTCCGCGTGGTGCTCGGCGATCGACGCGGTGAGCTCCTCGGCCGTCATCGCCTCGTGGTTGATCGTGACCCCGATGACCTTGGTGGCGGCGAAGGCTTCGATCATGGCGATCTCGCTCTCGACGGTCGGCATCGGCATCATCGGGAAGTCTCCGAGGACCTTGCGCTTGGGCGCGTGCTGGACGATCACACCGTCCGGGCGGCTGCCGCGCAGGATGTGGCCCGAGCTCAGGTAGGCCGGGTGGCTCAGCGCGCCCTGGCCCTCGACCACGATGACGTCCGGGTCCTCGTTCTCGAAGGCGGACACCACCTGGTGCTCGACCTCGCCGGAGATGAACTGGGGAACCATGGCGTCCAGCGCGGCGCCGTACTTGCCGCCCTGGATCAGCGTGGTCTGGCCGGTGCCGACCATGACGGCCTTGATGCCGCGGTCGTTCAGCGCCTGGACCAGGATCGTCGACGTGGTGCGTTTGCCGATCGCGCCGTCTGTGCCGAGCACGGCGATCCGCGGGCAGGTGACGTCGAAGATGCGGCCCGTGAACAGGTGCAGGTCGCGGGTGTCCTTGGGGCGTCGTACGTCGGTGATGGTCACTCCGGCCAGCAGCGCGGCGGCCACGAACTCGGCGTCGTCGTTGAGGAACTCGTGCAGGCCGTTGATGATGTGCATCCCGCGGGCGATGCCGTCGAGCAGCACCACTCGCTGCTCGTCGGACAGCAGGCCGTCGGCCGGCGCGACGCCGCAGATGAGGTAGTCCGGGACGTGGCCGGCGTGCGCGATCGACTCGCGAAGCGAAGCGAGGACCGGGATGCCGTTCGGGGTGTCGTCGAGGAACTCACCGGAGTCGACACCGGCTCGCATGCTGTCGATGACGCTCAGGATCTCGTACTTCTCCGAGTGCCGGACCAGGCCGTTGGCCGTCTTGCCGTCCTGCTCGCCGAACTGGGCCTCGCAGTAGACGATGGCGGTCGAGCCGACCGGGAGTGAGAACGGCTGCGCAGGGACGTTGGCGTCGCGGGTGAGAACAGACAAGGCTGGTTCCTCTGATCGGCTCAGAGGAGGCGACGGGCTTCGTGGCCGGGCCGGGGCCCAACGGTCAACGAGGCGTCTGCCCTGAGGTGGCCGACAAGAGTGCCGACGTCTTCACTGTAACCGCCCCGACGCGAGAAGCCCGGATCGACGAACACCGCTGCCGGGCCGGGGCAGCGGTTTGGCTAGAGTTCCCCGGAACCGATTGGGGGCCCCTAGCTCAATTGGCAGAGCAGGAGACTTTTAATCTCTTGGTTGTGGGTTCGAGTCCCACGGGGCCTACGAGTCGGACTGGGCGACGGCAGCGCAGTCAGCGCACAGTCCGACCAGTTCGACGGTGTGGCTGACATCGACGAAGCCGTGTTGATCGGCGATGGCGTGGGCCCACTTCTCGACCGCCGAGCCCGTGATCTCCACGGTGCGCCCGCACGAGCGGCAGACCAGGTGATGGTGGTGCGAGGCGCTGCACCGGCGGTACGTCGCCTCGCCGGCCGGGTTGTGACGGACGTCGACGTCACCCGAGTCGGCCATCGCCTGGAGCGTTCGGTAGACCGTCGCCAGACCGACCTTCTCCCCCGCGTGCCGCAGGCTGTCGTGGATCTCCTGGGCGCTCTGGAAGTCGACGCCGCCGCGCAACGCGTCGGTGATCGCGAGCCGCTGGCGGGTGGGGCGCAGCGCCATCGGTCGGTCGTCGGACTCGGACAACGCAGGAACCTCCAGCAGATGGGAACGGCTCTCAATCTACCCGGCCATCGGTGGGGACAAGGGACCAGTCCACCTGGTCGCAAAGGGCTATGCCGCGGTGTCCTTCGAACCCGAGACGGCGATCATCTTGCGGAGTACGCTCGACCATGGGAGAGGGAAAGGTGGACTCTGTCATGGGGAGCAATGACGAGTTCGGACCGGACACGGAGACCATCCGCGCCTGGTTGAACAAGCGTGCCAGCTATGCGAAGGATGCCCGCGTCATCGGGGCACCTCGCGGCGGGCGCATTGCATCCGACCCATCGCCCCCAGCGATCGACACCCCGGTGGACCCCATGCCAGCTCCCGTTGACACCGTCCCGCGCCCGTCCGGGCCCGACAGCACCAGCGCCGGCCGTTCGGTCCTCGCCGCCCTCGGCGTCGAAGACGCTGACGCAAAGGCGCCCGCACCGAACAGCGTCGACACCACGGCTGCAGGCCGCTCGGTCGTCGACGCACTGAGCGGTCCCGCGACGAAGCCCCGTCGGCAGTCACGGCCGAAGATCCGCCCGGCAAAGCCGGAAGTCCGGATCTCGTCCGACCGCCCTGCGCCTGCTCACGACTCACCGACCCGTGCGTCCGCCGCCCGCGCCGCAGGCGCACCGCAGGTGCGCGTCCAGCCTCCCGTGCGGACCGCCGTTGCCCCCGAGGTCAAGCAGAGCCGCTGGACCGAGCCGGAGGACCACCTCAACGCCAACCATGCGAGCACCGACGCCGACTTCCCGGTCCGCGGCGGGGTTCGGCGCGTGTTGTCGGTGATCCTGCTCGGCGCGCTCGCTGCCACCGCCGTCGCGTCGTACGTCGCCAACGAGGACCGCACGATCGGAGCCGTCGGCGTTGCCGGAACCCTGGCCTTCCTCACCCTGGTGATCTGGGCCGTCCGGGCCGGCTGCACCACGACGAAGATGGCGATCCGGCGCGGCCAGCTGTCGATCGAACGCGGCGGCCGCGTCGATCTCGTCGACATCGGCAGCGCCTACACGCCGGTCGCCATCGTCGGCGAACCCGGCCACCGGCGCTGGACGGTCCTGGCCGAGCGCCCCGGCCTGCCCCTGGTCGTGATCAACTCCTCGATGGTCGACCCGCACTGGTTCACCAGCGCGCTCTACCGTCTGCGGCCGGAGCTGCGTCCGGGTGCCGCCGACGAGGCCGGGTACGCCGACGACGAGTCGTACGCCGACGTCACTCAGGCCTGACGGGAGCTCGGCACCCAGAAGCGGAGCTTCACCCCGCGCCGGTCCTCGAACACACCACCGTTGCGCTCGATGGTGCGACGCGACCCCTCGTTGTCGAAGTCGCACGTCACCAGGACCGGGTCGATGCCGAGGTCGAGTCCGGCCCCGAGGCCCAGGGCCAAGGAAGCCGAGGCATGGCCGCGGCGCCGTGCCGACGGCTTGACCGAGTAGCCGATGTGGCCGCCCTGGTCGAACAGGAAGTCGTTGAGCGTGTGCCGCAGGTTGAGGAAGCCCACGACCTCGTCGTCGAGGGCTCCGTCGTTCGCCGTGATCCAGAAGTACGTCGAACCGACCCGCGTGCCGTCCAGGTCCGGGGCCGACGTCAGCTCCGTCATCGCCACGAACGCCGTGCACCCGGCCTCGGTCGCGACCGGCCCAGCAGCAAGGTTCCAGTGGCCCGAGCCGTCCATCTCCCCGGTCCCGCCGAAGTCGTCGATCATGGCCGCCCAGCTGTGCCAGCGGCGGGCGTCGGGTGCAACGAGCGCAGTCACCGGACCATCCCATCACGGGTCGGTGGCACAGCTCACCAGGTTTTCCGCAGCCCCGAATGAGAACGTGTTCTACTCTGGAGCATGACCTGGCCCTTCCCCGCGGACGACTCCGAGGACGCGGCGATCGCACGCGAGGCGCAGATGTGGGCGCCGTACACGCAGGCCGTGCGCGACCTGATCGACGCGAGCGTCCGTACGGCGGTCGACGAGGACGAGATCCGCGCAGCCACGACCCAGATCGAGGAGATCGTCGCCCGACTCCGCAAGGAGCAGTTGCCCGACACGCTGGGCATGTCGAACCGGCCCGCGGGCAAGCGGCGTCCGTGGGGCAACCCGGCCATCGGCGTCCGCAACCCGATGGCTCCGCTCCTCGAGGTCCGCGCCGACCCGTCGGGTCGCATCGAGAGCGACTTCCACTGCGGCGCCGCCTACGAAGGACCTCCGGGACTGGTGCACGGCGGTGTCGTCTCACTGCTGCTCGACCAGGTCCTCGGCCATGCCGTCGGCGCCGGCGGACGCCCGGGCATGACCGGGACACTGACCATCGTCTATCGCCAGGGCACCCCGTTGGGCGACCTGCGCATCGAGGCCTGGATCGACCGCGAGGAAGGCGTGAAGACGTGGGCCAAGGGCCACGTCATCGGCCCGAACGGCGTGACCGCAGAGGCCGAGGGCGTCTTCATCCTGCCGCGCTGGGTGCGCGACAAGATGGCTGCCGCCGAGCCGGTCCCCGGTCTGCGGATCTTCGAGTGACGGGTAGTCCCTGACTATCCGTAGGTGACGCTCAGACCTTGACGCCGCGCTTGTTCTCGTCACTGAGGCGGGCCTCTTCGGCCGCCCGGGCCTCGAGGTCGGCGCGGCGACGGTCGGCGTCGTCGAACTCGCCGGGCTGGGACACCAGATCGGTCGCGCCGCGGGCGAGCCGTTGCAGGGCCACGCGAGCGAAGATCTGCTGCTCGGTCGAGGTCCGTTCCGAACGGCCGGTGCCGATGAACGAGATCAGCCAGTGCAGGACGGCGGTGAACTGGTTCTTGAAGCCGGTGATGTAGAAGAGGTGCACGACCAGCCACATCAGCCAGGCGACGACGCCCGTGAGGCGCAGCTTGCCCACCATCGCGACCGCGCGGAAGCGGCTGATGATCGCCATCGAGCCCTTGTCGAAGTACTTGAACGGCGACTGGGCGGGCTTGCCCTTGATCCGGCCGTCGATCTCCTTGGCGGCGTACTTCGCTCCCTGGATGGCCACCTGGGCCACGCCGGGAAGGTTGTCGAGCGCGATCATGTCGCCGACGACGAACACCTCGGGGTAGCCCGGCAGGGTGAGGTCGGGGTTGACCGCGATCCGACCGGCACGGTCGAGCGGCGCCCCGGTCTGGTCGGACAGCTGCTTGCCGAGCGGGTTGGCCTGGACGCCGGCGGCCCACACCTTGGCGACGGCGTCGATGCGGTTCTCGGTGCCGTCCTTGTACTTCACGACGAGGCCACGCTCGTCGACCTGCGAGACGAGCGCGCCCAGCATGACCTCGACGCCGAGCTTCTCCAGCTTCTCCTGGGTCCACTTGCCGAGCTTGGCGCCGAACGGCGGGAGCACCTGCGGAGCCGCATCGACGAGGATGACGCGCGCCGTACGGGTGCTGATGGCCCGGAAGTCGCGGGTCAGCGTGCGGTGGGCGAGCTCGGCGATCTGGCCGGCCATCTCCACACCCGTCGGACCGGCGCCGACGACCACGAAGGTCAGCAGGTGGTCGACGTTCTCGCCACGCGAGGCGCCGAGCTCGGCCATCTCGAAGGCACCGAAGATGCGGCCCCGGAGCTCGAGCGCGTCGTCGATGCTCTTCATTCCGGGCGCGAACTCGGCGAAGTGGTCGTTGCCGAAGTAGGACTGGCCGGCACCGGCCGCCACGATCAGCGAGTCGTACGGCGTCACGAGCTCGCGACCCAGCACGTGCGAGGTGATCAGACGGTTCTCGAGGTCGACGGTGGTCACCTCACCGAGGAGCACCTGGGCGTTCTCCTGCTTCGCCAGCACCTCTCGGGTCGGCGGGGCGATCTCGCCCTCGGAGAGGATGCCGGTCGCCACCTGGTAGAGCAGCGGCTGGAAAAGGTGATGGGTGGTCTTCGCGATCATGGTGACGTCGACGTCGGCCTTGCGCAGCGCCTTCGTTCCGAAGAGGCCGCCGAAACCGGAGCCGATGATCACGACCTGGTGGCGGTCAGACCTGCGCACGATGGCGCGGTCCAACGGTTCGGGCGTGGTGTCGCCTGCTGCCATGGCTTCCTCCTGGACGCTTGTGACGCCTCTTCGATGACCCTCTGCGTCGCATTCTTCCGGTTTTGGGGCGCGCGTCCCAACACGTGGCCACGGTCTGGTCCGTCACACTTGTCGAAGGGCGTCACCAAACCCGGGAATTCCCGTTGGTTTAGTTGCCGGTTCAACGGGGTATCGCACTCGGGATCGGGACCGCAGCGATCGAACAAGCCATCCAAGACTCGGGCAGTGATTCCGCAGTGGAAGGTTCATCCGTGCACAACCGGCAGACCCTGGAGCTGGCCCCCGGGCCACGAAGCGTGCACGACGCACGCCGCTGGGTCGTGCAGACGTGCCACGACATCGGTCGACCGGAGCTCGCTGACTGCGCCGAGCTGGCCGTCTCCGAGCTGGTCACCAACGCGGTGCTCCACGCCGAGGCGCCCATCCGCACACAGCTCCGGGGGACGGTCGAACACCCCCGGTTCGAGGTGCACGACGGTTCCACCATCGCTCCGCAGCCCGCGACCCGCGCCGGTGGCTTCGACCTCGACGCGTTCGACCTCGACACCTTCGACGCCCTCGACGAGGAGCAGTTCCTCATTCTGACGACGGTCGGGCGCGGACTGGACATCGTGGCCCGCGCCTCCGTCGCCTGGGGCGCCGAGATCGAGGAGGACGGCAAGGCCGTCTGGTTCGAGCCTGCCCTCGAACTCTCGGAGATCGGCGGAGCTCCCTACCAGCTGACCTACGGCGTCGCCCCCCTCCCCGAGGAGCACACCCGGGTCGGCGAGGTCGCCGTACAGATCAACGGCGTGCCGGTCCTCGAGTTCGGCCAGTTCCAGCGTCACCACCGCGACCTGCGGCGCGAGATCCGGCTGCTGGCGCTCGCTCACGAGGACGACTACCCGCTTGCTCGGGTGCTGTCCGAACACTTCGACGCGCTGGAACGCCCCTTGCGCGCCAACATGGGCCGCGAACAGGTCGACACGGCCCACGCCGACGGGCGCTCGGCCGTGGATCTCCGGCTCCGGATGCCGCGCGAGGCCGCGCGCCAGATCGGCGGACTGGTCGACCTCCTCGATGCGGCCGACGAGTTCAGCCGGGCCCAACGTCTGCTGACCGCGCCACGGACCCCGGCGCAGCGCGCCTTCCAGATCTGGTTCCTCGGAGAGTTCCGCCGCCAGTCGGCCGGTGCGCCCCCGGTCTCGTGGCAGGGCAGCGCCGGCACCGGCGCCCCGTCCCAGGCGCTCTGACCCCTTTAGCATCACTCCATGAGCTCCTCGCCCCGGCTGCTGCTCGCCGTGGCCGCCGGCGGTGCCGCTGGATCGGTGCTCCGCTTCGCCGCCGGTGAGGTCGCGCCTGACGGCACCGGCTTCCCCTGGACCACGTTCGCCATCAACGTCGTCGGATCCATGCTCCTCGCCGGGCTCCTGCTGCTCCCCCTGGCGCGTCGCTCGGCGGCCTGGGCCGCCACCCTCGGGCCTGGTCTGATGGGCGGGTTCACCACGTTCTCCGCCACCTCCGAGCAGGGGCGGGCGCTGCTGGCCGACGGTCGCGCCGGCCTCGCGGTTGCCTACCTGCTCGGCACGCTGGGCGCCTGTCTGGTCGCTGTCACAGCGGTCGGCGCGCTGGCGCCGCGACTCCCCGCGGAGGACGAATGGTGACCGGGCTGCTGGTTGCTCTCGGCGGTGCCGTCGGTGCGCCACTGCGCTACGCCCTCGGCCAGCGCTACGACGCCCGCTGGCACCACGGCACACTGGCGGCCAACATCGTGGCCAGCCTGCTCCTGGGCGCCTGCGTGGGTTGGTCGCTCGACGGCTCTGCCCTGGCGCTGGTCGGGACCGGCTTCTGCGGCGGCCTGTCGACGTACTCCTCGCTGGCGGTGCAGACCCGCGACCTCGGACCGGCCCGGGGCGCGGCCTACGCGGCCGTGACGATCGCGACGGGCCTCGCCGCCTGCGCCCTGGGATTCGTGATCGGTCAGGCGTAGCCGAGCTCGTGCAGGCGCGCGTCGTCGATCCCGAAGTGGTGGGCGACCTCGTGCACGACGGTGATCCGGATCTCCTCGGCGAGGTCCTCGGCGTCATCGCACATGTCGAGCAGCGGCCCGCGGAACAGGAAGATCCGGTCGGGCAACTGACCGCCCATCGAGCCATCGCGCTCGGTGAGCGCCACGCCGTCGTAGAGGCAGAGCAGGTCGTCGGGCTCGCCCTCGGGCGGCTCCTCCTCGACCAGGACCACGACGTTGTGCACGAGACGGGCCAACTGCTCGGGGATCTCGTCGAGTGCAGCGTCGACGAGGGCGTCGAACTCCTCGGGACTCATCTCGACCGGCACGGAAGACATTCTGCATCGCGGCGAAAAAGCACAACGCCCGGACCTTGCGGACCGGGCGGTACTCGCGACCCTGACGAGACTCGAACTCGCGACCTCCGCCGTGACAGGGCGGCGCGCTAACCAACTGCGCTACAGGGCCTTGCTTTGCTACTGGTGAAGCGGTGGAACTCTAACCCATCGCTCTGCGCGGAATCCAATCGGCAACCACTTCACTCCGCCACCGCTGTGCACAAGCCAGCGATCCAATCAAGCTAGTCGAGCCAAGCGACATCCGGCGAGCTCGTCAACGGCACTTTCTCCCAGAAGGCACGGCTCCGGGGTCCGACGCCATCCCCGGACAAGACGATCACCACCCTCAGCGAGTCAACTTGTCGGACGATCATGGGATCGCCGAGCGGACACAGACCACTCGCGGGCGTCACCTCAGCGCAAATCCTGACGAACGGTACGGAATCGGGGTCATCAGGCCAGAACAACGAAGTGCGCTGGACGACGCCACCGCGAGACCGGAAGTAGTCGTCCGGCCCGAACCATCGATAGCCCTCGGGCAGATCGACCGGCAGCACGAGCCCGATCCCGGGATTCTCAGCCAACCGCCTATCGAGGTCCTCCCTCGACAACTCGGACCTGCTGTGCGGGCGAGCAAGGGACCACGCGAGCGCACTGCCCAGTACTCCAGTCACGACGACGACGAGGACGACGAGGGCCGTCCCGCTACTGACCTTCAGCAAGGAACCCACGGACCTCTCGTTCGACTTTGCGCGGCGCCTTGCCGTGGCCGCTGCGTGCGAAGGTGAGAACGCGCGCGAGGCTCGCCCCGAGGACTGCCCGCCACTCCAACTGGAGTCGACGCGAGACGATCGGGTCCGCCTCATTGATGACGAGCAGACTGCGAGCATTCAAGGTCCGTGGGCGTTCCGCACGGGTCGGCCAAGCACGGCAGGAGGCCCACAACGAATCGAGCAGACGAGAGGCCAGGACCTCATGCACTGAGTCGGCCGAGTCGCCAACGAACTCGCCGAACGAGTAGGTCCCACACATGCCGTTCAGATAACCGATCAAGGCCGGCTGAGGCTTTCCGGAAGCCCATCGCAGCGACTGACCAAGCGCTGCCACGCGCAAGGCATTGGCAGTTGAGCGTCGCTCGAACTCCTCATCTCGCCAGAGCTGATCGAAAAAGTCGGCGTTGGCGCGCGGGTCTGCAGCGGCGGCAAGGATCCCCATGGCCGCCTGATCTGGCGTCACGCCGCGGACCTCTCCACCAAGGAGCCTTCGGAGCAGCTGCTTCCGCTCGGCCACGCATGCGTCGTCCTCGCACGGCGCCGGGCTGTTCAGAGCGCTTTCGACGGCCAGGCGAGAACGCTCCCCAGCAAGGGTTGTGAGTGTCGTGGAGCGCGGAGGAGCCGGTGATTCAAACACGATGCGAGGCTGCAGCCCGGAGCCCGCCAACGCATCCGCCGTGCGAACAGCACCGAAGGACTGGAGGTAGGCAGCGGTGATCGGCCCCCAAGTGGACCGGTCAAGGGCGCGAAGCGACGTCGCCGTGACGACGCGATCTGACGACGCACAGGTGTCCGGCGTGAGTGCTCTCGCCTCGCCCTCAAGCCATTCCCGGCAGTCGAAGTCCCGCGCTGCAAACTCCCACGGTTCGACGACATGGGCCACGCGGTAACGATCTGCCCACGCGGGTAGATAGAGCCAAACGTCCTCCGCCGTCGGGGCAGCGAGACCGGGTCCGCCGGGGTCCCAGAAAAGCAGCGGCGCGTCCGTCCCGGCTTTCGACCCGCGGTAGACCGCCATCCGTGCGCCCCCGAACTCGGGGCATGCCTCCACCCCAGTTGGGCAACTCCAGGCAACCGCTGTGGCACCACCAGCCCTGGGAGCCGCGTCGCCTGGTGCCTCGTTCGCACTGCAGGTGGTGGCGGCCAGAACGACCGTGGCCGCCACCACCACGAATCGCAACGTCACAGCACTAGCAGTCCCTGCTGGCATCGGTCTGGGTGCACGTACGGGTATCGCCTTCGCTGCCAGGGATCGTGAAGACGACCTTGTTGAGGTCGTGCAGGGAACCACTCAGCAACTTCGCGCCCGTGGTCGGGTGCTTCTTGCGCGCCTGCCAGGACATGACGAATCCCGCCTGCTTCGAGCCTCCATTGGTCACCCAAAAGCCTTGGTTCATCTCGATCCAGTAGCTGCCCGGCTTCTCTGCGTTGCGCCACACGTGGTACTGGTCGCAGTCCTTGAACTCGAAGCCCACAACTCCGCCGGGGACGTCAATCTCGGGCCGGATCGGCGAGCTGTTGCAATCGCCTTCGAAGTCGGTCCCGGGGTCTCGCTCCAGCCACGTCGCAAGACGACGACGGTCATCGGGCCAGCTCGCCTCGGCCGACTCGGCCGTGTTGTCGAACGGGAAGCTCTGAACACGCAGGAGCTTGACCTTCGGCTGCGGTCCGGGGTAGTCCGGGTTGGGATCTCCGTCTCCGAAACGCTTGTACCAATACAGGTAGAACGGTGAGTTCGGGTCATTCCATCGACGGCGTTTCCAGCTGAAGTTGGCATCCCCGAGTTTGCCCACCTTCAGCGTGTAGTCACCGGTTGCGATCGTGCCCCACGATCCGGCCATGCCTGGCCCGGACGACTGCACAACGGCGGTGCCGGGGTCAGTGCCCGCCGTCACGCTGACAGCTCCGTCCTCGACCACCACTTCGACCTCAGCGAGTTCCGTCGCCGG
This sequence comes from Propionibacteriales bacterium, assembly GCA_026392415.1. Taxonomy (GTDB): domain Bacteria; phylum Actinomycetota; class Actinomycetes; order Propionibacteriales; family Nocardioidaceae; genus Nocardioides. Next base: position 26,672 of record JAPLCC010000015.1, read on the forward strand.
CGTCTTGGCGATCAGCACCTCGCCGCCCGCCAGCGAGACGACTTCCACCGCCTCGGCATCAGCGGTCCCCGTTCCCTCGCCGTCGGAATAGTCCAACAAGTCGTCTGCCGCGGCCTCCTCGTCAGAGGTGCGGGAGTCGGCGTCGGCGTCCCTGGCAGCCTCCGCCTCGGCCTTGTCCACCTGGGCCGTCGAGAAGGTGAAGGTTGCCGACGTGTCCTCGGCAACCTCCATCCCGAAGATCGTCGGCGCCTCTGTCGAGTCGCCTCCACCGTCGTCGGCCGACGCAGACGGGGCAGCGAGCCCAGATGACATCAACGCAACCAGACCGGCAGCAGCGAGTTTCTTGGCGCGCAAGCGAGAGTTTTCCACGAGACCTCCACGTTGGGACTTCATTCAGGTATGACCATACATGAATGGTTCACCATCTTCGCTCGCTCGGAAAAACGAACGAACCCGCGCTACGTCGTAGCGCGGGTTCAGAAAACTTCGGGTGGTACCCCCAACGGGATTCGAACCCGTGCTACCGCCGTGAAAGGGCGACGTCCTAGGCCGCTAGACGATGGGGGCCCCGCTGCACCAGACCTGAGTCGGGCACGGCCCGAACAGCATAGTGCGACCCGGCGCGAAGCACCCAACCGCCACCACACCAAGCGCTGCCGGGTCCAGGGTCGCCGCCACTTTCGTACGACGGCGCACACTCCGGTATGGTTTGCGACTGCCTGGCCAGGTAGCTCAGTTGGTACGAGCGATCGACTGAAACTCGATAGGTCGGCGGTTCGACCCCGCCCCTGGCCACAGTGCACGAACACCCCCGTCGGGATTCCGACGGGGGTGTTCGCATTTCCTCTTCGAGAGTTCCCGTGGCCGGCCCCCGGCATTCAGGTGGGAGTCAGGTTGCTCCCCGCATGCTGCGTGTGTGCCGCTTCTCCCGAACCTCCCCACCTGGTCCGCCGAACACGGCCTGATCCCGATGTTGCGCCTGATCGAGGTCGTGATGTCCCCGGACAATCTGCTCGTGCTCGGCTTTCTGCTTGCGGGTGCGTGCCTGGTCCGCGGGCAGGTGCGCACGTCGGTGTTCGTGGCCGGCACGGTGTGGGTGACGTCGTACGCGACAACGGAGCTCAAGCAAATGTTCGGCCGCGAGCGTCCGCAGTGGCAGTGGGGCGAGCACGTGCACAACGGTGGCTCCTTCCCCTCGGGCCACAGCTCGGCCATCGCGGCACTCGTCGGCGTCGTGGTGGTCCTGGCCGTGCTCAGCGCCGGGGACGACGCACGACGTCGCCAGCGGGCGGCCCTGTTCGTCCCGCTCGGCGCAATTGCCCTGGCCGTCGTGGCCGCCGACCGGCTCCTGCTGGGACGCCACTACCCCTCTGACGTCGTCGCCGGCTTCGCGCTCGCGGCCGTCATCACGTCCGTGATGGCCGTGCTGACCGGCGTCGTTCCCGCGCGCCGGGTTGAGGCGGAGGCAGCCGACACGGGACAGTCGACGGGTGCTGCCCCGCTTCGAGATCACCGCGCGCCATCGACCGGTGTCGATCGTCGGGATCCCGTTCACGTCTGAGGACTACGGCGCCGGGGGTGACACGAGGTCAGCGACGGCCGCAACGCCCCACGTGGCGCCGTACGCCGCCATCGAGGTCGCCCTCTCCCCCGGCAGCGGTACGACGACCCTGGCCCTCACCGCGGCCGACGGCTCGTCACTCCGAGTCGTCCTGGCTGATGGCTCCGTGTCGCTGGCGGTCACGGTCGACGGCGCGACAAGCCAGCACCGCAGCCGGCGCCACGGGCGGGTCAAGGTGGCTCCCACGCGATTCGCGCTGACCCTGACCGGCACCCACCTGGCCGCGCTGGCCCTCGAAGGTGACGCGTGGGTGGTCCGTGGGCGCGTGGACCTCGACGGTGTCCTCGACACCCGCAACCAGGCGTGGCTCTCGGGGTTGACGAGCTCGTGGGTCTCGACCGACGACATCACGGGTTGGTCGGCGGGGGTCTTCGGACAACTCGGCCTGCGCGACATCCGCCTCGTGACCCACGCCGACGGGTCGCCGTACCGGCAAGCGGGAGCAGTGCTGTTCACCGCCAGCAGCGCGGGGCCGGGGTTCTTCGACACGGCGCACACGTCCGTTTGGCGACTGGACGAGGACGGGCCGACCCACACGGGCGACCTGTACTTCGAACGGTCGGACCGCCCGGGCAGCTTCGGCGACCACGCCACGCATGTGGTGCGCGTCGGCGACGGGTGGCTGGTGGCGACGAGCACCTGGAGCGACTTCCGCGGGGAGAAGTCCGAACACCCGAACCCCACCGTCGGGATCACCGTCGCCGAGACCACCGCGGACCTCACCCACGGACAGCACCTGCTGCCCACCCGGCCGCTGGCCCTGCCGACCTCCGGGCCCAGTGTGGGCACGTGGGACCCCCACCTGGTCCGCACCGAGAACGGCAAGTGGCTGGTCGCCTACGTCAGCGCGAAGAAGTTCTTCGACTTCCACCCCGTGCTGGCGTCCGGGCCGTCGCTGGACGACCTCACGTTCCGCGCGGCGGCGACCGACCGGCGTGCCACCGAGGGCACCACGATCGTCCGACTCGACGACGACTGGCGAGTGCTCGCCAGTGACGGCAGGGACAACCCGAGAGCGACCCGCGGCCGGTTCCCGATCTTCGACCTGGAACTGCGCGAGGTCGGCACCCTGGATGCGCCGTACCCCAGCAACATCCCGTGGCCGACGGTCATCGCACCGGACGAGTACCGGCCCGACGACCTTTGGTCACTGGTGACGTTCGATGGCACGACCGCGGGCGGACGGCTCACCGGTTACGGCACCCACGGGGATGTCGTGGTGATGCGCGCCAGCCGATGAGGACGCCGGACGCGCAGTTGAACTCAGTCTCGCTGGGGGTCGGCGTAGTCCGACCACTTCTCGAGCACTTCGGGCTCGATCTCCTCCGCGCGCGTGGCGGGCTCCCCATGGAGCTCGCGCGCAAGGGCCGACAGATCGGTCTCGTGCGTCTGGTACTTCAGGTCGCGCGCGACCTTGGTCTGCTTGGCTTTCGCTCGGCCGCGGCCCATAGGGTCCAGCCCCCTCGCACACTTGGCCGGTAGCCCTCTGGGCCCCGGACTGCTGAATCTGAGTCTCGTGGGCACAACATTACATGGCCCGTGGGTGTTCCCGTACCCGGGATCGTTCGACGCGCGGGGTTTGAGGCCCACGTCACCCATCGGTTCACCAACCGGGGTGCTGGCCCACCAGCTCGACACTGCCCTTGAGCTCCGGGTCGACCCCGACCTCGCCGGCGACCCAGGCATTGATCCCGAAGTCGGCGAGACGAGCGATCGCCGTGCCGATGGAATCGGGAGCGACGAGGGCCACCATGCCGACGCCGCAGTTGAGCGTCGCCTCAAGATCGGGCTGCGAGACGTTGCCGAGCTGGCGAACGACGTCGAAGACCGGTCCAGGCGTCCAGGTGCCGCGGTCGAGCGTGGCCTTCAGCTCGGGCGGCATGACCCGCGCGAGGTTGTTGGCGAGGCCGCCGCCAGTGACGTGCGCCATGGCGTGGGTCTCGGTCTCGCGGGCGATCGCCAGCGAAGGCTTCGTGTAGAGCCGCGTCGGAACGAGGAGCTCCTCGCCCAGCGTGCGGCCGAACTCCTCGACGTGACGGTCGACCGTCCAGCCGGCCTGCGTGAAGAACACGTGCCGCGCCAGGGAGTACCCGTTGGAGTGCAGGCCGCTGGCCTCCATCGCGAGTACGACGTCTCCGGGCCGCACCCGGCCGGGACCGAGCAACGCGTCCGCCTCGACGACTCCGGTCGTGGCACCCGCGACGTCGTACTCATCGGGCGCCAGCAGGCCGGGGTGCTCGGCGGTCTCGCCGCCGACGAGCGCGCAGCCCGCCTCGACACACGCCTCGGCAATGCCCTTCACGATGGCGGCGATCCGCTCCGGGACCACCTTGCCCGTGGCGATGTAGTCGGTCATGAAGAGCGGCTCGGCGCCACAGACGACGAGGTCGTCGACGACCATGCCGACCAGGTCGAACCCGATCGTGTCGTGCTTGTCCATCATCTGCGCGACCGCGACCTTCGTGCCGACACCGTCGGTGGACGTGGCGAGCAACGGTCGCTTGTAGGCCAGCAGGGCCGAGGCGTCGAAGAGCCCGGCGAAGCCGCCGAGGCCACCGAGCATCTCGGGACGGCGGGCCTTCTCGACCCACTCCTTCATGAGGTCGACGGCGCGGTCAGCGGCCTCGATGTCGACGCCGGCGCGGGCATAGGCGTTCTCGGCCACGTTCCCTCGGTCTCCTGTCACGGGTTGTTGAAGACGGGCAGTGCCTCGCCGTGGGTGCTCGGCTTGAGCGTTGCCTCGAGCAGGTGCTTGCCGAGCAGGCTCTCGTCGGGAAGTTCGATCGGGTAGTCGCCGGTGAAGCAAGCGGTGCACAACGACGTCTGCGGCTGTCCGGTCGACTGGATCATCCCGTCGAGCGAGATGTAGCCGAGACTGTCGGCGCCGACACTGGCGGCGATCTCCGCGGGCTCCAGGCCGTTGGCGATCAGTTCGGCGCGGGTCGCGAAGTCGATGCCGTAGAAGCACGGCCACTTGACCGGCGGGCTGGAGATCCGGACATGGACCTCGAGGGCACCGGCCTCGCGGAGCATCCGGACCTGGGCGCGCTGGGTGTTGCCACGCACGATCGAGTCGTCGACCACGACGATCCGCTTGCCGCGGATCATGTGCTCGAGGGCGTTGAGCTTGAGCCGGATGCCGAGCTGGCGCAAGGTCTGGCTGGGCTGGATGAAGGTCCGACCGACGTAGGCGTTCTTGACGAAGCCCTGACCGAACGGGATGCCACTCTCCAGCGCGTAGCCGGACGCGGCCGGGGTGCCGGACTCGGGCACCGGAATGACCAGGTCGGCGTCGACCGGGAACTCGCGGGCCAGCTGGCGACCCATCTCGACCCGGGCCTCGTGGACGCTGGTGCCGGCGATGGTCGCGTCCGGGCGAGCGAGGTAGACGTACTCGAACACGCAGCCCTTGCGGCGCGGCTCGGCGAACTTGTGGGAGCGCAGGCCGTCCTCGTCGATGACGATCAGCTCGCCGGGCTCGATCTCGCGGATCACGCTCGCACCGACGGTGGCCAGGGCCGAGTCCTCGCTCGCGACGACCCAGCCGCGCTCGAGGCGGCCCAGGACGAGGGGCCGGATGCCTTCGGGGTCGCGGGCGGCGTACAGGGTGTTCTCGTTCATGAAGACGAACGAGAACGCGCCGTTGACCTTCGGCAGCAGCTCCATGGCGCGGGCCTCGAGCGACTGGTCGGGGTGGTGCGCGAGGAGCGCGGTGACCAGGCTCGTGTCGTTGGTGGCCGCTTCCAGGTTGCGGGCGTGGATGTCGAGCTCGCCCTCGTCGCTGGGCAGCTCGGCGACCATGTCGGCGAGCTCGGCGGTGTTGATCAGGTTGCCGTTGTGGCCGAGCGCGATCGAGCCATCGGCCGTGGGCCGGAAGGTCGGCTGGGCGTTCTGCCAGGTGCTGGCTCCGGTCGTGGAGTACCGGCAGTGGCCGACCGCGAGGTGGCCGCGGAACGACGCGAGGGTGTTCTCGTCGAAGACCTGGGAGACGAGTCCCATGTCCTTGTAGACGAGGATCTGGCGGCCGTTGCTGACCGAGATGCCCGCGGACTCCTGGCCCCGGTGCTGCAGGGCGTAGAGGCCGAAGTAGGTCAGTTTGGCGACGTCTTCACCCGGGGCCCACACACCAAAGACTCCGCACACAGCACGGAGCCTACCGGCCGGGCGCCTGATCCCTCATTTCGTCGGTGTGACATCCCGCCCTTCGGCCAGAAACCCCCACTCGGCGGTGCGAAACCCCCTACTCGGCGGTGACAAAACCCCTACTCGCGGTCAGGAGGCGCCCAGGTTGCGCAGCAGCAGGGCCTCGGCGAGGAGGACCTTCTCGAACTCGGCCAGGTGGAGGCCTTCGTTGGGGCCGTGAGCGCGGGTGTCGGGGTCCTCGACACCGGTCACCAGGACGGATGCCTGCGGGAAGGTCTCGAGGAACTCGGCGATGAACGGGATCGAGCCACCGACGCCCATGTCGACGGGCTCGGTGCCGTCCCAGGCCTCGGCGAACGCGGCCCGCGCGGCGTCGTACGACGGCCCGGTGGCGTCGATCTGCGTGGCCTCACCGGTGTCGACGACCGTCGTGGTGAGGGTCGCACCCCAGGCCACGTTGGCCTCGAGGTGGCGCTGCAGGCAGGCGAGCGCGTTCTCCGTGGTGTCGCCGGGGGCGATCCGCAACGAGATCTTGGCACGAGCCGACGGCACGAGGGTGTTGGAGGCGCCGTCGACCTTGGGCGCGTCAAGGCCCGTGATGCTGAGCGCGGGCTTGGTCCAGAGCCGCTCGACAGCCGACCCCTCACCCATCCACTCGATGCCTTCGGCCGCCCCGGACTCGGCACGGAGGCGGTCCTCCGGGTAGTCGACGTCGGCCGCGGGGCCGCTGAACAGGCCCTCGACGGCAACATTGCCGCGGTCGTCGTGGAGCGTGGCGATCAGGCGGGACAGGGTGATCAGGGCGTCCGGCACCAGACCGCCCCACATGCCCGAGTGCACGGCGTGGGTCAGGGTGCGGACCTCGACGTCCACACGGACCAGGCCGCGGAGCGACGTGGTCAGTGCCGGGACACCGATGTCCCAGTTGCCGGAGTCGGCGATCACGATGACGTCAGCGGCGAGGCGGTCCTGGTAGGCCTTCAGCAGCGCCGGGAGCGTGTCGGAACCGACCTCCTCCTCACCCTCGATGAACACCTTGACGGTCACGGGCAGTTCGTCACCGAACGCGCGGAGGGCCGCGATGTGCGTGATGATCCCGGCCTTGTCGTCGGCAGCGCCGCGGCCGTAGAGCCGGCCGTCGCGCTCGGTCGGCTCCCACGGCGGGCTGTCCCACTCGCTGTGGTCGTTCTCGGGCTGCACGTCGTGGTGCGCGTAGAGCAGCACCGTCGGCGCTCCCACCGGTCCGGCGCGGTGGCCGATCACGGCCGGCGGTGCGCCGTCGTGGGCGCGCACGATCTCGACGTCGACCCCTTCGGCGGCGAAGAGGTCGGCCGTCGCCCGGGCGCTCACTTCCACCTGGTCGAGGCGGTCGGGGTCGGCGCTGACGGACTGGATCCGCACGAGGGCCTCGAGGTCCGATCGGACGCCCGGGAGGAGCTCGGCAAGACGCGTACGCAGGTCATGGGTGGAGACAGGTGCGGTCATGTGCCCCAACTTATGACCTGGCCGGGCGTCGCCGAAATCACCCCAGCGGGAGGTACGGCGCGAGGTCGGTGCGCTCGCCACTCGCGCGGACGGTGCCCGCCTCGACCGCAGCGGCCCACCCGAGCTCGCCGGTGGCCAGCGCGATCCAGGTCGCCGCGTCGGTCTCGATGACGGCGGGCGGCGTGCCCCGCGTGTGGCGGACGCCCTCGACCACCTGGAACGCGGCGTACGGCGGGACCCGCACCTCGACGGAACGGCCCGGGGCACGCTCCTCGAGGAGCGCGAGGTAGTGCTTGGTGAGCAGCCGGAGGTCCGCGCGATCCGGAACGTCGCCGCTCTCGGTCGCCTCTCCCAGGCGGGCGCGCGCATCCACGACGTCTGCGGGTGACGCGGGGCGGAGGCGTGAGGGCATGGCGAAATCATTGTCCCGCACCACCCACAGGTGGACCCTGCGGGTGCCCTGTGGCACCACACGTCAGAATGGGGTCATGCGTCTCCGTCGTTGTGCTGCAGCCGCCTTCGGACTGCTCGTCCTCGCGCCCGCCCTGGTCGCGTGCGGCGACGACGGTAGTGGCGGTCTCGAGGTCGGCGACGTGGTGCCCGCCCGCAACGACGACCAGTTCAGCGACGGCATCGCGTCCTCGGTCACCCTGCCGCGCGGCAAGCTCGAGGTCACGCTCGGCGAGCCGACCAAGACCCTCACCGCCAACGACACCCGCCAGCTCGAGGCGATCACCGCACCCGACGGCAGCACGTTCGTCCCCCTCACCTGGCAGTACGACGCGGCGACGTTCGGCGACTACGCCGACTACCTCAACACCGCGGACACCCCTGCCATCGACCTGGTGGCCGACGGGGCGTCGTACCGCCTGCCCGCACCGCAGGAGTCCGGCGAGGGCTCCACGTCGTTCTACGTCCTGGTGTCAGGATCCGCGAAGGAGCCGAGCCTCGCGGTCGAGTTCGACGGCGTGAAGCAGACGCTGGACCTCGTCACAGGCGACCGGGACACCGGCGACGCAGCCGCCCTCTACAAGCTCAAGCGTCCGAAGAGCAACCCGCGCTCGTGCACCGACAGCGTCAAGTACGGCAACAAGGAAGTCGTGGTCGCGCCCTCGCAGTTCGCGTGCAGCGTCCGTCAGGTGGCGCGCCTGCCGTACGCCGCCAGCGCGTGGGCCGAGCCCGGACACACATGGCTGGCCGTCACCATCCGGACGTCGCTGCGCCGGGTCGACGTCGTCGCCCCGGACCTCAAGTCCGGCGCCATCTACTACGCCGACGCCGTCACCCCCGCGTTCGAGCTCGGCGACGTCAAGGCGACCGAGGTCATCGAGGACCGAGGCGACCGGGCCTGTCCCGACGTGAGGCAGGGTGGCTGCACCACGGTCTTCCACGTGATCTTCGACCTCCCCAAGGGCGGATCGACGAGGGTGACCGCGGAGCTGGCCTACGACCTCACGCTGAACCAGGTCTACGGCGGCGCCGACGCCGAGGAGATCCTCAAGCTGCCCGTGACGGTCCGCGCCAGGACGCGCTGACGGTCGGGACGTTCGACCCGGAGGTCAGCCCAGCGCGGCGGGCAGCGTCGCGGTCCAGGCGGACCTGAGCTCCTCGACCGGGACGTCGAACTGGCCCTCGACCACGAGGGAGTCACCGCCCGTGGTGCCGATCTCGGCCATCGGTACGTCGTGTCGGGCGCACAGCGCCCGCAGTTCGTCCAGGTCGGCGCCGTCGACCGTGACGACGACGCGCGCAGCCGACTCGGCGAAGAGGCCGACGAAGGCGTCGCCCTCGAGCGTCACGGTGGCGCCGATGCCGCTGACCATCACGCCTTCGGCGAGCGTCTGGGCCAGACCGCCGTCGGACAGGTCGTGGGCGCTGGTCGCGATTCCGACCAGGTCCTTGAGCAGGCGCGCCAGCTGACGCTCGGCGACCAGGTCGACCTGCGGAGGCAAACCGCCGAGGTGCCCGTGCACGACATTCGCCCACTCCGAGCCGGAGAGCTCCTCGCGACTGGTGCCGAGCAGGATGATCTGCTCACCCGCCGCCTGGAAGGACGACGGCGTACGACGGCGCACGTCGTCGATCACGCCGAGGACCGCGACGACGGGGGTCGGCAGGATGGCCGTCTCGCCGGTCTGGTTGTAGAGACTGACGTTGCCTCCGGTGACCGGGATGCCGAGCTCGAGGCAGGCGTCCTTGAGACCACGGCACGCCTCGGCGAACTGCCACATCACGTCGGGGTCCTCGGGCGAGCCGAAGTTGAGGCAGTCACTGACGGCCAGCGGCATGGCGCCGCCCGTGGCGACGTTGCGGTAGGCCTCCGACAGCGCGAGCTGAGCGCCGGCGTAGGGGTCGAGCTTGGCGAATCGGCCGTTGCAGTCGGTGGCGATGGCCACGCCGAGGTTGGTCTCCTCGTCGACACGGATCATGCCGCTGTCGGAGGGCTGTGCGAGCACGGTGTTGCCCTGGACGTAGCGGTCGTACTGGTCGGTGATCCACGACTTGTCGCACAGGTTGGGGCTCGCGACCAGCTGGAGCAGGGTGGCCCGCAGCTCGTCACCGGTCGTGGGGCGGGCCAGCGCCTCGGCACGGTCGGCCTGGAGGGCGTCCTGCCAGTCGGGGCGGGCGAAGGGCCGGTTGTAGACGGGACCCTCATGGGCCACCGTGCCCGGGGGCACGTCGACGACGCGTTGACCGTGCCAGTCGATCTCGAGGCGCCCGGTGTCGGTGACCTCGCCGATCACCGCGGCCTCGACGTCCCACTTGGCACAGATCGCCAAGAAGGCGTCGACGTTGCGCGGTTCGACGACCGCCATCATTCGCTCCTGCGACTCGCTCATGAGGATCTCCTCCGGAGAGAGCGTGGAGTCGCGCAGCGGCACCTTGTCGAGGTGCACGTGCATGCCGCCGTCGCCAGCGGACGCGAGCTCGGAGGTGGCGCAGGACAGGCCGGCGCCGCCGAGATCCTGGATGCCCGCGACGACGTGCGCCGCGAAGAGCTCGAGAGTGCACTCGATGAGCAGCTTCTCCATGAACGGGTCGCCGACCTGAACGGCGGGGCGCTTGGCGGGGCCATCCGCGTCGAAGGTCTCCGAGGCGAGGACCGAGACACCGCCGATGCCGTCGCCGCCGGTGCGGGCGCCGTACAGGATGACGAGATTTCCGTTGCCGGTGGCGTTGGCCAGGTGCAAGTCCTCGTGGCGGAGCACGCCGACGCAGAGCGCATTGACGAGCGGGTTGCCGAGGTAGGACTCGTCGAAGACCGCCTCGCCCCCGATGTTGGGCAGGCCCAGGCAGTTGCCGTAGCCACCGACGCCGGCGACGATCCCGGGCAGCACCCGGTGGGTGTCGTCGGCGTCGAGCGGACCGAAGCGCAGCGGGTCCATCACGGCGACCGGGCGGGCACCCATCGCGATGATGTCGCGGACGATGCCGCCGATGCCGGTCGCGGCGCCCTGGTAGGGCTCGACGTACGACGGGTGGTTGTGGCTCTCGACCTTGAAGCTGACGGCATAGCCCTGGCCGATGTCGAGGACGCCGGCGTTCTCGCCGATGCCGGCGAGCATCGGTCCGATCGGCGTCACCTGGGGGATCTCGCCGAACTGCTTCAGGTGCACCTTCGACGACTTGTAGGAGCAGTGCTCGCTCCACATGACCGAGTACATCGCGAGCTCGGAGCTGGTCGGCCGGCGCCCGAGGATCTCCTTGATCCGGTCGTACTCGTCGGCCTTGAGACCGAGGTCCGCCCACGGCTGCTCACGCCCCGGATCACCGGTCGCGACCGCGACGGTGTCGAGCGCGGGACGTGCAGGTGCAGGAGCTGAGTCGGCCACGGACGCAAATCTATCGGCCGCGGTCGCGGTTCACTCCGCCCGCTCCCCCATGAGATCGCTCACGGGGCGCACTCGGACCTGACGGAGCGCACCTGCACCCGAATTGCAGGTCTGTAGTTATCTCTCAGCCCTGTTACTGGTGTGAAAGTTGGGGTTATCGTGATTTTGGGCCGCCGTGGTCCACCCCCTCTTCCCCGGGAGTTGCTGCGCGATGTCGGTCCGGCTCATTTCCACCTCTGCGCTGGCCTGCGTGCTCGCCCTGGCGCTGCTCGGACCACTGCGCGGTGACGTGTTCCGGGCCGAGGAACAGCCACTGGACCTGGCCGCCGCCGGCACGAACCCGGTCACGCCGGGCAACTTCACCGGCTACGGGTTCGACCAGTGCCTGACACCGACCCAGGCCACGATGGATGCCTGGCTCGAGCACTCGCCGTTCCACTCGGTCGGCATCTACATCAGCGGCAACTCGCGCGCCTGCCGGAACCAGCCGAACCTGACTCCGACGTGGGTCTCCACCCAGCTCGCGAAGGGTTGGCGCCTGCTGCCCATCACGCTCGGCCCGCAAGCCAGCTGCAGCAGCCGGTATCCGAAGTACGACGACGACCCGAAGATCAACCCCGACGCGACGAACTACTACGCGAAGGCCAAGGCGCAGGGGAAGCTCGAGGCCGAACGAGCGGTCAACGCGGCCACCGCGCTCGGCCTGACACCCGGCAGCACGCTGTTCTACGACCTCGAGGCGTTCGACATCGGCAACACCAAGTGCCGTGAGTCAGCGATCCGGTTCGTGCACGCATGGACCATCCGCCTGCACGAACTGAACTTCGTCTCGGGTTACTACTCCAGCGCCGGCTCCGGCATCAAGATGCTCGACGACGTGCTGAAGACCCGTCCCACCGCGTTCGTGCTGCCCGACCAGGTCTGGGTCGCCCGCTGGGACGGCAAGGCCAACACCACGATCAGCTCCTCCTACCTCTCCCCCAGCGCCTGGGCGCCCGGTCGCCGCGTCAAGCAGTTCCAGGGCGGCCACGACGAGACGTGGGGCGGAGTGAAGATCAACATCGACCGCAACTACCTCGACCTGGGCAACTCGACGCCGAAGGCGGAGAAGCACTGCTCGGGTGTGCGGGTCGACCTCTCGCGCTACCTCGCCATCAAACCGGCGACCGCGACCGTCGTGCCCAACCCGGACCGGGTCAAGGCGCTCCAGTGCCTGCTGCGCGAGCGGGGTCTGTATCCGACCGACGCCCCCATCAACGGGAAGTACGGACCGCGCACCCTGACAGCCGCCCAAGCGTGGCAGACCAAGCGCGGTTTCACTGCGAGCACCACGTGGAGCGTGCGCGACTGGATCACGATCCTCTCCGCCGGCGCGAAGCCCGTGCTGAAGATCGGCTCCCGCGGTGGCTACGTACGCCGCGCGCAGCGCGCCATCCAGGCCGCCCACCCGGCCCTGGAGATCAAGGTCACCGGGATCTACGACACCGCGATGGCAGCGGACGTGCTGGCCTACCGCAAGAAGATCGGCGTCCACGCGTACGGCGTACTCAACACCGCCACGTGGACCAGCCTGCAGGCCGGCAAGTACTGAGGCGACGCGGTCAGGCGAAGGTCTTCTCCACCAGCGATGCGAAGAAGCCGACGCCGTCCAGGCCGCTGCCGGTGAGCTCCTCGACGGCGTGCTCGGGGTGGGGCATCAGGCCGACGACGTTGCCGCGGTCGTTGGTGACGCCGGCGATGTCGTTGAGCGAACCGTTCGGGTTCATCTCGAGGTAGCGTGCCACGACCTGGCCCTCACCCTCGATCCGCTCGAGCGTGCCGGCGTCGGCGACGAAGCCGCCCTCGCCGTTCTTGAGCACGATGCGGATCTCCTGGTCCTGGTCGTAGGCCGAGGTCCACGGAGTGCGGTTGTTCTCGATGCGGAGCAACTGGTCGCGACACACGAACTTGCGGTGGTCGTTGCGGATCAGCGCACCGGGGAGCAGATGCGACTCGCACAGGATCTGGAAGCCGTAGCAGATGCCGAGGACGGGCATGCCCTGCTGGGCCCGTGCGATGACCTCGGTCATCACCGGCGCGAAGCGGGAGATGGCACCACAGCGGAGGTAGTCGCCGTAGGAAAAGCCGCCGGGGAGGATGACCGCGTCGACGCCCTTGAGGTCGGCGTCGCCGTGCCACAGGGCCACCGCTTCGTTGCCACCGATCCGGACCGCGCGCTGCGCGTCGACGTCGTCGAGGGAACCGGGGAAGGTGACGACCCCGACCTTCACTGTTCGACGCTCACGGTGTAGTTCTCGATGACCGGGTTGGACAGCAGCGTCTCCGCCATCTGACGCACCTCGGCGAGCACCGCGTCGTTCACCTCGGCGATCTCGATCTCGAACCGCTTGCCCTGACGGACGTCGCTCACACCGGTGAAGCCGAGCCGGGGCAGGGCACCGAGCACCGCCTTCCCCTGGGGGTCGAGGATCTCAGGCTTGGGCATGACGGAAACGACGACTCGGGCCACGGTCCGCAGTCTAGTGACTGTCGACGGTGGCCCGAGCATCGCGTCCGGGTGAGTTACGACAACTCGCGCTTGAGGATCTTGCCGGTGGCGGTCATCGGAAGTGCCTCGACGAACTCGACGATGCGCGGGTACTTGTACGCCGCCATCTGGTCCTTGCTCCAGGCGACGATCTCCTCGGGCGTGGCGGTGGCACCGGGCTTGAGGATGATGACCGCCTTGATCTCCTCGCCGTGGCTGTCGTGAGGTACGCCGATCACGGCGGCCAGCGAGACGGCCGGGTGCGTGAGCAGCACCTCTTCGATCTCGCGCGGGTACACGTTGAAGCCGCCGCGGATGATCATGTCCTTGGACCGGTCGACGATGTAGTACCAGCCGTCGGCGTCCTTGCGGCCGAGGTCGCCGGAGCGGAACCAGCCGTCCTCGCTGATCGACGCAGCCGTCGCGTCGGGCCGCTGGTAGTAGCCCTTCATGATGTTGTGGCCCTTGATGGCGATCTCGCCGATGCCCTCCGGGTCCTGGACCTCGTCCCAGGTGTCGCCGTCAAGAAGCTTCATCTCCACACCGGGGATCGGCGTACCGATCGAACCGACGCGCGGCGTCTCGCCGAACCGCGAGAAGCTCGCGACCGGGGAGGTCTCGGACAGGCCGTAGCCCTCCAGGATCGTGACGCCGAAGCGCTCCTCGAACTGGTGGTGCACCTCGACGGGCAGCGCGGCGCCACCGGCGACCGCGACGCGGAGATTCGCGGCGAGAGTCTTGACGTCGACCGTGTCGTCGAGTGCACCCAACAGGCCCCAGTACATCGTCGGGACACCTCCGAAGAAGGTCACCTTCTCCTTCAGCATCAGGGCAAGCGCCGGCGCGGCCTCGAAACGGGGCAGCAGCACGACGGTGCCGCCGTAGGCGAACGCGCCGTTCTGGATGACGGTCTGGCCAAACGAGTGGAACAGCGGAAGGACACAGAGGTAGGTGTCCGGGTTCTCGGAGTTCGCGCCGAAGAGCGCTTCGCCCGTCAGGGCGTTGTCGCGCATGTTGCGGTGGCGCAGCTCGGCGCCCTTGGGCTGGCCCGTCGTGCCGGACGTGTAGAGGATGACGGCGGTGTCGTCGTCGTCGACGTCGACGGTCTCGAACGTCGGGGGCTGCGACCCGACGGCCTGACCGAACGTCTCTGCTCCCTCGATCGGGGATGCCGCGGTCGGGTCGGCGGTGATCACGAAGAAGTTCTCGCAGGTCTCGGTGGCCTCGAATCCGGCGTGGCACTCGGCACCGATCGGGAGGTCAGGCGTGCCCTGGAACGCGAACAGCGCCTTCGCGTCGGAGTCCGCCAGGTGGTAGGCCACCTCGCGACCCTTGAGCAGCACGTTGAGGGGGACGACCGTCGCGCCGGCCTTGAGGATGCCGTAGTAGACGATCGTGAAGTAGGGCAGGTTCGGGCAGCTCAACGCGACCTTGTCGCCCGGCTTGATGCCGCGCTCGACCAGCAGGTTGGCGACCTGGTTGGCCGCGCCATTGACCTGCGGGTACGACAGGCGGGTGTCACCGAAAACGATCGCGGTGCGGTCAGGGAAGTCGTGGGCACTCTTCTCGAGGAAGCCGGCGAGGTTCGTCATGGCGGCCAACTTAGTCGGCGACCGTGACCCCGGTCACTGGTCGCCCGCCCACAGGATCGGGCAGCCCGTTGTGCTCGGGACCAGCGGGAACCCTCAGAACCTCTCGCCCGTGAGGAGTTCGTAGGCCTCGAGGTAGCGGCTGCGGGTGCGTTCGATGACCTCGGGCGGCAGCGGCGGCGGTGCTTCGCCCGACGCCCGGTCCCAGCCACTCTCCGGCGAGAGCGCCCAGTTGCGCACGATCTGCTTGTCGTACGACGGCTGGGCCCGGCCGGGCTGCCAGTCATCGGCGGGCCAGTACCGGGACGAGTCGGGCGTGAGGACCTCGTCGGCGAGCACGATGGGGCCTCGAGACGGTTGCTTCGCAACGCCCTCGACCAACGGGGCTTTCGGAACCCCGAACTCGAACTTCGTGTCCGCGAGGATGATGCCGCGGGCGCGGGCGATCTCCTCGGCCCGGCCGTAGATCTTCAGGGTGAGGTCGCGCAGCGCGGCGGCCGTGTCGGCACCGACGGTCGCCACCACGGCATCGAACGAGACGTTCTCGTCGTGGTCGCCGAGGTCGGCCTTCGTCGCGGGCGTGAAGATGGGCGACGGCAGCCGGCTTCCGTCCTCGAGCCCGGGCGGCAACGCGATGCCGCAGGTCTCGCCGGTCGCGCGATAGTCCAGCAGTCCGGAGCCGGTGAGGTAGCCGCGGGCCACGCACTCCACGGGGAACATGTCGAGGCGCTCGCAGATGACGGCCCGGCCACGAACGGCCTCGGGCACGTCCGTGGAGACGATGTGGTTCGGCACCAGGTCGGCCAGCTGCTCGAACCACCACAACGACGTCCTGGTCAGGATCTCGCCCTTGTCGGGGATGGTCGTCTCGAGCACGAAGTCGAAGATCGAGAGCCGGTCACTCGCGACCATCAGCAACTTCCCGAGGTGCGGACCCTCGGTGAGCTCGTACAGGTCGCGCACCTTGCCGGAGTGGAGGTGGCGGGCACCGGGAAGTTCGGGCGCGGGCGGGATGTTCGCGAGTGTCACGGGAGACAGCCTATTGAGTCGCGGACGATGCTCGCGCACCGTCGTTGAAGTAAGTAGACTGACCTACATGACTAAGGTGCGGGAGCCACGGCCCGACTTCCTCCTCGTCGGCGCCCCGAAGGCCGGAACCAGCGCGCTGCACCTCGCCCTGGCCACCCACCCGGACGTGTTCGTCACGACGCCGAAGGAGCCGAAGTACTGGCTCTGCGAGAACGCGCCGCCCCCGCACTGGGGCGGTCCCGGTGACCGGCACTCGCAGCGCGAGTGGATCTGGCGGACCGAGGCGTACGCCGACCTGTTCCGGCCCGCGCCCGCCGCCGCACTGCGCGGCGAGAGCACGCCGTTCTACCTCTGGCACCGCGGCGCCCAACGCCGGATCGCCGAGTCGCTGCCGGACATCAGGATCATCGCCGTGGTCCGCGACCCGATCGACCGCGCCTACAGCAACTGGATGCACCTGTGGTCCGACGGGCTCGAGCCCGAAGCCGACTTCGAGACCGCCTTCGCCCTGCAGGACGAGCGCATCGCAGCGGGCTACGCGCCGTTCTGGCGCTACCGGGAGCTCGGCCTGTACGGCGAACAGTTCCGCGACCTGTTCAAGCTGATCGAGCCCGCGCGCGTACTGGTCGTGCGTTACCGCGACATCGTCGACCGGCCGGTCGAGACCGTCGATCGGGCCTGCCGCTTCCTCGGCATCAGCGAGGGCCAGGTCGCGGAGATCCCGCGCGACAACTCGCGCCCGTACGTCGCCCCCGGCTGGCGTCCGCGCGTCGTCGGGCCACTGGTGCGCACAGGCGCACGGGCCGGACAGTTCGCCGCACCCGAGGTCTGGCGTGCGGTGAGTACTCCACTCGTTTCGCGACTGCAGACACGCAACGTGCACCGGCCGTCGCTGACCCCCGAGCAGCGCGAGCGCCTGATCCCGGCATTCGCCGACGACATCCAGCTGCTGTCGGAGCTCACCGGCGAAGACTTCTCCGACTGGCTCTCGACGCGCGACCGGGGGTCGTTCGCGCAGCGGCAGGCGGCGTCGAAGCTCAGCGCACCAGCGTGACGAGGTCGTGCGCGCCGTCGGGGCGCGCGGCCTCGACGTAGAAGCGGGTTCGCCCGTCCGGCAGCTCGACCGCACTGGCGTAGCGCCACGCACCGTCACTGTGCGGCGAGGAGATGGGCGGGCCGGCCAGCGGGACGAAGCGGTCGCCGTCCCAGGTGGCGACGCCGGTGGTCTCGAACCAGTTGGACGCGGCATCCGGGCGGCCGTCGTACAGCGCGGTCGGGGGTGAACCCGCCCGCCACGGGAGGACAGCGGTGACACGGGCGCCGCGCGCGTCCCACTGACCCGGCTGGCCGGCGAGCACCTCGCCGTGATCGGTCCAGTCCAGTCCGTCGGGGCTTCGCATCAGGCGCGTCGTCATCCGGTCCTCGTGGCCCGGTTCGGTCAGCGGATGGCAACAGACGAACATGTCCCAGCTGTCCGCGTGCTGCACGATGACCGGGTCCTTGACCGCGACGGTCTCGTCGCCGGGCAGCACCACGCGTCGCTCACCACTGGGGATCTCTTCGGGCGTCGCCGCGGTCAGGCTGTCGATCCACCAGTGCTTGGAATCGGGCGTGGCACAAGAGAGATAGAGACGCCAGCCGATGCCGGGAACCGGCACCAGGACGGGACGTTCGAACGATTCGCTGCCGAATGCGTCGCGATGCACCTCGGCCACGGTGGTGAACTGCTCGCCGTCGTCGGAGCGGGCGATGACCACGCTGACGCCGCGACCGTCGGTCAACGGTCGCCGCACGCGATAGGTCAGCCAGAACGTCCCGTCGACGAGCACGGCGCTCGCGGCACCCGCCCAGTTGCCCGCGCCGGAATCCGGGGCCGGGACCACGACCCGCGCGTCGTCGTACGTCGGAACGGCGAGGGCACCCAGAGTCATGGCCCGATGTTACTCGACCGATCGACTCGACTTTGGATGTCGACAAAGGGGGTGCCGATTCCGGCCGCGATCACGGGTGGCAGAGTGGTTCCATGCCGGAGTCTGCAGCGACCTACCCCGCCAACCTGGGTGCGAATCGTGCCGCTGTCGTGTGGGAGGACCAGATCTGGGTCCTCGCCCGTCACGACGCGGGAACCGCCCTGGGCCTCACCCTCCACGCCCGCGAGGCCGAAGCACTCGGCCAGCTCGATGACGAGCACGCCTCCCAGCTGGGTCGGATCTCCAACCGCCTGGTCCGCATCCTCGAGCACATCGAGGGCGCCGACACGGTGCAGATCGGCCGGGTGCCGGGACCCCACGTCAACGCCACGTTCGAGGTCACCGGCGTGGCCGACGACCGCCTGCACGACATCGCGGTGAAGCTGTCCAACTGGGGCGGCGAAGCACGCGCCTGATCCACCCGCTCGCGCCACGCGAAGCGCTCGACCGAGGAGAATCCCCATGCCTGTCGTGAAGATCAACGCCATCCACGTGCCTGAGGGCGCAGGCGCGGAGCTCGAGAAGCGGTTCGCCGCACGCGCAGGAGCCGTGGAGAACTCCCCCGGATTCCTGGGCTTCCAGCTGCTCCGGCCGACCGCGGGCGACCAGCGCTACTTCGTCGTGACCCAGTGGGCCGACGAGGAGTCGTTCGCCGCCTGGCGCGACGGCCAGGGCAAGGCAGCCCACGCGGACAAGCCCGGCGAGGCCCCCACGAAGCCCGTCGCCACCGGCGCCGACCTCCTCGAGTTCGAGGTCGTTCTCGAGGTCAAGCCGGCCTGAGGTTCGCTGCCGCGCGACGCAGGTCCGCGGCGATGGCCGGTCCGCTGCCCCGGGTGACGAATCGGCCGACTCCTGCGCCCTGCACCGCGAAGTCAGCAGTCACCGTCGAACCGCCCGGCGCCGGCTCGAAAGCCAAAGTGAGCTCGGCACGAAACGGCCCGAACGAACCGATCTCGACCCACCGCAGCGGACAGGTCGACTCCGTGGTCCGCATCCGGGGCCGGACCCCCGGCACCACGGTGATGTCGGTCCAGGTCGTGCCGACGGCAGTGGCATCGCCGTCGACCGCCACCACGTCAGCGACCGCACGCAGCGACGACTGCCAATCGGGCCGGTTGCGCGGGTCGGCGAGGTAGGCGAATGCCAGGTCCGGGGAGACCGGGAAGTCGACCTCGACGCGGGTCAGAGGATCGCTCCCGGGTTGTACGCCGCGGCGTCCGGGTGCTGCTCGACCAGCTCAGCCACCTGGCGGCACACGGCCTGCGTCTGGGCGACGGCCGCACCCGTGAAGGTGATCGGGTCGGCGACCAGCGACTGCAGCTGGTCGGTCGTCAGGCCGAGACGCTCGTCAGCGGCCAGCTTGGCGAAGACGTCGTTCTCGGCCTGGCCCTGGCGCATCGCGAGCGCCGTGCCGACGGCGGCTTCCTTGATCGCCTCGTGCGCCGCCTCGCGACCAACGCCGTTGCGGACCGCGGCCATCAGCACCTTGGTGGTGGCGAGGTAGGGCAGGTACCGGTCCAGCTCACGCTGGATCACGGCCGGGAACGCACCGAACTCGTCGAGCACGGTGAGGAAGGTCTGGAACAGCCCGTCGACGGCGAAGAACGCGTCGGGCAGCGCCACGCGTCGTACGACGGAGCAGGAGACGTCGCCCTCGTTCCACTGGTCGCCGGCGAGCTCGCCGACCATGGAGAGGTAACCGCGGGTGATGACGGCGAGGCCGTTGACCCGCTCGCAGGAACGGGTGTTCATCTTGTGGGGCATCGCGGACGAGCCGACCTGGCCCTCCTTGAAGCCCTCGGTGACGATCTCGTTGCCAGCCATCAGGCGGATCGTGGTCGCGAGGTTGCTCGGCGCAGCGGTCAGCTGGACGAGCGCGGAGACGACGTCGAAGTCGAGGGAGCGCGGGTAGACCTGGCCGACGCTCGTCAGCACCCGGTCGAAGCCGAGGTGGGCAGCGACGCGCTGCTCGAGGTCGGCCAGCTTGTCGGCGTCACCACCGAGCAGGTCGAGCATGTCCTGGGCAGTGCCCATCGGGCCCTTGATGCCACGCAGCGGGTAGCGCGCAAGCAGCTGCTCGATCCGCTCGACACCGATCAGCAGTTCGTCGGCGACGGTCGCGAAGCGCTTGCCGAGGGTGGTCGCCTGAGCTGCGACGTTGTGGCTGCGGCCAGCCATGACGGTGGTCTCGTGCTCGGCCGCCAGGCGCGCGAGGCGGGCCAGGGTGGCGACAGCCCGGTCCCGGAGCAGCGTCAGGGACTGCTTCACCTGGAGCTGCTCGACGTTCTCGGTGAGGTCGCGGGAGGTCATGCCCTTGTGGATGTGCTCGTGGCCGGCAAGGGCCGCGAACTCCTCGATCCGGGCCTTCACGTCGTGGCGGGTGATCCGCTCCCGGGCAGCGATGCTCGCCAGGTCGACCTTCTCGATCACGTCCTCGTAGGCCTCGATGACGCCGTCGGGGACCTCGATGCCGAGGTCCTTCTGCGCCTTGAGCACGGCAATCCAGAGCTGGCGCTCGAGGACGATCTTGTGCTCCGGCGACCAGATCTGCGCGAGGTCGGCAGCGGCGTAACGGGTGGCGAGGACGTTCGGGACGGTCACGTCCCTCATTCTCCCATGTTCAGCGCGCCGGTCGGACCAGCACCAGTTCACCGTCCTCGTTCGCGCCGCGCAGGACGGTGAACCCGGCCTTGGCCGCCACCCGAAGGCTGGCCTTGTTGGTCGGCTCGATGCTCGCGCGGATGCGTACGTGCTGCCGGTCGACGGGGACCAGGAGTGCCTCGAGCGCCTCGGTCGCCAGGCCCAGGCCGCGTGCGTCGGCGACCAGCCCGTAGCCGACCTCGGTCTCGAGGATGCCGTCGTCGGCCGGCGCCGGCGGCCCGAAGAAGCCGATGGAGCCGACCACGACGCCCGCGTGCACGATGGATCGTGGGCTCCACGGGTCGCCCTCACGCCAGAGCGTCGCCGCGCCGAGGTCGTCCTCGCGCGGGAAGTCGGCGTGCCAGCCGGGGCGTCGGTCACCGGACCGGATCGCCTCAACCGTCGGGGCGTCCCAGAGGACCATGTGCAGGCGGGCCGTTGCGAGTCCGACCGGCTGTTCAGCAGATTCAGCCATGGCCCAACCCTGCCATCTCGTGGGCGCGATCCGGCATCGGTCGTCCACAGGGTCAGTCGTCGTCCAGCATCTTCTGCCACCACACGACGTCGATCCAGCGATCGTGCTTGCGACCGACCTCGCGCAGCACGCCTTGGCGTTCGAAGCCACAGGCGCGATGCAGTGCCTCGCTCGCGTCGTTCGGCAGGGAGATGCACGCCAGCGCCGTGCGCATCCCGCCGGCAACGAGCCGGGCCAACAGGTCGTCGTACAGGCGCCGACCGAGGCCTCGACCAGTGGCATCGGGGGCGAGGTAGATGGTCACCTCGCGGGTGCCGTCGTAGGCACCCTTGGGCCGGAACGCGGACGAGTAGGCGAAGCCGAGGACCGCATCACCGTCGGTCGCGACCAGGAAGTGGTCGCCCGGGTGGGTGGAGGCGACCAGCCCCTCCCACTTGGAGCGGGGCGGCGGCGTCAGGTCGAACGTCGCGGTGCCCTCGTCGACCTCGCGGGCATAGATCGCCGCGACGGCGTCGAGGTCGGCATCCGTTGCCGGCCGAATGATCAAAGTGCTCATTCGTCCTTGAGGGACGCGCCCTCGATGACGCCCAGCGGCTCCGCAGCGATGTCGGATCGGCGCTGCAGGCCGTCGAAGGTGATCAGGTCGGCGGCGGCGTAGGCCCGCGAGCGGGCATCGGCGACGTCGTACCCGATCGCACGTACGGCGAGCACCCGGCCGCCATCCGTGACGAGGGCACCGTCACTGAGCGTCGTACCGGCGTGGATCACGTCGACGTCGCTGACGCCGTTGGCCACACCGACTCCCGTGATCACGTCGCCCTTCGAGGACGACTCCGGATAGCCCGCCGAAGCGAGGACGACGGTCACCGACGCGGCGTCCCGGAAGAGCGGCGCCGACGTCTCGGCGAGGCGACCGTTGGCGGCCGCGGACAGCAGCTCGCCGAGCGGCGACTCGAGAAGTGCCAGGACCGGCTGGATGTCCGGGTCGCCGAAGCGGCAGTTGAACTCGATCACCCGCGGACCGGTCTCGGTGAGTGCGAGCCCGACGTAGAGGCAGCCGACGAACGGCGCACCGCGGCGGTTCATCTCGTCGAGTGTGGGTTGTACGACGGACTGCATCACCGTGGTCGCGAGGTCGCCCGGCGCCCAGGTCAGGGGCGAGTAGGAGCCCATGCCGCCGGTGTTCGGGCCGCGTCCGCCGTCGAAGATCCGCTTGAAGTCCTGTGCGGGCTGGAGGGGGTGGGCAGTCTTGCCGTCGCACACCGCGAACAGCGACACCTCGGGGCCATCGAGGAACTCCTCGATCACGACCCGGCCACAGCCGGCCGCGTGGGCAATGGCCTCGTCACGGTCCCGGGTGACGACGACGCCCTTGCCCGCTGCGAGCGCGTCGTCCTTCACGACGTACGGCGCACCGAACTCGTCGAGCGCGGCCGCGACCTCCTCGGCGGTAGTGCAGGTGCGCGAGCCCGCGGTCGGAACACCCGCGGCGGCCATGACCTCCTTGGAGAAGGCCTTCGATCCCTCGAGCTGCGCAGCATCCCTCGAGGGGCCGAAGACGGCGATCCCCCGGGCGCGCACTGCGTCGGCGACACCCGCGACGAGCGGCGCCTCGGGCCCGATGATCACGAGGTCGGCCCCGATGTCCGTGGCCAGCGCGGCGACCGCCGTACCGTCCATCGGGTCAACGGGGTGCAGCGTCGCGAACGCGCCGATGCCGGGATTGCCCGGCGCCGCGTGGACCTCCGTCACGGAGGGGTCGCGGGAGAGCGCGAGAGCGAGCGCGTGCTCGCGGCCGCCGGTGCCGATGACGAGGGTCTTCACGGGCACTGATCCTAGTGAGGGACGGGACGCCCGGTTCAGCGGAGCGGGTGCCGGACGATCGCCTGCTCGCGCTCGGGCCCCACGCCGATGACCGAGATCCGGCCACCCGAGCGCGCCTCGACGTACTCGACGTAGTCCTGGGCGGCCTTCGGCAGGTCCTCGAAGGCGCGGCAACCGGTGAGGTCCTCGGACCAGCCCGGCAGGTTCTCGTAGACCGGGACCGCGTGGTGGAAGTCGGTCTGGTTGACCGGCATCTCCTCGTGACGGACGCCGTCGACGTCGTAGGCGACACAGACCGGCACCACGTCGAGGCCGGTGAGCACGTCGAGCTTGGTGAGGACGAAGTCGGTGACGCCGTTGACCCGGGCGGCGTAACGCGCGATGACGGTGTCGTACCAGCCACAACGGCGCGGGCGGCCGGTCGTCGTGCCGAACTCGAAGCCCTGCTTGCGCAGGAACTCGCCCTTGTCGTCGTTGAGCTCGGTCGGGAACGGACCCTCGCCGACGCGCGTGGTGTAAGCCTTCACGATCGCGATGACCTGGTCGATCCGGGTCGGCGGAATGCCCGATCCGGTGCAGGCACCGCCCGACGTCGCGCTGCTGGACGTGACGAACGGGTAGGTGCCGTGGTCGACGTCGAGCAGCGTGGCCTGGCCGGCCTCGAGCAGCACGACCTCACCACGGTCGAGGGCCTGGCCCAGGAGCAGCGTCGTGTCGCAGACGTACGGCGCCAGCCGCTCGGCGTGGCTCCGCAGCTCTGCGACGGTCTGCTCGACCGAGGGCGCGCGGCGGTTGTAGATCTTGGTGAGGATCTGCCCCTTGAGTTCGAGAGCGCCCTCGACCTTCTGGGTGAGGATCTTCTCGTCGAAGAGGTCTTGGACCCGGATGCCGATCCGGTTCATCTTGTCGGCGTACGTCGGACCGATGCCGCGGCCGGTGGTGCCGATCTTGCGGCTGCCGAGGAAGCGCTCGGCGACCTTGTCGACCTGGCGGTTGTAGTCGGCGATGACGTGCGCGTTGGCGCTGAGCTTGAGCTTCGAGGTGTCGATGCCGCGCGCTTCGAGGCCGTCGATCTCGTGGAACAGCACGTCGATGTCGACGACGACGCCGTTGCCGATGACGGGGGTGCAGCCGGGGGTGAGGATGCCGGAGGGCAGCAGGTGCAGCGCGTACTTCTCGTCGCCGATGACCACGGTGTGGCCGGCGTTGTTGCCGCCGTTGAACTTCACCACGTAGTCGACCTGGCTGCCCAGGTGGTCGGTCGCCTTGCCCTTGCCCTCGTCGCCCCACTGGGCTCCGACGATCACGATCGCAGGCATTGGTGTCTCCTTCGCTCGGGACGGAGTCCCTCCGTCCGGAGACGGCTGCTCAACGCGCCACTTGTTCTTGTGGTGGTCATGGTGCTGATGGTCCTGACATGCAAGAAGCCCCGGCAAGGACCGGGGCTCTTGCGGCGACACGTTACCAAACCGAGGCGGACGCGCTAGATTCCACAAACGAGAACACGTTCTACTTCGACGCCCAAGGAGGGCACCGTGACCGCCAGCAGGGAATCCATCCTCGAGACCGTCCAGCGCTACGTCGACCTGGTCGCCACCGGCACCTCCGCCGAGGTCGTCGCGTTGTACGCCGACGGCGCGACCGTCGAGGACCCGGTCGGCAGCGAGGTGCGTACGACGCCCGAGTCGATCGCCGAGTTCTACGGCGCGCTCGACGGACTCGAGCAGGAGGCGCGACTGATCCACGCGCGGGTCGCCGGCAACGAGGCCGCCTTCGCCTTCGAGCTCGTCACCAAGGTCGGCGACCAGCGCTACACCCTGGCTCCCGTCGACGTGATGACCTTCGACGACGACGGCAAGATCACCAGCATGCGGGCCTTCTGGTCCGGCGAGGACATGGTCATCAGCTAGGCGAAGTGCACCACTCGCGACCGACCTCGGTGCCGCAGCCGATCATCCGCCACGGCACGTGGAGGTCGTGCTCGTCACCATCGATCTCGTAGGTGATGGTGAATCCGTCGATGTCGGCGCCTTCACGCGGAACCTTCATCACGATGTCCAGCTCCATCAACTCGGACTCTGGATCGTTCGACTCGTCGCAGGGCAAGGTCACCCTGGTTCCGTCGAAGTCGGTGGAGAAGTCGCCCCGAGCCTCGAATCCAACATCACCCGGCCGCCCGACCATGTCAATGATCGGCGTCCACACACCAGGCACCCCCTTGCGCTGCCCCCCGTCGGGGATGCGCCGAATGATGGGGCGTATCTCGAGGGGCTCCACGTTGACGTCGTAGGCGACGGAGCGCAGGACTGGCGCCGGGTCAGACGAGTGGCCGTCTCGGCACAAGAGGAAGCCTTGGGTGTAGTAGTACGGAGCCCTCGGCGGCGGATCGAGACCCTTGGCTCCGGATCCCGTCAACACCACCAATGCCCCATCGAACGCTGGCTCGCCCGAGGGCACATCGCCGCCATATGCGTGATCGACCGAGCACTTCACCATCGCAAGACTCACTGCCAGCAGAAGCCCGAGCCAGATGTACCCGGAGCGCCCGGAGCACGTCCCATCACTGGCCACGGATCAGCGGTACCTCTCCATCACCTTGCCGGCGCGGGACGGCCAGTCGTTGTTCCCGCACAGCATCTTGTTCTTGCCGACGATGTCGTAGGTCAGGCTCTGCGTCCGGGAGTACTTGCGGGAGACGCCGAGGTCGATGCCCAAGACGTCCTTGAGCTTGACACCCGCACCGTAGTCATAGTTGTTGCCGTCGGCGTGGTTGCGAATGAATGGACCAGGCAGAGCCTCCACGCACTTCTTCCATTTCGGCCGGTTGATTCCCTTGGTGTTGCTGGCCGTGCCACCGGTCTCACCGGCGGGGATCCAGTGGACGTGATCACAGGCCGGACCGGCGAGATAGTTGTAGGACTCCACCCGTCGGTACTCGATCTCCTTGCGATAGCTGCGCTTCACGCCCGACGGGTTCCAGATCTTGGTCCACCCGCCGTCGATCGACCGGGTCCCGCTCAGCGCCGCATGGACGCCCGGGAACTTGAGCGCGCCGCCATAGGTCGTGCTGTTGGCACTCCCACTCCCGACAGTCATCCAGGCCTTGGACTTGCCCACCGGATAGCTCGTTCCGACGGTGGCCCACACCCGCTTCCTCGGCAGGGTTCGCGTCTGATGGGGACCCTCACCGCCATGGGGACAGCGGGCCGACATGGCGCGAGGCTCCATCACGCCACCGTCCCACCCACCCTCGCGCCGGTCGTCGGGACTCAGGAACACCGGCCCGCCCAACGCGTCAACCTCGTCAGCAAGCGCGCCAGCCCTGCTCACTGTCGCCGTCCTTCGCGCGAACCTCAGTTCGGGGCCGCTGGTCACCTCGTCGACCACGCGCAGGTCCTCAGGGTCAACCCACCGAGCGGACTCAGCGCGAACACGGGCGACTCTGGCCAAGGTCGTCGGCGTCGTCACCGCCTGCGACGACAGCGACGTGTACCAGGCCTTCTCGTCCGTGCTGGCGTGAATCAGGACGTTGACCATTCCACTGTCCGACCAGAATCCTGGCGGCACCTCGCTCGGCGCCAACCGGATCACCAGCCGGTGCCCCTGCTCCACACTGATGTCGGCCTCGTCAATGAAGTACGTCGGCAACGAATCACCGACCTTTGCCGCACCGGGCTCTTCCGGCACGAGCTCAGCCTCGACGTCGCCGACACCGAACTCGTGCGGGAGGACACCGGTCGCAACGATCGGGTCGGCCGCTGGACCAACAGCAGCAACTCCACCGTTCGGTACGGCTACGGCGACCGTGAGCGGTGCGCCCAGCAGAAGCGTCAACAAAAGGACTCGTGCCCGAGAATTCATGGGTCGAAGACTGGTGTACCCATACATGTATTGTCAATACGCGTATGCGTCCAGCGCTCAGGAAGCCAGGCGGGCCGCGACCTCGGCCGCCACCGCACGAGCCAGGGTCTCCGGAGTGTCGTCGTCCCGCTCGGGAATGACCGCGTGCACATCGCCTGCGGCGAGCAGGTCGAGGGCGCCGACCTTCTGCTGCGACGCCATCTCGGCGGCATGGCTGGTGTCGCCGTGCACGATCACGCTCGCGCCCTCGGGCGGCAGCGGAGAGAGCCAACCGCGCTCGGTGGCCAGCACGGTGCGGGCCGGCAGGAGGGCGAGCGCGCCACCGCCGCAGCCCTGACCCAGGATCACCGACACGGTCGGCACGGTCATCGTGACCAGCCGCGCGATGCATCGGGCGATCTCCCCGGCCATCGCACCCTCCTCTGCCTCGGCCGACAGCTCTGCGCCGGGGGTGTCGATGACCGTGACGAGCGGCAGGCCGAGCTCCTCGGCCAGGTTCATCGCACGCAGCGCCTCACGCAGCGCACCCGGCCCCATCGCAGCAGCAGCCGACTGGCGCGACCGGTCCTGCCCGACGAGCACGCACGGCTGCCCGTCCAGACGTGTCAACGCGATCAGGACCGAGTCGTCCCGCTCCCCCTCGTCGGTGCCGCGCAGGCGCAGGGTGCCCGCGGCGCCGTACCTGAGCAGGTCGCGGACCCCGACCCGACCCTCGGCCCGGGTCGCCTCGACGTCTTCCCAGACCGGGTGGTCCGCGGTGGTGCCGGAAGCGATCGGCGGACGCCGCTCGAGCCCCGCGGCCGTCGCCGGATCCACCAGCACCCCGAGCGCGTGATCGACGAGCGCCGGCAGGTCCTCGGCGAGGACGACCGCGTCGATGATCCCCTTCGCGGCGAGATTCTCGGCGACCTGGACGCCTTCGGGGAACGGCTCGCCATTGAGCGCTTCGTAGACCTTCGGGCCCAGGAAACCCACCAGCGCGCCGGGTTCGGCGACCGTGACGTGGCCGAGCGACCCCCACGAGGCGTAGACCCCGCCGGTCGTGGGGTGCCGCAGGTGCACGAGGTACGGCAAGCCCGCGGCGCGATGCTCCATCAGTGCACGGGAGATCTCGACCATCTGGACGAACGCGCGGGTGCCCTCCTGCATGCGGGTGCCGCCGGACGCCGTACTGGCGACGACAGGGAGGCCTTCGGCCGTTGCGCGGCGTACGGCGGCGGCGATCCGGCCGGCGGCCGCAATCCCGATCGAGCCGGCCAGGAAGCCGAACTCGTTGACCACGAAGGCGACCGGGCGACCACGGACGTCACCGCGTCCGGTCAGCACGGACTCGTCGGTGCCGGCCTTCTCGGCGGCGGCCCGCAAGGCGGCCCGATAGCTCTCGCTGTGCGCGGAGACGTCGACGGGCGAGTCCCACGACTCGTAGGTCCCCTCGTCGAGCACCAGGTCGATCAGTTCACGTGCAGTCCACCGGCGACTCGTCCCCATGCGGCCGAACTCTAAGGGAAATGGACACCGGCCCTAGTCTTGCGCCGTGAGCGACTCGATCGTGGTGATCACCAACGCCGACGCCGGTACGGCGGACGACGAGGCGCTGGAGACCGCGCTCGGGGTGCTCCGAGGCAACGCGACCGTCGAGGTGCACGCCACCGCATCGCCGGAGGACCTCGACGCGGTGCTGGACGAACTCGGCGATCTGGGCGACCGACGGGTCGTCGTCGTCGGCGGCGACGGCAGCATCCACGCCGTGGTGGCCGCCCTGCACCGACGCGGGGAACTGGCCGGCCGGACGCTGGGACTGATCCCGCTCGGCACCGGCAACGACTTCGCCCGCACCCTCGGGCTCCCCCTCGACCCAGCGGAGGCCGCCACCGTGATCGCCACCGGCGACGTGCGGACGGTCGACCTGCTCGTC
Organism: Propionibacteriales bacterium; assembly: GCA_026392415.1. Taxonomy (GTDB): domain Bacteria; phylum Actinomycetota; class Actinomycetes; order Propionibacteriales; family Nocardioidaceae; genus Nocardioides. The sequence goes on from JAPLCC010000015.1 coordinate 55,584, forward strand.
GACGACCTCGAGGCCGTGACCGTCAACGCCGTGCACCTCGGCGCGGGCGCGGAAGCCGGCGAGAAGGGGGCGCGCTGGAAGAGCCGGCTCGGCTCGGTCGGCATCGGCAAGGTCAACCTCGGCAAGATCGGCTACCCGATCGGCGCGCTGCAGACGGCCCTGAACCCGCCCACGCTCCGGGTCTGCGTGGAGGTCGACGGCGACGTCGTCGTCGACGTCGACCACCAGGTGCTGATGGTGGCGCTCGGCAACGGCGCCTCGGTCGGCGGCGGCACCGAGCTGACGCCCGACGCCCACCCCTTCGACGGCCTCGTCGACGTGCTCGTCGCCACCCCGGTCGGCACCCTGTCGCGCCTCGGCTACGCCCTGCGACTGCCCTTCGGACGCCACGAGGAGCACGCCGACGTGCAGATCGTCCGTGGCCGCTCGGTCCGGGTGTCTGGATGCGAGTTCACCTGCAACAGCGACGGCGAGATCGACGGTCCGGTCCGCAGCCGGTCGTGGCGGGTGCTGCCGTCGGCGTACTCGATGGTGGTGCCGGTCGAATCGGAGCCGAAGGCCTCCGGCAACTAGGCTTCGCGCCGTGGCACGAGGACAGCGAGACCAGCAGCAGGACCCCAGCGACTGGGTGACCCGGACCGCCGATCTGGCGCTCCGGCACGCCGAGGCGGTCAACGGCGGCACCCTGCCCGACGTGGTCACCTGCGCCTCCGGCATCAGCCCGTCCGGCCCGATCCACCTCGGCAACCTGCGCGAGTTCCTCACCGTCCACTTCGTGGCCGAGGAGATCCGCCGTCGCGGCATCAACGTCCGCCACCTGCACAGCTGGGACGACTACGACCGCTTCCGCAAGGTGCCGGCCGGCGTGGACCCCTCGTGGAGCGAGCACATCGGCAAGCCGCTGTCGGCCGTCCCGGACCCGACCGGCGAGTTCCCGAACTGGGCCGAGCGCTTCAAGGCGCCGCTGCGTGCGGCCCTCGCCGACCTCGGCTGCGACATGGTCGAGGTCGACCAGACCGAGATGTACGCCGCCGGCACCTACCGCGAACAGGTCCTCACCGCGATCGCGAAGCGTGGCGAGATCGAGACCGTGATGGCGCGCTTCCGCACCAAGAAGGCTGCCGAGCCGGTCGAGGGCGAAGAGGAGTCAACCGCCGAGGAGGAGTCCGGCCACGGCGCCGACGAAGACCTGGCGCGGTTCCCCTACAAGCCCTACTGCCGCGGTTGCGGGCGCGACACGGTCACCCTGACGTCGTACGACGACGCCACGACCGACCTGGCCTACACCTGCGACGTCTGCGGCGACTCCTACGTCACCAACGTCGCGACGCAGAACGAGGGCAAGCTGGTCTGGAAGGTCGACTGGCCGATGCGCTGGACCTTCGAGGGCGTCCACTTCGAGCCCGGTGGGGTCGACCACGCGACCCCCGGGTCGTCGTACACGGTGGGCAAGGAGATCGTCGGCCCGATCTTCGGTGGCACCGCGCCGTCGTTCGTCGGCTACTCGTTCGTCGGCGTGGCCGGCATGCCGAAGATGTCGTCGTCCAAGGGCGGCGTGCCGACCGCGGCCGAGGCGCTGCGGATCCTCGAGGCCCCGATCCTGCGATGGCTCTACGTCCGCCGCCAGCCGAAGCAGGCGTTCAACGTCGACTTCGGCCAGGAGGTCCTTCGCCTGTACGACGAGTGGGACGCCCTCACGAAGAAGGCTGCGATCCCGGAGAAGCGCGACGCCGCCGTTCTCGCGTGGGAGCGCGCGTCGTCGACATCGACCGCCGGCGCACTGCCGACACCTGCGGTCGTCGTACCGTTCCGGATGCTGTCGTCGGTCGCCGACGTGACCGCGGGGTCCCGCGAGATCACCGCGCGCACCGTCGGCGCGAGCGAGTCGGACCTCGAGCCGCGGCTCACGAAGGCCGCCACCTGGATCACCGCCTACGTCGACCCGGAGGACCGCACGGTCGTCCGCGAGTCGGCCGCTGCAGACCGCTTGGCCGCCCTGTCCGAGGACGAGGCGCTCTGGCTGCGCCAACTGCTCGACCGGCTGCCGCACTCGTTCGACGACAACGAGGCGCTCACCACCTTGATCTACGGCGTCCCGAAGCTGGCCCGTGGCCTGGCCCTCGAGGACCCGCCCACCGACGAGGTGAAGGCGGACCAGAAGGCGTTCTTCAAGTTGCTCTACGAGCTGCTCGTCGCCGCCGAGCGCGGACCGCGCCTGCCCACCCTCTTCGTGGCCCTGGGCCCGGAGAAGGTGCGGGCCCTGCTCACGCCCGCTGGCTGAGGTTCAGCTGCGGCCACCGCTTGTAACTCGGTGTTCGTGCATCCACCACGGGGTTGTGACCTGTCACGACACCGTGGTGGATGCCGTTTCACCGTGGTAGTTGTCAGGCGATGCCGCCAGGGCGGGGGCGGCGCAGGTCGCCGTACTCGCGCCGGATCGCTGCTGCCTCACGCGCGAGCCGCTCGGGCAGCGCGCGGCCGTGCAGCGCAGCCGTTTCCGCTGCTTCGCGCCGCAAGCGACTGATCGCCGCCGCGCGGCGCTCGCCCCAGTGGTCCTCCCAGTACACGCGACTGACGCCCAACCCCTCGTCCTTGAGCAACCGCTCGCGCTTTCGTTCCTCCCGCGCGACCTCAGCCGCCGACCGCGTCGCCACGCCGCCGTCGGCCACTCCGACCAGCTTCACCAGCCCGTCGGCCTCGACGAGGTGGTTGCCGATCCGCAGATCGGCCCACCGGACGCCGACGGAGGTTCTCACCGGAAACTGGGTCTCCGGTTCCCCGATGCCTGCCTCGAGCACCAACATCCGCGTCAGCGATTCGTGCACGCTCTCGGCTCCGGCATCGGCGAGTTGCACCGCCCGGCGAGCAGCCCGCACGCCCGGCCAGCTCTGCATGATCGCGTACGCCGCCTCGAGCTCGACGCGGGTGACGCCCCGTTGCAACGCGGCGTCGCACGCGACAACCCCGTGAACGACTCCCCGTTCGCGCCCGATGTCGACCGCTGTCCGGGCCAGGTCGAGCGCGGGAAGCCCCGAGGCTTCGGCGACCTGGCGAGGCGCGAAGCGCGCGAGGTGGTGGCGGACGCCGTACTCGGTCCACGCATTGGTGAAACCCGGACGGGTGACGTGGACCAGCGGCGCTGCCGGTCGGAGGATCGGCAGCGCCCAGGCGTGGGCGGACGAGTCGTGGCTGAGCACCCAGCCGCGGCGCATCGTGGAGATCGCGGCACGCGCCAGCAGGAGCGGCCGACCGACGTACTCGTCAAGGGACGCCCAGACCTCGCCCGTGGTGAAGACACCCCGGCGCAACCGGATCAGGTCGCCGGTGCGGACCAGATGGCGGATCTGTGCAGGCGACGAGCCGAGATCGAGCAACTGCTCACGACGTACGACGCCGCTGTTGGCGGCAATGGCTGCAAGGACACCCGGAGTCACGGGGTCGGAGCCTGCACCGTCCGCCGCCCGAGGGGAAGGGCCGTGCTCCGGGGCTGTGGACAGCCGCCTGGGCCACGTGGTGCGTCACGCGATCTACCACGGCGAAGCGGCATCTGGCAGGGGGTTGTGACTGGTCAGGACCCCCTGCCAGATGACCGAACACCGAGTTACAAGCGGGCTCGGCAGAGCGGTCAGCCGAGCAGCTCGTCGGCGGCAGTCGGGCTGGAGTCACGCAGGAAGGACGAGCAGCGGTCCCACTCGTCGGTCTCGCCGATCGCGCGGGCAGCGAGGGCCAGAAGTGCCAGGGACCGGAGGAAGCCGCGGTTGGGCTCGTGCTCCCACGGCACCGGGCCGTTGCCCTTCCAGCCGTTGCGGCGGAGCAGGTCGAGCGAGCGGTGGTAGCCGACACGGGAGTAGGCGTAGACGGTGACGTCATCAGCCCCCGCGTCGCGGGCCTCCTGGGCGAACGTCGCCCAGGCGAGGGGTGAGGCCGGGAGGCGTCGTACGACGTCCGCGGCCGACTCGCCCGAAGCGATCAGGTCGGCGGCCGGGTCGACGGGCAGGTGCGTGGGCGGGGGGCCGGCCATCAGGTCGGATCCGGGAGTGAGGCTCATGGAGCCATTGTGGTCACACACGCGACGACTGTCGGCGCGCGGGTGTTGACTCTTCCCGTGACCCAGAGCGCGCCGCCGACCCCCGCCACCTCCACCGAGGACATCAATCCGTGGCCGGCCCTGTGGGCCCTGGTCCTCGGGTTCTTCATGATCATGGTCGACACGACCATCGTCACCGTGGCGACGCCGGCGATCATCGAGGACCTCGACGCCGAGGTCAACAGTGTGGTCTGGGTGACCAGCGCCTACCTGCTGGCCTACGCCGTCCCGGTGATGATCACCGGGCGGCTCGGTGACCGCTTCGGCCCGAAGAACCTCTATCTCATCGGCATGGTCGTGTTCACACTCGCCAGCCTGTGGTGCGGGCTGACGTCGTCTGTCGAGGGTCTGATCATCGCCCGGGTCGTGCAGGGTTTCGGCGCCAGCATGATCACGCCGCAGACGATGGCGATCATCACCCGGATCTTCCCGGCGGACCGCCGCGGCCAGGCCATGTCGCTGTGGGGAGCCACCGCCGGCGTCGCCCTGCTCGTCGGACCGCTGCTGGGCGGTATCCTGGTCGATGCGTTCTCATGGGAGTGGATCTTCTTCATCAACATCCCTGTCGGGATCATCGGCATCGCGCTCGCCCTGCGCAACGTGCCCTCCCTGCCGACCCACCAGCACAAGTTCGACTGGCTGGGCGTCGTGCTGAGCGGAGTCGGCATGTTCTTGCTGGTGTTCGGCATCCAGGAGGGCCACCAGTACGACTGGGGCAAGGTCACCGGTTTCGTCACCGTGCCGATGCTGATCGTCGGCGGCATCGTCGTGCTCGTGCTGTTCGTCCTGTGGCAGCACTACAACAGGCAGGAGCCCCTCGTCCCGCTCAGCCTGTTCCGCGACCGCAACTACTCGCTGGCCAACCTCGCGATCAGCTCGATCAGCTTCACCTTCACGGCTCTCGGGTTCCCGCTGATGCTCTACGCCCAGCTGGTCCGGGGCTACTCCCCCACCGAGTCGGCCCTGTTGATGGTTCCGATGGCGTTGTTGTCGATCGCGCTGGCTGCGCCGGTCGGCAAGCTGACCGACCGCGTGCACCCTCGCTACCTCTGCAGCGTCGGGTTCGCCACCGTCGGCATCAGCCTGGTCTGGCTCTCAGCCGTCACGACGCCCGATTCGGCCGTGTGGGAGCTCGCGCTCCCGATGGGCCTGATGGGCGCCGGCAGCGCCGCCATCTGGGCTCCCCTCGCGCCACCGCGACCCGCAACCTCCCGATGGAGATGGCGGGCGCCGGTTCCGGGGTCTACAACGCGACCCGTCAGGTCGGCGCCGTGCTCGGCGCGGCCGCGATCGCGCTGTTCATGGACGCCCGGTTGTCGGCCAACGGACTCGACGCATTCGACCCGTCGAAGGCCCCCGAGGGCGCGACCGGCGGCGCACTGCCCCCGCAGGCGCTCGACCCGTTCGCGACCGCGATGGGGCAGTCGATGCTGATCGCGCCGGCAGTGATCCTGATCGGGCTGGCTGCGGTGCTGTGCTTCGCACGCCCGAAGGCAGCGGTTCGGTAGGTCTCGAGACGGTTGCTACGCAACCTCCTCGACCACCGGGGGAGCAGTCGGACTAGCTCACGAAACCGAACAACGGGCTGTCCGGCGGCACCTTCTCGACACGCAGCCGCGACTCCTCCATCCGGGCCAACAGCCCGGTGAGGTCGTCGCTGTGCTGCATCTCGATGCCGACGAGTGCGGGACCGGTCTCCCGGTTGTTGCGCTTGGTGTACTCGAACAACGTGATGTCGTCGTCGGGCCCGAGCACCTCGTCGAGGAAGCGCCGCAACGCGCCGGGCTCCTGGGGGAACTCGATCAGGAAGTAGTGCTTGAGGCCCTCGTGGATCAGCGCCCGCTCGACGATGTCGGCATAGCGCGAGACGTCGTTGTTGCCGCCGGAGACGACGACGACGACCTTGCTGCCGGGGGCGAACGACCCGGACAGCTCCGGCAACCGCAGGGCGGCCGGCGCCAGCGCCCCAGCAGGCTCGGCGATGATCCCGTCGACCTGGTAGAGGTCGAGCATCTCGACGCAGATCAGGCCCTCGGGCACCGCGATCGTGGACAGGCTGACCGCCGACCGCGCACCGGCCACCGCGGCGTAGGTGAGGTCCCCGACCCGTCGTACGGATGCACCGTCGACGAACGGGTCGACCGCCTCCAGCTCCACCGGGCCACCGGCCTCGAGCGCCGCAGCGAGGGAGGCGGCACCGGACGGTTCGGCCGCCACCACCCGTGCGCCGGGCAGTCGTTCGGCCAGCACCGTGAGGCAACCCGCGATCAGGCCGGCACCGCCGACGGGCAGCACCAGCGCGTCCGGGGCCCATCCGTGGGCGGACGCCTGGGCGATGATCTCGGCAGCGACCGTGCCCTGCCCGGCGATGATGCCGGGATGGTCGAAGGCGGGGATGGCGGTCGCACCTGACGCGGCCGCGAAGTCCGCAGCGGCCACCGCGGCGTCGTCGTAGGCCTCACCGGCGATGACGACCTCGACCTGGTCACCGCCCAGGGCGGCCACCCGGTCGCGCTTCTGGCGCGGGGTGGTGCGCGGCAAGAAGATCGTCGCGTGCACGCCCGCCCGGGCGCAGGCGAACGCCACGCCCTGGGCGTGGTTGCCGGCGCTCGCGCACGTGACCCCGCGCGCCCGCTCCTCCTCGGAGAGGCCGGAGAGCACGGTGTAGGCCCCGCGCGCCTTGTAGGAACGCACGGGTGTGAGGTCCTCGCGCTTGAGCCAGACGTCGAGTCCGGTCAGTGCCGAGAGCCGGTCGGCACGCTGCAGGGGCGTCGTCGCAATGACCGGCGCCAGCAGTTCCGCCGCCCGATCGACGTCGGCCGCAGTGGGGAGCATCTCAGCCGACGGACTTGCCGGCCGACCGGAGGTTCTCGGCTGCCTCGACGACCCGGGCAGCCATGCCGGCCTCGGCCGCCTTGCCCCAGGCACGCGGGTCATAGGCCTTCTTGTCACCGACCTCGCCGTCGACCTTCAGGACGCCGTCGAAGTTGCGGAACATGTGCTCGGCCGCCGGGCGGGTGAAGGCGTACTGGGTGTCGGTGTCGACGTTCATCTTCACCACACCGAAGTCGACCGCCGCGGCGATCTCCTCGGCCGACGAGCCGGAGCCGCCGTGGAAGACGAGGTCGAACGGCTTCGAGCCGGCCGGGAGGCCGAGCTCGGCGACGACCGCCGCCTGCGCGTCGCGCAGGATCTCCGGACGCAGCTGCACGCCGCCGGGCTTGTAGACACCGTGCACGTTGCCGAAGGTGAGCGCCGTCATGTAGCGCCCCTTCTCGCCAATCCCGAGCGCGGCAACGGTCTGCAGCGCGTCGGCCGGGGTCGTGTAGAGCTTTTCGTCGATCGCACCGACGACGCCGTCCTCCTCGCCACCGACGACGCCGACCTCGATCTCGAGGATGATCTTCGCGGCGACGGACAGCGCCAACAGCTCCTCGGCGATGATCAGGTTCTCCTCCATCGGAACCGCCGATCCATCCCACATGTGCGACTGGAACAGCGGGGCCTCGCCGCGGGCGACCCGCTCGGCCGACAGCGCGAGAAGCGGGCGCACGAAGCCGTCCAGCTTGTCCTTGGGGCAGTGGTCGGTGTGCAGCGCGATGTTGACCGGGTAGTTCTTCGCGACCTCGGCGGCGTAGGCCGCGAAGGCGACGGAGCCCGCCACCATGTTCTTGACCGACGGGCCGGACAGGTACTCGGCACCTCCGGTCGAGACCTGGATGATGCCGTCCGACCCCGCGTCGGCGAAGCCCTTGAGGGCCGCGTTGAGGGTCTGGGAGGACGAGACGTTGATGGCCGGGAAGGCGAAGGCGTTGGCCTTCGCAGAGTCGAGCATCTCGGCGTACTTCTCGGGAGTTGCGATGGGCATGCTGGCTGGCTCCTGCGCGCGGTCCGGTGATGAAGTGCTGATCGTCACTTATTGCCCATCAACCTACCGTGGCAACCGATCGGCGGTGAGGCGCGTATCCCTCGATGAGCGACCACCCCGAACCCACCGGAGGCATCCATGCAGGACGTGATCGACCAGCTCGCGAAAGAACTGGCACGCGCGCCGCAGCCAGGCTTCGACATCGCGAGCACCGTGGCCTCCGGCCGCACAGCCGTACGCCGCCGCCGGATCGCCGCAGGTGGGGCGATCCTGGCCACGGCGCTGGTCCTCGGGGGCACCGCCTGGCTGGTCGCTCCGGGCGACGACGGCAGGAGCAGCAACGTGGCCGGCCAGCCGACGCCCACGCCCACGGCCGCTCCCGCGAGCGAGGAGAACGCGGGCCCGCTGGTCGAACAGGCGGGCGGCCGAACGGTGATCAACCCCGACGCCGAGGTGCTGGAGCAGTCCGACTTCACGTCCTCCTCCACGGGCGAGACCGTCACGACGTACCGCGTGCGGATCAATGCGGGCGAGTACTACGTCTGGATCGGCACCGACGGGGCCTCGTCCTTCTCGCGGCCGGCCCAGGGCATGACGCTGCGCGAGTGGGTCGCGCAGTCCCTCGACGGCCCCGACATCTCCGATGACGGCTGGGTGCAATTCGACGAGCTCTCCCACCTGGTGACGGTGCTCGACGGCCTGCGAATCGTCAGGCAGGTGCCGAACCCGGGGCTCGGCGAGAACTTCGCCGCGCTCAGTGACCCCACCGCGCTGGCCGAGGTGGAGCTCGACGGGACGACGTACTTCCTGGCGGTGCGGTCCGTCGGCGGCGGCCCCACCGAGGCCATTCCCTACCGCAGCGACAAGACCGTGGGCACGTTGGCCCAGTTCCGCACCTTCACCCTGAACCAGTACGCCACCAACGAGTCCGGCGGCAGCGAGGGTCTGCGGTGAAGCGCACCGACCGGGAGCTCGCCTACATCGAGTTCGCCTCGAGCCGACGCGACCAGTTGCGCCGGATCGCGTACGGCATGTGCGGCGACTGGCACAAGGCCGACGACCTCGTGCAGAACGCCCTCATCAAGCTGTACGTCGCGTGGCCCCGCGTGGTGCGCGGCGGGAAGGAGGACGCCTACGTCCGCAAGATCCTGCTCAATGCCGCGATCGACGAGTCCCGTCGCCCGTCCCGACGCGAACACGCCACCGACGAGCTTCCCGAAGTGGCGACTCCCCCGTCGAGCGCGGTCGAGGACCACGACTCTCTCGTGACCGCCCTGCAGACCCTGCCTGCCCAACAGCGGGCCACCGTTCTGCTCCGGCACTGGCTGGGCCTGTCGGTCAGCGAGACCGCCGCGGAGCTGGGCATTGCCGAGGGCACCGTGAAGAGTCACTGCTCCCGGGGCCTCGAGTCGCTGCGCGGGCTGATGAGCCAGGCAGGGACGGCCTGAGGGTCAGCCGCGCCAGGCCTCGCCGCTGCCGAGGTCGGCGTGCTGGCGCACCCAGGCGTGCATCGCGATGGCGGCCGCTGCCGACGCGTTGATCGACCGGGTCGAGCCGAACTGGGCGATCGAGAAGGTCGCGTCACACGCGACCCGGGCGCCGTCCGAGAGACCCGGCCCCTCCTGCCCGAACAGGAAGCAGACCCGCTCGGGGATCTCCATCGTCTCGAGGTGGTCGGAGCCGGGCAGGTTGTCGACGCCGAGCAGCGGGACCGGCCCGCCCTCGTGGGCGGCCAGGTAGGCGGCGAGGTCCTCGACGGTCGGGTGGTGGCGCACGTGCTGGTAGCGGTCGGTCACCATCGCTCCCCGCTTGTTCCACCGACGGTTGCCGACGATGTGCACCTCGGCCGCGAGGAACGCGTTGGCCGAACGCACGATCGTTCCGATGTTGAAGTCGTGCTGCCAGTTCTCGATGGCCACGTGGAATCCGTGCCGCCGCTGGTCCAGGTCGGCAACGATCGCCTCGAGGCTCCAGTAGCGGTACCGGTCGACGACATTGCGTCGATCTCCGTCGCGGAGCAGCGCGTCGTCGTACACCTCGGAACCCGGGCCGACGGGCCGCGGACCGGCCCAGGGGCCGACCCCGATCTCGGGCTGGCCGTGCGGCATCGGGTCGTACGGCGCGCGCCGCTCCTCGGGGCTCCCCAGCTCATCGACCACGAACCGACCCTATTGCCCACACCGTTGGGACCCGGCCGGTACCGTGGCGCCGTGAACTCGCTGGTCGCGACCCCTCTCGTCGTGCCGATGCTGTTGGGCATCAAGTGGCTGGATCCGGAGTGGCTCCAGCAGGAGTACGGTGCCGCCTTCATCTGGATCGCGATCGGGATCGTCTTCGTCGAGTGCGGCTTGTTCTTCCCGTTCCTGCCCGGCGACACGCTGCTGTTCGCGCTGGGGCTCTTCATCGCCGGCAGCAACACCACCGGCTACTCCGTGGTCGGCATCGACCACGAACCGACCGAGCTATTCATCGCGATCGCGCTGCTGATCGTCGCCGCCTTCGCGGGCAACGTGGCGGGCTACGAGATCGGCCGCAAGCTCGGCCCGCCGCTCTACCATCGCGACGGCAAGATCTTGAAGAAGCAGTACTTCGACAACACCAGTGCGTTCTTCGAGAAGCACGGCAACAAGGCGCTCGTCATCGGCCGGTTCGTGCCGTTCGTGCGGACCTACATCACCGTCGTCGCCGGCGTGACCTTGATGGAGCGGCGCCGCTTCTTCGTGTGGAGCGCCATCGGTGCCGTGCTGTGGGTCGTCTCGATCACCCTGCTCGGCTACTTCCTCGGTGCGGCCATTCCGGCCCTCGGCGAGAACATCGACTACGTCACCTTCGCGATCCTGGCGTTCTCCGCCATCCCGCTGGCCTGGGAGTGGTGGAAGCACAAGCGCCCCGGCGCGCAGAAGAAGAAGGCAGCCCTCGAGCTCGAGGCCGAAGCCGTCGAGACCGACGGGCTGACCAGCTAGTTCTTCGGCCGGACCGGGTCAGGCCCGGGCGGCCGCCCGGGCAGCGTCGAGCTCGACCTTGGTCAGCACGGCGCGCAGCTCCAGCGCGACATCGGCGAGCGGGTTGTCCTCGCCCGGGCTCCGGTCGATCGCGCAGACAACGGTCTCCACGACCGCGCCCCGCTCGCGCAGCGCGTTGGTCGCGTCGCGCACCGCGCCACCGGTCGTGATGACGTCCTCGATCAGGACGATCTTCCTGCCGTCGACGTCCGGCCCCTCGGCGAGCTTGGCGGTGCCGTACTTCTTGGCCTCCTTGCGCACGAAGACCACCGGAATGCCGACGAGCTGGCTGACGGCGGTCGCGATCGGGATGCCGCCCATCTCCAGGCCGCCGAGCAGATCGGCATCGCCCGGCAGCAGCTGGGCGACCTCACGCGCCACCCGCGCGAGCAGGCCGGGGTCGGCCTCGAAGAGGTACTTGTCGAAGTACTCATTGCTCACCTGGCCCGAGCGGAGGGTGAACTCACCCGTCAGCCGGCAGGTCGCGTCGATGTCAGCAGCAAGGGAGGTGTCCGTGGTCGTCACGTTCCTGAGCCTAGAACCCCTTAGGGTCGAAGGGTGCCCGGCCCCCCGCAGCCCGCCGCCCGCCGCGTCGCCGGCATGGGCGAGACGATCTTTGCCGAGATGTCGGCGCTCGCCCTGCGCACGGGCGCGGTCAATCTCGGCCAGGGCTTCCCGGACACCGACGGGCCGCCGGCGCTGATCGGCGCGGCCGTCGACGCACTCCGCGGCGGCGCCAACCAGTACGCGCCCGGCATCGGGGTCCCGTTGCTGCGGCAAGCCATCGCCCGGCACCAGCAGCGCCACTACGGCATCGAGCTCAACCCGAACACCGAGGTGGTGGTCACCACCGGCTGCACGGAGGCGATCGCCGGTGCGCTGCTCGGCCTGGTCGATCCCGGCGACGAGGTCATCGTCCTCGAGCCCTACTACGACTCCTACACCGCGATGATCGCCTTCGCCGGAGGAGTACGACGGCCCGTCACGCTCCGCGCCCCCGACTTCCGGCTCGATCCGGCCGAGCTCGAGGCGGCGGTCAGCCCGCGCACGAAACTGATCCTGCTCAACACGCCGCACAACCCGACCGGCCGCGTGCTCGACGCCGACGAGCTGGCGGCCGTGGCGCGGGTCGCGCACGCGCACGACCTGCTCGTGGTGACCGATGAGGTCTACGAGCACCTCACCTTCGATGGACGCGTCCACGTGCCCCTGGCAACCCTGCCGGGCATGGCCGAGCGGACGCTGACCCTGTCCAGTGCGGGCAAGTCGTGGTCGGTGACCGGCTGGAAGGTCGGCTGGGCCACCGGGCCGGCCGAGCTCGTCGGTGCCGTGACGGCCGCGAAGCAGTGGCTGACCTACACCTCCGGTGCCCCGCTCCAGCCCGCCGTCGCCGCCGCGCTCGACAGCCCCTCAGACTTCCCGGCGCGCCTCCGGGCCGACCTGCAGGATCGCCGGGACCAACTCGTTGCCGGTCTGAGCGCCGCCGGCCTGACGTCGTACACCCCGGAGGGGACGTACTTCGCGACCACCGACGTCGGCGCCCTCGGCTGGGCCAGCGGCGGTGAGTTCTGCCGCGCGCTCCCTGAGCGGGCAGGGGTGGTGGCGATCCCCTCCGAGGTCTTCTACGACGACCCCGATGCGCCGGGCGCGGGGCGCCAGCTCGTCCGTTGGGCGTTCTGCAAGCGGCCCGAGGTCATTGCCGACGCGGTCCAGCGTCTGGCGAGCGCTGACCTCACTCGCTGACACCCACACAACGGGGGTAGTCCTACCGATACCGGCCGCTCACCGTTCCCGCGAGGCTCGACGCATCCACTTCGAGTCTCCCTGGAGGAACCATGAAGATCCGTTCACTCGCCCTCGCTGCCACGCTGGCCGTCGCCGGTGTCGGCCTGAGCATCACCCCAGCCACCGCGGCATCGACCCACGTCAAGGGCTACGCGACCCAGTCCTGGGCATCCGGTGCCCCCGCGGCGGTGAAGACCGCCAGGACCTCACTGCAGCGGCTGCAGTGGATGGAGTGGGCCACCGACAGCAACGGCAACATCACGACTGCGTGGGTGATCGGCATCAATCACGCCCGCAGCTCGATCGTGCTGGACAGCGCACCGACCAGGGCCGGCGAGCGAGCCGACTTCTACGGCTCGGTGACCGCCGGCACCAGGACCTGGAGCTACGGCGTCCACGTCACCGAAGGTCGCTGGGCGGTCAGCCGGCCCGTGCGTTCCGGCGTGACCACCCCTGCCGGTTGCACCGTGATCTCTTCACGGGCCGGAGCGCAGGTCATCGGCTCGGGCTACCAGTACGTCGTCCGGGCGACGTTCAGCAAGGCCTGCTTCCCCACGACCGCCACCTCGGCCGTGCCTCGCGGGTCGCTGCTGCTCGACAAGCGCGTCAACGGGACCTGGCAACCGGCCACCTTCGACCGCGTCGCCGGGGCCAACGACACCCTCCAGCTGCGTTGAGCGCCTGTTCGGAGTTGTTCGGAGTTCACCGCAACCCGGTGCGTGAGCGGCCCGATCTCGTTGGACCGCCGCCCCCGATGACCCACCAGAGGATCACGAAGTGACAGAACAGATCGGCGAACACATCGGCCGGTACCCGGTCCGGGGTGTGATCGGATCCGGTGGATTCGGAACCGTGTACCTGGCGATCGATCCGCGCACCTCCGAGCAGGTCGCCATCAAGGTGCTCGACTGGCCGGACGAGGGCTGGCGGCGCCAGATGTTCCGCGACGAGGTCGCCGCACTGCTGTCGGTCAACCACCCCAACGTCGTGAGGGTCAGGGACGTCATCGACGTCCCCGGCCTGGCCGCTCTGGTCACCGACTTCGTCGAGGGAGCCTCACTCCGCGAGGTGCTTGTTCGCAACGGACCGCTGGATGGGCCGCAGTCACTGAGCGTTCTGTGGGGGGCGCTCAGTGGGCTGTCGGCCGTCCATGCGGTCGGACTCGTCCATGCCGACCTCAAGCCGGAGAACATCCTGCTCGACCGGACCGGGGCGTCCCGGCTGATCGACTTCGGCCTGACGTCCCCTCCTCGGACCCTCGACGGACCAGACACCTGGATCGGCACGCCGGCGTACATCGCACCCGAGGTGGTCCTCGGCACACACATCGACCAGCGCTCCGACATCTACGCCGCAGCGATCATCCTGTTCGAGCTCCTCTGCGGCCGCGCGCCGTACGTCGGCCCGAACCCGGTGATGACGGCCCTGCTCCACGTGCAGTCCGACGTCCCGGATGCCCGCCTCCTCAACCCGGCCATCAGCGAGGCGCTGGCGGGCCTGTGCACCCAGGACCTTGCCAAGAACCCGAAAGAGCGGCACCAGAACACTGCGGCGTTCCTGGCCAGCCTGGACCACGCGGCGACCGAGTCGTACGGCGCGCGGTGGGCCGCGGCAGGAGCCGGGCTCGGCGCGATGGTGAGCGCCGCCCTCGCGGGCCTTTCGGGCGGGGCCGTAGCAGGGCTGGGACTCCTCGGGGCCGCACCCGTTGCAGCGGGCGGAGCGGCGGCGCTCGGCGTGGGCGGCGGAATCGCCGGCGCGGGCGCCGGAGTCATCGGCCTGTCGGGCACCGCAGGCGGCGGAGCCGCTGCCGGCGGCGCTGGGGGCGCAACGGCAGGGTCCGGTGCGATGGCCGCCCTCGGAGGCGCCAAGGTTGCCGTCGCTGCGGCCAGCGTGCTCGCAGTCGTGGCGGCCGGCACCGTGGCCGCCCTGGTGCTGCGTGGCGGCGAGGAGCCGGACACGACTGCGCCGGTCGTGGTCAGCGCGGACACCGGCCCACGCATCGCCTACTGGGCCAACGGTGGAGAGATCCACACGGTCCGACCGGACGGCTCCGACGACATCAGCGTCGGCGGCAGCGGGATCCCGCACTGGTCACCGGACGGACGGCACATCGCGTTCAACCGCGGCGACGGCGTCTACGTGATGGACGCCGACGGCAGCAACCCCACCCGGCTGACCCCTGCCTCGATCGCCAACACGAGCCCACCCGTCTGGTCCCCCGACGGCCTCACGTTGGCCTTCGGGGTGAGTGACTCCGAGGGCGACGCCGTTGGTGTCTCCACCATCGGGGTCGACGGATCCGGGCTGCGCCAGGTGGCCGCCGGCGCGTCCTCGCCCCAGTGGGCAGCGAACAACTCGCTCCTCGTCCTGACCGAGCTCTCGACAGAGGACTCAAGCCTCCCGTGGCAGACGGTGTCGCTGGTGTCACGCGACGGCACGGGCAAACGGCGTCTGTTCGACGCCAGGCCCGGCGAACTGCAGGGGAGTGACTGGTTCGCGGTCTCTCCCGACGGCACCCAGGTCGCCTACTTCGGCGATCGGACGGAGGACGGGCAGGGCCACGAGGTGCGAACGATCAGCACCACCGGCGCGGGTGGCCGCACCGTGGGCCGTGTCGACAACCGCAGCAGCGAGATCGTCTGGTCGCCCGACGGGACCCATCTCGGCGTGGTCGCCGTGGATCTCAACAACTACGACGTCCGCAAGGACGACGACACCTACCTCAGCATCATGGCGCTCGACGACGGCACCCAGGTGCGGGTCGACAACGACCTGATGGAGGCCGAGCTGGCCTGGTCACCGGACGGCACCCGGGTTGCCTTCCGGGGCGGACACGAGGTCTTCGCGGGTGACGACGCCACGTCGATCGTCATCGACGGCATCTACACCGTCGCGGTCGACGGCACCGACCAGCAGCAGGTCGTCAGCGGCGACGTGCAGGCCCCCTCGTGGCGCGCAGCCGTCCAGGACGTCCCGGCCGCCCCACCCCGGACGACTCCGACGACGCCCGCCGGTCCGACGGTGTTCGAACCGCCGGCAGAGATCGATGGAACCGGTGACGTCCGTGCACTCAACAACTTGCCGCAGGACTTCCAGGACTTCATCGGCGAGCTCGCGCGCGGAAAGTACGCAGGAGACGAGTTCCCCGACCAAACCGGAGAGACGGGCACCTGGGTCGAGGTAGCGGTCTACGACCCACGCGGATACGCCAGTGGCTACGCCCGCGGCCTACCGGCGTACTGGACACGGAGCGACGGCGGTTGGTCCGAGACATCGAACTCCGACGGAGTCCCCCTCTGCTCGACTTTCGAAGGCAGCCCATGGCCAGCCTCGGTGTTCCCGCAGGGCGGTCTGACCTGTGGGAACGCTGACGGCACGACGCGCCAACTACCCGGCTCACCGTGACGTCGCCTTCCCTACACGACGAGCGCCACCAGCACCCAGATCGCTACGCCCAGGCCCGCTGACATCAAGAACCCCACCACGAACCATCCGGCACCCCGCGTGCGCCGTCGGCGCGCCGCCGGCAGGTTGACCGGCAACTCGATCCGGCGGTCGGCGACCAGCCCACCCAGCCCACCGTCGGACGACGGCAGCGCGGAGCCCACCGCGTCGATCGTCACCCCGTCCTCCCCGGGGTCCGGCAGGTCAGGCGATGCCATGGTCGATCGCGAACCGCAGGAGCTCGGGACGACGACGGCAACCGGTCTTGTCCCGCATCCGGTCGAGGTGGGACTGGACGGTCTTCACGCTGACGAAGAGGGTGGTCGCGATCTCGGCATCGGTCCGGCCGGCCGCGACCAGGCGCAGCACCTCGACCTCCCGAGCGGACAGGCCGGTCGCCGCCTGCAACCGCTCGCCCTCCGCTCCGGCCGCGTCGACGGTCTCCAGGTAGGCGTCGGCGTCACTCTGCACGATCAGCACGAACGGCCCGACCCGGATCCGGTCACCACCCGCCAACGTCTGGCTCTGCTGCACCCGGGCGCCATTCACGTAGACACCGTTGCGGCTGCCCGGGTCGGTGATCGTCAACGTGTCTCCGACGACGTCGATGAGCGCGTGGACCCGCGACACCGTGGGGTCGCTGGGCAGTTGCACCTCGCACTCGGGCGACCGGCCGACACGCGCGCGGGGACCGTCGACCGCGACGGCCTGCCGTCGTGTCCCGTCCTGCACGCTGAGCTTGATCATCCATCACTCCTCGGGAGCGATCGTTTCAGGTCGGCGGCCCGTCGCGCAGGGATGTCTTCCATCTCGAAAACCGATCCACGAACCTCCCGGTGCCGATAGCGTCACGCGCGGCGCTCTGGGATGCGCCCGGCAGGGGGGCAGTGTGAGCGGGGACGACGCGGACCGTTCGGTCGACGCGACGCCTTTCGACGCCATCGCCGCGGACCTCAAGCGACTGAGAACGTCGGCCGGCATGCCGTCGTACAACGACATCGTGGTGCGCATCGGCATCCAACGCGAGGGCCGCGGCATGTCCCCCGCATCCTCCCGCCCCGCGCGGACCACCGTCTACGACGCCTTCCGTCCCGGGCGGCGGCGGATGGATGCGGCGCTCGTCGGCGACATCGTCCGGGCCCTCGGGGTTGCGGAGGACGACGTCCAGACGTGGGAGGCGCGCGTCCTGGCGGCCCACGGCAAGGTCGCGGCCGACCCGGGGACGACACCTCCGGCGGCCGAGCCCACGGTGTCACGGCCGATGACCCGTCGCTGGGTCGCCGCCCTCCTCACGGGCTGCGTGGCCCTGAACCTGCTCGGCCGCATCACGGTCGACCAGGTGCTGCGCCCGCTCGACGTCACGCTCTTCCTCGACATGGTCGGCACGGCTCTTGCCGCCGTCGTCCTCGGCCCGTGGTGGGGAGCACTCGTCGGCCTCGTCACCAACGTCAGCGGCGCGGCGCTGAGCGGCTGGATCTCCATCCCCTTCGCGATCGTGAACGTCGGTGGCGCCCTCGTCTGGGGGTACGGCGTCCGCAGGCTCGGCCTGGGCCGGACCCTTCCGCACTACTTCGTTCTCAACCTGCTCGTCGCCCTCGTCTGCTCCCTGCTGGCAGCCCCGATCATCCTGATGCTGGGCGGCACGGCGCAGCACGCGACCGACGACGTCATCGGCACGATCCGCGCGGTGACGCACCACCTGTTTGCGTCGATCTTCGCCGGCAACCTGCTGGCATCGGTCGAGGACAAGTTGCTCAGCGGGTTCCTGGCCCTCGTCGCGGCCGAGGCGCTCGGCCGGCCGTTCCTGGGCAAGCGCCCACAGGAGAAATGATCAGCGCTGGTACCAGCGCCCGACCTCGGGTCGCAGCAGCATCCACGCACTCGTGCCGAACACGACGACCAGGATCAGCAGCGGCCAGGCGCCGATCGCCACCGCCAGCACCAGGACCCCGGCGGTGATCGCCGACACCACCAGCGTGATCCGCGCCCAGTTCTGGCCGACGTAGGCGAGCCACGCGAGCACGATCGCCGCCACCGCCCAGATCGCGAAGACCACCAGCATGAGATAGAGCGCGATCAGCAGGCTGTTCTCGGTGACCTCGTAGACCTCGACCATCCGCGGCTCCTCGCGGGTGACCTCGGCCAGCAGGTCCTTGGACTGCGAGGGCAGGAACGCTGCCGTCAGGCCGAGCCCGACCAGGACGACGGTCGAGGTGACCCAGGTCAGCGCACAGGCCGCGACCAGAGCCTGCGGCTTCGTCCGTCGTACGTCGCCCGGCCGGGCGTACTGCTGGACCGGCTCGCCGAACACCGGACCCGCCGGGGCCGGCCCCGGCAGAACGGGACCCGGCGATGCGGGGGCCGGGCCGCCGGACCCGACCGGGTGCTGCGGCGGCGTCTCCACCGCGGCGGGCGGCACGGTCGGCGAATTCGGCGGGCGCAGGTCGGCGAGGCGCTCGGCCCGGCGCTGCTCGTGGGCCTGCGCCCAGGGGCGCCCGGCATACCAGTCACGCGTCGGCTGCAGCCACAGCAGCACGATGCCCGTGACGACCATCGGTCCGAAGAAGTCGCCCGCCGCGAGCCCTCCGACGAGCAGCACGGGGCTCAGTCCGGTCAGCGCCAGCCGGGCACTGGTCGAGCGCTTGAAGACCTGGACACCGAGGATCGCCGCCGCGGTCGCGGCCGCGGCGCCGATCACGCACAGTGTCTGCAGCAGGTCGGTGTAGCCGTCGACGGTGAGTCCGAGCCCACTCATCGGCGGGTCGGCGAGGGTGCGCTGGAGCGCCTCCTGCGACTCGATCGTCCGCAGCGTCGAGATCCGCTCCCAGGCCGACAACACCACGATGACCGAGCATCCGACGATGATCGAGCCCGCGAGCGTCGCGTGTCCGGGCCGTGCCTGCTCCTGGCTCATGGCGCCCATTCCATCAGACGGTCACGAGCAGTCCGTCCTCGCCTCGGTCGACCTTGACCGCGCCACCGTCGGCGACCTCGCCACCGATCAGCAGCCGGGCCAGCGGGTCGCCGATCGCCGACTGGATGAGCCGACGCAGCGGCCGGGCGCCGTACGCCGGGTCGTAGCCGACGTCCGCCAGCCAGGCACGCGCCTCCGGCGTGACCTCGAGCGAGATCCGCCGACCGGCCAGCCGGTTCTCGAGCAGCCGGAGCTGCAGCTCCACGATCGTCGCCAGGTCGTCCCGACTGAGGGCGTCGAACGTGACGATCTCGTCGAGCCGGTTGAGGAACTCGGGCTTGAACGCCTGCCGGACGGTCGCCAGCACGGCCGCCTGCTGTGCCTCGGACTCCATCGTCGGGTCGACGAGGAACTGCGAGCCGAGGTTCGAGGTCAGGATCAGGATCGTGTTGCGGAAGTCCACGGTGCGCCCCTGGCCATCAGTGAGCCGGCCGTCATCGAGCACCTGCAACAGGATGTTGAAGACCTCGGGGTGGGCCTTCTCCACCTCGTCGAGCAGCACGACCGAGTACGGGCGCCGGCGGACGGCTTCGGTGAGCTGACCGCCCTCGTCGTACCCGACGTAGCCGGGAGGTGCACCGACCAGACGCGAGACCGAGTGCTTCTCGGAGTACTCGCTCATGTCGATCCGGATGATCGCCCGCTCGTCGTCGAACAGGAAGTCGGCCAGCGACTTCGCGAGCTCGGTCTTGCCGACCCCCGTCGGACCGAGGAAGAGGAACGAGCCGGTCGGCCGGTTGGGGTCGGAGATGCCTGCCCGCGAGCGTCGTACGGCGTCAGCGACCGCGCGGACGGCCTCGACCTGCCCGATCAGGCGCGAGCCGATGACCTGTTCCATGTCGAGCAACTTCGCGGTCTCGCCCTGCAACATCCGGCCGGTGGGGATGCCGGTCCACGCCTCGACGACCTCGGCGATCTGCACCGGGCCGACCTCGTCGCCGACGAGCTTCTCGGTCACGTCGCTGGTGATCGAACCGGTCGAGACCTCGGCCGACGCGATCTGCCGCTCCAGCGCGGGAATCGACTCGTAGTTGATCCGGCTCGCACCCTCCAGATCACCGGCTCGCATCAGCTTCTCGGCCTCGATCCGCAGGTGGTCGAGCTGACGACGCAGCTCGCCCTCGCCCTCCAGGGACGCCTTCTCGAGCTCCCAGCGCGCGTCGAGGCCGCGCAACGCCTCCTCCTTGTCGGCGAGGTCCTGGCGCAGGATCTCGAGGCGCTCACGGGACGCGTCGTCGGACTCCCTGTCGAGGGCGAACTCCTCCATCCGGAGGCGGTCCACCTGCCGACGGAGCTGGTCGATCTCCTCCGGGGAGGACTCGATCTCCATCCGCAGACGTGATGCCGCCTCGTCGATCAGGTCGATGGCCTTGTCGGGCAGCTGGCGTCCGGTGATGTAGCGGTCGGACAGCGTCGCCGCGGCCACCAGGGCCGCGTCGGTGATCCGCACGCCGTGGTGCGCCTCGTACTTCTCCTGGATGCCGCGCAGGATCTGGATCGTGTCCTCGACGGAGGGTTCCCCGACGAAGACCTGCTGGAAGCGCCGTTCCAGGGCCGGGTCCTTCTCGATCCGCTCGCGGTACTCATCGAGCGTGGTCGCGCCGATCATGTGCAGCTCACCGCGCGCGAGCATCGGCTTGAGCATGTTGCCGGCGTCCATGGCGGAGTCGCCGCCGGCACCAGCACCGACCACCGTGTGGAGCTCGTCGATGAACGTGATGATCTGGCCGCTGGCCTGCTTGATCTCCTCGAGGACGGCCTTGAGCCGCTCCTCGAACTCGCCGCGGTACTTCGCGCCGGCCACCATCGCGGCCAGGTCCAGGGACAGCACGCGACGGTCCTTGAGCGAGTCGGGCACGTCGCCGGCGACGACCCGCTGGGCGAGCCCTTCGACGACGGCGGTCTTGCCGACGCCGGGCTCCCCGATCAGGACCGGGTTGTTCTTGGTACGCCGCGACAGCACCTGGATGACGCGGCGGATCTCGGCGTCCCGCCCGATGACGGGGTCGAGCCGGCCCTCGTCAGCGGCTGCCGTGAGGTCGACGGAGTACTTCTCGAGCGCTTCGTAGGTCGACTCGGCGTCCTGCGAGGTGACCCGCCGGTTGCCGCGGACGGCCGTCAGCGACCCGCGCAGCCCCTCGTCGGTCAGGCCGGCGTCGGCCAGCACCGTCCTGGCGGAGGACTCGACGGTCGCCAACGCGATGAGCAGGTGCTCCGAGGCGACGTACTCGTCCTTCATCGAACGGGCAAGGTCCAGGGCCGAGGCCAGGACGCGGGTCAGCGCGGCCGAGGCGGCCGGCTGCTGGACGGTTGCGCCGCTCGCGCTGGGCAGGCCGTCGCGAACGGCCGAGGCCGCGTGGACGAGAGAAGGAGCGTCGACCCCGGCCTTGGCGACCAGGCTGGCTGCGGTGCCGTCGGCCTGCAGGAGCAGCGCGACGAGCAGGTGGATCGGCTCGACGGTGGTGTTGCCCGCCGTGGTGGCGGCCAGCTGCGCTGCCTCGATGGCTTCGCGGCTACGGGTGGTGAACTTGTCTGCCCCGAACTGGCTCATGGGGTTCTGCTCTCCTCAACGTGCGTGGGACTGGATCGTGACACTCATTCCAACGCGCGCAAAGTTGAGTCTGTTCCACTCAACTCTGAGAATTCAGGGATCAGTCGCTGTCGATCTCCGGCGGTGCGTCGTGGCCGGGGAGTTCGACGCTGGTCGCGGTGCGCTCGTCGACGAGGGCGAGCTTGCAGAACTCCTCGCCGAACGGCGTGAGGTGCACGCTGCGGCGCACGACCTTGGCGAACTTCACCGAGTGCATCGCGGCCAGGACGTCCGGCTGCGCCTCGAGCACCTGGTACTCAAGGTGGTCCTCCACGGCCTCACGCGAGAACCAGACCAGGCCGAGCCGGAACAGGTTGTTGAGGTACGACGGCACCTGCTCGATGTAGCGCAGGCCAGCCCGGGCGCCGACCATGTTGAGGCCGGGGGCGATCAGCTGGCTGCTCATCATGCCGATCGGGCCCCCCGTTCGGACGTCGACGCTCGGCTGCGGCCCGTTGCGCAGCAGCATCACCAGGATGCGCGCCTCGTCGGGTGCGAGCTCGTCGAGGATCCGGTCGAAGGCGGGGTGCCGGTCGTTCTGGCCCCACACGTCGCGGGACTTCTCCAGCAGCTCGGTGCCGCGGTCACGCAACGACAACGGGCGACTGGACAGGACCTGGCCGTCGACGACCGAGGCAGGCGCCGCGGTCCCGGCGGGCCGGTCACCGATCCCGTTGGGCAGACTGCCGCCGAGGGACTCGCCGACACGGAGGAACGCGGTGGCCATCGGCGTCCCGTCGGTCAGCTGCCGGGCGATCTCGCCCACGGCACCGACCACCGAGCCCACCTCGCGGATCAGCGTGGCGGCCTCGTCGCGGTTCGTGACCGCCTTGCCGACACGCATCCAGTTGCGAGCCGTCGTACGGACACCCCAACCAGCCGTGTGCAGCGCTGCCGAGCCGGCGACCCGCGCCAGACCGGGCAGGGACTCGACGACTGCCGGACCGGTCAGCGCAGGCAGGCGGGGCAGGTCTTCGCCGCCCACGCCCCGGTTGTCCGAACTTGATTCTCTGGCCACGGTCCCATCCTCCATCAACAACACCTCGGGCGATCCGCCCCGCACCCTGCTGGTCACCCCCACGAGTCACGCCTCACGGCGGGAACCCGGGGATCAGGCCCCAGTTGAAGAGCGCGAGGTGGAGGAATCCGCCTGCTGCGCCCATCACGGCGCCGTGGAGGTAGAGCATCCACTCGTCCTCCTTGATGGCCGAGCGCATCATCTCGACGAAGTCCTTGGGCGGGAGCTCCTTGGTGCGCCGGGCGATCAGCACCTTGATCTTCTCCGACTGCTTCCTCGAGAACTCGGCGTCGCGGAACGGCGTGATCGTGCGGCCCACGGCCTCCATCGCGAACGAGTCCTTGATCCGGTCGTAGCGCTTGCCACCCATGGCGACATTGACCGCGCCGCGCAACGGGCCGGCTGCCTTGTCGATGGCCGGCCGCATGGCGGTGGCGATCATCTGGCGTGTGCGGTCGCCTCGGGGGCCATCCATCAGGAAGTCACCGATGCGCTCGAGCGTGATCACGTCGTCGGCGATGATCCGCGCATAGACCTCGGCGCACTCGTCCTGGCGACGCAGGAACAGTCCCTGGACCTTGATGCCGAAGATCCGCTTGGCGTCCGGCGGGTCGAAGATCAGGTACATGCCGAGCAGGTTGGTCACCCACCCGACCACGATGCCCAGGAGCGGCAGCAGCCACCAGATGTGCCAGGTCTGGTCGACGATCGCGACCGGGATGCCCAGCAGGAAACCGAAGATGAACCCGACGTTCACCATCGTGTTCAGTTCCTTCTGACCCACGTCCTTGAACACCTTGACCACGAGCTGCGGGTTCGCCCGGAAGTGGTCGATGACCATGATCTTCGGGTCGAGCAGCTGGTCGATGTGGACACCGATCTCGTCGGTGATCGTCTTGACGACCGCCGGCAGCTGGGCCTGGACGCGGTCGATCACAGCCGTGCGGACGGGCCGCGGAAGGTCGCTCCACAACCGTGGGTGCTCGCGCATCATGACTTCGTTGACGAGCTCGGGGAGGTCAGGACGGAACACGTTGACGATGTGCTCGGCGATCTGGTCGGGCTCCAGCTGGGCGTAGAACTCAGCGGGCGTACCGAGCTTCGCGATCACCTTGTCGACGGCGATGCTGCCCATCTTGGCGGCCCGGGCGGGGACGATGCCCTGCCAGCCGAGGCGGCCCTCCATCCAGCCGGGGATCTCCTGCACCTTGCGGGGCATCAGGCCCGTGACTTCCTTGAGCCCGGCGATCCTGAAGCCGTAGAAGTTGATCGGCTTGAACAGCATCCACAGGCCCGACCAGTTGATCAGGTAGCCGATGATGCCGGTGAAGAAGGGGATCGAGATGAACGCGAACCAGTCGACACCATGGGAGCCCGTGAGATCACCACTCACCCAGTCCCTGAAGAAGTCACCCACCGCGTCCATCACTACCCCTGTCCTGGCGACCCGCAGTGCCCCAGCGCCACTGACGGTCCCGACGGGCTGAGGTTAGTGCCTCTCGTCACTCTTGGCACGGGGATCTCAGGTCACGGTGTCGCAGGAACCTCGTCGTCCAGATCCAGCCGGACATCGTGGTCGAGCTCTCCGAAGTCACTGAGGGGCTGGAGCCGGAAGGCGATCTTCGCCTGCACCTCGTCGGCGGCGACGAATCCGAAGGTCCGGGAGTCGTCCGAGGCACCCCAGTTGTCGCCGACGACCCAGAAGTGGCCCTCGGGCACGGTCACCCACGTGAGCGCCTGGCCGCGGCGCTGCGACGTACCGTCGTCGAGGCAGCACGGCTGGTCCTTGTCGCCGACCCGGCCCACCCACGCCGGATTGTCGACCACGTAGGTGACGTCCTCGCCCTCCGGACGCACGCGTACGACGGGGCGGTCGGCGCCTGCGCTGACCTGGATCTGGTCGCCGGGCAAGCCGATCACCCGCTTCACCACAGGGATCTCACGGTCGCCGAGGGAGCTCTCGACGATGTCGAAGCGCTCGATGTCGTCCTTGCCGAAGATGTCGACGAGAAGCCGGTCGCCACTGGTCAGCGTCGGTTCCATGCTGCTGCCGGAGACCTTGACCGAGAAGGCCAGCGCGGCGATTACCACGAGCATCACGGCGAAGAAGGCGATCAACGCGACGACGCCGAGCGTGGTGCGCAGCCACGGGCGGGCATCGGCTCGACGACTCACGGCCCGAACGGTACGGGATCGGCCACGACCCGACGGACCTGAGAAGTACCCGCGACAAATTGTCGCGCTCATCACGTTTCCTGTGGCACACTCGCTCCGCTTGGTCTCAGGCATGGGGATGCGGCCAGCGTTCCACCGTCGGTTCGGGAGGGATCGACGGGATGCCTCGGAGGATCAAATTGAAGAAGCAAGAAGGAATGGGCCGTACCCGTCTGGGCCGGTTCGCAGCAGTCACCGTCCCCGCCACCTTGCTGACCGCAGGGCTCGGAGTCGCGATGCTGCAGGGAATGGTCGGCGCTGTCCTGGCGTCGGCCGAAGGGTTCACACTCAACAGTGATCGCATCGAGAGCAACGGCCTGAAGGCGCGCGTGGGCGCAGCCGACGTTGCTGGCGGTGACCAGGCCACGGTGTACGCCGAGACCGGCGCCATCACCACGGCCAGCGGAATCGAG
This sequence comes from Propionibacteriales bacterium, assembly GCA_026392415.1. Classification (GTDB taxonomy): domain Bacteria; phylum Actinomycetota; class Actinomycetes; order Propionibacteriales; family Nocardioidaceae; genus Nocardioides. The sequence continues at coordinate 80,979 of JAPLCC010000015.1, forward strand.
GTCATCACACCTGATGTGACGATCCCGCTGATCAACCTTCCGGCACACCTCGAGGTGTCTTCGACCGACACCACGATCTCGCTCGGTGCCGTCGGGCTCAACGCGAAGACGTTGAACACCCCCGACGGCGCCACGCTCGGCACCACCACCATCGGTGTCGCGCAGTCCGAGGCCGGATTCACCAACACCACCACCGACAGCGGCTACGTCGCTGACGCCTTTGCGCTGACGAGCAGTTCGGCCGACTTGCCGAACGTCAACGCCGTGGCCTACGCGATCACGTTGCAGAGCCTGGCTCTCGACGACCTTTCGCTCTCGGTCGCGCTCGGCAACTGATCGACCTCCGGTCGATCACCCGCGGTACCGCTTCCTGCTCCCGGCCCGACTGACGTCGGACCCGGCGGCTCGCCGTACACCCGTCCCGTGGGGGCGCGCACTGCTGTGCGCCCCCGCGGGCACCATCACTGTTCTCGTTGGGACACATCCGCATGACTGACATCTCCGACAACCCTGTCGCCGCACCGTCCGCCCCCGCCTCGCGCCCCGCGCTTCCGGCGCGGGCCTGGCACCGCTTCACCCGGTTCCGCCGCACCCGGCCGTTCTGGGGAGCCCTGGTCCTCGCTCTCGGCGCGTTCTTCATCGCCCAGCCGTTGCTGGGCGGCACCTTCGAGTTCTACACAACCGTGGGTGTCCGCACCATCACGCCGCTGCTGATCGCCGGGGGCATGGCCGCCGCCGCGGGCATCGCGCTGGTCCTGCCGGCCCAGCGCCACTTCCCGGCGATCATCGCGACGATGCTGTCCGTCGCCTCGCTGCCCCTGGCCAACCTGGGCGGCTGGCTCATCGGCATGGTGCTCGGCATCACCGGCGCCGGCCTGGTCTTCGCCTGGACGCCGTACTCCGAGAAGCAGCTGGAGCGCTTCGCCGCCAGAGACCAGGTCAAGGCCGAGCGGCGAGCACAGCGCCGGGCGGCGAGGTGAACCGCGCCCGCTCGCAACTGCGCGCCCGCGCCGCGTCGATGAAGGAGGAGGCGGCGACCCGCCGCGGCACCCGGACCCGCGCCGTCGTACCGCTCGCTGGCGGGTTGTGCAGCCTGATCGGCCTGTTCCAGCTCGTGAGCAGCGACGTGCTGGCCGTGAACTTCACGACGGCGAACCAGGAGTTCCAGCTCTACTCGAACTATCTCCAGGGCGAACAGGCAGCAGGCTTCCTCGCCACCAACGACACCTCGACCGGCACCGACAACGGCGTCACCGAGCTCGGCATCCGCTCGGCGAAGCTGGCCGGACTCTGCGCCATCGCGCACGAGAACGTCCCCGTCCTCGGTGAGGTCACCTTGATGATCATCGCCGGCGTGCCGGTCAAGAGCGCGTTCAGCAACGGCTCGAACACGACGACCGACGGCGCCGGGGCGCCCCTCACCTTCGACGCGAACGGGCAGCTCACCGGCGGCAACCACATCACCGCGAGCAACCTCTTCGTCAACTCCCGCTCACTGAGCGGCTTCGGCAACAAGATCAGCGGGATGAACCTCGGCCAGAGCGCCGACACGGTCGACACGACCGCCGGCATCACGTGGCCCGCCGGCCAGGGCCAGCCCGACGCGGGCGACTTCGGCCTGACCGTCGACCGGATCAACGTCGGCGGCCTGGGCGGCGACACCTACGGCATCAACCTGCAGGGAGCGATCACGTTGCCGAACCTCAAGATCAAGGTCATCCCGGGCCACAAGACCCAGGCCGACTGCCCGACCCAGGCGGCCCAGTGATGGCCGCCGTGCGCGCTGCGTGGGCCTGGTTCCGCGCCTTCCGGAGGACCCGTCCGTTCTGGGGCGGGCTGTGGTGCATCGTGGCCGGCGCCTGGATCATCCGGTCGATGTTCTTCTCGTTCGTCCTCGCCGTCACGGGTGGCTGGAGCTTCTCCGCGGGTTACATCCTCGGCGGTTCGCTGATCCTGTTCGGAGTGGTCACCTGGTGCGCACCGCACTACCGCGGCCTCCTCGGACTCATGGCCGTGCTGTTGTCCCTCGCCGCCTTCGTCGCTGCCAACCTGGGCGGCTACCTGCTCGGGTCGGTGCTCGGCATCGTCGGCGGCTCGATGATGTGGGCGTGGGGCGAGAAGGCGCCGAAGCCGGCACGATCGACCGGCGGCCGCCGTCGTCGTCGTACGACGCCGGAGGTCGCCGATGCCGCGGTCTGACCCCCACCTGCCGGGGCAGCTGTCGGTCGGCCACCAGCGTCTGGTCGTCGTCCTGGCCGTGCTGGCTGTCGCCGCCGCGGCGATCGTGCTCCCCGGACCGGGCGACGACGCCCGCGGCCAGGCCTTTTCCAGCGCCTACCAGCCCTTCGCCTGCGACCAGCCGGGCAGCAGCGATCCGCAGCAACGTCGTCAGGAGATCCAGCTCGACAACGGCGCGGGCGACTTCAACGCGGCCGGCCGGATGCATCCCTGCCTGGCCGGCGTGCGCTGGCACCTCCAGTCCGGAAACGTGGCGACGTCGAGCACGACGCCCGCCATCGGCCAGATCCGCACGGCGTACGGCCGCAAGTTTCCCGACACCGTGTTCTACGCCGCGGCCGGGTCCCGGACCGACCTCTACCAGCTGGCGTTCAGCGGCCTGCAATTCTGCACCGGCGACACCACCCCCATCGGCGCGTGCGCCCCGGCGGGAACGACCGACATCCAGCTGTACGCCGACAGCACCGACGCGCCGGGCCCGAAATCGGCTGCCAACTACCGGCTGACCATCGACCCCGACCAGGCCATCACCATCGGCGGATCCGGTGTCTGGACAGAGGTGCTGGCCACGGCCAACAGCTCGTTCACGGTGCCGGTCGCCGAGCTCCCGACCGCGACCCACCTGGCCTGCGCGCTGGTGGGCGGCACCGCCCGCGGCGGCTTCCTCGGCATCGGCGGAACGTGCGAGCTCAGCGCCTCCGACTTCGCGGGCGACCTCGCCCAGTGGCTCGGCGGCGGCGAGAACTACACCCTGCTCGGAGTCAACCTCGACCTCTACTACCTGGTGACGCACCGACAGAACCCGTCGGACCCGTACACCCAGATCCCGGTCGACGGCTCCGGCAACCCGCTGAACTCGATCCAGCTGCCGAACACGACGATCTCGGTGAGCTGATGGGCACCGGGCCGGCGGGCGATGCGACGCGGCACGGCACCCGCTGGGGCCCCATGGCCGGAGCCCTGGTCACGTCACTGGGAACACTGGCCGCCCTCGCTTCGCTGACGTGGACCCACGCCTTCGGCCTCGACTCCACGATCATCATCCAGGACGGCAACGCGACATTCTCCTCGAGCCAGATCACGGCCGACGACGCCGCCTTCGGAATGGCGCCGGTGCGTCTCGGCGACGGCACCTGGAAGAACGTGCTGCGCGCCGGCTTCGCCACCGCGACGCTCAACGGCCTCTGCATCTCCAAGACCGAGACCGTCGCCGGACTCGTCAAGTACACGATCAAGCTGACCGCGGGCGACGGCACCGCCGCACTCGAGAGCCGGGCCAACAACGCCGCGCTCGACGTGACGTCACTGCGCGGCGCCGGGATCAACCTGCAGGGCAGCACCCAGATCGGTCAGGCGAGCACGGACCTGACCACTGCTCCGGGGGCCGCGCCCTACCTGGCGAACCCGTTCGCCGTTCCCCAGACGTGGGACGGCGGCTTCTACGGCCCCGGCTCGACCGGGCCGAACGCCTACTCCGCGACCGGCAACGGCGGCCACACCAACGGCCAGGGCTACACCGGGATCGATGCGACCCGCGGCACCCTCAACGCGGCGTACGGCCATCTCTGGCAGGCGCAGGTCTCGGGCGACATCACGCTGCCGAACCTCACGATCAAGGTGCTGCCGTTCACCGACTCCATCGGCTTCAACGCCAACGGCACGCAGAACACCACCCCCGACGGCATCGACGACCGGTCCTGCTGGACCGAGGCGCGCCAGGGCACCTACCCGAAGTGACGGGGGCAGGCTCAGCTCAGGACTTGCGGCGCCAGACCACCACGGACTGGCCGATCGCTGCCTGCGGGACGGCGGGAAGGTTGCTCCGCGGCGCCGCGGGCCGTACGGCGAGCGCCTGCCGCAGCGCCTCACGGACGGCTTCGAGCTCGGCGACCAGTTCGGCGTTGCGGGCGCGCAGGGCGGCCGCGGCGTTCTCGAGGTCCAGGATCCGGCGTACGCCTTCGATCCCGATGCCGGAGGCGGTCAGCTCCGCGATGCCACGAAGCCGCTCGATGTCGCTGTAGGAGTATCGCCGCCCCCCGCCGCCCGTGCGGCCGGGCGTGATCAGCCCGACCCGCTCGTAGGTGCGCAGGGTCTGCGGGTGCAGGCCGCTCAGCTGAGCGGCCACGCTGATCACGAAGACGGCCTCGCCCTCGCCCGGGGGGCCCTGCGTCGCGGACACCATCACTGACCGTCCGCGAACAGACCGGCGCGCAGGGTGGTCGCTGACGTGGCAGCCGCGAAGGCCTCCAGCGCCTCACGCGCCGCAGGATCGAGGGTCCCCGGCACCTGGACGTCGACCGTGGCGAGCAGGTCGCCCCGAGTCCCGTCGGAATGCAGTGCACCCTTGCCCCGGACCCGGAAGGTCCGGCCGTTGGGAGTCCCCGCCGGGATGCGCAGGGTGACCGGCGCGCCACCGAGCGTCGGGATCTTGATCTCGGCACCGAGCGCGAGCTCGGCGAAGGAGACCGGGACGTCGACGGTGAGGTGCTCGCCCTTGCGGCCGAACACCCGGTGCGAGGAGACCTTGACGGTGACGTAGAGGTCGCCGGCAGGACCGCCGTTCTCGCCGGGCGCTCCCTTGCCGCGCAGCCGGATCCGCTGGCCGTCCTTGACCCCCGCCGGAATCTTGGCCTGGATCGTGCGGGCCGCCTTGCCGCGTCCGCTCCCGTGACAGGTCGGGCACGCGTCGTCGTAGACGAGCTGGCGACCGCCACAGGACGGGCAGGTCTCGTTCATCGAGAAGGCCCCGCCGACCGAGGCGGTCACGAAACCGGTGCCGTCGCAGGTCGCGCACACGTGCGGCTTGGTGCCCGGTTTGCCGCCCGTGCCGTTGCAGGTGCCGCAGGCGCTGTCGGAGCTGATGCGCAGCGACACCGTGACGCCGTCGAGCGCGTCGGAGAACCCGATCGTCGCGGTCGTCTCGAGGTCGCCACCGCGCGCCGGTCGCGGCGCCGAGCGGCGACCACCCTGGCCGAAGCCACCGCCGAACAGGTCGCCGAACAGGTCGCCGAAGCCACCGCCCCCGCCACCGGCCCGTTCGCGAAGCAGGTCCTCGACGTTGACGCCACCGCCGTAGCCGCCGCCACCGAAGCCACCGCCCGCGGGGAACCCGCCGCGGCGGAACATCTCCCGCGCCTCGTCGTACTTCTTGCGCTTGGCGGGCTCACCGATGACGTCGTAGGCCTCGGCAACCGCCTTGAACTTCTCGTGCTTGGCCTTGTCGTCGGGGTTCGAGTCGGGGTGGTTGGCGCGCGCCAGCTTTCGATAGGCCTTCTTGATCTCGTCCGTCGTCGCGGACTTCGTGACGCCGAGCTCGGCGTAGAAGTCCTTCGTGGCCCAGTCGGACCGAATGCCCTCTTCACTCATGCACGCACCTCCCTCATGTGTTTCGCCGAGTAGGCCTATTCGACAGGGTCGACGACCAGGACCTGCGCAGCACGCACGACCCGGTCACCGAACTTGTAGCCCGCCTTGGCGACCAGCTTGCAGGTGGTCACCGTGACCTCCGGGTCGGTCCCGATGTGCGACAGCGCCTCGTGGACCGTGGGGTCGAAGGCATCGCCCACCTCGCCGAACTTGGTCAGACCGAGTCCGGCGACAGTGCGCTCGAGCTGTTCGGCGACGGCCTTGAAACCGCCCTCCAGCGGCTCGTGCTCCCGCGCGCGATCGATGTTGTCGAGGACCTCGACGATCGGCGTCAGGGCGGAGTACGTCGCGTTCTCCCGCAGGAGCTCACGATCGCGCTCGACCCGGCGCTTGTAGTTGAGGTACTCGGCCTGGAGCCGCTGGAGGTCGAGCGTGCGCTCCTCCAGGGCCATCTTCGTCACGGTGAGCTCGTCGGCCTCGGGCGTCTCCTCGACCGCCTCGACCTCCGGGGCCGCGTCGACCTCAGGGACCTCCGGGGAGGGAGCAGCCGCGTCGGGCTGCTCCCCCTCCGGTACGACGTTGTCGTCGGTCACTTGGCGTCGCCCTCGGCAGCCGCATCGCCCTCGTCGTCGACGATCTCGGCCTCGACGACGTCGTCGTCGGACTCGCCCGTGGCGCCGGTGGTGCCACCGGCAGCGGCGGACTCCGCCTCAGCTGCGGCGTACATCGCGGCGCCCATCTTCTGGCTGGACTCACCCAGCTTGCTGATGGCGGCGGTCAACGTCTCGGAGTCGGCCTCGGCGTTCTCGAGGACACCCTTGAGCGCCTCGACGTCGGCGTTGACCTCGGTCTTGACGTCGTCCGGGATCTTGTCGCCGTTGTCGGCGAGGAACTTCTCGGTCGTGTAGACGAGCTGGTCGCCCTGGTTGCGGACCTCGACGGCCTCGCGACGCTTGGCGTCCTCCTCGGCGAACTGCTCGGCTTCCTTGACCATGCGGTCGATGTCGTCCTTGGACAGCGCGCTGCCACCGGAGATGGTCATCGACTGCTCGCGGCCCGAGGCCTGGTCCTTCGCGGAGACGTGGACGATGCCGTCGGCGTCGATGTCGAAGGTGACCTCGATCTTCGGGATGCCACGCGGGGCCGGCGGAAGGCCGGTCAGCTCGAAGTTGCCGAGCTGCTGGTTCTGCGCCCAGATCGCCCGCTCGCCCTGCGCCACCTTGATCTCGACCGACGGCTGGTTGTCGTCAGCGGTCGTGAAGATCTCCGAGCGCTTGGTCGGGATCGTGGTGTTGCGCTCGATGAGCGTGGTGAACACCCCACCCTTGGTCTCGATGCCGAGGCTCAGCGGAGTCACGTCGAGGAGCAGCACGTCCTTGACCTCACCGGCGAGGACGCCGGCCTGGAGCGCGGCGCCGACCGCGACGACCTCATCGGGGTTGACGCCCTTGTTGGGCTCCTTGCCGCCGAGCATCTCCTTGACCAGGTCGGTGACGGCGGGCATCCGGGTGGAGCCACCGACGAGGACCACGTGGTCGATCGCGGAGATGGCGAGTCCGCCGTCCTTGAGGACGTTCTGGAACGGCGCCTTGGTGCGCTCGAGCAGGCTGGCGGTCAGCCGCTGGAACTCGGACCGGCTGAGCCGCTCCTCGAAGTGCAGCGGACCGTTCTCGCCGTGGGTGATGTAGGGCAGGTGGATCGTCGTGTCGCTCGAGGACGACAGCTCGATCTTCGCCTTCTCTGCGGCCTCCTGCAGGCGCTGCGCGGCGATCTTGTCCTTGGACAGGTCGACACCGTTGGCGTCCTTGAACTTCTTGACCATCCACTCGACGACGGCGTTGTCCCAGTCGTCACCACCGAGGTGGTTGTCACCGCTGGTGGCCTTGACCTCGACGACACCCTCGCCGATCTCGAGCAGGGACACGTCGAACGTGCCGCCACCGAGGTCGTAGACGAGGATCGTCTGGTCGTCGCCCTTGTCGAGGCCGTAGGCCAGCGCCGCGGCAGTCGGCTCGTTGACGATGCGGTCGACCTTGAGGCCGGCGATCTCGCCGGCTTCCTTGGTCGCCTGGCGCTGCGCGTCGGAGAAGTACGCCGGGACGGTGATCACCGCGTTGGTGACGGTCTCGCCGAGGTAGGCCTCCGCGTCGCGCTTGAGCTTCTGCAGGATGAACGCCGAGATCTGCTGCGGCGTGAAGTCCTTGTCCACCGGCTCGCCGACGTGCTGGGTCCAGTCGGTGCCCATGTGGCGCTTGACGGACCGGATGGTGCGGTCGACGTTGGTGACCGCCTGACGCTTCGCGACCTCGCCGACGAGCACCTCGCCGCTCTTCGCGAACGCGACGACGGACGGGGTGGTCCGGGCGCCCTCGGCATTCGCGATGACGGTGGGCTCGCCACCTTCGAGGACTGCGACGACGCTGTTCGTCGTACCGAGGTCGATGCCGACAGCTCGTGCCATGTTGTTGTTCCTCCGTGTTGCTGGTGGTGGGCCCGTTCCCGAATCACCGGGACGGGACATCTGCGTCAAGTTAGTTGAGCCGGATGGACTCAAGTCTTACACAGGGCACAACGGCGACGGCCCACCGGGTGTTCCCGGTGGGCCGAAGAAATTCCAGACGGTCGAGCTCAGCCGACCTGGACGCGGATCTCGTTGCTGACCGTGCCGTCGTCGCGGTCGATCACCCGGAAGCGGTTGAGCCCGCTCATGCCGGTGAAGATGTAGCTGGAGAAGGTGCCGTTGGTGACGCCGACACTGGCCGGGAAGTCAGCCCAGCCGTTGTTCTCCCAGCGCTGGAGCCACAGGATCGCGCCCTCGCCGCCGGGGTAGACACCGCTGAAGTAGATCCGCTCGTCCGCGGCGACGCTGTTGTCGACGGCCTGGAGGGAGATCTCGCCCAGTTCGGGGGACGCGGTGTCGGTCGACTCCGTCTCCTCGGTCTCCTCGGTCTCCTCGTCCGTCCCTTCGCTGGACTCGGACTCCTCGGGCGACTCGGTGTTCAGCGTGATCCGCGGACCACGGGAATCCTCCGTCTCGGCCGGAGTCGGCAGGTACATCGACTCGTTGCGGGTGGAGCCGGCCGTCGAGGACCCGCCGTCGTCACCGAGGCCGAGGACCTTGGAACCCATCAGCGCGACCAGGGCGAGGATCAGGCCCACGCCGAGGGCGACCGCGACCAGCGCGACCAGCCCGTTGAGCACGGGGCGGTCGAAGCGGGGCTCCTGCTGCGGGTCGCTCACCGTGCCATTGTCCGTGACCGGGGCGACGCAACCAAACCTGTGTCACCGCAGAGGCGGCAGGGAGCGGGTCCGATCGGGCGGATTCAGAAGCCGCGGGTCCAGACGACCTGTTCGTGGAGGCGGTCGGACCGCCAGCCGTCGCCGGTCCGGACGAAGTGGTGGCGGTAGATGCCGCCGACCTCGACCACCCGCTCGCCGCCCTGGCCGTCGGCGATCCGCATCGGGTTGTAGAAGTACGCCGACACGTCGGCCTCGTCACGCGAGTCAGCGAACACGAAGTCGACCTGGGCGACCGCGTGCACGCGGTGGGTGGAGAACGCGGGCAGGTTCTCGGCGAGCCACGACCTGACCACCGGGAAAGCGTCGGCGATGCCGCCGCTCTCGGTGTAGTCGATGTGGGCGTCGGGCGTGAACACCGTGCCGAGGCGGTCGAAGTCGCCTTCGTCGACGGCCAGCGTGTAGCGGGTGATGGCGTCGGTGATCTCGGCGCGGTCGATCAGTTCCTGGAGGTCCATGCTCGCTCCTCAGCGCGGTTCGAGGATGACGACCGGGATCTCCCGGTCGGTCCATGCTTCGTAGTTGGCGAAGTCGGCGTAGAGCTCGACCAGCCGCGGCCAGAGCGCGGCGCGCTCAGCGGCGTCGGCGACCCGGGCGTGCACGGGTCGGCTGCGCTCACGGGGCAGCGCGACGACCGTGTCGGGTGCCGCGACGAGGTTGTGGAACCACTGCGGGTTCTTCGGCAGTCCGCCCTGGGAGGCCACGATCACGAGGTCGGGTCCGTCGGCCAGGTAGAGCAGCGGGGTCGTGAACCGGGTTCCGCTCTTGCGCCCGACGTGCTCGAGGAGCAACACCGGCACCGGCTTCTTCCAGCCCGCTCCGATCCGCCACTTGGCGCCGATCCGGCCGTTCGTGCGTCGGAAGATCCACACGTTGGCCTTGGCGCCGTACTTGATGATCTTGACGACAATGGGCTTGTCGAGGCCTTCCGGCTTCTCCTTGGGCAGTGCCATGGGACTCACTCTGGCAGAAATCTAGAACACGTTCTAGTGTGAGTCCATGCGATTCACCTACGCCGAGGGCATGACCCAGGCGAAGTTCTACGCCCCGCTCGCCCAGGCCGTCGAGGCCACCGGCTACACGTCGATGTCGGTTGCGGACAGCCTGATCTACCCACAGGAGTCCGATTCGAAGTACCCCTACACCGACACCGGGGACCGTGAGTTCCTGCTCGGCAAGGAGTTCATCGAGACCTTCATCCTGTGCGCGCAGCTGTTCGCAGTGACCTCGACGCTGCGCCTGACGCCCTTCGTCCTCAAGCTCCCGGTGCGCCCGCCGGTGCTCGTCGCCAAGCAGGCGTCCTCCCTCGCGTTCCTCTCGGACAACCGGCTCGGCCTGGGCGTCGGCCTGTCCCCCTGGCCGGAGGACTTCGCGGCCCTCGGCGTGCCGTGGGAGAGGCGCGGCAAGCGGATGGACGAGTGCATGGACATCCTCACCGGCCTCCTCCAGCCCGGCGAGGAGCCGACGTTCTTCGGCTACCAGGGCGAGTTCTTCCAGTTCGAACCGCTCCAGCAGTGCCCCGCACCGACCGAGAAGGTCCCGCTGCTGGTCGGCGGTCACTCGGACGCCGCCCTGCGCCGCGCCGTACGCAAGGGCGACGGCTGGATGCACGCCGGCGGTGACGGGGAGGAGCTCGACCGCCTGCTCGTCCGCCTGGCCGAGATCCGCGAGGAGGAGGGCGACACCCGCGACGACTTCGAGGTGCACGTGATCTCCTACGACGCCTACACGCTCGACGGCGTGAAGCGCCTCGAGGACAAGGGCGTCACCGACTGCATCGTCGGCTTCCGGGTCCCCTACATCAAGGGGCCGGACACCGAGCCGCTCGAGACGAAGATCAAGCACATCGAGGGCTACGCCGAGAACATCATCGCGAAGGTCAACCCATGAGCGAGGCGCTCGGGCTGACCAAGCCGCTCCAGGACGCGATCGCCGAAGCGGAGGAGCTGATTGCCAACGCTCCGTTCATCCGCACCGAGGCTGACCGGCTCGAGGGCTACGACTACCTCTCCGGCCGGATCCGGATGGCGATGCAGACGGCGTTCGACTACGACCTCGAGCAGCCCCTCTTCATCAACCCCACCCACCAGTTCTCCCGGCAGGGCCTGGACAACCCCGACGCCGTCTACTTCCACGCCTACCTGCGCGAGGGCGTCGAGTACGTCGTACGCGGCCGCCGCGGCACGTCGGCCGACCTGTCGTTCCAGGTGATGGGCGGCACCTACAGCGCCGACTCGGCTGCGACGTCGCTGATGGCGTTCGACGAGCGGAAGCTCGAGGTCGATGACGCGGGGAACTTCGAGTTCACCTACGTGGCGGAGCCGGGCGCGAAGACGCTGATCGTGCGTGAGGTCTTCAACGACTGGGACACCGAGGAGCGGGGCACGGTCACGATCGAGCGCACCGACACCATCGGTCGCGCCCGGCGTGACCTGTCGGCGGAGACACTCCGGAAGAAGTACGAGGTCGCGGCCCGGTCGTTGGTCGGCTCGATCCAGACCTGGTTCGCCTTCCCGCACTTCTTCCAGTTCAAGGAGCCGGTCAACACCTTGACGACCCCGGCCTCGACGCCCGGCGGCCTGTCGTCGCAGTTCTCCTCGATCGGGCACTACGAGCTTGCCGAAGACGAGGCCATGATCGTGACCGTCCCGCGGTGCGACGACTGCACCTACCAGGCCATCCAGATCGGCTCGGACTGGTACGCGTCGACCGACTACGAGACCCACCAGACCTCGCTCACCAAGGCGCAGGCCGTGGCCGACGACGACGGCATGATGCGGTTCGTGATCTCCGAGCGCCCGCCGGGTGCTGGCGGCGCGCCGGTCGCGAACTGGCTCGAGACCACCGGCCACCGCACCGGCCCGATCATGTTGCGCTGGCAGCAGCTGACCCGCGACCTGACGGCCACCGACGGACCGACGGTCGAGATCGTGCCGGTCGCCGAGGTCGCGTCGCGCCTGCCCTCACTCGTCGCCCTCACCGAGGCGGAGTACGCCGAACGGATCACCGCGCGGCAGCGTTCGGTGGCGCGCCGGATGCTCAGCTGATTCGGGAATCCGGACCGAACCAGTAGACCAAAACTGAAACACGTTCTAGTCTGTCCAGCATGGTGGATCTGCTGACCGACAAGGTCATCGTGTTGTCAGGTGTCGGACCCGGCCTCGGCCGGTCGTTGGGCGAAGAGGCCGCGAAGATGGGCGCCGACCTGGTGCTCGCCAGTCGTACGCCCAAGCGCCTCGAGAAGGCAGCCGAGGTGGTGCGCTCCTACGGGCGCCGGGCGCTCGTCGTACCGACGGACATCACGGACGAGGCGGCACGCCAGAACCTCGTCGACGCCGCCCTCGCTGAGTTCGGCAAGGTCGACTGCCTGATCAACAACGCCTTCGGCATCCCGCCGATGGACCCGATCAGCACGCTCTCCCTCGAGAGCCTGCGCGCGGCGAACGAGACCAACGTCTTCGCCCCGCTGCGCCTCTCGGCGCTCTTCGCCGACGCGCTTGCGGCCACCGACGACAAGGTCGGCGGCTCGGTCATCATGATCAACTCCTGCGTCATCTACAGCAGCCAGCCGGAGTACGCCGGCTACAAGCTGTCCAAGGGCACGCTCAAGCACATGGCGTCCTCGCTGGCCACCGAACTCGGCCCGCGCGGCATCCGCGTGAACAGCGTCGCGCCGTCGTACATCTACGAAGACGTGAACAAGGCCTACTTCGACTGGCTCGCGTCCGAGTCCGGCCGCACCCACGAGGAGGTGTACGCCGAGAAGGCGGCACCGACCGACCTCAAGCGGCTCGCCACTCCCGACGAGGTCGCCCGCGCCACCCTGTTCCTCGCCTCGGACCTCGCCTCCGCGGTGACCGGCGTGATGCTCAACGTCGACTGCGGTGAGTTCCATGTCGACTGACCAGGTCACCGAGGGACCCCGCCAGCGCGCCGACGTCGGGTCCTACGAGGACATCGCCGCAGCGGCCAGCCGCACCACGGGGCTGTCCGACTTCGGCGGCACCGAGCACGAGGAGGGCCTGCGCCTGCTCGTCGAGGACCTCGCGTCCCCCGAGGCCGGCCTGACGCCCGTCGGCAACTACTTCCATCGCGCCGAGGTCAAGAGCGCCCTGGTCGGCAGATTGCTGACCGAGGCCCGGTTCACCGAGTTCCCCGAGCACGCCGACGTCGCCATCGAGCGACCGATCTTCGTGGTCGGCCTGCCCCGCACGGGCACCACCGCCCTGCACCGCCTGCTGTGCGCCGACCCCGGCCACCAGGGCCTCGAGGCGTGGCTGACGGAATTCCCCCAGCCGCGCCCGCCGCGTGACACGTGGGAGCAGGACCCGGTGTTCAACGCGATGCAGGCGGCCTTCCAGCGCCACCACATCGAGAGCCCTGAGTTCATGGGCATTCACTACATGGATGCCACCTCGGTCGAGGAGTGCTGGCGGCTGCTGCGCCAGACCGGCAAGTCGATCTCCTACGAGTCGCTCGCCAACGTCCCGCGCTACTCCGCCTGGCTCGCCGAGCAGGACTGGACCGACGCCTATGCGCGCCACAAGAAGAACCTGCAGCTGATCGGCCTCAACGACACCGACAAGCGCTGGGTGCTCAAGAACCCCTCGCACCTGGTCGGCCTCGACGCCCTGATGGCGGTCTACCCGGACGCCCTGATCGTGATGACGCACCGCGAGCCGCTCACCTCGATCGCCTCGGCCTGCTCCCTCTCCGCGGAGGCGACCGCCGACACCTCGACCACCTTCGTCGGCGACTGCATCGGCCAGACCCAGCTCGACATGCTGGCCCGCTCGTGGCAGACGTTCTGGACCTCGCGCCAGAAGTACGACGACCGCCAGTTCTTCGACGTCGACTACCGCGAGTTCGTGCAGGACCCGGTCGGCACCGTCGGATCGATCTACGAGTCCTTCGGAATCGACTGGACCGACGCGGCACGGGGCGAGGTCGTGCGCATCGACTCCGAGTCACGCACCGGCAAGGCCCGCCCGTCGCACCGCTACGACCTGGCCGACTACGGCCTCACCGAGGAGCAGGTCACCGCGGCGTTCGTCCTGTGAGTCACACCTGGCACAGGCAGAACGGATGGCCGGCCGGGTCGAGATAGACCCGGAAGGTCGTGCCGGGCTGGTGCTCGTGCTTGACGGCCCCCAGCGCCAGCACCGCCCCCTCGCCCTCGTCGAGGTCGTCGACGTCGACGTCGAGATGGACCTGCTGGGGCCTGCCCTGCCCGGGCCACTCCGGTGGCTCGAAGCCCTCGACCCGCTGGAAGTGGATCGCCCGGTCACCTGAGGTGATCGTGGCCCAGCCCCCGTCGGGGTCGGGCTTCGGCGCCCAGCCGAGGATCGCGCCGTAGAACTCTGCCAGGACGACCGGGTCCGGGCAGTCGAGAACGAACTGCGGATTGCGTGCGATGGCCATGCCTCGACCCTAGGCCGGCCCACGGACAGCGCAACGTTCCGTTGATCCACGCGGCCGTCCACAGGCGGTCCGGAGCACGGTTTCGCCGCACGACCGCCGGGCGCAGGCTGCCCGGCATGACATCGACCACCCCCGCCCACGACATCACCGTCGCCGTCCCGCGCCACTGGGCGAGCCGCAAGGACCCCGAGCACGGCATCGTCGTCGCGGCCCGTGCCCGCGCGCTGCCGGCCAGCGGTTTCGCACCCGAGATCGTCCTGCGCACGGTCCCGGTCGACGCAGAGCTGGCGGCCTGGCGAGCGGATGCCCTGGCAGCCCTTTCCCGCCAGCTCGACGACTTCGACCTCGAGGACGCCGACGAGTTCGACCTCGCGGAGCAGCCGGTCGCCTACCGCCGGTTCGCCCACCGCTTCGGGGCCGTCGACGTCCTGTGCGACCAGTGGGCATGGGTCGTGGACGGCACCGGGGTCACGCTGACCGCGTCGGTCGCCCGCGCCGAGTACGCCGACTACTGCGACCTGTTCGAGGACGTCGCCGCGACGGTCGAGATCAGCGGCGCCGCACCCGGATCCGGGCACCGCGGCGCGGCACGCTGGTGATGTTGCGGACCTTGGGCACGTCCGTGCCGACGGTCGTGACGTCGTACTCACCGAAGACGGAGCGCAGCACCTCGACACCCTCCATCAGCGAGAAGCCGGCGCCGATGCAGCGGCGCACTCCCCCGCCGAACGGGATCCAGACGTTCAGCGACGGCACCGGCTCGTCGCCCCCGGCGAGGAAGCGGTCGGGCCGGAACGCCTCCGGGTCACCGAAGTTGGTCTCCTGCTGGTGGCTCATGAGGATCGAGGGCCCGACGGTGGTTCCTGCGGGCAGGTTCCACCCGCCCACCGTGGCGGGCTTCATGAGCGTGCGCACCACCATCGGGATGACCGGATGCAGCCGCATCGACTCCTTGAAGACCGCCTCGAGCCAGGCGTCGTCGCCCTCGTCGACCGCCCGCAGGGTCCGGGCCCGCAGCTCAGGGTCGCGGCCGACCTCGACGAGGGCCCACGACAGCGCGGACGCCGTGGTCTCGTGGCCGGCGAGGAGCAGGGTCACCAGCTGGTCACGCAGCTCGGTGTCGGACAGGCCGCCGTGCTCGTCGTCCGGATCGGTGGCGGCGAGCAGGCGCGAGAGGACGTCGGGGCGCTCGGCCAGGTCGGTGGCCGTACGGCGCTCGCGGATCTCGGCGTAGATCAACCGGTCGAGTTCGACGGCGTTCTCGATCGTGCGCAGCCACGGCCCGAACCGCTGGAGGCGCGGGTAGGCCCAGCCCAGCAGGATCACGGGATTGATGTCGACAGTCCGGGTGACGGCGGGCCGCATCTGGCGGAGCCGGGCCTCGTCGGTGACCCCGAAGACCACACGCAGGATGACCTCGAGGGTCAAGGCGTTCATCCGGTCCAACGACCGGAACGTCTCGTCCTCGGTCCAGCCGGAGACCTCCACGGTCGCGACTTCGGCCACCAGCGTGCGGTAGCTGCGCAGCGCCTTGCCGAGGAACGCCGGCATCAGCAGCTTGCGCGCACGGTGGTGCTCTGCGGAGTCCTGCAGCAGCAGGGAGTGCTCGCCCATGATCGGCCCGAGGATCGCGTTGCCCTTGCCGGCGTGGAAGACCTCGGGATCCGCGGCGAAGATCTCCTTCGTCACGGCAGGCGACGTGAACAGCACCAGAGGTCGGTTGCCGGGGACGAGGTTCACCGTGAACGCGTCGCCGTACTTGCGGTGCAGCCACGGGTGGAACTGGTGCCGAAAACGCATCAGGGCGGCGGTCTGCACCAGGGCCGGCCAGCGTGGGCCCGGCGGGAGCTGGTCCATCGGGACCGGTGGCAGGCCGTTGCCGCCCGGGGCGCTGGTGCGCCCGAAGCGCACCATCGTCAGCGCCCGGGTGTCCTCGAGTTCGGTGGTCACGAGGATGACGCTACGCCTCGATGGCTAGAGCAGACCGTCGCGCCGTGCGATGGCCGCGGCTTCCGTGCGGCCGGCCGCGCCGAGCTTGCCGAGGATGTTGGAGACGTGGACGCTCACCGTCTTGGTGCTGATGAAGAGCTGCTTCCCGATCTCACCGTTGGATCGGCCCTCGGCCACCAGGGAGAGGATCTCCACCTCACGCGCGGTCAGGGACGGCGCACCGGTCGCCATCGGGGCCGCGGACCGCGGGGCCGCACCCTCGACCAGGTCACCGAGCAGGCCAGGGGCTCCGAGGCGCTCGGCCAGGGCCCGCGCGGCGTCGGCCTGCTCCTTCGCCCGCGCAGGTTCGCCGACCAGCCGCAGGATCTGGGAGTACGCCGCCCGCACCCGCGCCTGCTCCGGCACATGACCGAACTTCGTGGCGGCGTCGAGCGCCGACTCCCAGGCGGCGAGCAACTCCTCGCGCGGCCCCGGGTCGACACCGGCGAGCCACTGGACCCGCAGGTGCTCGGCGACGAGCCGCGTGGACCACATCCGACCCTCGGGACCCCAGGGTCCGCCGCTCTCGCGGAACCAGGTGACCACGTCGTCACCGTCGACGCGGAGCCGGTCGGCGCGCACGGCGAGGCTCCGCCGCTCCGCCGCGCTGGCTGCGGGGATCGCGCGGGCGACGGCAGCCAGGGTCTGCGCGGCCAGCCGCACCCTGGCCCCGAAGCGCTCCTGCCAGATCCGGGTGAGCACCCCGATCACGTTGTCGTAGGCGGCCAGGGCGGCACCCGCGTCGCCCCGCGACGCGTGGACCTCGATCTCGACGCCGGCGCTGTAGACCGCGACGCCACCTTCGTCCTCCCAGAGGGTGCGCAGGGCCAGGGCCCGGTCCAGGACGTCCTCGCCGCGCGCCGCGAGGACGGAGAGCCGCGCCGGCTCGACGACGCCACGCGGAATGGCCGGCCCGGGGACCCCGTCGACGGCGGAGACGAGCCCGACCACGTCGTCCCAGTCGCCGAGGATGTAGCGGATCCAGGTCAGCTGCCACCGGGAGTCGATGCTGAAGGGTGCCCACACCAGACCGGCCCGCTCACCCTGGTCGAGTGCGGAGCTGAACCAGCGGACCGCCTGCTCCCACTCGCCCGCGTCCTGGTGGGACCGGCCGAGCAGCCAGCGACCGCGGATCTCGGCCTGGAAGGCACCGGCACCAGCCGCGTGCTCGACCGCGCGCTCGAGGGCGGACCGGAGGGCGTCCTGGTCGTTGTCGGCCGCGATCTTCACGCGCATGCCGCTGAGCGTGGTGACGATCTCGGAGGCGAGCACGGGCATCGCGAGGCGTTCGGCGAGCGCCAGCGCCTCGGTGGCGCGGGCCTCCGCCTCGTCCACCGTCTCGTGCCAGTGGCCGATGATGCGCGCGTGGGCGGCAAGGATCTTGGCCCGCAACGGGCTGTCGCCCTCGGGCGCCAGGGCAACGGCCTCCGCGGAGAGTGCACGCGGATCCAGCTCGGTCTCGGTGATCAGCAGCAGCTGCGCGTGCTCGCTGAGCAGCCGGGCGCGGGCGGCGCCCGGAGCATCGCCGGGAAGCCGATCGAGCTGCTGGGCGAGGAGTTGGCAAGCGCGCTGCGCATCACCACCGGTGGTCAGCGCGCCGGCTGCCTTCACGACGAGCTTGGAGTGGTCGATCCCGAGTCGTTCCACACGGTCGGCGTCCTCGAGGAGCTCGAGCGCCTGCTGGAAATGATCGGCGGCCTCGTCGGGACCACCGACGGCCATCGCCTCGTCGCCGGCCTCGATGCTCGCCGTGACCGCCCGGTCGAGATCGGCGGCGCGACGCGCATGGCGCGCCAACTCTGCGGACGTGCCTCGGCCGGCTCCGTCGGACAGCGCCTCGACGTAGCGCGCGTGGATTCGCACCCGCTCGCCCGGCAGGAGGTCGTCGTAGACCGCCTCGCCGAGCAGGGCGTGGCGGAAGGTGTAGAAGACGCCACCGGCCTCGAGGACGTTCATCTCGACGGCCTGGCGCATGCCGGCGTCGAACTCGTCGGACGGCAGGGCGGCGGCCGCGAAGAGCAGGTCATGGCTCACCCGTCGTCCGGCAACACTGGCGACCCGGACCACGTGGCGGGCCTGGTCGGAGAGCCGGTCGAGCCGGACGAGCAGCAGGTCGGCGAGATCGCCGGGCACGTCACCGTCGCCGCACGAGCCCGACGCGACCAGCTCCTCGACGAAGAAGGCATTGCCCTCGGCGCGCTCGACGATGCGATCGACCGAGGGAGCGTCGGACATGGTCGGCGCGAGCTCGCGGACCAGGGCCCGGACGGCTTCGGCCGACAACGGGCCGAGGGCCAGCCTCGCCACCTGCGGCAGTCGCGACCACTCGCCGACCTGGCGACGCAACGGGTGCCGGCGGTGCAGGTCGTCGGAGCGGTACGACGCCACGATCGCCACCGGCTGCGTGAAGGCACGGGTGAACAGGAAGCCGAGCATGTCGCGGGTGGACTGGTCGGCCCAGTGGAGGTCCTCGACCACGAGCAGCACCGGCGACTCGGTCGCGGCGGCTTCGAGGAGGGCGTGCACGGCTTCGAAGATGTCGCCGCGGTCGGTCGCGTGGGCGAACTCTCCGCCGGCGGCGTCGTCGGTGACGGTGCGGGTACGCCGGCCCGGCTGGAGCCGGGTGAGCGCCGGGTGTCGGGCTGCGACCGCCGCCATCAGGTCGGGGTGGTTCGCCTCGATGCGCCCCAGCACCTCGCTGAACGGCAGGTAGGGCAGGGCGCTGTCGCCGAAGTCGAGGCAGTGGCCGGCCAGCACCTGCCAGTCCCGGTCGAGCGCCCGGTCACGCAGCGCCCGCAGCAGCCGGGTCTTGCCCACACCGGCGTCACCCGAGAGCAGGACGGCCCGTCGGGGCGTGCCCTCCCCGACGGCGCGCACGGCGTCGTCGAGGATCTCGCTCGCGTCGGCGAGCTCGGTGTCGCGCCCGACCATGGTCAGGCTGCTGTGTGCGGCCACGGGCACCATCATGGCGTCCCGCGCCGACAGGCGCGTCCTCAGTTTCGTGCTCAGCGGGTGTGGCGCTCGACGGCGGGGTCGGCGGCGGCCACGCGCCGCAACCAGGAGGTCCGGCTCCGGCCGGCCCGGCTGGCGGCGACGCCGCGGACGACGCGCTCACGGCGGTATTCGTTGTCGGCGTTGATGAAGTAGTTGTTGTCCATGTCCTCGAGGTTCGTCGCCTGAGGTAGGTCCGCACATCGGGCAAGTGCCTTAGTTCCCGGGGCAGGCTCATCAGCTACCTCAGACGAGCCCGTCGCTGTTCCACCTCACTAGGCTGGCGCAGTGGACTTCACCGAGGTGGTACGACGGCGCCGGATGACGCGCGCCTACACCCCCGACCCGGTGGATCCGGCTGTCATCGAGCGGGCTCTCGACCACGCCACGCGCGCCCCGAGCGCGGGCTTCTCGCAGGGGTGGGCCTTCATCGTCCTGGACACGCCGGACACCGTCCGCGGCTTCTGGGAGGCGCAGGCCCCGACGGCCGTCGAGGGCACTCCCGATCGCTGGCTCGCGGGCATGATGAGCGCCCCGGTCGTGATCGTGCCGTGCAGCCGCCGCGACGCCTACCTCGACCGCTACGCCGAGCCGGACAAGGTCCACGCTGCCAGGGCCGGCCGCGCCTCCGACCAGCTCTGGGACGAGAACCGGTGGGCGATGCCCTACTGGCACCTCGACACCGCGATGGCCTCGTTGCTGATCCTGCAGTCGGTGACCGACGCCGGTCTCGGTGCCTGCTTCTTCGGGCTCGTGCCCGACCGGGTCGACGCCGTCCGGTCGATCCTCGGCCTGGTCGACACCGCCGACGGGGAAGCACCGCATCCGATCGGCGCGATCACGATCGGCCACCCGGCGCCCCGCACCGACGGCGCAGCAGGATCGGCGAGCCGGCGGCGGCGTACGCCCTGGGTCGAGGTGGCGCACCGCGGCCACTGGGGAGCGGGTTTCGGTGCGCCCTAGCCGGACGATCACCCACCTGTCGCCGGAGGAGCTGCGCGGCAACCAGCAGGTGCTGCCCCGGGTGGCCCGGATGCTGCGGCCCTACCGCGGCAAGATCGTGCTCGTCCTCGTCGCGGTCGTGGTCGCCGCGGCGCTCCAGTCGGTGGTGCCATTCCTCACCCGGGCGGTCTTCGACGACGCCCTGTTCCCCCTCGAGGGCGGCAAGCCCGACCTCGGGTTGCTGGCCTGGCTGGTCGCGGGCATGTGCGTGATCCCTGTCGTCACCGCTCTGATCGGCATCGGACAGAACTGGCTGACCTCGACCATCGGGAACTCGGCGATGGCCGACCTGCGCGGCGACCTCTTCGAGCACCTGCAGCGGATGGAGCTCGCGTTCTTCACCGCCACCAAGACCGGAGCCATCCAGTCCCGCCTGTCCAACGACGTCGCCGGCGTGCGCACCGTGCTCACCGACACCGCGACCACGATCGTCCAGAACTCCGTCACCGTCGCCGCGGCGTTCGTGGCCATGGTGGTGCTGTCGTGGCAGCTCACGATCCTGACCCTGATCCTGATGCCGCTGTTCGTGTTCCTGCAGCTGCGCGTCGGACGACGCCGACAACGGTTGGCCCGGCGTACCCAGGAATCGCTTTCAGAGATGACCGCGATCACCGAGGAGGCGCTCAGCGTCTCCGGGATCCTGCTGGCCAAGGTGTTCAACCGCTCCGAGTCGGAGGTCCAGCGCTACCGCGAGGCCAACCACCGACAGACCCGGCTGCAGGTCGAGCAGGCGATGACCGGACGGTCGTTCTTCGCCGTGGTGCAGACGTTCTTCGCCATCACTCCTGCCCTGATCTACCTCGCCGCAGGGTGGATCATCACGGACTCGGTGCCCGTCGGGGAGGACACCCTGACCGCCGGCACCCTGGTGGCCTTCACCACGCTGCAGGGCCGTCTGCAGATGCCGTTGCTGCAGCTGATGCGGGTGTCGCTGGACGTGCAGACCTCGCTCGCACTGTTCCGCCGGATCTTCGAATACCTCGACCTCGATCCGGCGATCACCGAGCGACCCGGCGCCGTGGCGCTCGACCCGGACCGGCTCCGTGGCCGCGTCGAGTTCCGCGACGTACGGTTCCGCTACCCCGAGCCGCGCTCCCTGTCCGGGACGGTCAACCACGACCGGTTCGGCGAGACCGGCGTCCGGATCAGCGCCGGCGAGGACGACGCGCAGTCGGCACCCACCTGGGCACTGGACCACGTCTCGCTGGTGGTCGAACCCGGCCAGCTGGCCGCCATCGTGGGCCCGTCGGGCAGCGGCAAGACGACGGCGACGTACCTCGTGCCACGGTTCTACGACGTCTCGGAGGGCGCCGTACTCATCGACGGGCACGACGTCCGCGACCTGACGCTCTCCTCGCTCGCCGACGCGGTCGGGATGGTGACCCAGGAGCCGTACCTCTTCCACGGGACGATCCGCGACAACATCGCCTACGCCCGGCCGTCCGCAACCGCGGACGAGATCGAACGGGCTGCGCGCGACGCCAACATCCACGACCGGATCATGAGCTTCCCGGAGGGCTACGAGACCATCACCGGTGAGCGCGGCTACCGCCTGTCGGGTGGGGAGAAGCAGCGGCTCGCGATCGCCCGCGTGTTGCTGAAGGACCCCGCGATCCTGATCCTCGACGAGGCCACGTCCGCGCTCGACAACGAGACGGAGCGGCTGGTGCAGGAAGCCCTGGAGCGCGCCACCCGCTCCCGCACCACCATCGCCATCGCCCACCGGCTCTCGACGATCCGCTCGGCCGACGTGATCTTCGGCCTGGAGGAGGGCCACCTCGTCGAACGCGGCACCCACGACGACCTGATCGCTGCCGGCGGCCTCTACAAGCGGCTGTACGACGAGCAGTTCTCCCGCGTGCCCTTCGCTGCCGGCGCCAGCGACCCGCGTCGCGCCGACATCCCCCTCTGAGGGTCGGTTCCCCAACCATTCTTGTCCTGTCCCGGCCCGCAGGACGACGATTCTGGTTGGTGCGTAGCGCCTCAGCCGAGGCCGAGGATCCGGGCCGACTCCAGCGCGACGTACAGCTCGGCGGCGTCGACCGGACGCGCGAGGTCCCGTCCGGTCACCTCCTCGAGCCGGCGCACCCGGTAGCGGACGGTGTTGCGGTGCACGTGCAGGGCCTTGGCCGCCGTCGACGTGGACCCGCCGGCCTCGAGCCAGGCCCGGGCCGTGTCGAGGACGACCGCACGGTCATCAGGTGAGAGGTCGAAGACGGGCGCCAGGACCGCGTCGACCAGCGCCCTGGCCTGCTCCTGACTCCCCGCCAGCAGTACGGCGAGCGGCCGGGCACCGAACCGGACGACCTCCTGCGACCCGGGTGACCCGGCGGCGCACGCCGTACGCGCCTGACGCCGTCCCTCCTGGACCTCCTCGAGGCGCGGCAACACGGAGCTGGTGCCGACCCGGCCCTGCGCCAACTCGTCGAGGACGTCGACGAGGTGGTCGACACCGAACCCCACACGTAGCGCGACGATGCCTTCCTGGTGATCATGCTCAAGGCGCCAGGCCGAGGTCACGTTGGTTCGGCGCAGCACCCGTTCGACGTCCGGCAGGCCCTCGGCACCGGCAGTCGGGGACTCCGCGCACACGACGACGAAGTCGCCCTCGGCACGAAGTGCGAGGATGCCTGCTGCCTCCCACACCTGCTGCGGCCCGGAGGTCTCTCCGTCGAGGAGCGTGCCGACCAGCACGGCCCGCATCTGCCCGTCGCGGCGGGCGCGGTCGGACAGGGCACTGCGGTAGGCGTCGGTGACCGACGCCGCGAGGTCGTCGGTGACAGCCCAGATGTCGGCGGCCGCGAGCAGCAGCACGTCGCGCACTTCGGGGTCGGCCCGCTCGACGAGCGTCTCCCAGATGAACCGGCCTCCGAGCCGAAAGGCCTGGAGCACGGCGGCATAGGGAGCGCCCTGGTCGGCGCGCGTCGTACCCGTCTGTCGCGGGCTGTCCAGGTCCACGTTGGCGTCGCCAGCGAGGTTGCCGAGGATGTGACGCACGTTGGCGGTACAGGATGCGACGACCTCGTCGAAGCCAAGGATCTGGTTGCCCGCGTAGAACGGGATCTCCTCCCGAAGCCGCTCGGCGACGCGGAGACCGAGCTGGTCGGCCTCCGGGAGCAGCCGGCGGCTGAGCGCACGAACCTCGGGATCGACATCGGCTCCTTGCACGAGCGAAAGGTAACGCGCCGTTGTGCTGGTGCACAGCACATCGCACGGATTGTCGGTGCGCACAGCCGATGCGCCCGGGAGGCAGCGAGCGAGACGCTGGTGCGGTCAACCCGAGGACCTTCAGGAGCCCACGATGAGCACGACCACGACTGCCCGACTGGCTGAGACGGCGGCGCCGCTGGACACGTTGCTCGTCGATGCCGCCCTCGGGACGGTCCGTCGATTCGTCCCCGACATGTCCACCGCCCGGTGGGCGATCTCGCTGGCCCGCCAGTCCCGTACGACCGCGCGCCGACTGGGCAGTCTGGCCGGGGAGGCAGGCAAGATCGCCGTCGGTACGTCGACCCTGGCGCCGCGCCGGGGTGATCGCCGGTTCACCGATGTCGGCTGGACCGAGAATCCCCTGCTCCGCCGCCTGGTCCAGCTCTACCTCGCCGGCGGCCAGACCGTCGAACAGCTGATCCTCGACGCGGACCTCGACCCGCGCGACCGCAAGCGGGTCCGGTTCCTGCTCGAGAACCTCGTCGAGGCGATCGCACCGAGCAATGTCCCGTTGGTCAACCCCGCCTCTGCCAAGGCGGTCATCGACACCGCAGGCATGAGCCTGGTGCGTGGGGGCACGCAGCTGGTCAAGGACCTCGCGTCCGCACCCCGGATCCCGGAGATGGTCGACACGTCGGGCTTCACGCTTGGCGAGAACGTGGCCGCGACGCCGGGCAGCGTGGTGTTCCGCAACGACGTCCTCGAGCTGATCCAGTACGCCCCCCAGTGCGACGAGGTCTACGAGGTCCCGGTGATGATCGTGCCGCCGACCATCAACAAGTACTACGCGATCGACCTCGGTCCCGGCCGGAGCATGGTCGAGTTCAGCGTCCAGCACAACCGCCAGATGTTCGTCATCTCCTGGCGCAACCCTGACGCCCGGCACGCCGCATGGAACCTCGACACCTACGCCCGCGCAGTGATCGAAGCGCTGGACGCCGTCGAGGAGATCACGGGCAGCACGCGGACGGTGCTCGCCGGAATCTGCTCCGGCGGCATCCTGGCGAGCATCGTCGCCGCCTATCTGGCCGGTGTGGGTCGCCTGGACCGGGTTGCTGCCGTCGTCCTGGCCGTCTCGGTCATCGACAACGAGGGCTCCGGCACGGTGTCGGCGCTCACCGACCCGCGCCTGGCGGCCCTCGCCAAGGCGCGCTCGGCGAAGAAGGGCTACCTCGACGGACGTGCCCTCGCCGAGATCTTTGCCTGGCTCCGGCCCAGCGACCTGATCTGGAACTACTGGGTCAACAACTACCTGCTCGGCAAGAAGCCACCGGCGTTCGACATCCTCTTCTGGAACGCCGACACCACGCGGATGACCGCGGGCCTGCACGCCGACTTCGTCGACCTCGCGATGGACAACCAACTCACCCGCCCGGGCGCGCTCTCGGTGCTGGGCGTGCCGATCGACCTCGGCGCCGTCACCGTCGACAATTACGTCGTCGCCGGCATCGCCGACCACATCACGCCGTGGGAGAACTGCTACCGGACCACCCAGCTGTTCGGCGGCCAGAGCAGATTCATCCTGTCGACCAGCGGTCACGTCGCAGCGCTGGTCAACCCTCCGGGCAACCCGAAGGCGACGTTCCACATCAACGACAACCACGGGCCGGACGCGAAGACCTGGCTCACGGGAGCCGAGACGCATCAGGGCAGCTGGTGGAACGACGTCGCGCTCTGGCTCGATGAGCGCTGCGGAGACCTCAAGCCGGCCCCCAAGGAGCTCGGCTCCACCCGACTGCAACCGCTGGTCGACGCGCCCGGTACCTACGTCTACGACAAGTGAGGCGGCACCCCGTGACCGAGCTCCGCCAGCTCACTGTGCTCGGACACCAGGTCCGGGCGTCGGTGCGGCCGGGCACGGAGCCCGGGCCACCCCTGCTCCTGTGCAACGGGATCGGCGCGAGCCTCGACCTGTTGCAGCCCTTCGTCGACGCGCTCGATCCCCGGATCGGCGTCGTGCGTTTCGACGTGCCCGGCGTCGGTGGTTCGCCGAATCCCCGCATGCCCTACAACTTCGCGCTGCTCGCGCACGGCATCGGCACGATGATGACCCAGCTCGGTCACCACGAGT
This sequence comes from Propionibacteriales bacterium, assembly GCA_026392415.1. Taxonomy (GTDB): domain Bacteria; phylum Actinomycetota; class Actinomycetes; order Propionibacteriales; family Nocardioidaceae; genus Nocardioides. Next base: position 106,564 of record JAPLCC010000015.1, read on the forward strand.
ACGACGTCCTGGGCATCTCGTGGGGCGGCGGGCTCGCCCAGCAGATCGCCTTCCAGCAGCCGCGGCGGTGCCGTCGCCTCGTCCTGGTCAGCACGGCGACCGGATCGCTCATGGTCCCCGCCCACCCACGGGTGTTGCGCAAGATGATCACCCCGAGGCGCTACCGCGATCCGGAGTACGCCGTGCAGGTGGCAGCCGCGCTCTACGGCGGCCAGATGCGCCAACGGCCCGACGACGTACGACGACTCATGCACGACCACGCCCGCGTCGGCTCGCGCCGCGGCTACCTGCTCCAGCTCCTCGCCGGCGCCGGGTGGTCGAGCCTCCCGGCCCTGCCGCTGATCCGGCAACCCGCCCTCGTCCTCGCGGGCGACGACGACCCGATCGTCCCGATGGTGAACGCGCGGATCCTGCAGCGCCTGCTCCCGCGCGCGCGGCTCCACGTCTATGCCGACGGCCACCTCGGCCTGGTCACCAGCGCCGACGAGCTTGCTCCGCTGGTCGCCGGCTTCCTGCGTGACGAGACCTGACCGGACCTGGCGTGCCGTGGCACCCTTGACGGCGAAAAGGGGGTGACCACGATGACCGAGGACCAGCAGGAGTCCCGGCCCCTCGATGCGCTCGACGCCCGTGAAGCAGAGAAGAAGGCGGCCCGGGCCCGCATCGAGCACCAGCAGACCTGGGTGGACCTCCAGATCCGCCAGGCGATGGAGCGCGGCGACTTCGACAACCTGCCCGGCGCCGGCAAGCCGATCGAGGGGCTCGGCGAGACCTACGACCCGGAGTGGTGGCTCAAGAAGCTGGTCGAGCGCGAACACATCGCCGTGCTGCCCCCTGCGCTCCAGTTGCGCAAGGACGACGCCGAGCTCGAGGGTCGCCTCGATGACCTCGGCTCCGAGAAGGAGGCCCGGACCTTCATCGAGGAGTTCAACGCCCGGGTCATCCGCGCCCGCTACACCCCCGTCGACGGTCCCCCGCTGATCACGATGCCTCGCGACGTCGAGGCGACCCTCGAGGGCTGGCGTGAGCGTCGCGCCGCCCGCCGTCGTACGACGCCCGCCGCGCCCGCTGATTCCAGCGGTCCGTCGCCCGCGCGGCCGCGCTGGTGGCGCCGGACTCGTTGAGCAAAAGTTGCGGTCGATTGCGGACCGGGCGGCCGTTCCACGCCTATCGTGTGAGGGTGAGGTCACTTGGGAGGGTGGCTGCGGGGCTCGGGCTGCGGCATCGGGAGGTCGCGTCGGCAGAAGTGGCGACGGGACCACACCTGCGCCCTTCGGGAGCGCCCGGCATCTGCAAACGCGAGCCGGTGGCGCATGGCTTCGCGTGACGGACTGAGCAGGGACTCAGGCACCTCGGACGACGAGCGACGGCTGCGGCTCATCATCGAGGCGACGCCCAACGCCATGGTGATGGTCGACGTGGACGGCAACATCGTCCTGGTCAACTCCCAGACGGAGACCCTCTTCGGCCACACCCGTGAGGACCTGCTCACGATGCGGGTCGAGCAACTCATCCCGGAGCGGTTCCATGCCCGGCACGAGGGCTACCGCCGGGGCTTCTTCGCCAGCCCGGACACGCGATCGATGGGCGCCGGACGAGACCTCTACGGCCTGCGCAAGGACGGGCGGGAAGTGCCGATCGAGATCGGGCTCAACCCGCTGGAGACCGACGACGGCGCCTTCGTGCTCGCCTCGATCATCGACATCACCGAACGCAAGCGGTCCGAGGAACGTCTGCTCCACGTGGTCGAGGCAGCACCCAACGCGATGATCATGGTCAACGAAGCCGGCTCCATCGTCCTGGTCAACTCCCAGACCGAGACCTCCTTCGGCTACCGCCGCGAGGAACTGCTGTCCATGCGCGTCGAAGACCTCATCCCCGAACGGTTCCGGCCCCGGCACGACGCCTTCCGCGCCGGCTTCTTCGCCAGCCCCGACCGGCGCGAGATGGGCGTGGGTCGTGAGCTCTTCGGTCGCCGGAAGGACGGCACCGAGATGCCGATCGAGATCGGGCTCAACCCGATCCAGATCCTCGACGAGAACTTCGTGCTCGCCTCCATCATCGACATCACCGAACGCCTGGTCGTCCAGCGTGCGCAGACCGCGCTGCGTGACGACCTCCTTCGGAAGTCGATCCTGGACAGCCTCCCGTTCTGCATCATCGCCACCGATGCCGACGGGATCATCGTCACCGCCAACCCGGCCGCCGAGTCGCTCCTCGCCTACCCGCAGCATGAACTGGTCGGATCGCCGATCTACGCGATCCACGGGACCGACGAAGAGGTTGCTGCCATCACCGTCGAGCCGGGCGAATCCTTCGGTCTCGACGAACGCGAATGGGTGTACCGCCACAAGGACGGCACCAGCATCCCGGTCAACGAATCCAACGCCGCGCTCCTCGACGGCCGTGGGCAGGTGAACGGGTACCTCACGGTGGCCTACGACATCACCAAACGGAAGCAGGCGCAGGCTGCGGTGCGGCACATGGCGCAGCACGATGTCCTCACCGACCTGCCGAACCGGACGCTGCTGTTCGATCACCTGCTCAGTGCCATCGCCCGGGCAGGCACGGACCCGTCCGCGATGATCGTCGTCCTCCTCCTGGACCTCGACCACTTCAAGCGGGTCAACGACTCCCTCGGACACCATGTCGGGGACGAGCTGCTCCTGCGCATGGTGCCCCGCCTCCAGGGAGCGGTGCGCGAGACCGACCTCGTCTCGAGACTCGGCGGCGACGAGTTCGTGGTGGTCTTCACCGAGGTGGACGACACCGGCGCCCTCACCGCGCGCATCGACGCGCTCATGAACGGCGTCTCGGCACCGATCGAGATCAACGGCCACGAGCTCATTGTCACGGCGAGCATGGGCGGCGCGATCTATCCGTACAACGGCAGTGACCCGGCCACCCTGCTCAAGAATGCCGACACCGCGATGTACCACGCGAAGACGTCGGGGAGGAACAACTTCCAGTGGTTCCTGGACTCGCTGCTGGATGAGACCAACGACAAGATCGCCTTGGCGGGTTCGCTGCGACATGCCCTGGATCGGGGCGAGCTCTCCGTCGCCTACCAGCCACTGGTGTCACTCGACACCGGTCACGTGATCGGGATGGAGGCGCTGGCCCGGTGGCACAGCGCTGACCACGGATCGTTGTCCCCGGCCCGGTTCATCCCGGTCGCGGAGGACAGCGGCATGATCCTTCAGCTCGGCGAGTGGATGCTGCGGCAGGCCTGCACCGACGCGATGGCGATCAGGGCAGAGCTGGGCCGACCGCTGCGGCTGGCGGTGAACGTGTCTCCGCGGCAGGTCCGCAGCGACGACTGGTTGAAGACCGTGGCCGACGTGCTGAACGACACCGGGTTCGACCCGGCCGACCTCGAGCTCGAGATCACCGAGGGCATCCTGATGGAGGACCCGCGCGACGTGATCCAGGTCCTGCACGCCACGCGGCAGCTCGGGATCAACATCGTGGTCGACGACTTCGGCACCGGCTTCTCGAGCCTCGCCTACCTCACCCGCTTCCCGATCGACAAGATCAAGATCGACCGCTCCTTCGTGCGTGACCTCACCGTGGACGACGCGGACGCCGCCATCGTCGACACCATCATCGCCATGGCCCACACGTTGAAGATGAAGGTCGTCGCCGAGGGTGTCGAGACCGATGAGCAGCGGATGTATCTCCGCGAGCGGGCGTGTGACGAGGCACAGGGATACCTCTACAAGGAGGCCGTCGGCGCGGATCGACTCGTTGCTGCCGTCCGGGAGATCGAGGGAACGCCTGCCGACCGCGTCTCGGCGAGACATCCGTCATACCCGTTGCACCCGACCCGCCGGTAAGTTGTCGGTTCGTGAGTCACAAGAGCGCCAAGGACTTTTTCCGCCCGCTGGCCGTGGGTGCGCCCATGCCGCCCCGCGAGATCCCGGCCCGACCGAGCCGCGCGATCCACTTCTTCGATCCGAGCAACGAGAAGATGGCCGCGAAGATCCCCGGGATGGTCGGCACCGTCGACGTCCTGCTCGGCAACCTGGAGGACGCCGTCAAGGCCGACAACAAGGTCGCCGCCCGGGAGGGCCTGATCCGGATCGGACAGTCGACCGACTTCGGTCCGACCCAGTTCTGGACGCGGATCAACTCGCTCGACAGCCCGTGGGTGCTCGACGACCTGACGGCGCTCGTGCCCGCGATCGGCGACAAGCTCGACGTGATCATGGTTCCGAAGGTGCAGGGCGCCGAGGACATCCACTACATCGACCGCCTGCTCGCGCAGCTCGAGGCGAAGGCCGGCATCACCAGGCCGATCCTCGTGCACGCCATTCTCGAGACCGCCCGCGGTGTCGCGAACATCGAGGAGATCTGCGGCGCCAGCCCGCGCATGCAGGGACTCTCGCTCGGCCCGGCCGACCTCGCGGCCGACCGCAAGATGAAGACGACCCGGGTCGGCGGCGGCCACCCGGGCTACCTCGTCCGCGAGGACCCGCCCAAGGGCGCTGACGGCACCAGCCAGATCGACGCCCCGCGGGCGATCTTCCAGCAGGACCTCTGGCACTACACGATCGCCAAGATGGTCGACGCGTGCGCGACGCACGGCATCTACCCCTACTACGGCCCGTTCGGCGACATCGCCGACGTGGTGGCGTGTGAGGACCAGTTCCGCAACGCGTTCCTGCTCGGCTGCGTCGGCACCTGGAGCCTGCACCCGAAGCAGATCGCGATCGCCAACCGCGTCTTCGCGCCCAGCGTCGAGGACATCGCCCACGCCCGCCGCGTCGCTGCCGCCATGGGCGACGGCACCGGCGCCGTGATGATCGACGGCAAGATGGAGGACGACGCCTCACTCAAGCAGTGCCTGGTGCTGGTCGCCCTTGCTGAGCAGCTTGCCGAGATCGATCCCGAGCTCAAGGCTGCCTACGACGCGATCGAGGTGCAGGCATGAGCGAGTTCAAGCCCCTGCGGTCCGTCCTCTACATGCCCAGCGCCAACGACCGGGCGCTGGAGAAGGCCAAGACCCTTCCCGCCGACGCGATCATCTTCGACCTCGAGGACTCCGTCGCGCCCGACGCCAAGGTCGGCGCCCGCCACTCCGCTGCCGCGGCCGTGCAGTCCGGTGAGTACGGCCGTCGCCAGCTGATCATCCGCGTCAACGGCATCGGCACCGAGTGGCACGACGACGACATCTTGGCAGCGGCGGCGGCCGGACCCGACGTCGTCCTGGTCCCCAAGGTGAACTCCGCCGAGGAGGTCCGCGCGCTCGTCGACGCCCTCGCCGCAGCTGGAGCACCCGAGAAGACCAAGCTCTGGGCCATGGTCGAGACCCCGATCGGCATGCTCAACGCGCTGTCGATCGCCACCGCCTCTGAGCGCCTCACCGGCTTCGTGATGGGCACCAACGACCTCGTCAAGGAGCTGTACGCCGAGCACGTTCCCGGCCGCCAGCCCGTGATCACGGGCCTGGGCCTCGCCCTTCTCGCGGCCCGCGCCGCCGGCATCGTGATCATCGACGGCGTCTACAACGACGTGAAGAACATCGACGGCTTCCTCGCCGAGTGCGAGCAGGGCCGCCAGATGGGCTTCGACGGCAAGACCCTCATCCACCCCGGTCAGGTCGAGGGCGCGAACACCGCCTTCGCCCCGAGCGAGCAGGCCGTCGAGGACGCCCGCGGGCTGATCCAGGCCTGGGAGGACGGCAAGGGCGCCGGCGTGGTGACCTACAACGGCAAGATGGTGGAGAGCCTCCACGTCGAGTCGGCCGAGCGCGCTCTCTCCATCAACGAGGCGATCCAGGCCCTGCAGGCCTGAGCGTCTGATGGACCCCTCCGGGGTGCCAGCGGGTGCTCAGCCGACGAGCCGTGCGAGCGCGTCCGCCACGGCTGACTGGTGCGCGGGATAGGGGTGGAGCGGAGCACCCGGGCCGACCGGACGCAACCCGGCCACCCACGGCTCGGCGCCGCAGGCGTCGTGGCCGGCGCTCGCGGCCCACATGTCGACATACTCGACACCAGCGGCGCGGGCGCCCCGTTCGAGGGCGTCGGCCAGGCGCCGGTTGACCTCCCGCACGAAGGGAACGTCGGCGGCGGCGACCGGCAGGACTTCGCAGGTCCCGCTCTCCGGGACGAGCTGGGGGTAGCCGACCACCACCACCTTCGCTTCCGGCGCTCGCTGCCGGATCGCACGGACCGAGCGCACCGTCTCCCTCGCGAGTGCGGACAGCTCGACTCCCAGGCGCGACTCGGCGAACCGGTCGGAGCCGGTGCACGAGGCTCCCTGCGGTTGCCCGCCCTCCCCGAAGGTGCCGAGGCCGGCGCACTGCGTCGCCAGGGCACCGAACAGGCCGGCGTCGTTGGCGCCGATGCTCAGGCTGACCAGGTCCGTCTCGGGCGTGACCGCATCCAGCTGGGGTCGTACGTCGGCGCCCCGCTGGGGAGACCGCAGGTCGCGGCTGGTCGCGCCGGCGCAGCTGACGTCCGTGAGCTGGAGGCCGAGCCGGTCGGCCAGCAGGTGGGGATAGTTGCCGTCGGTACGGAAGCACGCCACGGGGCCAGTGGAGTCACCGACGCCGGGCGCGGAGGTGAAGGAGTCGCCGAGGGCGACGTACCGCAAACCCAGTGGTGTGGCTTCGACCGAGGGGCTGGCCGACCTCGCCGCGTCTGCGTCGTCGGTGTCCAGTCCGTCGGACGGGGAGGCGCAGGCGGACAGGGAGACGACAGCCACGAGACCCGCAGCGATCCCCGCGACCCGCGAGGCGCAGGTCACGGTGCCTTGCCGTCGCCCGACACCTGCGCGACGAGCAGGTCGGCGACAGCTTCGTGCTCCTCGGCGTACGGGTGGTAGGCGAAACCCTTGCGCTCGGGATTGCGCGCAGCGCCCTCCACCCAGGGGTCCTTCGCGCAGATGTCGTGACCCTCGGAGAGTGACCACACGTCGACGTACTCGGCGTCGGCTTCCTCGGCGCCCTTCCTCAGTGCCTCGGTCACGTCGTGGAACACCTGGCGACCGACCCCGTAGTCGGCGGGGGCCAGGGGCAGCGCCGGGCACCAGCCGGTGGCCGGGACGATCTGTGGGTAGCCGACCACGATGACGCGCGCCTTCGGTGCGCGTTCGAGGATCTTGCCGATTCCGTCCTTGATCTCCTTGGTGATCTTCTTCAGCCCACGGTCGAGCTTGGCCTTGCGCTGCTCGGCCAGGTCGGTGCACGGCTGGCCACCCGGGTCCTTGCCGCCCAGGTTGACGCAGGTGACGACGACGCTGGCGAACAGGCCGTCCTGGTTGCCACCGAGACTGAGCGTCACCAGCTTGGTGTCCTTGGTGACGGCGTCGAGCTGGGGCGCAACCCGTCCGCCCACCGGCAGTTGCGGGTTCTCGAGGTGGTCCGGGCGGGCTCCGCCGCAGCTCACGTCGTCGAGCTCGAGGTCGAGCGCCTTCGCGACGAGGTGGGGGTAGTTGGCGTCGGACTGGAGACAGCCCTCGGCACCCGTCTGTTCGCCGAGGTAACCGCCGGAGGTGTAGGAGTCGCCGAGGGCGACGTACTTGTCACCCGCCTCGATGGCGGCGCCCTTGTTGCCGCCCGCGTCGACATCCTTGGTGCAGGCCGTCAGCGTTGCCAGCAGCACGGTGAGGGTCGCCACGATGGACCACCGGATCATCGAGCCACCTCCTCCACACCGAGCGCAAGGGTCAGGGCCAGGACGGTATCGGGGTCCTCCAAACGGTCGCCGAACAGCTCGCGGAGCTGGTTCATGCGATAGCGGATGGTCTGCGGGTGCAGGAACAACGCCTCGGCGATGTCGTCGCGTCGGCCCTGGTGCAGCAGCCAGGCACGCAGCGTCTCGCGGAGCTTGGCGGCAGCCGTCGGTCGGAGGTCGGCGAGCGGTGCGAGCACCTGCGCACGCAGGTCCTCGATCGCCGCCGTGTCGGCGGTGAGGACGAGCAGCGGCAGGTGCTCCTCCGTGTCGCCGGACAGTCCGAGCGCCCGCGCGCGCATCACCCGGTCGTACGACGCGCGCACGTCGAGCCAGTCCCGGGCAGGTCCGACGAGGCAGTCGCGGTCACGCACCAGCCGCAGCAACGTGGCCCGCCGCCTTCCGTGCGAGTCCGGCACCATCAGCAGCGCCGAACCGTCGAGGTCCGGGAGGTCGGTCACCTGCAGCGTGCCGCGGCGGAACAGCTCCTGCAGGGCACCGGCCTGCGACTCGGGCACGATCACGGCGGTCAGGGTCGCCGGTGGCGCCCACTCCGCGCGCTCCGCGGCGGCCAGCACGGTCGCCTCGGCGGCGCCCGCCAGGAGATTGCGCCCGAGGCGCTCCATCATGCGTTGCCGGATCCGGCCCTCCGTCGCGGACTCGTCCCGGTGGCCGGCGACGCTCGCGGCCGAGAGCTCGTCGATGTAGGCGAAGACCATCTCGGCGAAGGATGCCATCGCGGCCGGAGCGATCCCCTCCTCCACGGCCCGCGCCGACAGGTGCTGCCAGGACACCCGGGCGCCGATCCGGTACGCCGACAGCAGCGCGTCGGCCGTGCGGCCGCTGCGCACCTCGCCGCGACCGAGCTGGTAGGCACCGTCCACGGCCGAGGACCGCGGCGCCGGGGCGTCCTTGTCGCTGATCATCGAGAGGAACCCGCCGAGCGCGACCTGCACGGCGCCACGGATGGTCTCGCCCATCGGCCCACCGAAGGCGTCCTCGTAGGCGGGAACCTCGCGGATGATCTGGTGGACGACGTCGTCGGCGACCATCGCGAGGTCGGCCCGCAGGGCCTTGACCGTGGCGGGAGGAAGCACCGCGGCACCGCTCGGGCGGCGTACCGAACGTCGAGGCATCGCGGTCCTTTGTCTTTTGCGAACAAAACCGGGCAGTAGATTCACCAACTGAGGTCATGAGTTTAGCGCGTTCCCCTGCGACCCTTGATACATGAGCACAACGACCGAGGCCCCGCCCGTGGCGGCCCGCGCCGGACGGTTCACGTCCCGACTTCGCACGGTCCTCGACGCTGCGGTCACCCCGCTGACCGTCGACGACATCCTCGACCACTTCGCCCCTCTCCGCCCCGGCGCAGCGGTCGGCCTGCAGGGACGCATCGTCTCCGTCCAGGCCGAGACCGCAGACGCCGCGACGATCGTCATCAAGCCCGGCAAGGACTGGGCCGGCCACATCCCCGGGCAGTACGTCCGGGTCGGCGTCGACGTCAACGGCATCCGGCTGTGGCGCACCTACTCCCTGACCCACGGCCCGCGCCGCGACGGCCGCATCTCGATCACCGTCAAGGCGATCCCGGGCGGCACCGTCTCCCAGCACCTGGTGCACAGCGCCCGGGCCGGTCAGATGGTCCACCTCGCCCAGGCGGAGGGCGACTTCGTCCTCAACACGTCGGGCAACGGACCGACCAAGCTGCTGCTCGTCACCGCCGGCTCCGGCATCACGCCGGTCATCGGCATGCTGCGCAACCTCTACAACCGCTCGAACGCCCACAGCGTGGCGGCCGACTTCGACATCGTCCTCGTGCACTCTGCAATGAGCCGCGACGAGGTGATCTTCGGCGCCGAGCTCCGCGAGCACGCCGACGCCGGACGCATCCGCCTGATCGAGCGCCACACCGACACCGACGGCCTGCTCACCACGGCCGATCTCGAGACCGAGGTCCCCGACCTCGCCGAGCGTGCCGCCTACGCCTGTGGCCCGGCCGGCCTGCTCGACACCCTCGAAGCCTTCTACGCCGACCGCCAGCTCACGCTCAACACCGAGCGGTTCCGCGCGGCCGTCGTCGACACCGAGGGCGAGGGTGGCACGCTCGCCTTCTCCACCGGCCAGGTCGTCGAGGCCGATGCTGCCACCCCGATCCTCGACGCGGCCGAATCGGCCGGAGTCCTCATGCCCAGCGGCTGCCGGATCGGCATCTGCATGGGTTGCGTGCTGCCCATGAAGTCGGGCGCCGTGCGCGACCTGCGCACCGGAGTTGTCACCGTCGCCGTCCCGGGTGAGACCAACCCGGGCGGCGTCCCGATCCAGACCTGCATCAGCGCCGCCGCCGGCGACTGCCACCTCGACCTCGAAGGAGCCTCCGCATGACCACCATCACGCAGAAGAGCACCAACCCGACTGCCCACCTCTCCCCCGAGCAGATCGAGGCGCTCGGTGCCGAGCTCGACGCCATCCGCCAGGAGGTCATCGACACCCGTGGCGAGCGCGACGCGGCGTACATCCGCAAGGTCGTCGACGTGCAGCGCAAGCTGGAGCTCGGCAGCCGCGCGGTCCTGCTGGCCAGCATCTTCCCGCCGGCCTGGGTCGCCGGGACGGTCGGGCTGAGCGTCGCGAAGATCCTCGAGAACATGGAGATCGGCCACAACGTCATGCACGGCCAGTGGGACTGGATGCGTGACCCGAAGATCCACTCGACCACGTGGGAGTGGGACAACGCGACCCCGTCGGACGCGTGGAAGCACTCGCACAACCAGGTGCACCACGCCCACACCAACATCGTCGGCAAGGACAACGACCTCGGCTACGGCATCATGCGCGTCGACGAGGAGCAGCGCTGGCACCCGTTCTTCCTCGCGCAGCCGGTCTGGAACTTCATCAACGCCTGCTTCTTCGAGTACGGCATCGCGGCGTACGACCTCGAGCTCGGCCGCAACCTGAAGATCCCCAAGGACAAGCGGAGCGAGGCGTTCAAGAAGAACCTCCAGGGCACGCTGACCAAGATCCGCAAGCAGGCCACCAAGGACTACGTCGTCAACCCGGCGCTCGCGATCCCGACCGGCTCCTTCCTGCCGGCCCTGGCGGCCAACTTCACCGCCAACCTGGTGCGCAACGTGTGGTCGCACTCGGTGATCATGTGCGGCCACTTCCCCGAGGGCGTCGAGACGTTCGAGCTGAAGTCGATCCCCAAGAACGAGACCCGGGGCGAGTGGTACCTGCGCCAGATGCTCGGCTCGGCCAACTTCTCCGGCTCGACCGCGTTGCACATCATGAGCGGCAACCTGTCGCACCAGATCGAGCACCACCTCTTCCCCGACCTGCCGAGCAACCGGTACGCCGAGGTCGCGCCGAAGGTGAAGGCCGTGTTCGACAAGTACGAACTGACCTACCTCACCCGCCCGTTCATCCCGCAGGTCGCCAGCGCGTGGCACAAGGTGGTCCGGCTGTCGTTCCCGAACGGCTGGCTGGAGACGACCAACGCCAAGAACCTGCCGACCCAGCTGGTGGCTCTCTACAAGATCTCCACCGCCGACAAGCGCAAGCGCCGCGTCATGTTGAAGCTGCTCGAGCGCAAGGCCAAGCAGGAGTACACCGAGGCCGCCTGATCCATCTGACGCCGTACGACGTGATCCACGTCGTACGGCGTCGTGGTTACTCAGCAGTAGTATTGGTCCATGAGCAACGTGACCTGCACGATCACTGACGGCATCGCGCATGTCCGGCTGGACCGCCCGGACAAGTTGAACTCCCTGACGCTCGACATCCTCGACGACCTCGTGTCGACCGCCACGATGCTGCGCAAGGACAAGACCCTGCGCGCCGTGATCATCAGCGGCGAGGGCGACGCGTTCTGCGCGGGCCTCGACTTCGCCTCGGTCCTGCGCAACCCGGCGGGTGTCGCGAAGGCGTTCGTGCCGCGCCCGTTGCGTGGCACGAACACGTTCCAGGAGGCACCCTGGGCCTTCCGCCGGATCCCCGTTCCGGTGATCGCTGCCGTGCACGGGCACTGCCTCGGCGGCGGCCTGCAGATCGCGCTTGCCGCGGACTTCCGGATCGCCACCCCCGATTCGCGCTGGTCGGTGCTCGAAGGCAAGTGGGGGCTGATCCCCGACATGTCGGGCATCCAGGCGCTCAAGGAGCTGGTCGGCATCGACCAGGCCAAGCTGCTGACCATGACCGCTGAGGTCTTCGACGGCTCGCGCGCGCTCGAGCTCGGCCTCGTCACGCGGCTCGACAACGACCCGCTGGCCGGCGCGCACCGCCTCGCCGAGCAGCTCACCCAGAAGTCCCCCGACGCGCTCGCCGCCGCGAAGCGACTCTTCAACGACAACTGGACGTCGTCCCCACGCAAGACTTTCGCCCGCGAGCGGATGGAGCAGGCCTTCCTGCTCGCCGCCCGCAACACGAAGGCAGCCCGAGAGGCGGCCTTCAAGAAGGCCGACGCCACCTACGGCCCGCGGGTGCGCTGACCGCTTCGTCGATCACGTCCTGGCGTCTCATGAAGGGCGTCGGCGGTGCGGAAGCACCAGCACGGCGTACCAGGCCGCGGCACCGCGGACCAGCCAGTGGACCGGCAGGAGGACCATGTGTCCGGCCGCCGGCAACCCCTGTCGCCACGCCGCGAGCACGGCAGCGACGATCACCGCCACCGCCACGGCAAGGACCAGCGACGACACCCCGACCCCTCCCGTTGCCAGGGTGTCGTCGCGAGCCACGCTCCACCTGATGCCGTACGACGTGGCGGCAGCGATCAGCACCGGGTAGCCGAGGAACAGCAACGGCGCGCTGAAGCCGAGCAGGACCTGGCGGAGCGTGACGCGGTGCCCGCCGAAGTCCAGGTTGAGGAGCCAGACGCGAGCCCGGGCTCCGGCGATCCTCGCGGCGATCGCCGAACGGTCAGCGCGGCGACGAACGCTCGACCAGAGGCCGGGGACATCGATCCGGCGTGACGTCGACTGCAGCGTGGCCATCCGCAGCGCCGCGTGCTCGTTCGGGCTGCTCCCGACCCCGTCGAGATATGCCTGCCAGCCGCCCGCACGTCGCAGGACGTGGCTGTTGAAGTGGGTGGAGAGCAGGTCCCGCGCGAGCTCGGTGAACTCCCCGCGCCAGGGGTAGGCCCGATCGAGCGCCAGAGCGGTCTCGACGACCTCGCCGCCCGTCGCCACCGAACCGTCCCGTCCCCAGACCCGGTGTCGGGTCCTGAGGCCCGCCAGCGGCGCGCGATGGGGTTGGCGTTCCAGGTTCTCGATCAGGTCGGCCTCGAAGAGGTCGACCGCCCGACGCAACTGGTCCGGGTCCGGAACCTCGTCGGACGCGTAGGCGACGACGTACCGGCCGCGCGCCATTGCCAGCCCGTCGTCACAGGCCAGGGCCGGCTCGCGGAACCGGTGAGGAGGCACCGACAACACGCGGACCCACGCCGGCGGCGCCACCTCCCTCACCGCAGCGAGCGTCCGGTCGTCGTCATCGGCGACGAGCAGGATGGCGTCCAGGCGCGAGCTCGGGTAGTCGATGCCCTCGAGCCGCCGGACGATCCGCTCGACGGTCTCCCGCGGACCGGAAACGGGGACGAGCACGGAATACGCCGGCAGCAGGGCGTCGTGCTGGATCGGCGCCCCTGACTCCCCGACGGCCCGCCGGAACTCAGCCGCCTCACGCTCGACGGCGACCTCCCGGACGGCCAGAGCGATGGCCGCCCGGCACTGGACCAGCACAGCGACGAGGAACAGCGGTCCCGCGACAGCCAGAACGGTCGCGAGGACAGCGAGTGGAGCGAGGACCGTGAGGGCGACCGAGCCTGCAGCAAGGATCACGCCCACGGCCACGGAGGCAGCCGCGCTGCGTGGGCGATCCGTCAGGCGATCGCGCGCCAGCGCAGGAGTCTGCGCGCTGCGGGCACGGACAGCGACGTGGTCGAGGTCGCGCTGGGTGCAGGCGACGAACTCGACGGGCATCCCGGGGAAGAGTTCCTGGACCTCCTCCAGCAGGTCAGGTCCGGGCCGCACCGAGGTCGCCACGATCACGACACCGTTCTCGGTCAGCTCGCACGCGACCCAACCCAGTTCGATGGTCTCTGCAACGTCGACGATCGCCGCCAGACGCGGCTCGGGCGGTTCCCGGTCCAGGTCGCGGGTCGTGACGTCCCATTGCCGGGCGAGCGCCTCCAACAGGTCGGCGCGGTTGATCGACCCGCTCTCGAGCAGGTGCTGGCCGAGGTAGCCCCCGACCTCCTGTTGGTGGTCGAGGGCCGCCTGGAGGGCAGCCTCGTCGAGACGGCCCGCTGCGATCAGCTGACTGCCGATGCGGTTCCCGGCGACGTCTGGTTCCACTGTCACGATCCGACCACTCGTCTCTCCTGCAGTGTCGACTCGTCGGCCATCGGCAGGTTCGCCAGCAGCGACGCCAGCGGAACCGGCAGTCCGAAGGCGTGGCCCTGCATCTGTCCGAACCCGAGGTCCTCGAGCATGGCCGCCTGGGCGTCGGACTCCACCCCGGCCGCCATCGCCTCGGCACCGAGCCCGGTGGCCATCGCTCGCACCCCACTGCTCACAGCGCGGGCGCTCGCCGTGGCGAGGATGTCGGCGACGATCTCCATGTCGAGCTTGACGAGGTCGATGGGGAGACCGGCGAGATGCGTCGATCGGCTGGACCGGGTGCCGACATGGTCCACGGCGATCCGGACCCCGCTGGCCCTGAGCGCGGCCAGCTCCCGCAGCCGGGGACCGGCAATGCTCAACAGGGTCGACTCGGCAATCTCGATGACGAGGAGCTCCGCAGGCAGGCCGCTCGCCTCCAGCGCGACACGCACCCGCTCGGTCAGGCCGGGACGGGAGACCTCCGTGGCGCTGACGTTGACATGGACCGCGAGCCGCTGGCCCCGGTCGATCAGGTCCACGCCCGCCGAGCAAGCGCTCCGAAGCGTGTCCGCGCCGACCGTGTGCATGAGCTCGTTGGCTTCCATCACGTCCATGAAGAACCGGGGAGTCAGCGTGCCCACCTCGGGGTTCTCCCAGCGCAGGAGCGCCTCGACGGCGACGACCCGATGCGATCTGGCCTCGACGATCGGCTGGTAGAAGACGACGAACTCCCCGTTCGCATGGGCCCGCTCGAGGTCCGCCAGCACCTTCGCCGATCGCTCGTCAGCAGCGTGTCGGCCGGCCTGGTACGTCTCGAAGCGAGCACCGCCACGCTCCCTGGCCGCACGCAGCGCGGTGTCGGCCCTGCCCACGACCAGGTCCGGATCCACCTCGTCCCCGTCCGCGAATGCGATGCCGATGCTCAGCGTCGCTTCGACCTGCAACCCGTCCACCTGGACGGGAGTCGCCATGGCCCCTTGCAGGCGACGCGCCAACGGTTGCCCGTCCTCACCATGGGAGAGCAGGGGACAGAGAATCAGGAAGCCCTCGTCCCCGACCCGGGCCACCGTGTCGTAGGGCCGGACCACGCGTTGCAGTCGCGCGGCGACCTCCCGAAGCACCTCGTCGACGACGTCCTGGCCCCACCTCTCATGGATCGCGCCGAGGTCATCGACGTCGACACACAGGACCGCAAGGCCGCGCCCCGTTCGAGCGGCCTCCCGCAGCGCCGCCCCTGCGCGGTCGGACCACAACACGCGGTTCGGGAGGCTGGTGAGCTCGTCCCGCAGGGCAGGATCGATCACAGGGGCGTGCTCGTTGCGCTCCAGTGGCGGACGGGATCCGTTCTGCATGCTCACCAGAATCAGGCACCTTCCGCATCTGGCCCAGTGCCAAAAGTCCCGTCGGGCGCGGGGCTCCGGTATCGCATCATGGTGTCCCCCCGGGCCAGTCACGGTGGAGCGAGGGCTGCAGGACCACGGCAACCAGTGCTGACCACGCGGCGAGGGCGTGCAGGAACCAGTGGGCCGGGAGAGCCATGGCGGCGACGCCGACCCGCCAGCCGCGTCGGCGCGACAACACGACCCAGGCCGTGAGCACGGCCACCAGGAGCACGAGCACGGCTGCACCCAGCCCGAGCCACGCGACCGACTCAGCCATGCCTTCCTCGTGACCGCGGGACCTCACGGCCGCGGCGAACACGCCCGCCAGGACCACGGGGTAGGCGAGGAACATCGCCGCCGATCCCAACCCGATCGACAGGGCCTGGGCGCGGGCCGGGTCACGGGCCCCGCTGCGCCGCAGCCGCGCCATGCTCCGGGCCTGCACCACCGCGTCCAGAAGGACCAGGGCGAATGCCCCGGCCCGGTCGCGGGTCCACAGCAACGGTCCCGGTACGACGGCTCGCGTCGAGGTCGAGTCCAGCTCCTCGATCCTGGGTGGGAGCTCGGCAGCGGCTGTCTCCATGGTGGGCCTCCGGACCAGACTGGAGAACCCTCCTGAACGACGCAGCAGGCGCATGTTGCAGTGCATCGAGGTGATGTCGGGCGCACGATCCGACCCGGCTGCTGCGCCGGCTGTCCGGTGCATGCGAAACGCTTCGTCGGCCACGGCCAGCCGTCCGAACACGGTCGCGGTCGAGCCCAGCCGATGGGCGACACGGAGCGCGAGCAGCGGCGGGACGTCGTCCTCGCGGTCGAACCGTTCGAAAAGGTCCTTGTCGAAGGCGGCGACCGCCCTGCGGATCTGGTCAGGGGCGGGCGTCTCGTCCTGCTCCCACGCGACGACGTAGCGGCCGCGGGCCAGTGCCAGGCCGTGGTCGTAGGCCCGGATGACGTCCGCGAAGTCCGCGTCCGGCACCCGAGCGACCCGGATCCAGGCCCGCGGCGTCCTGCGGCGGAGCGCATCGAGGGTCACCAGGTCGCTGTCGGCAGCCAACAGGATCGCGTCCGTTCGCGCCCGCGGGTAGTCGATGGCGCTGAAGTTCTCGACCAGCGACTGCAGGGCACCCTCGCCGCCGCTGAGGCGCACGATCACGGAATAGACGGGCAGCCCCTGGTCCGCAGGCGCCGGCTCGTTGACCAGGTCGACGGGCAGCGAGGCCAGGGCGCGCAGCTCGGCACGCTGCTGACCGCGGAGATCGTTCACCAGCACCGGATAGCCCGAGATCGAAGGGACCACCGCGCCCACGAGGAAGACGACGACCGCGGCGAGCAGCACCACACCCACCACAGCCAGCGGCAGCACGAACGCAGCGGCAAGGACGAGCGTGCCGATGACCAGGGCGACCACGTGGTGAGCCGGACGGACGATCGACCGCACCACCGTCGGGTCGCGGTCGGCCAGTCGCGCCCGGCGTACCCCCATGGCGACACCATCGAGATCGTGCTGCGAACAGCCGACGAACTCCACCGGGTGGCCGGGGAAGTGCTCCTGCACCTCGACGACCAGGTCCTCGGCAGGGCGGACACAGGTGGCGACGACAATGGTGTCGTCGACGAGTTCGCAGGCGATCCATCCGAGCTCGACCGTCTCCTCGACGTCGAGCCCGACCAGCAGCGAGGCTTGAGGCGGCTGCTGTGCCAGGTCCCGGGTCTGGGCCTGCCACTGGTCAGCGAGTACAGCGTAGAAGTCGCTGTGCGAGATGAATCCGGCCTCGATCAGGTGATGACCGAGGAAACCGCCCTCGCGGCGCTGTCGATCGCGAGCCCTCGCAAGGTGCGAGGGTTCGACCAGTCCGTCGGCAACGAGCCGACCACCGATGTCCGCCACCCCTGAAATCCCCCAACGGGCCTCTCCCGGGCCCTCCCTGATTCGAGGGTAGGCGGTCCATCCTGTGGCGGACGAAGGTACGGCAAACCTTTACCCAGAGGGGTCTAGGGGTACTGCAGGTCGACCGTGGCTTCGCTGATCTCCCACAGCTTCTTCGCGGCCGCCTCGTCCCTCGCGAGCTTGCTGCGACCGACGATCCGCGGCGTACCCATCATCTGCTGAAGTCCGCTCGGGCCGACGAAGGTGTTGCCGGGCAGGTCCTCGGTCGCGGCCATCAACGAGGGCCAGGCACCGGCGGCCGCGGGCTGTGAGATCACCTTGACGGTCGCGTCGAGGATCGAGGCGACCCCGCCACGGGAGCGACCGTACTGGCCGTTGGCCGCGAGGTGGGTACCGGCGAAGCCGGGGTGTGCGGCGAGCGCGCGAACGGGCAGGTCGGCCTCCCGCATCCGGCGGTCGAGCTCGGCAGTGAGGTGCAGATTGGCCAGCTTGGTCTGTGCGTAGACCCGCCACTTGTTGTAGCGGCCGGTCTGCTCCCGCGGATCGCCGAGAGGCGACTTCCCGGCGACGTGGTGGAACATCGACGACACACTCACCACCCTTCCGTCAGCGCTCTGCACGAGCTGCGGCAGGAGGAGGCCGGTGAGCAGGAACGGTCCGAAGTGGTTGGTCGCCATCTGCAGCTCCAGACCGTCCGCCGTCCGGGAGTACGCCGTCCCCATCACGCCGGCGTTGTTGACCAGCACGTCGATGGGGCCGATCTGCGCGGCGTTGGCAGCCGCCGTACGCACGGACGCGAGGCTGGCGAGGTCCAGGTGCAGCGCCTCGAGCGACGCTCCGGGGACCTCGACCCTGATGGCAGCGACCGTCTCCTCCACCTTGGTCGGGTTGCGTCCGGCGAGGACGACGCGGGCGCCCCGGCGGGCCAGTTCGAGAGCCGTGAAGTGGCCGAGCCCGCCGAGGGTCGGTCCGGTGATCACGATGGTCCGCCCGCTCTGGTCCGGGAGGTCGGCGACGTTCCAGTGCATGGTGGTCCTAGGGGGTGGTGGCGAGTTGCTCGACGATGCGTCGACCGAGCTCCTGGTCTCCTGAGACAACGACCGAACCCGGCTCCACGGCACGCCGTCCTCCGGCGAGCACGATGAAGCTCTCCCGATCGGTCTCGATCCGGACCGTCGGCGCATCCGGTACGACGTCGAGTCGGCGGCCACGACCGTCGTCGCCGATCTCGACCGCGACAGGCGCGCTTCCCTCGACCGCGAGAACGGCCGTCGTACCGGCCGGTGGGCCGACGCGCTTGCCGACGATGAACCCGAAGGCCTCGGAGAGGTAGTCGGCGGTGTGCTGTGCTCCGGCACTGTCCATCCCGCCGGGGCGGCCGACTGCGCGGCGGACGTCCTGCTCGTGCATCCAGACGTCGAGCGGGCGATTGCGCAGCAGCGTGCGCTGGTTCCAGCCGATCAACCCGAAGATGCCGTCGGCGGGCGCGTCCGGGTCGGTCGGCGGCTCCTCGGCAAGCCGCTTGCGCCGGTCACCGGTCACCGAACGGATCTCCTCGATGATCGAGGCCGGGTCGCGGTCCCGACGCGTGACCACCCCGATCTCGGTGAACTGGCCCATCGGGCCGGTGATGTGCGGCGCATCGGCGATCTCGGCCGTTTCCTCGGGTCCACCGGCGAGGATCGACTCGAGGTGCGCGGTGTGCGAGGCGACCGCCTTCACGTCCCAGCCCGCGAGGTCGGTCGGTGTCGCCCAGTCCTCGGGCCCGAGGTCCTCGAGCAGCGCGAGAAGGTCCCCCACCGAGGCCCACCAGGCGTCGACGTACCGGGCCAGCAACTCCTGATCGCTCATGCCGCGATGCTAGCGACAAGACGACGGCCGCCCCGGAGCATTCCGGGACGGCCGTCGTTTGGAGCAGATCAGCTGCGGATCAGAAAGCAGCCTCGTCGAGGTCCATGATCGCGAGGTCGGTGGCCTCGGCGATCCGGAGCTCGGCCGTGATCCGCGGCAGGTTGAGCTGCGCGAACCACTGGGCTGCTGCCACCTTGCCCTCGTAGTAGGCCGTGTCACCGCCCGCGGCGTCCAGCTTCTCCAGCGCCACCTCGGCGCCGCGGAGCAGCAGCCAGGCACAGACCACGTCACCGAGCGCCATCAGGATGCGCGTGGTGTTGAGGCCGACCTTGTAGATGTTGCGCAGGTCGCCGCCGGAGTTGACGTCGGACGACATCAGGTCGTTGATCATCAGACCGACGAGGCTCTGGGCGTCGTCGAGCGCGGTCGCGAGGAGTGCGCGCTCGTTCTTGAGACGGCCGTTGCCCGCCTCGGTCTCCACGAACGCCTTGATCTCGGCGGCGAGGTGGCCGAGCGCCTGGCCCTGGTCCTTGACGATCTTCCGGAAGAAGAAGTCCTGGCCCTGGATCGCGGTGGTGCCCTCGTAGAGGGTGTCGATCTTGGCGTCGCGGACGTACTGCTCGATGGGGTACTCCTGCAGGAAGCCCGAACCACCGAAGGTCTGCAGCGACTCGGTGCCGAGCAGCACCCACGAACGCTCCGAGCCGTAGCCCTTGACGATCGGGAGCAGCAGGTCGTTGACCGCCTCGGCCAGCTTGTCGTGCTCGCCGGCCGCCTTCGCCATCGCGACCTTGTCCTGCCACGTCGACGTGTAGATCACGAGCGAGCGCATCGCCTCGGCGAAGGACTTCTGGGTGATCAGCGAGCGACGGACGTCGGGGTGGTTGGTGATCGTGACCCGCGGCGCGGCCTTGTCGGCAGCCTGGGTCAGGTCGGCACCCTGGACGCGCGTCTTGGCGTACTCGAGCGCGTTGAGGTAACCGGTGGAGAGCGTCGCGATGGCCTTGGTGCCGACCATCATGCGAGCGTTCTCGATGACGTCGAACATCTGGCGGATGCCGTCGTGGACCTCGCCGAGCAGCCAGCCCTGCGCTGCCTCGCCGCCGCCGACCTGTGCGTCGCCGAAAGTGAGCTCGCAGGTGTTGGACACCTTGATGCCCATCTTGTGCTCGACGTTGGTGACGTAGACGCCGTTGCGCTCGCCGGTCAGCTCACCGGTCTGGTGGTCGAAGTGGTACTTCGGGACGAGGAAGAGCGAGAGACCCTTCGTGCCCGGGCCACCCACGCCCTCGACGCCCTTCGGGCGGGCGAGGACCAGGTGCATGATGTTCTCCTGCAGGTCCGACTCCGCGCTGGTGATGAAGCGCTTGACGCCGGAGATGTTCCAGGAGCCGTCGTCGTTGGGCGTGGCGAACGTCTTGCCCGCACCCACGTCGGAGCCCGCGTCGGGCTCGGTGAGCACCATCGTGGCGCCCCACAGGCGCTCGACCATGATCTCGGCGATCCGCACGTCGCGAGCGACGCCGTTGGCGTTCTTGAAGACGACCGAACCCATCGACGGGCCGGTGCAGTACATCCAGATCGGGGCCTGCGCGCCGAGGACCATCTCACCGGTCGCCCAGACGAGCGACGGCGGAGCGGTGGTGCCGCCGATCTCCTCGGGAAGGCCGAGGCCCCAGAAGCCGGACTCCATCCAGGTGTCGTAGGACTTCTTGAACGACGCCGGCAGCGGCGCGGTGTTGGTCTTCGGGTCGAAGACCGGCGGGTTCCGGTCGGAGTCGACGTACGACGCCGCCAGGTCCTCGCGGGCGATGCGCTCGACCTCGCTGAGGACCTCGTGCGCGGTGTCGACATCCATCTCTTCGTAGATGCCGGTCCCGAGGTACTCCTGGACCTTGAAGAGCTCAAACAGGTTGAACTCGATGTCGCGGAGGTTGCTCTTGTAGTGGCTCACTGTCCCACCGTTTCTAAAGGTATTGATGAGTGCTACTCGTCAGTAACTTAATGATACGGGGGGTGCTTGCTCCCTGCAAGCAGCGGGCGGTCGGAAACGCGTCACACTGCGCAACCACGCGGATCCTCCGACAGATGCGCCCTAGGTCGAGTGAATCGATCGAGCAATCTGACACACTTGGGTCCATGCGCGTCTCCGCGAAGTCCGACTACGCCCTGCGCGCCCTGATCGCGATGGCGTCGCGGTCCGACGGGCGAGCCGTCAGCGCCGAAGAACTGGGGCGCCTTCAGGACATCCCGCACGGCTTCCTGCAGGCCATCCTCGCCGACCTCCGCCGCGCCAGCATCGTGATGTCGCAGCGCGGCCAGTCCGGCGGCTGGCGGATGGCCCGAGAAGCCGACACCGTCTCCGTCGCCGACGTGATCCGTGCCGTCGACGGCCCGCTGGTCTCCGTCTACGGCCTGCGCCCCGAGGCCGTCAACTACAACGAGTCCGCCGAGGTCCTCCAGCACGTCTGGATCGCCGCGCGCCGCGCCCTGCGCGAAGTCTTCGAGGACGTCTCCATCCAGCAGCTCGCCGACGGCGTGCTCCCGGATGCCGTCACCTCACGCACCGCCGACGAAGACGCCTGGCAGCCACACTGAGCCCCGGGACCCCCGGCCTGAGTTGAGGGTCCTTCGCTCAGGCGGGCGCGCCGTGCGCCAATCGGACCACCATGGTCCGCCGCGTTCTCGTCTCTCTTGCCCTTGCGGTCGCTGTGGTCACGCCTGCGGTGGTCGGCCTGACCGATCAGCCGGCTCGACCCGAGCGCTGCAGCACGAGCTCTTCCCTCAGCTGGGTCCTGCCCGGCGCCTGCCAGCACACCGACGAGGCGCCGCCCGGCGTCGACCCGACCGAACCGGTCACGACTGCCGAGCTGCTCGCGCGTGATGGCGGCAGCGAGGGCGCGTACGCAGCCGCCGAGGAGCTGGGCGTCCCGGCGCCCGTCCAGGCAGCGGTGGCCAGCCCGGACGTGGCCTGTGAGGGCGACGGCGCCAGTGGCTACCGCACCCAGGCGATGTACGTCGTCGAAGCAGGCAGGACGAACCGGTTCGCCGCTCTCCAGTCCAGCCTCCAGCTCTGGGCCGCGGGGGTCGACGACGTCGTCAACCGCTCCGCGGCCCTCACCGGCGGGGTCCGGCGGGTTCGCTTCGTGACCGACACCGCGGGCGCAACCTGCGTGGCGAAGGTCCTCAACGTCACCGTGCCGGCCGGTTCGATGAGCTCCTTCAACGCGACGATCTCGGCCGTCCAGGCACTCGGCTACACCGCCGCGAGCCGCAAGTACCTCATGTGGACCGACGCGACCGTGCTCTGTGGCGTGGCCTCGATGTACCCCAACGACAGCGAGAGCCAGGGCAACCCGAACAACGGCAGCTACGCGCAGTACGCGCGCATCGACGCTGGATGCTGGGGCTTCGGGAACGGCGGCGCACAGCACTCCGTCGAGGCCCACGAGCTCGTGCACACCCTCGGCGGCGTGATGAGCACGGCGCCGCACGGCACCAGGGCAGGTCACTGCTGGGACGAGGCCGACACGATGTGTTACGCCGACGGCGGCGGGTTCGCGATGCAGCAGGTCTGTGCCGCCGAGCGGGAGTACCTCCTCGACTGCAACAACGACGACTACTTCTCGACGTACCCCGACCCCGGCAGCTGGCTCGACGGCCACTGGAACGCGGCCGACTCCCGGTTCCTGATCGGCGGCGGCAACGGAGCAGGCGGCGGTACGCCGGGAGCACCGACCGTGCTGGGAGCGACGATCGCCGTCAACAACCCGGCCATCCCCGGCCTGGCCACCCAGGCGACGGTGGCGCCGTCGCTGCCCGCCGGCCGCACCGTCACTGCCGTGCAGTGGAAGTCCGCCCGTGCCGACTGCTCGTTCGCCTCGCCGACCGCACTCCAGACCGACGTGACCTGCGCGGCCGCCGCTGCCGCACCGACCACGGTGAGCGTGACATTGACCGACTCGTCCGGCGCGACGAAGGTCGTGACGAGCCCCCTGACCTTTGCGACGGGTACGGCGCGGCCGGTGACGGTGAGCATCGGCGCAGCCGGTCAGTGGCCGGGCGACGGGGCTTCCGCCGCGGTGTGCACAGGCGCCGCGTTCCCTCTCACTGCCCGCGTCGTCGACGTCGCGAGCGGACAGCCGGTCAAGGGTCTGGCCACGCCGCTGACCAAGCAGACGCCGACCATGACCGCGCCCGCGAGCGCCGGCTCCCCCGTCACCGCGGTGTCCGGCACCGCGACCGTGAGCCAGACCGCGACGGTCAGCACCACCTATCGCGCCCGGACCGCCGCCGGCACGGTCTACGCCGCCGGAGGACCTGTCGCGATGGTCGCGACACCGGCTCGCTGCACGACCACGCTCGTGGCCGAGGTGAGCGACGACGACGTCCACTACGCGGATCCGGTGGTCGTGAGCGGCACCCTGTCGGCCGCCGTCGGCGCGACTCCCGTTGCGGCGTCCGGCGTCGCGCTCGCCGTACGGCTGACCACCAGCGCAGGAAACGTGCTCTCGCTCGGATCGGCGAAGACCACGGCGGACGGCACCTACGCACTGACGATCAAGCCGACCGCGACCGGCACCGTGTCGGTGAGCCTGGCCGCCAGCACCGCCTACACCGCAGCAACAGCCTCGGCCGGGAACGTGACCGTCAACCTGCCGGACACACGGATCACCGGCGATGTCGACCAGACCGATGTCGGCCACGGCCAGCCCGTCCGGGTGACCGGAACCCTGCGGCGCGACGCCGACGGCGTCGTCACCGCGCTCGCCAGCAAGCCGGTGGGCATCTACGTCACGCCACCCGGCGGCGCCGCCGTCAAGATCGGGTCGGCCACCACCACGGCCACCGGCACGTACGCCGTGTCCGTGGCACTCAAGGTGAGCGGCAGACTCTCCGTCGTGTACGCCGGCGCAGCCGGCCAGCCGGCGACGAGTGCCGACGTGGGCGCGGTCGTGGCAGGCACCTGGACGACCTCGGTCACCTCGACGGCGTCCGTCTCGTCCGTGGTGGCCGGAGGTTCGGTGACCATCAGCGGGTCGGTGTCCCGGACCTACGGCGGTTCCACGCTGCCAGCAGCAGGGCTGCGGGTGAAGGTGACGTTCCGCGCGACCGGAGGGGCCACGGTCATCGTTTCCACGGTGACGACCACGGCAGCGGGCACGTTCATCGCGCGCGTCTTCCCGAAGGCGAGCGGCACCTGGACCGCGACGGTCTCCGGGGTCGCCGGCTACAGCGACGACTCCGGCGAACCGATGACGGTCAGCCTGAGCTGAGCCTCGCTCAGGCGACTTCGTCGAGCTTGCGCTTGAGCTTGCGGCGCCGGCGGTCGAGCTCCTCGAGGCGGACCTCGAGCGAGGCATTGCGTCGGGCCAGCTTCTCCAGCTCACGAAGTGCGTCGGGCAGCGACTCGACGGCGGGCGCTGCCTGCGGGACCGCGTCGAGTCGCAGGGACGCCGTACCGAAGCCGACGAGCTTGCCGAACGCCTTCCAGACGTGGGCCGGGTCCATGCCGTCGGTCTCGATGACGTGCAACCGTTCCGGCTTTCGTACGGCGGCCGCCCAGCGCGTGACGGCATCGTTCTCGTCGTCGAGGCCAGTCGTGACCACCACGTGCACCTGGTGGCCGACGAGGGCATCGATCAGCAGGGCGATCTGGTCGGACGTGGCCGTGGCGAGGAGCGGCTGGCTGAACACGAGGTCGGCGCGGGACTTCTGGGCGCGGCGGACCAGCTTGGTCCACTGCCCTTCGACGTCATTGCGCTTGAGCCCCCAGTCCTTGTGCGAGCGGGTGATCTCGACGGCCGCGCGGAAGGACTCGGCGGGAGTCTGAGCGATGGAGGCGACGCCGAGCTCGACGAGCGCCTCGTGGTGGTGGGCGAGGGCGGGCTCGATCGCGTCGGCGGTGCCCGGCATCCCGACGTGAATCCACGCCTTGAGCTTCTTGACCATGTCCCGACGGTCGCAGGCGCCGGTGAGCGCGACATGAACCAGCGGTGGCCGGTGGGCGTGCGGCGCATGTGGGGTCACTCACAGGGGCCGGTGGTCGAGGAGGTTGCGAAGCAACCGTCTCGAGACCTAGAACACGTTCTAGATTCGCCCTACGATGCTTCCATGATCACCTCCGACGCCATCGTCTGGAACGCGCCCAACGACCCGCACCCGGCGCGCGCCGCGTCCCAGCGCTCCTACTCCGCCGTGGCCAAGGGCGACCTGGCCGAATGGCTGACCGTCTATGCCGAGGACGCCGTCATCGAGGACCCCGTGGGTCCGTCGATGTTCGACCCCGAGGGCAAGGGCCACCAGGGCCACGCCGCGATCAGCGCATTCTGGGACAAGGCGATCGCGTCGATCGCGAAGTTCGAGTTCACGATCAGCGACTCGTTCGCGAACCCGGGCAGCAACACCTGCGCCAACGTGGGCCAGATCCGGACCACCTTCCCGGACGGTTCATCAGCGGTGACCGACCTGGTCATGGTCTACGTCATCCACGACGACGGCCGGGTGAAGTCGATGAAGGCGTTCTGGGAGCCGGACCGCACGATGGCGACCTTCCAGAGCGCCTGACGCTGGCGCCGCGATAGTCGCGATCAGACGGTCGTTGCTTCGGCGATCCAGTTGACCAGGGGGCGCAGGCGGCGCCAGTCCTCGCGCACCCGGTCGAGCAGTTCGGCGGTGTGGATGAAGGGCTCGAAGCCGTACTCCCGCATGCCGAGCACGGTCTTCATCCGGAGCAGGTCGATGCGCGGATGCTCCTTGTCATAGCCGCGAGGCACCGTCTTCAGCCGGTCGCCGGCGATGCCGAAACCGCCGCGTTCGAGGTCGCCGAGGATCCGCTCCAGGACCGGCCCGGTGCGGTCGTCGGCCATCGCCTCGCGCATCGCAGCGAGTCGCTCGCCCGACATCTCGTAGACGCCGCCGCCGACCCGCACGCCGGGCGCAGCCACTTCGACGTACCAGCCGGTGGCGGGACCGACTCCGACGAAGGCACCCTGGTGGTTCTTGTACGGCGTCTTGTCCTTGGCGAAGCGAACGTCGCGGTACGGTCGAAACACCTTGGCTGCGCCGAACTCCTGGGCGAGCGCATCAGTCAGCGCCACCATCGGCGCCTTCACCTCGGAGGCGTAGACGTCCTTGTGGGCGTCCCAGAACGACTTGGTGTTGTCGACCTCGAGGTCGTCGTAGAAGTCGAGCGCCGCCACGGGGAACCCCTGGAATGCCTGCCTGTCAGCCATGCCCGCAGTCTGCCTCAGCGGCGTCAGGCGCGGCCAAGTGCACAAGTTCGGGACTGTCGTCCCGACGTCGATACTGGTCAGGCTGGTAGGGCACTCTCGGCCCCCCGACCGAAGTAGGAAACATGTCCAACCCCTGCCCGGAGAGCGTCGTCGTACGACTCTCCGCCGAGCGCTGTCCAGGATTCATCACGAACCTGATCCTGCGTTGCGCCGCTCGCGACGAGTCGGCCCTCGGCTCGCTGTTCGACCACCTGTACCCGGTGGTGAACACGATCGCCAGCAGGGGAACGCCCGCGGGTGCGGTCGACGCCCTGACCCTGGCCTCATTTCGCCGCCTGTGGGAGCAGGCGCCGTCGTACGA
This sequence comes from Propionibacteriales bacterium, assembly GCA_026392415.1. Taxonomy (GTDB): domain Bacteria; phylum Actinomycetota; class Actinomycetes; order Propionibacteriales; family Nocardioidaceae; genus Nocardioides. The sequence goes on from JAPLCC010000015.1 coordinate 133,325, forward strand.
CCCGAAGATGCAGAGGCCCGTGGCGTGGGTCATGTCCGAGGCCCGGTCCGTGCGCGCGGCCTACCTGCAGGCAGCGGCAGCAAGTTCCTGAGGGCCGTCGCGGGGTCACCGGGCCATGGTTGCCCGGATCACTTGGGCAGCTCCCTCGATCGTCTCTCCCAGGTAGGTGCCGGGAACCTGCTTGCGCGAGGGTTCGAACATGAAGGCGTTGCCGCCGTAGAACGTGCGGGTCCCGGTCGCGCTGACAGCCCGCAGTGACTCGACGGCGGCTCGTCGATGTGTCGGGAGGTGGGACACCACGACGACCGCGACCGGCGAGGTCGCGTCGACGGCAGCAGTGAGGTCCCGTTGCGGTGTCCGCGAACCCAGGATCCGGAAACCGACCCCCTGGTCCGCGAGGACCGCCGCGAGGCATTCGAGCCCCAGGGTGTGGAGGTCGAGGGGGCCGACGGTCAGGAGGACCCCCTCCTCGCTCTGTGGCGGCGGCGACAGGGTGACCAGCTTTGCCAGCCAACCGCGGACGACCTCCGTCGTGAAGTGCTCCTGTCCGACGTCGCAGATCCCTGCCTCCCACCAGGTCCCGATCTGTCGCAACGAGGGCAGGACCACCTCATCGATCGCAGGCCCGAGACCGAGGTCGCTTCGTGCCTGGTCGAGGACGCTGAGGATGGAGCCGGAGTTCGACGCCGCCGATGCTTCCATGACCGCATCGATCCGTGCCCGTGCGGGATTCGCCTCGTCCAGGAGTCCGCGCACCCATCGTGCCGAGTCTGCCGCCGAACGCCCGAGGGCGATCTCGTCGCGCATCAGACGCAGCTGGTTGAGGGCGGCAAAGGTGTAGCGCCGATGCCCGCCCGGACTCCGCAACGTGGTGGGGAGGCCGTACCGACGTTCCCAGGACCGAAGCGTCGACGCCGGGACCTGGAGCAGCTCGCTGGCTTCCTTGATCGCCATGGCATCGGCCGGCCGGGCCGCATCCGTCTGGAACGCCATCGTGGCCTTCGCCCTGTTGCCGGATCGAGCTCGTACGTCGAACCTACGCGCAAATCGGAGCGGACGACGAGATTCGAACTCGCGACATCGACCTTGGGAAGGTCGCGCTCTACCAACTGAGCTACGTCCGCATGCGCCGGTCTCCCGGAGCGTGGCCGATGTTAGCGGATCGGCTCGAGGGCCGGACGCTTCGGTTCCACGGTGTCACCGGACGACCGGCCGGTCACCCGGCGGTGCACCCACGGCACGACGTGGGTGCGAGCCCATGCCAGGTTCGCCTGCCGCTGTTCGCGCGCACTGAGCTCGGGCAGCTCAATCGGCGGGAGTGGCTCGAGGGCGTGCGGGACCTGCAGGGCGTCGAGCACGGCCATCGCGATCTGCTGGTGGCCGACGGGGTTGAGGTGCAGCCGGTCCTCGTCGAAGACCTCGGCGTGTGCCCAGCCCCGCATCCGCCACATGTCGACGACCGTCGCGTCGTGGCGTTCGGCGATCTCGCGGACCCATTCGTTGAAGATCGCGAACCGGCCGCGCATCAACCGGAACACCCCACTGTCGCGGGGGTCCGCGATCGTGAACATGACGACGTGGGCGCCCGACGTCCGCAGCCGCTCGACGGCTGCGTCGTAGTCGGCGGCCAGGGCATCGAGGTCGACCTTCGGCCGGAGTACGTCGTTCCCGCCGCCGTGGATGGTGACCAGGTCGGGGTTCAGGGCGAGGGCCTCGTCGACCTGCTCGGCGACGATCGCGGGCAGCTTGCGGCCGCGGATCGCGAGATTGGCGTAGCCGAAGTCGGCACCAGCTGCGGCGGCTTCGGCCGCCAGCACCTCGGCCGTCCGGTCCGCCCAGCCACGCAGGCCGTTGGGACGCGTGGCGTCGGGGTCGCCGACACCTTCGGTGAACGAGTCGCCGAGCGCGACGTACTTGTGGAAAGTCACCGCTCCATTGTGCTGGGACAGTCCTGATCACCCCAAAGCAACGAGCCTCGATGCAGGTAAGGTGCCGACGTGCTGCTCAGCGACCGCGACATCACGGCCGAGATCGACGCCGGCCGAATCGCCCTGGACCCCTACGACCCCTCGATGCTGCAACCGTCGTCCATCGACGTGCGCCTCGACCGGTTCTTCCGGGTGTTCGAGAACCACCGCTACCAGCACATCGACCCGGCCGCGGACCAGTCCGACCTGACCCGCGAGGTCGAGCCGGAGGGCGACGAGCCGTTCATCCTGCACCCGGGCGAGTTCGTCCTGGGCAGCACCTTCGAAGTCGTCACGCTGCCCGACGACGTCGCGGCCCGCGTCGAGGGCAAGTCCTCGCTCGGTCGGCTCGGCCTGCTGACCCACGCCACCGCCGGCTTCGTGGACCCGGGCTTCTCCGGCCACGTCACCCTCGAGCTCGCGAACGTCGCGACGCTGCCGATCAAGTTGTACCCGGGCATGAAGATCGGCCAGTTCTGCTTCTTCCGGCTCTCCTCCCCGAGCCAGCACCCCTACGGTTCGGCAAAGTACGGATCGCGCTACCAGGGCCAGCGCGGCCCGACGCCGTCGAAGTCGTTCCAGAACTTCCACCGCACGGAGATCTGAGAACCGTTTCGCCCGGCTTGCGGCAGTCAGGTTAGGCTGCCCTTATGTCTACGGATCAGAACGAGTTCGTCGCCACCCTCCCGCTGTTGCTCACGCAGGTCGAGGTACGCCGCGCCGAGCGCGTGTCTGCTTCATTCGTCCGGGTCGAACTGGGGGGTGCAGCCCTCGCCGACTTCGGAGTCGACGGCCCCGTCTTCGACCAGCGCATCAAGATCATCTTCCCGAATGCCGCCGGCACCCTGCCGGACTTCACCACGGCCGACGAGTCGTGGTGGACGAGCTGGATGGAGATCCCCGAGCAGGAGCGCGGCTCGATGCGCACCTACACCGTGCGCGACGTGGTCGGCGCTGACGAGGACACCCGTCTCGTCGTCGACATCGTCACCCACGCCCATGACGCCGAGCACGGTGACGCGCTCGACGGCGCCGGCAACGCGTGGGCCCAGCAGGCAACCGTCGGCCAGCAGCTGATCGTGATGGCGCCACGCCGCGGCCACGACTTCGGCGGCATCGAGTGGTCGCCGGGCCGGGCGACCCGGCTGCTGCTCGTCGGCGACGAGACCGCCCTTCCGGCGATCCGAGGCGTGCTGCGCGACCTGCCCGCGGATGCGACCGGAGCTGCGTTCATCGAGCTCCCCGTCGACGACGACGTGCCGAACGACGTGACGTCTCCGCTCGACGTGACCGTGGCCTGGCTCCCCCGCAACGGCGCAGCCCGCGGCGACGCACTGCATGCCGCCGTCCTCGCGCACCTGACGGGGACCACGCCCACCGAGGCACTCAGCGTCGCCGACGACGAGATCGACCCCGATCTCTGGGAGACGCCCGTCTACTCCTCCTCCGGCGAGGAGGTCGCCGCAGCGACGGCCGTGCCCACGGCCGGGACGCCGTACGCCGGCCTCTACGCCTGGATAGCCGGAGAGTCCAAGGTCGTCACCGGCCTGCGTCGCAAGCTGGTCAACGACCTCGGGCTCGACCGCAGCCAGGTCGCCTTCATGGGCTACTGGCGCGAGGGCGTCTCGATGCGAACCTGACGGTCAGCGCACCGCCATCGTGACCGCCGACGGGTACTTCGTGCCGGTGTGGACGGTGACCGGCACGAGCTGGGTCAGCAGGTCGGTCAGCGGCGAGAGCAGGTGCGGGACGTCGAACGCCTGCACCGCGATCCGCAGCTTGTGGCCTGCCTTGATGACCGCCCCGGTCGGGAACACCTCGACGTCGACGGGCTCGATCGCCCCGGAGGCGAGCGGCTTCTTCGCCGCCTTGGTGAACGGGTGGTACGCCTGCAGCAGCATGCCGTCGAGGTAGCGCGACCTGGCCGTGTCCAGCGCCCGGTGGGCGATGACCTGCCAACCGCCCGTGATCCGGCTGACCTTGCCGTCGGGTGCGACATCCTCGATGGCGACCGAGAGCATGCCGTCTCCGGTCGGGCTGGACACGTAGAGCCGGGCATTGAGCGGACCCTGGAACCGCACGCTCTTGCCCAACGGCGCCGTGTCGAAGGTGATGCCACCGAGGTCGTTGAGAGCGTTGTCCTGGAAGCAGGGCAGCGTCGGGACCAGCATGTTCGCAACGCCCGCCGTCCACTGGTTCGCCGAACGGGTGCACAGGCCCGTCACGGGCACGGGCGGGACGATCGACGCGCCGGCGACCGGGGTCGTCGTACTCGTGAGCCGACCGGACTGGCCGCCGATCGACGAGGAACCGGACAGCTTGTACTTCTTCGCCGACAGGTCCGAGGCCATCCACCTGGACTTCTTCACCCAGGCTCCCGAGCCCTGCTCGTAGTACGTCAGCGGGGAGATCTTCTCGAGCTGGCCGTCGCGACCCTTGATGTAGTGGTCGAACCAGCGGAGCTGGAGCTCACTGAGGGTTCCGTAGCCGGCCTTCGCAACCTCGGCACCGGAAGAGCCCTGCAGGTGGTCCCACGGGCCGAGGATGAACTTGGTCGGCACCCCGTTCCTCTGCAGGCTCTCGAAGTTCAACGGAGTGCCCCGCTGGAAGAGGTCGAACTCGCCGCCGACGAAGAAGGTCGGCACCTTCACCTTGTCGATGACATTGATCGGGGACCGCTCCTTGTAGAACGGCCCGTCGTACGCCGGTTCGCCGCCGAGAACGGCCTGGACAGCGAGGGGAAGGGTGAAGTTGAGTCCGCCCATCAGGTGGTCGGTGGCCATCTTGAAGCCCGCCGCGGGCTCCTGCGCGCCGTACGCCGGCGGGATGACGCCGGTCGCGGTGACCAGACCCAGCCACAACGGGATGAAGCCCACGTCGATCTGGCCGCCCGAGGCGACGACGTCGCGGTAGACGTCGGCGCCAGGGACCTGCGGGAAGATCGCCTTGAGGCCGGTGGGCTGGTGCGCAGCGGCGAAGAGCTGCGAGATGCCCATGTACGACGCCCCGGTCATGCCGGTCTTGCCGTTGCTCCACGGCTGCTTGGCGGCCCACTCCATGATCGCGCCGGCGTCCTTGCCCTCGCGGGCACTGAACGCGCCCCACTGGCCTTCGGACGAGCCGGTGCCACGGGCGTCGACGGTGAGCTGGGCGTAGCCACGCTTGACGAGGTAGGCGGGTCCCGCGCCGGACAGGACGGCGCCACCCCCGGCGGCGAGAACGGTCTTGTTGTAGGCGGTGATGGTGACGATCACCGGGAGCTTCGTGGTGATCGGCTTCCCGTCGGCACCGGCCGGGCGCATCAGGTCGGCCCGAAGGGTGACCCCGTCGTCCATCTTGATCGCCAGGTCCGTGGTGGTGACGGTGGCCGCGTACTGCTCGCCGCGGGGCTTCCACGGGGTGGTGTCAGCCGTCGCGGTGGGCGCGTTGGCCACCAGGGCGCCGGCGGTGAGCGCGGCGCTGAGCGCGACTGCGCCGAGGCGCGACAAGATGGTCGTCATGGGTTCCCTCTCCCTGGATCTGCAGGGGACAACGACGGAACCGTGACTGTCGTCACGCGAGACGGTCAGGGCGCGGCCGGCTGGCCTTGACGCGGGCCACGAGGCGGCGGTGGCGAGCCCGGCGGATGCGGTCGTCGATGTCCTGTCGTGCGCGCATTTCGGTGTGCAGTTCGAACATGGCTTCTCCTCCTCTCGGTCAGGCGGGGACGAGCGCGATGTCGCCCGAGACGGTCGTGACGCGGACCTCGACGTGGTCGGAGCCCGGCTCGGGCTCGCCGACGGCCTGCAGTGTCGAGGTGATGTGCCCGGTGAGCGTGGAGACGTCGGTCCACACCGGCGTGCCGGACGGTACGCCGACCCGGACGTCGCCGGAGGCACCCTTGGCGCTGATCTTGCCGCGGTGGGCGGCCCGGACCGTGAAGTCACCGGAGCCGGTCGTGCTGGCGACGTCGGCGCCTGCTTCGTCGATCTCGAGGTCGCCGGAGCCGGTCTTCACGACGACGGGCCCTTGGGCCTGCGCGATCCGGATGTCGCCCGAACCGGTCGAGATCGACGCTGCGGCGCCGGTGCGGGCCAGGTTGACGTCACCGGAGCCGCTGCGGATCTTCAGCTCGCTCGCGACGCCCGCGACCCGGATGTCGCCGGAGCCGGTGTCGATCACGGCGGCCCCTTCGATCTGGTCGATGAGCACCTCACCCGAGCCACTCTTGATCCGGACGACGCCGAGACGGCCCGTCGTACTCAGGTCGGCGCTGCCGCTCTTGACGACGAGATGACTGCCCTCGTCGGCGTCGATCTCGATGTGGAGCTGCTGGTCACCGCCGAAGAACCCGCTTCGCGACTTGGGGGCGATGACGCTCACGCGGTCGCCCTCGAAGTGGATCGTCGCCTCGCTGGCGCGGTTGCCGCGGACGCGGACCTCGGTGCCGGTCCGGTCCGTGGCGGTGATCACGATGCTGCCGGAGCCGTTCTCGACGTACAGGTGGACGGGGGTGGGGGTGTCGAAGGTGCGGACGACGGGATCGGACATGGGGTTCTCCTGTGGTGGGGGGGTGGGATTGGTCAGAGCCAGCCGGTCATCCGGCGGTTGCCGCGCTTGCCCCCGAAGGGGAAGTCGCCACCGAAGGGCAGGCTCGAGAGGTCGACGTCGACGTGGATGGCGCGGTCGTTCGTTGCGCCACGGATGAGGTTGACCAGCCAGGTGTTGAGCGACTGACCGGCCTGGGCCGCGGCGTCGTCGGCCTTGGCCTTGAGTGACTCCGGCAGTCGGAGACTGACCCGGGCCAGGCCCTCGTCCTCGGCACCCGGGGGCAGCGGCGGAGCCGGCGGGGGCGGTGGTGCCGGCGCTTCGGAACGCAAGCCGGCGTCGACGACGAAGTCCAGGTCCCGCCCGTCCAGTCGGACGTCGACACTGCCGCTCGACATCGCGGCCGTGATCTCGGCGGCAGCCTGGCTGATCGCCTCCATCACGGCGAGGCGTACGGCGGGATCGAGCGCGTAGCCCAGCCGCTCAGCGATCTCGCGTGCCTGGGGGCCGGCGCTGTCCGCCGCGGCCAGCAGGTCGCGGCGGAGGCTGTCGACGAAGGGCGTGATGTCCATGTGCATCACTATGACGTCATAGTGATGTCAAAGTCAAGGCGTTATGACGTCAGGTAGGGGTACCCAGTCCCACGGCGTAGATCTCACCCGCGGCGTCGATCCACAGCAGGACGGCCCACGGGCCCTGATCACCGTCGGGCTGGGAGACGACGACCGCGTCCTCACCGGACGCCAGACGTTCGTCGTGACAGGAGACCGGGCAGGACGCGACCTCCACGGATCCGCGACTGCGGTAGGCCATGGCCACCGGGTCGATCCCGCAGTCCGGAAATCCCAGTCCCGAGCACCCCGACCACCGGTCGCGCCGTTGCGGTTCGTCGTTCCACGGATCGACGAACCCCGGCGTCAGGTTCCGCACCCGATCCGCGAACGGCGGCGCCGGGTCGGTGCCCCTGGCCCAACGGACGAACTGCTCGGCGGCGGCGCGGCGAGGCGCAGTCGGCGGCACGGGGGCCGCCGAGGACACGTCGGTGGCCGATGGCACGACGGCCGAACCGGACGTCCGGTCTGTTGCCGACTGCTGGTCCGCGGGCGCTGCGTCACCATCCCGCCCCAGCATCGCCCCGGCAGCCAGTCCCCCGCCGACGAGGGCGACCACCGCGACCGCAGCGGCGAGCACCAGCGGCCAACGCCGAAGGTGCGTCGGCTCCGGGAACCCGGTCAGGTGCAGGGGTGCATCCGCCTCGACCTGGATCGTGTCGGCAGCGCGGGACAGGAGCCGACGCGCTTCCCCCTCGGTGACCGCGGGACCGTTCTCGCTGTTCATGGTGTCCCCTCGACTGCGACGAGTGGCGCGAGCGCGGCCAGCGCCCGGGAGGTGCGCGACTTGACCGTGCCCGGCGCGACACCCAGCGCCAGCGCGGTGTCCCGCTCGGTCAGGTCGGCGAAGTAGCGGAGCACGAGCACCTCACGGTGCTCAGGACTCATGGCGACGAGCGCCCGCCGCACCGCGAGCCCCTCGGCCCACTGCGGGTCAGCACCGGGGGCCTCCGGGAGATCGTCGGTCGGGAGCTCACCGTTCCAGCGGCGCTTGCGGGCGTCGTACAACGTGGTCACGAGGACGCGATGGACGTACGCATCCGGGTGGTTGGCACGCACGACCCGGCGCCACGAGCGGTAGCACTTCAGCAACGCGCTCTGGACGACGTCCTCCGCATCGGCCGACGGGCAGCCGAGCAGCACCGCGGTCCGCACGAGCCGCGGACGCCGTTCGGCGACGTAGGCACTGAAGTCCATCGGGCTCCTCGGAGTCGGGGTCACCCAGTGTGACCGCCGAGGCTGCCCGTTCGGTTCCCGAATCCAGGATCGGCGCGGATTGCGTCAACCACGTTCACGCGAATCGCGCCGATGTCGGGGCAGCCGTCGATCTCACGCTCCTTTCCACAGGCTCCAGTCGTGGTGCGGCACGGACGCCAACAGGTCGCACTCGACGGAGTCATCGTGCGCGGTTCACGTCGGTTCGACGAGTCGGTGCAGTTGCACCTGAGCCCGCCACGTCAGCAGTACGACGACGCGATCATCGAGCTGGCCGATCGCTCCCCCGACGAACTGACAGCCATCGCGACCCTGGCCGATGCCTGCGGGGGCCGGCGCACGACAGCGGCCCGGCTCCTCTCCCGCCTGGAGGGGATGTCGCGGCTGCATCGGCGCTCCTGGCTGAAGTCAGTGCTCCGCGACGTGGCCGAAGGGACGTGCGTCAGCTCGTCGAGCTCGACGGCCGCGAAGCTCGGTCGGCTGCTCCAGCTCCGTGGCTGGCGCGGAGCGCCGACCCGCTGTCCGTCCTGCGAAATGCAGGATCGGCGCGGATTGCGTCAACCAGGTTGATGCAATCCGCGCCGATCAGGCAGTCAGCTGATCAGAGGTCGAAGAGCGAACCGGACTCGTTGATGTCCACGTCAGTGCGGGGCTGGTTGGCCTCACCGGAGGACGCGGGCGGCGTCGCCGGGGCCGACTTCTTCTCGGCTTCGGGCTCCTCCGCGGCAGGCTCGTCGGCTTCGGGCTCCTCAGCTTCGGGCTCCTCTGCGGCAGGCTCGGACTGCGGCGCCTCGGCCTTCAGCTCCTCCGTCAGCTCGGCCTTCAGCTCCTCCTTGAGCTCAGCCTTGAGCTCCGCCTTGAGGTCGGCCGCCGGCTCGTCCTCGGTCGCGGGCTCGGCAGCCTTCGGCTCCTCGGACTTCTCCTCGGACTTCTCCTCAGCCTTGGCAGCAGGGGCGGGCGCGGCAGCGGGCTCGGGAGCCGCGATGTCGAACAGGGACCCACCGGAGGGGATCTCGGTCGACGGCTCCGCAGCGGCCGGCGCGGCCGCCTTGGGCTCCTCGACCTTCTCCTCAGGCTCGGGCTCCGCCTTCTCCTCAGGCTCGGGCTCCGCCTCGGCCTTCGGCTCGGATTCGGCCGGAGCGACGTCGAAGAGCGAGCCGCCCGACCCCAGGTCGGCCGCCGGCTTCGATTCAGCAGGCTTCGCCTTCTCCTCGGCAGCCTTCTCCTCGGCAGCCGGGGCCGGGGTGTCGAACAGCGAGCTGGCATCGTCGAAGAGCGAGCCGCCGGAAGCAGGCTTCGACTCGGCCGGCTTGTCATCAGCAGGCTTGGAGTCGGTCGGAGCGGACTCGGACTTCGACGGGGCCGGGGTGTCGAACATCGAGCTCGGGTCGTCGAACATCGACCCCCCACCGGAGGTCGACGCCTTGGCGGCGGGACCGACGTCCTCGGTGTCGACCACGGTGTCGTCGGTGATGGTCACGTCGCCGGCCTCGGGCTCGGCCTTGGTCTCCACGGACTTCTCGGCAGGGGCGGCAGCCTTCGCAGCAGGCCCGCCCACCGGCGCACCTTCACCCGGCTTGAGCTTGGTGGCCTGCTCGCCCTTGACCGACGCGAGCAGCATCTGCGCGACGTCGAGGACCTCGACCTCTTCGCGGGCCGCGCCATCAGCCTGCATCTTGGTGAGGCCGTCGGAGATCATCACGCGACAGAACGGGCAGCCCACGGCGATCTGGTCGGCCTCGGTGCCGACCGCTTCGGCGGTGCGGTTCAGGTTGATCCGCTCGCCGATGTTCTCCTCCATCCACATGCGGGCACCACCGGCGCCGCAGCAGAAGGACTTCTCCTTGTTGCGCTCCATCTCGGCGAACTCCGCACCGGGGAGGATCTCGAGGAGATCGCGCGGCGGCGTGTAGACCTGGTTGTGGCGGCCGAGGAAGCAGGGGTCGTGATAGGTCACCTTGCGCGCGTGCGCGCCGGCGCCGTCAGCGACGGGCGTCAGCTTGCCCTCGCGCACGAGGCGGTTGAGCAGCTGCGTGTGGTGGATGACCTCGAGCTCGATGCCGAGCTCGCGGTACTCGTTCTTGAGGGTGTTCATGCAGTGCGGGCAGGTCGAGACGACCTTCTTGGCCCGGGCCTCGGTCAGTGTCTCGATGTTCTGCTGGGCCAGGCCCTGGAACACGAACTCATTACCGGCACGACGTGCGGAGTCACCGGTGCACGTCTCGCCGTTGCCGAGTACGCCGAAGGAGACACCGGCGAGGTCGAGCAGCTCGGCCACGGCGCGGGTCGTCTTCTTCGCACGGTCCTCGTAGGCACCGGCGCAACCGACCCAGAACAGCCAGTCGACCTCGTCGAGCGTCTCGATCGAGTCGCCGACGACCTTGACGTCGAACGGCAGCCCCTTGGCCCAGTCGAGGCGGACCGTGGGCGACATGTTCCACGGGTTGCCCTTGTTCTCCAGGCCCTTGAACAGGCCGTTGAGTTCGGAGGGGAAGTTGGACTCGACGAGCACCTGGTAGCGGCGCATGTCGACGAAGTGGTCGACGTGCTCGATGTCGACCGGGCACTGCTGGACGCAGGCACCACAGTTGGTGCAGCCCCACAGCGCGTCCTCGTCGATGACGAAGTCGCCACCCTCGGGGTTGTAGAACCAGTCGTCAACGCCGTCGGACTGCTGCTTGTCGCTCTTGCCGACCAGGGCACGCGGCTCGGCGCCGCCGGCGACGGCGTACGCCTCCTCGCGCAGCGCCATCATCATCAGCTTGGGCGAGAGCGGCTTCTCGGTGTTCCACGCGGGGCACTGGGACTGACAGCGGCCGCACTCGGTGCAGGTGGTGAAGTCGAGGAGGTCCTTCCAGGAGAAGTCCCAGATGGAGCCGGCGCCGAGCACGGCGTCCTCGTCGAGATCATCGACGTCGTCGAGCGTGATCGGCTTGCCACCCACGGTCAGCGGCTTGACGGCGCCGAGCGCGGTGCCGCCGTTGTCCTCACGCTTGAACCAGATGTTGAACCAGGCCGTGAAACGGTGCCAGGCCACACCCATGGTCAGGTTGGTCGAGATGACGATCAGCCAGATCATCGCGGAGACGATCTTGAACATCGCGATCGCGAACACGATGTTCTCGATCGACCCGATCGAGTCGGAGCCGGTCGGATAGAGGTTGCCGAAGTACTGCGAGATCGGGAAGTGCGCAGCGGTCGCGTGCTCGGCGTGCTCGCCGCCGTGGGCCTGGGCGAGGTTGTACTCCGCGCCGCGGATGAAGAGGATCGCGGAGCTCTCCAGGAGCACCATCGCCTCGACGAAGAAGGCCTGCCACATGGTGGAGCCGAAGAACCGGCTCTGGCGGCCCATCTTCGAGGGCATGTGGGTGAGGCGGTAGTAGATCAGGGGGATGATCGCGAGCGTGCCGAGGAGGCCGAGGATCTCGGCGGTCCATTCGTAGACGACCCACTTGCCGATGATCGGGATGGTCCACTCGGGGTCCCACAACTGCGGGAACGCCGCCGCGACGGCCGTGGAGAGGAAGAGGAACGCGGCGAAAGCGAACCAGTGCAGGATGCCGACCCACGTCCACTGCAGCATCCGCGTGTGGAGGAAGGTCTCCTTGACCATGGTCACCGTGCGACCGACCGGGTTGCCCGTGCGCCCCGGCGCCGGCTGTCCGCGGCGGATCACCCCGAGCATCGATCGAACGGCAAGGGTGGTCAACGCGATCGCAACAACAGAGACCGCCAGTGACACCACGATCGCAATGGTCTGGAAGGACATCTCCAACAGCTCCTCGTCCACAGGCGGTACAGGGCGCGCACACGGGTGCGCGCGCCGAGCCTATTGCCAACGGGTCGTTTCGCGAGTCATAGGCAAGCCTTACCCACGTGAGCCACTGGCGGCTCGCGACGCCGATTCTACCGGTCGGTAACTTCCTGCGGGCGTGACGATCCCCTCAGTAGAAGGTCAACGCCGTGACCTTGCCACTACCCGAGAACGTCACCTTCACCGGAACCTTCGCCCGGTTCGACGTCTTCGCGCAGAAGACGTACGACGTCCCGCGGCGGTGATAGGGCTGACCGACTGCCTGCAGCACCGACCGCGTCGTCATCCCGACCTTGACCCGGTTCTTCACGATGCCGACGCTCTTGCGCAGCCCGGCGTTGCGGCACGAGTCCGGCGCAATGCCGTTGGTCCGCTCCCACATCTGCAGGTAGGCCTCGGTGCCGCGCGCCATGTCGTCGACGATCTTCTGGCCGTCGCCGGCGTGCTGTTTCTCGGCGACCTGGCGCAGGTCCTCCACCCAGTCCGGGTAGAGGCCGTACTGAGCGACGCCGTCGACGTTGATGTCCCAGACGCGCTGGCCGGCCTTCTGCTTGTTGATCTTCACGCCGCCGATGCCGGTGAAGGGGTAACGGACCGGATTGGTCACGTCGGCGCCGCGCGGGTTGCCCTGCGCACCGAGGCCGTTGATGTCGGCCCCGAAGCCGAACCCGAAGTAGTAGTGCGGGTCGGCCCAGCCGAGGTGACGGCGCCACTTCTCGACGAATCCGGTCGAGTCGCCGGCGTACGGCGAGATGAACCCGCCCGCCTTGTAGATCCGCGGGTAGGTGTCGGGCGTGGACCAGGAGTGGCTCGAGATGACGCCCGGGTAGTCGAGGTCCTCGATCACGTCCATGGACGCGGCTCGCGCCTTCACCGAGAGGTGGTCGGGGTCGAACACCATCTGGCGCTTGGCGAGTCCCTCGATGGTGTGGACACCGAGGTCGGTGAGGCCGCGCTTGTTGCAGTGAGCCGGCTGCGGGTAGATCGGCACCGCAGGCAGGAGGCCGAGGACCTGGCCGAGGGCACCGAAGAGCGCGTCCTGCTGCCCGGCCGTGACGTCCGGGAGGGCGATCTGCGGGTTGTCCGCGGACTCTCCGTCAGCCGGCTCGCAGTGCTCCATCGCCCAGAACGACGCCGTTTCCAGGAAGTTCGCGGCATTGATGACGACGCCGACCTCGCCCGCGTCGCCGGCGACTCCGGCCAGCGCGTTGTCGAACTTGTTCACGAGCTCCATCTGCCGGACACCGAGCGCGTGCATCTCGTCGAGGTTCGCGTCGATCTCCGCCGAGGTGCAGGCGGGGACGTCGTTGCCGAGCAGGCGCTTGTAGGTGCAGCCGAAGGGGATGGAGGTCTCGATGCCCATCACCACGGCCATCTTCCCTGCATTGATCACGCGCCGGGCCTCGAACGGGTCCTTCACGATGCGGTAGAAGCCTTTGCCCGGGCCACCGAACTGGGCGTCGATGTAGGCCTGCATCGTGACCATGTCAGCGGCCTGGAGGCGAATCGAGTCCATGTCGTCGCAGGAGTTCTTCTTGAGCGGGTAGATCTCGCACAGCTTGTTGTTCTCGACCAGCAGGTTGACGAACAGGCGCTGCCCGCCACGCCAGGCCCGCTCGAGCCACCGGAAGTAGGTGCCCTCGTGGGTAAGCGACTCGGGCGCCGGCCAGTCCTTGAAGGTCGGCCAGCCGACCGGGTCGTGGGAGGCCTCGCCCGAGAGCACGGCCTCGAGCAGGGCGCCGTTGCCGCCGGTGACGGTGTGGTCAGCGCAGTCGACCAGCGCGTACGGCGCGCCGTACTCGTGCCAGGGGCGACCACAGTGCACCTTGCCGCCGAGGAACTCGAAGGCCATGCCGTGGGTGTGCGCGTCGACGTACCCCCGCACTTCCTGGTAGGACGTCGCGCCGCCGTGCGGGTCGCCGGAGACGTTGATCTCTGCCTCCGGGTACGACGGACAGCCGGTCGCGGTCCGCAGCTGGAACGGTGTGCCGACGGCACCCCGACCGAGCCGTGCGTCGGCGACGACCGCCAGCGCCTTGCCGTCGGCGATCTGGAACCGGAAGCCGTCGCTGGCCCTGGTGGCGGTCCAGTCGGCGGCCGCGCTCGGCTTCGCAGCGACGGCGACCGTGCCGTTCGAGTTGAGCGTGACCTCGCCGGCCTCGCTGTGCAGCAGGTAGCCACCGAGCCGGGTGGCCTTGAAGTAGAAGGGGGCCGCCGCGGTGCGCGCGACCGCTGCAACGGCCAGCGCGGTTCCCGAGCGGGTGACGTAGCGGCCGGACTTCGTCTGGAGGGTGTAGCAACCGCCGGCCATGGCATACCGGTCGGCGGGAACGCTCGTGCGGGCCGGGTACGCCGGCACGTCGACCAGGGTCGGGTCGGGCATTGCGCGCTCGCGGTCGACGTACGCCTCGGCAGCAGTGCGCTGCACGCCGGTCGTCGGGTCCACGACGTCGTCACCGACGGCCAGGCCACGAGAGACGTCGTTCTTGGTGGCGGGGTCGTTGTGGTCGTGGGCCGGGAGCACCGAGTCGTCGTGCGGGACGCCCCGCTGCGACTTGGCCTCCTCGGCGGCGATGGCGAGGCTCGTCGCACCGCTGCCACTGGCCACGGGGATGGCGAGCGCCGTACCGATCACCGCGAGAGCAGCCACCACCGCGAGACCGACGCGCTGCGCCGCCTCCGGCTCCCGACGTCGTTCCATCGCCACGATCGATCTCCGTTCTCGGGCACCAGGAAGTGACCGCGATCACTCTGCCAACGAGTGACCGTAGCGGTTGGGTACGCCGAACGTGAAGGCTGTTCATGTTTCTGGGCGGCCGACGCATGGACGGGGCAGGCATGATGGCGACACCTATCGGGGAAGGGATCTCCCATGACCAGCACTGTGCGCGCCGGCAGCGTCGCCCTGTTCCTCGCCCTGGGCGTCACCCTCGCGGCCTGCGGCAGCGACCCGGTCGGCAAGCGCGACGACGGCGCGACGAACGGCTCGTCGGGCTTTCCTTCCGCCTCCGACTCCGACTCCGCGGGCACGCCGGCGCCGGGCGGCACCGATCTGGCCCTGGCCGAGAGCGAGACCCGCGAGGACTCGGTCTACCCCGAGATCGGGGATCCGCTGGTCGATGCCTTGCACTACGACCTGGAGCTGACCTGGGACCCGGCCGGCGACACCCTCACCGGTCGCCAGGTCCTGACGTTCCGCGCCACCGCTGACGCCGACGAGATCCCCCTCGACTTCAACGAGGACCTCGCGATCTCCTCGCTCACCGTCGACAAGACCGACGCGGATCACGATGTCGAGGGCACCCACCTGACCATCGACAGGCCGGTCAGGAAGGACAAGCGCTACACGATCGAGCTCGCGTACGCCGGCACGCCGAAGCCAGCGGAGGCACCGAGCCAGCGGTCCGACTTCTCGACCGGCGTCGGCTGGAACATCACCGGTGAGCACGAGACATGGACCATCCAGGAGCCGTACGGCGCCTTCACCTGGTACGCCGCCAACGACCAACCCGCCGACAAGGCCTTCTACGACTTCCAGCTCACGGCGCCCGACCCCATGCAGGGCGTCGCCAACGGTGTCCTGACCGGGTCCGAGACGACTGACGGCACGACCACGAACAACTGGCACCTCGCCGAGCCGGCGTCGTCGTACCTCGTCACCGTGGCGTTCGGGGACTTCCAGCGAGCCGACCTGGAGTCGAAGAGCGGCGTCCCGATCCAGGTCTGGACCGACCCCGACGGCGAGGAACTCCCCGGCGGGCTCGGCTATGCGCCCGACGCCATCGACTGGCTGGAGAAGTACCTCGGTCCGTATCCGTTCGACAGCTTCGGCATCGTCGTCGTGGACAACGAGAGCGGCATGGAGACCCAGACCATGGTCACGCTCGGGTCGACGACCTACAGCCTCTCGCCCGCGGTGGTCGTGCACGAAGCGGCCCACCACTGGTACGGCGACACGGTCTCCCCTGCCGACTGGTCGGAGGTGTGGATGAACGAAGGCATGGCGATGTACCTGCAGGGCATGTGGGAGGCCGAGCAGGAAGGCATCACCGTCGCGCAGAAGATGGACGAGTGGGCCACCTTCGAGGTCGACCTGCGACGGGGTGCGGGCCCGCCCGCGGCGTACGACGCCGACAAGTTCGGCGACGGCAACATCTACTACGGCCCCGCCCTGATGTGGCAGGAGCTGCGGGAGAAGATCGGCGACGAGCTGTTCTTCGAGGTGCTGCGCGAGTGGCCGGAGTCGCAGGAGAACGGCAACGCGGACCGCACGGAGTACTGGGCGTGGCTCGAGAAGAAGACCGGCGAGGAGCTCACGGCGTTCTTCGAGGACTGGTTGCTGGGCGAGCGGACACCCGACCGAGGCTGACCCTTCCCGCGAAGGTGGAACACGTTCTACTCTCTCGGCATGCGCATGCTCCGCTCCGTGCTGGCCTCGGGAGCCGCCACCGTCCTCGCCCTGACCCTGGCCGGTTCCCCGGCGTCTGCTGACGACCCGGCGCCCCTGGTCCCGACGCTGCCCGGCCTGCCGGCGCTCCCGACGGTTCCCGGTCTCCCGATCCCGTCGCTGCCCACCGACCTGCTGGTGCCGCGGTTCATCGGAGCAGCGGTCACGCCCCAGCCGATCGTGGCGCCCCCCGTGCCGCAGAACCCGTACCTCGCCCCCAACGGCCGCAGCAGCATGCACAACGACGCCTACAGCACCGACGCGTACGCCGTCTCGGGTCCGACCGGGCGCGCCCTGAAGATGACGACGGCGTCGTACGGCGTCCGTGAGTGCGCGACGATGGCGTTCGACTCGCGCAACCGGATCGTCGGACTCTGCGGCGGCCTCGAGGGCTTCACGATGATGGTGATCGACCCGGTGACGTTGCAGACGATCTCGCAGCTGCAGATCTCGCAGCGCGACTTCACCACCGGCGCCAACCCGCTGTCCGACATCTGCGGCGGCACCTACTTCTTCCTCGACGGCAACGACCGGGCGTACGCCACGACCACTCGCTCGTCGATCGCCGAGGTGAGCGTCACCGCCGCCGGCGGACTGGTGAAGGGACGGGAGTGGCCGATCGCGAGCCACCTGCCCAGCGGCGACTGCCTCGTCGCCACGGGCGTCGACTGGTCCGGTCGGGTGTGGTGGTTCAGCCAGCAGGGCGTCGTCGGGACCCTCGACCGCGCGACGGGCGCCGTCCACGCGCTCGCCCTCGGCGGCGGTGAGGGGATCTTCAACTCGGTGTCGACCGACGAGACCGGCGGCGTCTACTTCGTGACGACCCACCAGACCTACCGGGCCGACGCCGACAGCAACGGAGTCCCCCACGTGACCTGGGCGATCCCGTACGACCGCGGGAGCGTGAAGAAGCCCGGCATGCTGTCGCAGGGGTCCGGGACCTCCCCCACCCTGATCGGTGAGCGCTGGATCGCGATCGCCGACAACGCCGACCCGCAGAGCCACGTGCTGGTCTACGACCGACGCACCGGCGTGACCGACCGGCTCCACTGTTCGGTGCCGGTGCTGACGAGTGGTGCCAGCACGACCGAGAACAGCCTGGTCGCGGCCGGCAACTCCCTGATCATCGAGAACAACTACGGCTACACCGGCGTGCAGGCGACGCTGTTCGGCAAGACCACGACACCCGGCGTCTCCCGAGTCATGATCGAGGACGACGGCTGCCGCGTGGCCTGGACCAACCCGACGGCCGCACCGACGTCGGTGCCCAAGGCCTCCCTCGGCAACGGCCTCGTCTACGTCTACTCCAAGCCGGCCGGCAACCTGCTCGACCCCTGGTACGTCACGGCCATCGACATCCGCACCGGGGAGACGAAGTGGAGTCGTCTCACCGGCACCGGCATCCAGTGGAACAACCACTACGCCGCGATCTACCTCGGCCCCGACGGAGCGCTCTACGTCGCCACCCTCGTCGGCCTGGTCCGCCTCGCCGACGGCTGAGCCGCCGCCTCACCGCGGAAAGGCACTCGACCAGAGGCAGGAGAACGCGGTCGTGAGGATGTCGTCGAGGATGCGGGGCTCGACGTTGCCGCTGCTGTCCGCGACGAGCATCAGGTCGTCGTCGACGTAGCCCTCGTCCCGAAGTCCGGTCACGCCGTGGTCGGCGACCAGCAGGCGCGCGGTGCAGTCGGCCCCGCGGGCATCGAGGTCGCCCTGCTGCTCGAGCACCCGCGCAATGTTGGCGATCGCGGTCTGCTCGCGGTCGCTGCCGTCGCGCGGCCGGTCCAGCGCGAGGACCGCTGCGGCGAGCGCGGCGACGCCCGCGACTGCCGAGACCACCAGGACAGCAGGCCGACGGCGCCGGACCGGCGCCGTACGGGCGAGCGTGCGGAGGTCGTCGCGGAAGGCGGCGGCCGATGGACAGCGGTCGTGCGGCTGCCCGGCGAGAGCGGCGCGCAGGACACGGTTCAGCTCGCGGTCGTACGCCGTCAGGCCCGGCACCTGCGGGACCGTCGTTCCGGCGGGTGCCGCCCGACCGGAGAGTGTCGCCCAGAGCAGGCGGCCGAGCGCGTGGATGTCGTCGGCGACGGTGGCACCGTGATCGGCACCGATCTGGCTGGCGATGCCGAAGTCGGCGAGATACGCCACGGTGTCGGTGCCGCGGTCGCGGAGCAGCACGTTGGCGGGCTTGATGTCGCGGTGGACCAATCCGACCCGGTGCGCCTCGGCAAGGCCGTCGGCGACCTGGGCGACCAGGTCGACGCCGAACGCGGCCGGCGGCGGGCCATGGCGTCGCAGCATCGCACCGAGGTCCCCGTCGGGGATCAGCTGGCTGGCGATGTAGAGCCGGCCGCCCGCCTGTCCGTGGGCGAAGACCTGGACGACGTGCGGCGAGTCCAGCGAGGCCTGCGCCTGTGCCTCCCGGACGAACCGGGTCCGGAACTCCGGATCGTCCGCGAGGTCGCCGGTGATCACCTTCAGCGCGACGGTCCGGTGCAGCGTCGTGTCGAGCGCCTCGTGGACCGTTCCCATGCCTCCGGCACCGACCTGGCGCACGATCCGGTACGGACCGATCAGATCGCCCGGTGACAACCCGGCACGAGGGGGTGGAAGGGACACGCAGTCGTTCTACCCCGGCATCAGCCGCTTGGCGAACAGTCCTCCACAGGTCCTGTCAGTCGGTGATCAGGGCCAGGGCGGGGTCGCTGATGAACCCGGCGACGTCGGCGAGGAACTGCGAACCGGTCGCACCATCGACGTGCCGGTGGTCGAACGACATCGTCACCGTCATCACCTGGCGCGGAACGACCTGCCCGTCGACGACCCACGGCTGGGTCTTGATCGCGCCGAGGCAGAGGATCGCGGACTCACCCGGGTTGATGATCGGCGTACCGCCGTCCACCCCGAACACACCGATGTTCGTGATCGTGAACGAGCCGCCGGCAAGCTGAGCCGGCTGGGTGCGGCCTTCACGAGCGGTCGTGGTCAGTGCTTCGAGTTCCTGGGCCAGCTCGACCAGCGAGAGCGCGTGGGCGTCCTTGATGTTCGGGACGACCAGGCCCCGCGGTGTCGCGGCCGCGATGCCGAGGTTGACGTAGTGCTTGACCACGACCTCCTGGGCGGCCTCGTCCCACGTGGAGTTCACCAACGGCATACGACGAAGGGCGAGCACGCACGCCCGCGCAACGACGAGCAGCGGGCTGACCTTCAGGCCCTTGAACTCGGGGCGATCCTTCAACTTGGCAACGAGCTCCACGGTCGCGGTCGCGTCGATCGTGGTCCACGCGGTGACCTGGGGCGCGGTGAAGGCCGACGCCACCATGGCGCTCGCCATCTGCTTGCGGACACCCTTGATCGGCTCGCGGGTCTCGCGCTCCCCCGAGGGCGCGCCGGCGCCCGTCGCAGCGAGCACGTCGTCCTTGGTGATCGTGCCCTTCGGCCCGGTCGGACGCAGCGCCGCCAGGTCGACGCCCAGGTCGCGGGCGAGGCGTCGGACGAGCGGCTTGGCGAGGGCGCGAGCGCTGCTGGGGTTTCGGGACGGGGTCTCGAGACGGTCGCCAGCGCGACCTCCGCGACCTCCTTCGGATTGCTGCGCAACCTCCTCGACCACCGGGGTGACCGGTGTGACCGCGGTGTCGGCGGTCGAGACCCGGGCCCGCCGCTTGAGCGAGCGTTGCCTGGGGCCGTACCCGACCAGCGTCACGTTGCCGGTGGGCGGAATGTTCGTGTCGATGACCTCAGGACCCGGCCCAGGCGCCGCGGCCTTGTCGCCGATCCGGATGATCGAGGTGCCGACCTCGACCATCTGGCCCTCGGCCGCCAGCAGGGCCAGCACCTCACCGGCGTAGGGCGAGGGCAGCTCGACGATCGACTTGGCCGTCTCGATCTCGACGATCACGTCGTTGATGGCGACCACGTCGCCCGCCTTCACCCGCCACGCGACGATCTCGGCCTCGGTCAGTCCCTCGCCGACGTCAGGGAGCTTGAACTCGTTCACACCAGTCATCGCGGAGATCTCCTCAGAACCCGAAGGTCCGGTCGACGGCATCGAGCACGCGGTCCAGGTCCGGGACGTAGAACTCCTCGATGCGGGCCGACGGGTAGGGCGTGTCGTACCCCGTCACTCGCAGCACGGGAGCCTCCAGCGAGTGGAAGCACTCCTCTGTCACCCGGGCCGCGATCTCGGCGCCCATGCCCAGCGTCAGGTGGGCTTCGTGGACGACCACGAGCCGACCCGTGCGTCGGACGGAGTCGAACACCGGCGACAGGTCGAGCGGCGAGAGCGTGCGCGGGTCGATCACCTCGAGCGACCGGCCCTCGTCGGCGGCAACCGCGGCCGCGTCGAGACAGGTCGACACCGTCGGACCGTAGGCCACCAAGGTGGCGTCCGTGCCCGCCTGCACCACCCGCGACTGCCACAACGGCGGGGGCGTGGCCGACTCGTCGACCTCGCCCTTCGTGGAGTGGTAGAGCCGTTTGGGCTCGAGGAAGATCACGGGGTCATCGGCGCGGATCGCCTGCTGGATCATGGCGTAGGCGTCGGCCGGGTTCGAGCAGGTCACCACCTTCAGCCCGGGCGTGTGCACGAACTGCGCCTCAGGGGATTCGCTGTGGTGCTCGACGGCTCCGATGCCGCCACCGAAAGGAATCCGGATCACCATGGGCATCCGGACCTTGCCCTGGGTGCGGAAGTGGAACCTCGCCACCTGGCTGACGATCTGGTCGTAGGCGGGGTAGACGAAGCCGTCGAACTGGATCTCGACCACGGGCCGGTAGCCACGCAGGGCCAACCCGACCGCCGTACCGACGATGCCGGACTCGGCCAGCGGTGTGTCGATGACCCGGTCATCGCCGAAGTCCTTCAGCAAGCCATCGGTGATCCGGAAGACACCACCGAGGGTGCCGACGTCCTCACCCATCACGAGGACCTTCTCGTCGTCCTCCATCGCCCGCCGGAGACCGGAGTTGAGCGCCTTGGCCAAGGTCATCGTCGTCATCGGGCCACCTCCTCGAACGAGGCCACGTGGGCGTCGAAGACGGCCTGTTGGGCGGCGAGCTCGGCGGTCTGCTCGGCGTGCACCATCGCGAAGATGTCGCGAGGAGCCGGGTCCGGCAACGCATGACATTCGCGTCGCATCCGCTCGCCGAGAGCATCGGCCTCCGCCGCCACCTCGCCGAAGAAGTCGTCATCGGCGAAGCCGTTGCTTCGCAGGTGGGCCTCCACCCGTGAGATCGGGTCCTTCAACTTCCACTGTTCGACGTCGTCGCTCAACCGGTAGCGGGTCGGGTCGTCCGTGGTGGTGTGCGCACCCATCCGGTACGTGTAGGCCTCGATGAGCGTCGGGCCCTGGCCGTCGCGGGCGCGCTGCAGAGCGGCCTGCATGACGGCATACGTCGCGAGGACGTCGTTGCCGTCGACCCGGACCCCGGGGAAGCCGAAGCCCTGGGCGCGGCGATACAGCGGGATCCGCGACTGGCGCTCGGACGGCTCGGAGATCGCCCACTGGTTGTTCTGGCAGAAGAACACCACGGGAGCGTTGTAGGACGCAGCGAAGACGAACGCCTCGTTGACATCACCCTGCGAGGTGGCCCCATCGCCGAAGAACGCGACGACGGCGGTGTCGCGCGTGGCGTCGCCGGTCCCCACGGCGCCGTCGCGCTGCACCCCCATGGCGTAGCCCGTGGCGTGCAGCGTGTGCGAGCCGATGACGATCGAGTAGATGCCGAAGTTGTGCTCGAAGGGGTCCCAGCCGCCCTGGTCGACCCCGCGGAACAGCGCGAGCAGGCGGACCGGGTCGACGCCTCGGCACCAGGCGATGCCGTGCTCGCGGTAGGTCGGGAAGCCGAAGTCCTGGGGAGACAGGGCGCGGCCGGCGCCGATCTGGGCGCCCTCCTGGCCGAGCGACTGGGGCCAGAGACCGAGCTCGCCGTGCCGCTGGAGCGCGGTCGCCTCGATGTCGAGGCGACGCACCAGCGTCATGTCGCGGTAGAAGCCGCGCACCTGGTCGGCCGAGAACTCCCGGCCGAACACCGGGTGGTCGACCCGCTCACCCTCAGGCGTGAGGAGCTGGACGAGCTCGAGGTCATCCGTTGCCTGCTGTGGGGCCGGTCCGAAGACGGGGTCGGTCATCACCGCTCCTAGCGTCCGAGTCAGTCAGAGGGGGGCGAATCTGGCTCTGGATGGCGTGTCTGTGATCCGAACCACAGCGCATTCCACGATACCCGCTCCCGTCATTCCGAGCGGGATCCGGGGTCGGGCGCGGTCACTTCTCGACGTAGCTGTAACCGGTGATCAGCCACTGTCCTGAGGATCCGTCGAGGAGCCAGGTCGAGTCGAGCGTCTTGCCGGTGTTGGGGGCGTAGACGTCACCGGTCACGGTGGAGAAGGCGCCGACAGTCACGGGCTCGTCGAAGGTGTATTCGGCGTTCGACATGTCGAGGTTTCCGGCATTGGCCTCGCAGCCTGCCTGGTCGGTGAACTCGCTCGCGAAGTAGGTCGGCGTGGACAGACCCTCGACGGCGAGGCAGTTGCCCTCCAGCAGGGAGTCGAGGAAGGCCCGCGACGTGATGGTCGGGTCCTCGGTCGGCGCAGTGAGGAAGTCCGAGCTCTCCGGGGCCGATGGCGTGAACGCCGATGCCGACTCCGACTCCGACTCCGACTCGGACGGGGACTCCGACGCCGAGCTGGACTGGGACGAGTCGTCGTCACGGGCCGAGCTCTTGTCGTCGTCGTCACCACTGAGGAGGACGAAGGCCAGAACCGCACCGGCCACCACGAGCGCCAGGACGCCCGCGATGATGCCGATGACCAGACCCTTCTTGCCGCCGCCACCGTTGGGCGGAGGGGCACCGTAGCCTCCGGGAGCACCGGGGCCACCGGGGTAGCCGCCGCCGGGGAAACCGCCGCCCTGCGGGGGGTAGCCACCCTGGGGCGGGTAGCCACCCTGCTGTGGTTGACCACCCGGAGGACCGTACTGCGGCGGCGGCGGAGCGCCCCCGCCCTGCGGCGCGATCTGGGTCGGCGGCTGCTGGCCGGGCTGTCCGGGGCCGGGGAACTGATTGCTCACGGGCTGAGCCTAGGGAGCGTGGTCCGGCCATGCATCGGAATTGAGGGATTCCTTTTCGCGTCGTGGCCACAGCGACACCCCGATCAGCAGGAATCCCACAGGCAGCGCGAGCAGGAACCCCTGGGCGTACGGCGCCAGCGACCCGGTCACGGCATCCACCATGATCCGGGCCAGCGCCTGCTGACCGATGTCGGCGCGATCCGCGACGAACTCGCCGACCGGGTCGGCGGCGAATCGCACGAGTGCGGCAGCAGCAGCGACCCCCATCAGACCGAGGCCAGCGATGCGGAGCCGGCCGCGCCAGCCCGCGGCCACCAGGACGGCCAGGGCGAACAGCGCTGCCCACACGAAGGGGATCCAACCCGCGACGCGATCGGCGCTGCGGTAAGCGGGCCCCGCGTCGACCACCCTGGACCGCGGCGCCACCGCGATGTCGAGGGGAATCCTCGGCAGCGCGGCGATCGGAATGCCGCGATCCTCGATCAGCAGCAGCACCTGGGCGAGCAACGGCGTGGCATCAATCGTGAGGTTGCCGTCGGGAGACGCCTCCGGATCCTCCAGCAGGGCGATCACGTCACGGTGCAGGTCGTCATTGGCGGTACGCCAGAACTCCGGGAAGTCCGGGCTCTCCACGACCGTGGTCGACGCCACTCGGGCCCACTGCGTGACCGCATCGGGCAACTCCACGGGCACGTACTTCTGGAGCGCGGCCACCGCAGCAGCAGCCGAGGCATCCGCCATCACCCGCCGGACCTGTGGGTCCTCGGCGAGCGGCGCGACGGAGGCGACGTACTCCTGCTGGTCCTCGACCTTCGCGCTCAGCCACGACGTGACGATCACGAACGGCGCCACGACGGTGGCGACGAGGACCAACAGGAGTGCAGAAGTGAATCTCACGTGGTCGAGCTCAGCTCTCCTCGTCCTGCGACCACGACCCGTCGACCTTCCAGTCGCCGTCTTCGTCGACGACCTTCAGCTGGCCGTCCCGCGTCTCGGAGTCGTCGATGTCCTCGATGCCGCAGTCATCGAAGGCGTCCTCGTCACCGTTGAAGGTCTGCGTGATCTCGTAGTCGACGATGGCCTCGTCGTCACCCTCTTCGTCGACGTCCTCGATCACGACCTCGTAGTCGAAGCTGTCCGAGACGTCCTTGTTGGTGAGCTCGCAGTCGTTCGAGTCGGAGTACTCGTCGTCCGCGTCCTCATCGCGGTCGTCCTGCTCCTTCTCGGCATACTCGTCGCAGTCGTCGGCCTCGTAGTTCTCGACGAGCGCTTCCTGGCTGTCCTCGGTGAGGAGCTCGCACTCGGTCTTGTAGTCACCGGTGTACAGCGCCTTGATGTAGTCCTTGGTCACGCTCTCGGGGTTGTTGCCCCCGACCAGCTTGAGCAGCACGACGAGCAGGATGATCACGAAGACCACGGCAGCCGCACCGCCGCCGATGATCGCGAACAGCTTGCCGTTGCCCGTGCCGCCGGAGCCGCCGGCGCCGCCGCCGTAGTTGGGCTGCCCGAACTGCTGGCCGCCGTATGCCTGCTGACCAGCGGGCTGGCCGTACACCTGCTGGCCGGCGGGAGCGCCGTACTGGCCCTGGGCAGGCTGGCCGTAGCCCTGCTGCGCGCCCTGGTTGAAATCGGCGGCACGGTTGGGAGCAACCACGGTGGCCTGGTCACCGGGGACCTGCGGAGTCTGGGGAACCTCCGGTGCAGCGCCCGGCGCCGGCTGGGTGTGCTCGGTCCACTGCGTGCCGTCCCACCAACGCTGCCCGCCCTGACCGTCGGGGTACCACCCGGGAGGGGTCGTGGGCTGGTTCGGGTCCGACATCGCTGATCTCCTCGAGCATGAGAGCGGGTTTTCCGCTTCAGAATGGCCGCATCATGCCACGGCGAGTGGCGAGCCCATCGGTCCTACCCCGCGTCGACGCCGCCCACGCGCCAGTCCCCGTCGACATCGACGAGCTCGACAGTGCCTCGGTCCACCCCGGGGCCGTCGGACTCCCCGCCCTGCTGGTCGAACTCGACGAGGTAGGACACCCGGGCCCGGCCGTCGACCTCGCTCAGCTCGGTGACCGTGATCCGGACGTTGTCGACCTCGACGTCAGCCACGGGCTCACCGTCGACCTCGTCGGCGGCGTCCAGCCGGTCGGCACGATCCGACGCGTCGGCGTACTCCGCACAGGAGGCGAACGGATAGCCCTCGTAGATGTACTGGCGCCATTTCTCGGACGACAGGTCGCACTGGGCCTCCCAGTCGCCCGACCACAGCGCGTCGAGGTACTCCTTCGCCACCTCCTCCGCGCTGTCGCCACGGAGAACGACGAACAGACCGGCGGCGGCTGCGAGGACCGCGAGAACCACCGCTGCCACGATGATGCGGCGTTTCACGACGTTCCTGCCAGCCCTGCGACGAAGTCGAGCTTGTCGAGCACCGGTGCCGGGATGACGAAGGGGTAGACGTCGTCCTTGCCCATCGAGCGGTTGATCTGGTTGAGCGCGACGGAGAGAGGTACCCATACGCCGCGGACCAGATCGCGGAAGTTCTCGAATGCGCCCGCGTCGATCCGCACCAGTCCGTAGGCCGCGGCCGTGTCGCAGGTGTCGCTGATGTGGAGGTAGTGCGCGAACGTCTCCGCGAAGTCCTCGAACGGATGCATCGTCGCGTAGGTCGTGATGTAGGAGTCCGCCCAGTCCGGGGGCGGGCCCTGCGCGTAGTGCCGGTCGATCTCGGCCTGGTAGTCGGCGGACTCGTCACCGAAGAGCTCGCGGCACCGGGACAGGCGCTCGTCGGTGGTCACCAGCTGCGACTCGAGGTAGTGGCCGACCTCGTGGCGCAGGTGGCCGAGCATGGTGCGGTACGGCTCGCCGAGCTCGTGACGAATCCGCTCCCGCCGGGCGTCATCGGTCTCCGCCAGGTCGATCGTGATCACGCCGTCGTCGTGCCCGATCACCACGTCCTCGCCGGAGACGTCACTGCTCGAGAGCATGTCGAACACCAGGCCACTGATGTCGAAGCCGAGGGTGTCGAGCTCGACGATCAGGTGCCGCTTGGCCGCCTCGGCCACGGGGAACTGGGCAATCCCCTCGAGGTCGGCCTCCGACGGTCGGGTTCGGGTGAGGTCGCAGGCCACGCACTGCCCACCCTCCAGCGGCGCGAGCCAGGTGCAGCCGGAGAGATTGAGGTTGCAGCAGACGTGCCAGACCAGGCCCGTGCTGTCGACGTACTGTCCGAGCTCATCGACGGGCACGATGTCGCGCTCGGCGCGCGAGAACCCCAGCGCCGTACCGCACGACACGCAGACGGAGTTCTCGAAGAACAGCGGGCTGCTGCAGACCCTGCAGGCGAACGAGCGCACTCAGTTGTTGAGGGTGATGACGGCGACGATCACGACGATCGCGATCAACCCGAAGGTGGTGATCAGACCCATGACCAGACCGATGCTGCGCGGTTTGCTCGCTGGCGCCAGGCCACTCAGGCCGGGGCCGCGGTATGCCGGTGGTCCGCCCTGGAACTGCGGCGGAGGACCTCCCCCACCGAGGTACGCCGGCGGCGGTGCCACCTGACCCGGCTGCCCGTAGGCGGGAGGCTGTGGCTGGCCGGGGTAGCCCTGCGGGGCTCCCTGCTGCGGCGGGACTCCGTACGGCGGCTGGCTCATGCCCACAGACTAGGAGGCACCGGGCCCGCACTCCACCCGTACGGCGCGAAAACTCCCACTCCGTTGGTCGAGGAGGGCCCTCCCACGGCCCGTCTCGAGACCCCTCAAACCCCCACACCCACCTCGCCCTTCGACTACAACGGTCTCGAGACGGTTGCTACGCAACCTCCTCGACCTACGAGTCTCACCCCTCGTCCTCGGCTGGCGACCAGTTCTCGGGACTGCCTTCTTCCTGCGCCCGCAACCGCGCGGCTGTGCCGGCGTACCCGCGGCTCCCGAGTCCCGGCAGGTCGGTGAACCTTCCCTCGATCAGCGCGATCCGCTTGGCACGCCCCCAGTTCTGCACTCGCTTCTCGAAGAAGTAGGCATCCCGAATGCTCTGGAAGTCGCCCGCCCAGACCAGCTCGACCGGGCGTCGGCGGCGGGTGTACGCGGCGCCGAGGCCTTCGTTGTGCTCGGCCACGCGGCGTTCGAGGTCCCAGGTGCTGCCGACGTAGAACGAGCCGTCGGCGCAGCGGAGGAGGTAGGTCCAGGGCATGCACGTCGAATGCTCGACGCCGGGCGCAACGAAACCCGTGGCTCGGCAGCCTGTGGACGGGAGGCGTCGGCGGGCGGGTTTGCGCCGCACATCCCACCGTTGGTCGAGGAGGGCCGTCCCACGGCCCGTCTCGAGACCCCTCAAACCCCCACACCGACCTCGCCGTTCGACTACAACGGTCTCGAGACGGTTGCTACGCAACCTCCTCGACCAGCGCCGCTTCGCTCCTCGAGACGGTTGCTGCGCAACCTCCTCGACCAACGCTGGTCAGAGAGGGGCGACGTCGACGGAGACAGCGAGCTGGGACAACTTGGCCTCGGTGAAGATGACGCCCTTGAGGGGCGGGACGTCGCCGTAGTCGCGGCCCCAGGCGACCGTGACGTAGCGGTCGTTCTGCCACTGGTCGTTGGTCGGGTCGAGGGCGAGCCACTCCTCGCCGCCGAGCCAGACCGCGACCCAGGCGTGGGAGGCGTCCGCTCCGACGATCCGGTCCTTGCCGGGCGGCGGCTCGGTCGCCAGGTACCCGCTGACATACCGGGCAGCGAGACCATGGGCACGCAGGGCGGAGAGGGTGAAGTGGGCGAAGTCCTGGCAGACGCCGGCCCGTTTGGCGAGGATCTCCGAGACGGTCGAGGTCACGGTCGTGGCGGTGGCGTCGTAGTCGAAATCGGCGTGGATCCGGTGCATCAGGTCGGTCACGGCCTCGCCGACCGGTCGGCCGGGTGTCAAGGACGTGGCGGCGTAGTCGCGCGCGCCGGCATGGATCGGTACGGCGGCGCTGGCCAGGGCGAAGTCCGTGGCCTGCCAGGCGCCGGTCGCGCTCGGCGCGAGGAGGGGGCGGGCCTCCTCCCACGGCTGGGCCAGCTTGCCGTCGTCGACGACCGGGAGGGCGACATCGACCTCGCCGCTGCCCACCACGACCAGCTCCCGGTGCGGCGCCGTCACCTGGAAGTAGGTGACGGTGTTGCCGTAGTAGTCGGCGTCGCGGGTGAGGTCACCGGGCGCAGGCGTCACCAGGACGTCGTACTCCGCGACCTGCTGCCAGGGCAGGACCCGCGGGACGAGGTGGCCGATGCCGAAGCTGTCGGTGACGTCGTCGTCGTAGGTGTACGTCGTGCGGTGCTCGATGCGGTAGCGGGTCATGGTGTTGCCTCCGCCAGGGTCGGCATGACGCCGAAGGCGCGCGGCCGCGGTCCGGGGGCGAAGTGCTGGTCACGGATCGCGTCGCCGACCCGTTCGAGCTGACCGGTGACGGCGTCGAGGAACACCACGAGGTGCGGGCGGGCGATCCCGCCGATCGCGACCAGCGTGGACAGGTCGGTCTGTTCGACCTCGGAGATCAGGTCGGCGAGCATCCGCTCGGGACGGGTCGACCCGGTGGAACCGGGCTGCGCTGCCAGGTGCTCCCGCATCCGGCCGAGGGCGAACAGCAGCGAGCGCGGGTTCTCCTCGTCCATCAGCAGCAGGTCGAGCACGCCGGCCGGCCGGACGTAGTCGCGGTAGCGGCGGCGGTGCGTCACCGAGCTCTCCGCTGCCGTGAGTACGGCGGCCAGCACCTCACGGTCGACGTCGAGACCACGTCGCTCGGTGGTCAACCGGAGCAGGTGGCACACCTGGAGACCGCGTTCGAGGTACCTCCCGATCCCGGCCATGTGCCAGCCGGCGTCGCGGATCATGCTCGCCGTGACGCCCTGCAACGCGAGGACGCCGGTGAGCATCCGGCCCGCGGACTCGGCGATCTGGTGGCTGTGTGGTGATCCCTCGAGCACGGCGCTGGCGCGTTCGACCGTGCCCATCGCACGCCAGACGTCGAGCGACAACTGGTCGCGCACCTCGGTCAGCGCGTCGCGCAGCCCTTCGAGTGAGTGCGCGGCAGACCCGACCCTGGTCTCGTCGAGCAGCACGGAGCGGAGGTCTGCCTCGTCGTCGTCGTGGGCCTGGCCGGCAAGGCGGTGGACGGCGGACATCAACACGTCGAGACTCACGCCGCCGGATGTGCGTCGCCGGCTCCGGTAGTCGGCGACGAGCACGTGCGTGGCGAGCACCAGGCGCAGCATGTCCTCCGAGCGCTCGGCGTACCGCCCGAACCAGAACATGTCGTCGAGGACACGGGGGACGGTGGCCGGCAGCGAACGCACCGAGGTCATCGGCATCACGTCGGTCAGGCCCTGGTCGGGCTGGGCCGTGTCGCCCTTGAGGACCCACACGTCCTTGCTGCCGAGCGACTTGTCGCCATCGCGCACGTTGGCCAGGCCGCCGAGGAGCGGCCGATAGGCCGACCCGTAGCGAAGCGTGAAGGTGCGCAGCGTCATCTCCGCGGGCCGCGCGGTCCGGCCGCGCCACGTCGGCGCCTGCGAGAGGGCGAAGGGCCGTTGCCCGACGAAGGCATGCGGCCGGGCGAGCACGGTCAGCCGGATCCGCTCGGGCGACGCACCCGCGAGGGTCACGTCGGATCCGTCGATGGAGCGCACGACGAGGTCGTCGAGGTGGCCGAGCACGTGGTCGAGGCCGTCCGGGTCGCCGCACCACCAGGTGGGCACCGACTGCAGCCGGAGCGGCTCGCCGAGCAGGTGCTCGCACGCTGCGGGCAGGAACGGCAACAACCCGGGGTTCTCGAGCACGCCGGCGCCGAGTCCGTTGACGACACGCACCCGGCCTCGTCGCACGGCCTCGGCCAGGCCGGCGACGCCCAGCTGCGAGTCACCGCGCAGCTCGAGCGGGTCGCTCCATGCCGCGTCGACCCGGCGCAGGATCACGTCGACCCGTTCCAGGCGCTGAGGAGTCCGCATCAGCACCCACCCGTCGCGCACGGTCAGGTCACTGCCCTGGACGAGCGGGAAGCCGAGGTTCGTCGCGATCGAGGCCTGGTCGTAGTAGGTCTCCGAGTGGAGACCCGGACTCATCACCACGACCCGCGGATCGGGCAGGTCGCCACTGGCCGACTGGAGCAGCGCGGAGCGCAGCGCCCAGAAGTACGGCGCCATGCGGTGCAGGTCGGCCTCGCGGTAGAGCTCGGGCATGACCCGGCTGAGCACGCGGCGGTTCTCCAGCGCGTAGCCGAGGCCGGACGGAGCCTGGGTGCGGTCGCCGAGGACCCGCCAGGTTCCCTCGTGGTCGCGGCCGAGATCGGTCGCAGACAGCACGAGCGGTCGCGGGTCGTTGGACGAGGAGCGTGCCATCACCCGGGTGAAGTCGCGGTGGCCGAGCACGACGGCCGGCGGCACGATGCCCGAGGCCAGCAAGGTCTGGGCGCCGTACAGGTCGGCGAGGACGGCGTTGAGCAGCTCGGCGCGCTGGGCGAGACCGACCTCGAGGACCTGCCAGGACGCGGCGTCGAGGACCAACGGGACCGGGTCGAGTCGCCAGCGGGACGGCCGCTCACCCTGCCGGGAGTAGGTGACACCGTCGTCCTCGAGGAATCGTGCGATCTCCTCGGCGACCCGGCGCATGTCGTCGGCGCTGATCTGCGTCGCGATCTCGGCCAACCGCTTCCAGGGAGCACGGAGCGACCCGTCCGGGCCGACGACCTCGTCGTACCTGGGACCGACAAAGGGAGCTCCGGCGCCGCTCAGGTGATCAGCTGGCTCCTGCGAGAGCGTCGGCTGGGTGAGACCGGCGGCGTAGTCCCGCAGCACCGTCATGGGGTCCGGCGCCTCACCCTGCGCAGGTCGAGGGTGTGCGGGTACTCGGTCGATGCGACCTCACGTGCAGTACGACGAAGGGCAGCGACGTCGACCCGGCCGGCCGTGTTGCGGGTGGTCTCGAACCTGGCCGCGCGGCGGGCCTCGGCCTCCTGCGCGTTGACCGGCGGGTGGTCGTAGTTGCGTCCGCCCGGGTGGACCACGTGGTAGGTCGCACCGCCGAGACTCACCCCGGCGTCGAGGTCGATCACGTCGAACGTCAGTGGGGAGTCGACCTCGATCGAGGGGTGCAGCGCCGACCACGGCTGCCACGCCTTGTAGCGGACACCGCCGTAGAAGGCGTTGCTCGCGTCGATGCGGGTCATGGGCACGGGGACACCCTGACACGTCACGAGGTGCCGGTCCGGGTTGATTCCAGCAACGGTGACCTGGATCCGCTCGACCGACGAGTCGACGTACCGTGCGGTCCCGCCGCCGGTCGCCTCCTCGCCGAGGACGTGCCACGGCTCGATGCCCTGGCGCAGCTCCATGTGGATCCGGGCTCCGCCCGCGGCAGTGAAATCGGAGAAGCCGATCCGCGGGAAACGGAACTCGGTGAACGGTGCGAGCCAGGACGGATCGAAGTCGATGCCGAAGTCGGCCAGGTCGGCGACGACCTCGGCGATGTCGGCGATCGCGCCCTGGGGCAGCAGGAAGTCCTCGTGCAGACGAGTGCCCCAGCGGATCAGCGGCGTGGTCGACGGATCGATCGGCCGCTCCCAGAACATCGCCACCAGGCTGCGGACCAGCAGCGCCTGCACCAGTGCCATCTGCGGGTGCGGCGGCATCTCGAAGCCGCGCAGCTCCAGCAGTCCGAGGCGGCCGCGGGAGGAGTCGGGGCTGTAGAGCTTGTCGATGCAGAACTCGGCGCGGTGCGTGTTGCCGGTCAGGTCGGTGAGCAGGTGGCGCAGGGCCCGGTCGACCAGCCAGGGGCGGGGCCCGCCGGTCCACTCGTCGTCATCGTCAGCGCCCGCGTCGGAGCTGGCGAAGGTCTCGACCAACCGGGCCACCTCGGCACACGCGATCTCCATCTCGTAGACCGCCTCGGGCCTGCCCTCGTCGAACCGCGGCGCCTGGCTCGTGGGACCGATGAAACGACCGGAGAACAGGTACGACAGGGAGGGGTGCCGCTGCCAGTAGGTGATCAGGCTGACGAGCAGGTCCGGACGCCGCAGCAGGGGACTGTCGATCGGCTGCGGGCCGCCGAGGGTCAGGTGGTTGCCTCCGCCGGTGCCGGTGTGGAGTCCGTCATGGTCGAACTTCTCCGTGGTCAGCTGGGCCAGGCGCGCCTGTGAGTAGAGCGTGGTCGTCAGGTCGCGCATCTCCGGCCAGCTGCGGGTCGGCTGGACGTTGACCTCGATGACGCCGGGGTCGGGCGTGACGGACAGCTGCACCAGCCGCGGGTCGGGCGGCGGCTGGTAGCCCTCGAGCACCACCGGGCAGCCGAGTGCGGCAGCGGCGGTCTCGACGACGTGCAGCAGGCTGACGTAGTTCTCCAGCTCGCTGGTCGGCGGCAGGAAGACGTGGACGTGGCCCTCACGCTCCTCGAACGCCAACGCCGTGCGCTCGGCACCGTCGGGGTCGACGAGCTCGACCGTCGGGATGTTCGCGACCAGCGGCTCCCGCGCTTCGAGGTACGACGGCTCGGCAGGTCCTTCGGAATCGACCCAGGCGATCGCGTCGAGCGGCAGCCGCAGGCCGACAGCACTGGTGCCCGGGGTCAGGACGAGTCGCCCGCGACGGAACGTCCAGACGGGACTCGTCCAACCGGTCTCGCCGGTCGTGAGGGGAAGCACCCAGCCCGTCGGCGTGGTGACATCGGCGTCCAGCCGGGCCACCAGCTCCTCGGTGGGGTCGACCCCGTCGGGCGCCTGGCCCTCGGGCTTGCGCACGTGGTCGGCGAGGGCGGAGAACGGGTCCTCGAAGGCGGGACGCAGCTGGGAGTCCGGAAGGGCGAGGAGGCGGGTGACCTCGTGGCCGAGGGCTTCGGCGCCCCGTTGGTCGAGGAGGGCCGTCTCGCGGCCCGTCTCGAGACCATCGCCCAAGGGGTCTCGAGACGGTTGCTGCGCAACCTCCTCGACCAACGGCGCACTCCACGGGTCCGCGAGCAGTGTCGGGTCCGACCACAACGGCGTACCGTCCGCCAGCCACTGCAGCCCGATGCTCCAGCGTGGCAGCGGCTCCCCGGGGTACCACTTGCCCTGGCCACGATGCACGACCCCGCCGCGGGCGAACAGGTCGCGCAACCGGTCGGCGAGGTCGCTGGCGAGCTCACGCTTCACGTCGCCGTCGGCGTCGGTGTTCCATTCCGGGGTGGAGGCGTCCGCCATCGACACGAAGGTCGGCTCGCCACCCATGGTGAGCCGGACGTCGCCGGCCTCGAGCCGCTTGTCGACGTCGGCGCCGACCGCGTCGATCCGCTCCCACTGGGCCTGGGTGTACGGCGCGGTGACGCGCGGATCCTCGTGCACGCGGGTCACGGTGTTGCTGAAGCCGAACGTCACCTCGGTCGGCTCGGTGGCGCCCTCGATCGGCGCAGCCGAGCTCGGGTGCGGGGTCGCCGACAGCGGGATGTGGCCCTCGCCCGCGAACAGCGCACTGGTCGGGTCCATGCCGACCCAACCGGCACCGGGCAGGAAGACCTCGGTCCAGGCGTGCAGGTCGGTGAAGTCCTCGGTCGGGCCGGTCGGGCCGTCCAGACCCTCGGTGGCGTAGGGGTCCGACGCCAGCTGCACCAGGTAGCCCGAGACGAACCGTGCCGCGAGACCGTACTGGCGCAGCAGGCTCACGAGCAGCCACGCCGAGTCGCGGCACGATCCGATGCCGAGCGCCAGGGTCTGGTCGGGCGTCTGCACGCCCGGCTCCATCCGTACGGAGTAGGCGACGTCGCGGTGCACCGCGTTGTTGAGCTCGGCGAGGAATTGCACCGTCGCCACGCCGTCCTCGGGCAGGGCCGGCAGCTGGTCCTTCCAGGCCGCCGTCGCCACCGAGTCGTCCACCGGACGGAGGTACGGCGCCAGGTCGGCCGCGACGTCCGGCTCGTAGGCGAAGGGGATGCGTTCGGCGTACTCCTCGATGAAGAAGTCGAACGGGTTGATCACCATCATGTCGGCGACCAGACCGACCGTGATGTCGAGCTTGTCGACCTTCTCGGGGAAGACGAGGCGCGCCAGCCAGTTGCCGAACGGGTCCTGCTGCCAGTTGATGAAGTGCCCGGCGGGCTCGACCTTCAGGGAGTACGCCTCGACCGGTGTCCGGCAGTGCGGCGCGGGCCTCAGCCGCACGACATGCGGCGCCACCGCGACCGGACGGTCGAAGGCGTACGTCGTGCGGTGCTCGAGGGCGACCTTGATGGACATGACAGCAGCCTAGAGAGGTGCGCGCGACCGCGGGTTTCGGTGAGGTCACGACCTCGGCCGCGGGCGGCTCCTCACCCCGTCGCTCAGGTCGCCGGCGAGAAGGCCGATCGGCATGGGTCCACTGACCTGCTGGAGCCCTCGTGCCTGCCTTTCGACGACTGACCGTCCCGCTCGCCCTGCTGCTGGCCGCCGCGGTCTGGCTCACCCTGCTCGTCGCGGCGACGCCGGCCCGGGCCGCACTGCCGCTCGAGGACTACGCGCCGTACCAGCCGCAGACCCGCTGCTCACCGTCCGCCAAATCCGGCACCGTCGTCCTCCGGTCCTGGACCGTACGGCGCTTCGGGGGGTCGGCCGGCGGGATCTCGCGGGCGTGCGGAGGCAGCGGGTCGGAGCACAAGGAGGGGCGGGCCTTCGACTGGACCGTCGACGCGCGCCGCGCGGCCGACCGGAAGCGGGTGCACGACTTCCTCGTCGCGTTGTTCGCCGAGGACGCCGAGGGCAACCCCGATGCGCTCGCCCGACGAATGGGGATCATGTACATCATCTGGAACGACCGGATCTGGTCGGCGTGGAACGGCTTCCAGGCCAAGGCCTACCTCAGCTCGTCCTGCAAGTCCCTGCGCCGGTGTTCGGCCACGTTGCGGCACCGCAACCACGTGCACGTCTCGCTCACGAGGTTTGCTTCCCGCGGGCTCTACTCCTGGTACGCCGACCGGGGCTGAACGCCTCGGTCCTGCGGCGTCGGCGTCAGAACTCGTCGACCCGCCAGAGGCCGCCGACCTTGACCAGCTCGACGTCCGAGGTCTCCTTGTCACCGGCGAAGGTGACCTCGACCGGCACGGTGGCCGTACCCGCGGCGTCGTTCACCTTCGGGGTTCCGATCGTGTACTCGAAGCTGTCAGCGAAGTCCGACGGGATGTCCTTCGGGTCGCAGTTGCCCTCTTCCTTGATGTAGTCCTCGGTGACGAGGTCTTCGGCCGTCGCACAGTCGCCGTTGGCCACCGAGTCGAGGAAGGCCTGGACCACGGACTTCGGGTCGTTGGCGACCGCGTCGGCAGTGCTGTTGCCACCGATGACGCCACCGCTGGTCGACGGGTCGGTCGGGCCGGTGGGCGTGCTTGCTTCGGTCGGGCTGGCCTCGGTCGGGCTGACCGTCTCGCTGCTGACGTCGGTCTCCGCGCTCGAGACGTCGCTCGACCTCGTGTCGTCGCCGTCCTTGGCGTCCTTGTCGTTGTCGTCACCGGTGAGCAGCAGGATCAGGCCCACGATGACGCCGGCGAGCGCGAGCACACCGATGACCGCGAGCGTGATCCACAGGCCCTTGCCCGACGTGTCCGAACCGTAGCCACCTGCGCCCGGCGGCGCCGGGAAGGGCGGGCCACTCGGAGGTCCGGGCGGCGGAGGGGGCGGGGGCACGGCACCGTAGGGCTGATTGGGGTCGCTCATGGCTGCACCTGTTCGAGATAGTCGGAGAACCACGACTCCAACGCAGACGGGTCGGTCGGGAACTCCGTGGGGAAATCGGAAGGGAACCCGGACGGCAGACCGGGCAGGTCGGGCTGATCGGGCTGATCGGGCTGATCGGTCGATGACGACGACGGGGGCGTGGGCATGTCGGTCGGGAAGTCGGAGGAGTCGATCGTCGGGAGGTCCAGCGACGACTCGTCTGCCGGCGTACCGACGTCCGAGGTCGTGCTGCTCGCGTCGTCCCCGGCGCTGTCCTTGTCCTTGTCCTCGCCCATCAGCACGATGCCGCCGACGACGGCGATCGCGATCAGCACGAGAACCCCGCCGACCGCCAGCGCGATCCGCAGGCCCCGGCCGACCTGCAGCTGGCCGGGCGGCAGCGGACCGGGCACCGGGGGACCAGGCGTGGGAGGAATGGGCAGCTCACCGGTCGCAGGCGTGGGCACGACGACCGTGGACTCGTCGGCAGCGGCGCCACGACGGTGATCGGTCCAGGCGTTGCCGTCGTACCAGCGCTCGCCACCGTCACCGTCGGCGTACCAGCCGGGCTGGCTGGGCGTGGGTCCGGACACCGGGGCTCCTGGTGGGGGGTCATCGGGAGAGAACGGGCTCCACCGTATCCCGCAGGCGCCGCCGTCAACCCTCCCGGTCAGGCCGCGGCTGCCCCCGGTACGACGACACTGCCGCCGCTGACGATCTCGAGATCGCGACCGATGGTGATGTCGAGCGGGTTGGTCAGGCAGCGGATCGAGCCGCCACCGAGGTGGAACTCGCTCACGTCGACCACGACGACCTCGAAGCCGAGGGTCTCCAGCCAGTTCCGCACGCGCCGCGGGCACGCGGGCATCACGACGGTGCGGCCCACGACGACCGAGTTGGCGCACCAGGTGCCGAGGGCTTCTTCCTCGCTGAGGATGATCGGCTGCGGGATGACGTCCAGCAGCGCGGCCGCCGACTCCTCGTCGAAGGCGCTCGGGCAGATCAGTGCGTGGTCGGCGTCGAGCGGGCAGAAGGCGAGGTCGAGGTGGTACATCCCCGGGTGCACGATCCGGGCGCCGCGGACCTGGATGCCGAGGTCGTCCGCGAGCTGCTTGAGGGCGAGCTCGTCGGTGCGTGGTCCGTAGCCGACGACGAGCTCGCCCTGGAACGGGAAGGCGTCGCCGGACTCGAAGTGGGCGCCGATGCCTTCGCGACCGATGTGCGTGGCCGCGAAGCCGTGCGACTCGAACCACGCGCGTGCGGCAGGGGTCTCGATCCGGCGCTGCGGGTAGCGC
Source organism: Propionibacteriales bacterium (assembly GCA_026392415.1). Taxonomy (GTDB): domain Bacteria; phylum Actinomycetota; class Actinomycetes; order Propionibacteriales; family Nocardioidaceae; genus Nocardioides. The sequence goes on from JAPLCC010000015.1 coordinate 170,938, forward strand.
ATGTGCGACATCAGGACAGAGCTGCGGCCGGGCCCGGACCAGTCGGGCCGCAGCGCCACGAGGCCCAGATTCATCGCATAGACCATGTCAGGCGCCTCGGGCAGGGCCGGGATCACGTCGACGGTCACGCCGAACGCGCGCAGCGTCGCGACCAGCTCGTCCCACTGGGCGCGGGCGCGGCCGGGGTCGGGCTGCACGGCCGGGTTCATGTACGGGTTGATGGCGTAGTCGACGCGGAACGCCGACGGCTCGACCATCGCGTAGTGCTGACCCCACTCCAGTGTCGCCGTCATGGTGGCTCCCTCTGCGCAGTCCGTGGCCCACGGACATCCCTCGGGTCAACGACGACCCACCGTAAGTTGTCAGACAATCTGACAAGTCCAACGATAGCGGCACCAGCCACGGAGTGGTCAATGGGCGGCACAATGGGTCCATGCCCGTCTCGACGAACGCCCCCTTCGCGTCCCTGAGCGTCGAGCACGCCTCGACCGTCTCGCGCGTCGCAGCGGAACTCCGCCGGGCAGTTTTCGAGGGCGAGCTCGAGAGCGGCACGCCGCTGCGCGAGATCGCGCTGGCCGAGTCGCTGGGCGTGTCCCGACCGACGGTCCGCGAGGCCCTGACGGTGCTGGTGGCCGAGGGACTGGCGACCCGCGAGCCGCACCGCGGCGTCACCGTGGCCACGCCGCGGGCGGAGTCGGTCCGCGACGTCTGCAAGGCGCGCTGGGTGCTCGAGGGAGCCGGCGTCCGGGCATGGGCCACCGCCGACGACGTACGACGCCAGCGCGTGCGCGAGACCCTGGCCGCCTACACCAGCGCGGTGCGCGGTGGTGAGGCGTCGTACGAGGAGCTCAACGAACGCCACCTGTCCTTCCACGTCTCGCTCGTCGAGCTGACCGGCAGCCCGCGCCTGGTCCAGATGGCCGAGGCACTGATGGACGAGCTCAAGCTGGCCCTGGCCCAGGTCGACCGTCTGAACCGCAACGCCCACAACGAGGCCGAGTCGCACGAGGGACTCGTCACGCTCCTGGAGGCGGGCGACCTCGACGGCGCCGATGGCGCCTACGAGTTCCTTCGCAACCACATCGACGCCGCCGAGGTGGAGGTCATCGAGGCGCTCGGTCTCGAGTAGGCCCGCCCACACGACTGTCAGACTGGGAGAATGCTGGCCTTCCTCTCGCGCTGGGCGATCACGGCGGCCGCGGTCGCCCTCGCCGCGCAACTCATCGACGGCATCTGGTTCACCGGACCCAACACGGGCCGCGCGGAGATCGAGCACAACATCGTGCCGCTCCTGGTCGTCGCCCTGATCTCGTGCGCGATCACGTCACTGGTGAAGCCGGTGCTGGTCTTCTTGTCGATTCCGTTCATCCTGCTCACGCTCGGCCTGTTCCTGCTCGTGCTCAACGCACTGCTCCTGCAGCTGACGGCGTGGCTCGCCGACGTGGTCGACATCGGTTTCCGGGTCGACGGCTTCTGGCCCGCCGTCGGGGGCGCGATCATCATCAGCATCACGACGTGGTTCCTCGACGCCATCGTCGGCGTCGAGGACGACTGACGGTGCCGAGCGCACCGCCGCCTCGCACGCCCGGCCGCTACCGCATCGCCGTCGTGTGCCTGGGCAACATCTGCCGCTCCCCGATGGCCGACGTGGTCCTGAATGCCCGGATCCGCGACGCAGGGATGGACGACGCCGTCGAGGTGGTCAGCGCCGGGACCGGCGGCTGGCACGCCGGCGACCCGATGGACCGCCGGGCGGCCGCCCTCCTCACGACCGAGGGGTACGACGCCAGCCGGCACCGCGCACAACAGGTGCAGCCTTCGTGGCTCGACGAGTTCGACCTGGTGCTCACGATGGACCGCGACAACCTGCGCGACGTGCGCAGCCTGCGCACCGACGCCGTCGACGAGCGCCGGGTCCGCCCGTTCCGCGACTTCGATCCGGACGAGCCGGGCGGCGAGGTGCCGGACCCCTACTACGGCGGCGCATCCGGCTTCCGTGACGTGCTCGCGATGGTCGAGCGCACGGCGGACACCCTCGTGGCCGAGGTCACCCTGGCTCTGGCCCGCTGACGCAGGCGCCGTCTGGTGCTACTCACCAGTCACCCTTACTTTGCTAGGACGTCCTACTAATTGGGCGGCTGACCGAGGTTGAGGAGAAGCGGATGAGCATCGAGCGCGTTGGAGTGGTGGGCTGCGGCCTGATGGGGTCAGGCATCGCCGAGGTGTGCGCCCGCGCCGGCAAGGACGTCGTCGTCCTGGAATCCTCCGCTGCCGCCGTCGACGCCGGCCGCCACCGCCTGGAGACTTCGCTGAAGCGCGCCGAGAGCCGCGGCAAGATCGAGTCCGCGGACGCCGTACTCGCCCGGATCCGGGTGGTCGAGGACATCGAAGCCCTTGCCGACCGCGACTTCGTCGTCGAGGCCATCGTCGAGGACGAGGTCGCCAAGACCGACCTGTTCCGCAAGCTCGACGCCGTCGTCACCAGCCCGGACGCGATCTTGGCCTCCAACACGTCGTCGATCCCGATCATGAAGCTCGCCGTCGTCACCCAGCGCCCCAGCCACGTGCTGGGCGTGCACTTCTTCAACCCGGTCCCCGTGCTCAAGCTCGTCGAGCTCGTCCCCTCGCTGATGACCGCCGATGCGACCGTGGAGCGGGCCCGTACGTTCGTCGAGGGCGACCTGGGCAAGAACGCCATCGACTGCCAGGACCGCGCCGGCTTCGTCGTCAATGCCCTGCTGGTCCCGTTCATCCTCTCGGCCATCCGGATGCTCGAGTCCGGCTTCGCCACCGCCGAGGACATCGACCAGGGCTTCGTACTCGGCGCCGCACACCCGCAGGGACCGCTGGCTCTGGCCGACCTGATCGGACTCGACACCACCCGCGCGATCGCCGAGTCGCTCTACGAGGAGTTCAAGGAGCCGCTCTACACGGCACCGCCGTTGCTCAACCGGATGGTCGAGGCCGGGCTGCTCGGTCGCAAGACCGGCCGGGGTTTCTACACCTACTGAGGAAAATCGCCTGACGCCCGGCGCATCCGGCGCAACAGCTGGTAGGCGTCGTCCTGCTGGCGGTCGGTGAGGCCGGTGATCGCGAAGTCGATGTCGCTCACCGCGTCGGTCGCCTTCTTGACGGTCGCCCGACCCTGGGTGGTCAGCCGCGCGAGCGTGCGGCGACGGTCGTCCTTGTCGGGGACGCGCTCGACGAAGCCCTGCGCCTCGAGCCGGTCGATCGCACTCGTGACCGAGGTCGGGTGGACCATCAGCCGCTCGCCGATCTTGCTCAGGGGCAGTGAGCCGCTCTTGCTGAAGTGGAGCAGGACCAGGACTTCGTAGCGCGAGAACGTGAGCCCGAACGGCTTCAGTGCGGCGTCGAGCGCACTGATCATCAGCTGCTGGACCCGCATCACCGAGGTCGCCAGCCGCATGGCGGTCGCATCGCCGAAATGCTCGCCCCAGAGATCACCTGCTCGATCAATCGGATCGAACGGGAGGCGTGGCGCGGACATGCCCCGACCCTAGAGGATCACACAGGGAAACCGACACACAGACTTCACATATTTAGTAGGACGTCCTACTATCGGAGGTCCGAAGACCCTGGAGGATCCCTGCATGTCTGACACGACCCTGCACACGCCGCAGCACCCGGTCCGCTTCGTGACCTCGTCGGCCCTGTTCGACGGCCACGACGCGTCGATCAACATCATGCGGCGGATCCTGCAGAGCCAGGGCGCAGAGGTCATCCACCTCGGGCACAACCGGTCCGTCCAGGAGGTCGTCGACGCGGCGATCGAGGAGGACGTGCAGGGCGTCGCGGTGTCGTCGTACCAGGGCGGGCACGTGGAGTACTTCGAGTACCTCGTCGAGTCCCTGCATGAGCGCGGCGCCGGCCACATCAAGGTGTACGGCGGCGGCGGCGGCGTGATCGTCCGCGAGGAGATCGAGCGCCTCGCCAAGGTCGGCGTCAAGATCTTCTCCCCCGAGGACGGCGTCGAGCTCGGCCTCGTCGGCATGATCAACTCGATGATCAGGGCCTGCGATGTCGACCCCTGGGCCCTCGGTTCGGTCGAGGCGGACGCCGTCGTGTCCGGCGACCGGTTCTCGCTGGCACGTGCGCTCAGCGGGGCCGAGTCCGGCCAGCTCCCGGCCGAGATGCTCGCCCGGCTCAAGGACGTCGCGACCGACCGTGAGGTGCCCGTCCTCGGCATCACCGGCACGGGCGGGTCCGGCAAGTCCAGCCTCACCGACGAGCTGGTCCGCCGCTTCCGCGTCGACCAGCAGGACAAGCTCCGCCTGGCCGTGATCGCCGTCGACCCGACGCGCCGTCGCGGCGGCGGTGCGCTCCTCGGCGACCGGATCCGGATGAATGCCCTCGACGGCGACCGTGCGTTCTTCCGCAGCCTCGCCACCCGTGGGGCCCACGAGCTCCCCGAGCATCTCGACGACGTGATCGACGTCGTCAAGGCGGCCGGTTTCGACCTCGTCATCGTCGAGACCCCCGGCATCGGCCAGGGCGACGCCGCGATCGTTCCGTTCGTCGACGTCAGCATGTACGTCATGACGCCGGAGTTCGGCGCCGCCTCGCAGCTCGAGAAGATCGACATGCTCGACTTCGCCGACGTCGTCGCGATCAACAAGTTCGAGCGCCGCGGCGCGATGGACGCGCTGCGCGACGTCGGTCGCCAGATGGTCCGCAACCGCGAGGCATTCGGCAAGAAGCCCGAGGACATGCCGGTCTTCGGCACCTCGGCCGCGCACTTCAACGACGACGGCGTGACCGCTCTCTACCAGGAGCTCAAGGTCCAGCTCGCAGCCAAGGGCCTGGCCTTCGACGAGGGCGTCCTGCCCCGCGTCGAGGTGCGCCACTCGACCGAGGCCGGACACATCGTTCCTCCGAACCGGGTGCGCTACCTGGCCGAGATCGCCGAGACCGTGCGCGGCTACCACCACGACACCGAGCGCCTGGCCGACGCCGCCGTCCGCCTCCAGCGCCTCGAGTACGTCCAGGGCGAAGTCGTCTCGACCGAGCTCGAGGACCTCGTCGAAGGCGCACGCAAGGCGCTGCCGCACGAGATCACCGACCAGATCGAGCGCTGGCCCGCCGTGGTCGCGTCGTACGAAGGCGACGAGCAGGTCGTCAAGGTGCGCGACAAGGAGATCCACACGGCACTGACCCGCGAATCCCTCTCGGGCAACAAGATCCGCCGCGTCGCACTCCCCCGTTACACCGACCACGGCGAGCTGGTGAAGTACTGGCGCCGCGAGAACCTGCCCGGCTACTTCCCCTTCACCGCAGGTGTCTTCCCCTTCAAGCGCGACGGCGAGGACCCGGCCCGGATGTTCGCCGGTGAGGGCGACCCGTTCCGCACGAACCGCAGGTTCAAGGTCCTCTCGGAGCACGCCGACGCGACCCGCCTCTCCACGGCGTTCGACTCAGTGACGCTCTACGGCCGCGACCCCGACCCGCGTCCCGACATCTACGGCAAGGTCGGCACGTCCGGCGTCTCGGTCGCCACCCTCGACGACATGAAGGCGCTGTTCGACGGCTTCGACCTGATCGCCCCGTCGACGTCGGTCTCGCTGACGATCAACGGCCCGGCCCCGACCGTCCTCGCCTTCTTCCTCAACACCGCCATCGACCAGCAGGTCGACGCGTTCGTCGAGCGCGAGAACCGGCAGCCGTCCGTCTCCGAGCTGAACGAGATCAAGGCGTACGCCCTCGCCAACGTCCGCGGCACGGTCCAGGCCGACATCCTAAAGGAGGACCAAGGGCAGAACACCGCACTGTTCTCCACCGAGTTCTCGCTGCGCATGATGGGCGACATCCAGCAGTACTTCATCGACCAGTCCGTGCGGAACTTCTACTCCGTGTCGATCTCCGGCTATCACATCGCCGAGGCCGGGGCGAACCCGATCAGCCAGCTGGCCTTCACCCTGAGCAACGGCTTCACCTACGTCGAGTCGTACCTCGCACGTGGGATGGACATCGACGACTTCGCGCCCAACCTGTCGTTCTTCTTCTCCAACGGCATGGACCCTGAGTACTCCGTGCTCGGCCGCGTCGCCCGGCGCATCTGGGCGATCGCCCTGCGCGACAAGTACGGCGCCAACGAACGCTCGCAGAAGCTGAAGTACCACGTGCAGACGTCCGGTCGGTCGCTGCACGCGCAGGAGATGGACTTCAACGACATCCGCACCACGCTGCAGGCGCTCATCGCGATCTACGACACCGCGAACTCGCTGCACACCAACGCCTACGACGAGGCGGTCACCACCCCGACCGAGGAGTCCGTACGCCGGGCCCTGGCGATCCAGCTGATCATCAACCGCGAGTGGGGCCTCGCGATGAACGAGAACCCGCTCCAGGGCTCGTACATCATCGACGAGCTGACCGACCTCGTCGAAGCGGCCGTGCTCACCGAGTTCGACCGCATCAACGAGCGCGGCGGAGTCCTGGGCGCGATGGAGACCGGCTACCAGCGCGGCCGGATCCAGGACGAGTCGATGCTCTACGAACACCGCAAGCACGACGGTTCGCTCCCCATCATCGGCGTCAACACGTTCCGCAAGCCGGTCGTGGAGGACGAGGTGCACCAGGAGATCGAGCTGGCCCGCGCCACCGAGAGCGAGAAGGAGTCGCAGCTCACCCGCGTCCGCAGCTACCAGGTCGACCACAAGGACGACGGCGCCCGCGCACTCGCCGCCCTCAAGGCGGCTGCGATCAGCGGCGAGAACGTCTTCGCCGTCCTGATGGACGCCGCCCGGGTCTGCTCCCTGGGCCAGATCACCGACGCCTTCTTCGAGGTCGGTGGGCAGTACCGCCGCAATGTCTGAGACCGGGCGAAGTTTTTTCGCTGCCCATGTCGAAGACCGGTCCACCCGTTCGACGTAGGTTCGGAACCACTCACCTACAAGAACGAGAAGGACTGATCGAGATGCCGCGTTTCATGGGATTCGTTCGGATGGAAGAGGGACAGGGCAACCCGCCGCAGGCTCTCTTCGACGCGATGGACACCTACATCGGTGAGCAGGCGCAGCAGGGGCACTTCCTCGACGGAGGCGGACTGTTCGGCCTCGAGGACGCCGTGAACTTCGTCGTCCGCAAGGGTGAGGTCACGCGCGTCGACGGCCCCTACGCCGAGGCTCGCGAGGCCGTCGGCGGCTGGGCGCTGCTCCAGTACGACTCCCTCGAGGAGGCCATCGCGGGCCAGCAGGAGTTCGCCGACCTGCACGCGACCCACTGGCCCGATTGCAACATGGTCGCGAGCCTGCGCCAGGTCCCTGACGAAGGCCCCACGCCGGCCGACGCCTGACCCCCGAAGTGTGGCCATTGGTCACGCGAGGTGCGGAAAATGGTCGTTCTCGAGCGACCAAACCTCACACTTCGCGTGACCAAACCCCACACTTCGCGTGTCTAGGCTGGCCGCATGGCCGATGCCACGACCGTCGACGCGATCACCGCCACCTGGCGACTCGAGTCGGCTCGCCTGGTCGGCGCCCTCGTCCGGATGACCCGCGACGTGGAGCTCGCCGAGGACCTGGCCCAGGACGCGCTCGTCGCCGCCCTGGAGAGCTGGCCGACCAGTGGCGTTCCCGCCAACCCGGCGGCCTGGCTGATGACGACCGCCAAGCGGCGTGCCGTCGACACGTTCCGACGCGCCGACACGCTGCGGCGCAAGACCGAGGAGCTCGATCATGCCGCGGCGGAGGAGGTGAACGCGATGCCCGACCTGGACGCCCAGCTCGACCACATCGAGGACGACGTCCTCCGGCTGGTGTTCCTCTGCTGCCATCCCGCGCTGACGCCGGAGTCGCGCGCGGCCCTGACCCTGCGCCTGGTCGGGGGCCTCACCACGGTCGAGATCGCGCGCGGCTTCCTCGTCCCCGATGCCACGATGGGCCAGCGGATCTCGCGCGCGAAGCGAACCCTCGCCGAGGCAGGCGTCCAGCTCGAGCTCCCGACGGGCACCGAACGCACCCAACGCCTCGACGACGTGATGGCAGTCGTCTACCTCGTCTTCACGGAGGGATACGTCGCCACCGCCGGCGTCGAATGGACCCGACCGGACCTCGCGATGGAGGCCGTACGCCTCGCGCGGCTGCTCGCCGACCTCGCGCCGGACGAACCGGAAGTTCACGGACTCCAGGCCCTCCTCGAGCTCCAGGCGTCGCGACTGCACGCCCGGACCGACGCCGACGGCAACGCGGTCCTCCTCGACGACCAGGACCGCAGCAGGTGGGACCAGTTGCTGATCCGGCGCGGCGTCGCCGCCCTGCGCCGGGCGGAAGCCCTGGCCGCCCGCGGAGCACCGGTGAGCCGATACTTCCTCCAGGCCGCGATCGCCCACGAGCACGCCCGCGCGGCCGCACCGGAGCAGACCGACTGGCCCCGCATCGCTGCGCTGTACGACGTCCTGCGCGAGGCGGCTCCCGGACCGGTCGTGGAGGTGAACCGGGCTGTGGCCCACGGCCGGGCCTTCGGGCCTGCCGCCGGCATGGCCGTCCTCGACGCGGTACCGCTCGATGCGCTCGGAACCTCGCCGCTGATTCCGGGCGTGCGCGGGGACCTGCTCAGCCGGGCCGGCGCACACGCCGCCGCGGCCGATCAGTTCGACGAGGCCGCCCGGCGGACCCGGAACGAGGCCGAACGCGTCGTGCTGCAGGGCCGGGCGTCACGGAGCAGGTCAGCGCAGTAAGGTCCGGCCCATGAGCAATCAGCCGACCTTCGAACAACTCGTCACCCTTCCTGCCCACGCCGAGCAGCCGGTGCCGATGGCGTTCGAGGACAGCAACGGGTTCCTCAACGTGCGCCACTACCTCGGCATCGGCAGTGAGGGCCTCGACGAGTCACTGCTCGAGCTGGGCATCCCGTTCAACTGGCCACTCGTCACCGGCCTCGCGGTCCTGTCGGCCGAGCACCACCTGACCTACCTGCACGAGCTGAAGACCGGCGACCTCATGTCGGTGCGGGTGCGCCTGCTCGGCCGCTCGGACCGGGCCGCTCACGCACTGGTCTACATCCTCGACGACGTCAACAAGCGGGTGGCCTGTGTCTTCGAGGAGATCCTGCTGTGCGTGAAGCTCGACCCGCGCGGAGCGGCTGCGTGGCCCGAGGACGTCGCCGCGAAGATCGACGCCCGGGTCGCCGAGCACGCCGCCCTGCCGTGGGAGCCGGCGACGTCAGGCTGCCTCGGCCTGCGCTGACCCCGGGGGGTCAGCGCCAGACGCGGACCCAGTCGACCTTGAGCGTCGCGGCGTTCGGCACACCGGTCGCAAGGGCGTCCCAGACGCCGTAGAGCAGCTGGGTCAGGACGACGTTGAAGGGCTTGTCGAACGGCTGGGACCCGCTGAGCGGCGCGCTGGGGGTCCAGGCGTGCTCGAAGCAGAGCTGGCCGTCGTAGTAGAACCGCATCGTGGTCGGCGACCAGTCGACGGCGTAGCGGTGGTAGATCGCACTGGCCGACGGAACCGGACAGTTGTGACCGGTGCTCAGCGCGACGTTCTCGCCGGCGTAGTGGACCGACGGGTAGACGCTGTCGGGGTACTTCCCCCACCACTCCGCGACGTCGATCTCGCCGGAGTTCGGCCAGCCGCCGTAGGTGTGGTCCTGCGGGTAGAGCCACAGCGCGGAGTGGACGCCGTCGCGCTCGACCGAGGGCATCCTGGCGCGGAACTCGAAGCGACCATAGGTCTGCGCGAACTTGCCGCGTGTGGTCACCGTGGCGGCCTTGTACTCGGCCCGGAAGTCGCCGTACGGGCTCTTGCAGGTGAACGGCTCCGCAGGGCGGGACGCCGTGAGGTTGACCGTGCCGTTGTCCACCGCGATCGTGCTGGCGTCGTTGACGTAGCAGCCGTTGCTGCCGGCCGGGAACCCGGTCAGCGAGGTGTCCTGGACCATCCACTTGGTGGAGTCCAGCTTCGAGCCGGTGAAGTCGTCCTCGAAGGCGCAGGTGTACTTGCCCCCACCCGGCTTCAACGGCTTCTCGCCGCCGCACGCGAGCCGGGTCGGCGGGCCTGCCGCGGTCGGCTCGGCCCCCACGATCGACATCGTCGCCAGGGCGGCGCTCGCCGCGACCAGTGTGCCCATGATGCGCGCACGAATCATGCTGCTCCCTCGTTCCCCCCCAGAGCGCCGCCGGTGTGTCGACGCCCGCCTCCGGGAGCATCTTGGCCGAACCCGGACCTCGCCCGACAGGGACTCCGGGTCTCGGACACATGGCCCGTTCGGACTACCGCGGACGGGCAGGCGGACCTTGTGTCAGGCCCTGCCCCCAGGCCTCAGCGCCAGACGCGCACCCAGTCGACCTGCAGAGTCGAGACAGCAGGCGTGGCCCGGGAGACGGCGTTCCACAGCTGTCCGGTCACCTGGTTCATGACGATGTAGAACGGCTTGTCGAACGGCCGCGACCCGGAGAGCGGGGACGCGGCGATCCACGAGTGGACGTGGCAGACCTTGCCGTCGTAGAGGAAGCGCATCGATGTCGGCGTCCACTCGACCGCGTAGCGGTGGAACGCCGTCGAGGCGGTGGGCACCGTGCAGTCGTGGCCCGTGCCCTTGCGGTTCTCCCCGCCATAGTGGACGGACGGATAGACCTTGCTGGGACGAGCGCTGAACCACTCAGCGACGTCGACCTCACCGGAGTGCGGCCACGCGCCGTAGGTGTGTTCCTGGGGATAGAGCCACAGGGCCGAGTGCGCTCCACCGACCGTCGCGCTGGGGAACCGCGCCCGGAACTCGAACCGGCCGTAGGTCTGGGCGAACCGCTTCGTGCTGGTGACCGCCCCGGCCGTCGACTGGGCGCTGTAGATGCCGAACGGCTGCTTGCAGGCGAATCGCTCCAGGCGCGAGGCCAGATTGAGCTTTCCGTTGGCCACGAGCACGTTCTGGGGCCGGTTCACGTAGCACCCCGTGAGGCTCGCGTGCAGCCCACTGGTGGCGGTCTCGGTGACGATCCACTTCGTCGGATCGAGTCTCGTGCTGCTGAAGTTCTCCTCGAACGAGCAGACATACTTCCCGCCGCCCGCCTTGGCAGGCCGCTCGCCACCGCAGGTGGGGGCGACCGCTGCCGCAGCCAGGCGGTCGGCCGGGACACCTGCCGGCGAGGCAGAGGTCGGCGTCGTGCCCAACGACGCCAGCACCATCACCGATCCGGTCGCGACCGCACCCACGAGCCACACGCCAAACCGGGTCATGCTGATTCCCCCCATGAAGACACGGCCCCTCCGCGCACCAAGAGCGCATCCTCCACCATCGGGGCCGATCCGACCAGAGGCAGACACCCGGATACGGTGGCCCGATGACCAGGGACGACGACCTCGGGGAACCGGTGTCGCTACCCGAGAAGCCACACCGGATCGTTTCCCTGGTGCCCTCGATCACCGAGGCCCTCGCCACGGACGTGCCCGAGCGCCTGGTCGGCGCCACGGACTGGTGCACCCATCCGGCCGACCTGTCCGTGACGCGTGTGCGCGGCACGAAGAACCCCGATCTCGCCGCGATTCGCCGTCTCGAACCTGATCTGGTGGTGGCCAACAAGGAGGAGAACCGCGCGCTCGACGTACGACGCCTCCGCGACGCCGGGGTGCCGGTCTGGGTCACCGACATCGAGACCGTCCCGCAGGCGCTCGACTCCCTCGACCGGCTCTACGAAGTCGCTCTCCGGCTGGAGCGTCCGGACTGGCTGGCTGCCGCACGGGCGCGCTGGGACATCCCGCTCCCGCCGCCTCGAGGGCGGGTCGTCGTACCGATCTGGCGGGACCCGTGGATGGTCGTCGGGCCGCGCACCTACACCGGCGACCTGTTGCGGCGTCTCGGCTGGCTCCCTGTGCACGACGAGGGTGAGGACCGGTATCCGGCCGTCGAGCTGGCCGCGATCGACCGGCCGGACATCGACCTCGTGCTGCTGCCCGACGAGCCCTACGTCTTCCACGAGTCGGACGGGCCGGAGGCCTTCACACAGGTGCCCACACGACTCGTGTCCGGCCGGCTGCTGACCTGGTACGGCCCGGCGATGGTCGAGGCATTCGACCTGCTGTCATCCTGAGCCGCATGCGCACCCTCCTGCTCGCCGTCGCCCTCGCGGTGGTCGGTTGCGTCGCCCTGCCGGCGTCGGCGTACTTCCTCGACGGGACCGACACCGGAGAGAACCTCATCCTGCCGGTGCACGCAGCCGTCACGGCTCTCGTCGGAGCGGGTCTCGGGACCGCCGTGCTCTCGCGGGACCACTCGGGCGGGCGACGTGCGTTGACCGGTGCCGGCCTGGGCCTGCTGGGCGCACTCGCCGGAATCGTCCTGTTCTTCCTGCTGCTGAACGGCTTCGACGGCGCCTGAGAGCGCACTGTCGTGCTCATCACAGGGCTCGACACCGTCCCGTAACCACGGAGCAGGAATTCAGAAACCTCACTGGATCACAGTTGAGTCATGAACAAGACGACCACCCCTGAGACCCAGACCGCGGTTCGTCACCTCGAGTCCGTCGACACCATCGCGGTCGACGACATCGAGGACCCCGCGGCCCGCGCCATCGCCCGACGTACCGCCCTGCGCGACCGTCATGCCCAGAGCCTGATCAAGCTGATGGAACAGCGCCGCGACCTGCGCGGCGTCCACAAGCTGGCCGACTTCGTGGACGACGCGATTCGCTGGACGGCCTAGCGTCGTCGGCGTGCGGTGCCGAACATGCCGCGCGCGATCTCGGCAGCGGCGGTCCGCATGAACTGCTTGAAAGCCGACGACTTCACGACATCGCTGACCACACCGCCCGCGTCCTTCTTACGCACCCCTGATCCGCTCGACCGGGGGCCGGAGGCCGCTTTCTCCTCGGCGTTCTCCTGTGCCTCGGCCGCCGCCTTGGCGCCCTCCTCGAGCTTCTTGGCGAGGATCTCGCGCGCGGACTCGCGGTCGACGACCGTCGCGTACGTCGCGAATCGGGGGCTCGCCTTGACGGTGGCCTCCATCGACTCGGTGCTGCTCGGCGCCATCAGTGACTCCGGAGCCCGCAGCCGGGTCCAGGCCACCGGCGTCGGCGCACCGCGCTCGCCCATGACGGTCACGATCGCCTCGCCCGTGCCGAGCGTCGTGAGGACCTCGCCGAGGTCGTCGTACTCACTGTTGGGGTAGGTGTTGACGGTCGCCTTGAGCGCCTTCGCGTCGTTCGGCGTGTGGGCGCGCAACGCGTGCTGGATCCGCGAGCCGAGCTGCGCGAGCACCTCGTCCGGGACGTCGGTGGGGCTCTGCGTCACGAAGAAGACACCGACACCCTTGGAACGGATCAGGCGCACGGTCTGGGCGATCTGCTCGAGGAACGGCTTCGACGCGTCGCGGAACAGCAGGTGCGCCTCGTCGAAGAAGAAGACCAGCTTGGGCTTGTCGACGTCGCCGACCTCAGGAAGGTCGTGGAACAGGTCCGCCAGCAACCACATCAGGAACGTCGAGAAGACCGCCGGTCGCTCCTGGAGGTTCGGCAGCTCGACCAGACTGATCAGGCCGCGCCCGTCGCCGGCCATCTGGAGCAGGTCGGCCGAGTTGAACTCGGGCTCCCCGAAGAACGCCTCGGCACCCTGGTCGGCGAAGGTGATCAGCTCGCGGAGGATGACACCAGCGGTCGCGGACGACAGGCCACCGAGCTCCTTGAGCTCCGGCTTGCCCTCCTCACTGGTGAGGTGCTGGACGACGGCACGCAGGTCCGCCAGGTCCAGCAACGGCAGGCCTGCCTTGTCGGCGTAGTGGAAGACCAGGCCGAGGCTGGACTCCTGGGTGTCGTTGAGGCCGAGGATCCGGCTGAGCAGGATGGGACCGAACGACGAGATCGTCACCCGGATCGGGATGCCGATGCCCTGGCCCCCGAGGGCGTAGTACTCGACCGGGAAGCCCGTCGCCGTCCAGCTCTGACCGACCGAGGTGGTGCGGGCGATCAGCTTGTCGTTGGACACCCCGGGCGTGGCCAGACCGGACAGGTCGCCCTTGATGTCGGCGGCGAACACCGGGACACCGGCCGCGCTGAGCTGTTCTGCCATCAGCTGGAGGGTCTTGGTCTTGCCCGTGCCGGTCGCCCCGGCAACCAGTCCGTGCCGGTTCAGCATCGAGAGCGGGATCCGGATGGTGCTGCCGGTCAGTCCGTCGGGACCGGTCATCAGGCCGCCCAGCTCGAGCGCCGCACCCTCGAAGGCATAACCCGGGGCGATGGCGGCCTCGAGCGCATCGGTCGGCGGGGCAGGCGTCTCGACGGTGGGGGTGGGCTCCTGTGTCATGGGCCGAACTCTAAAGGGAAATGGGTGGCGTCCCCCTAGACTCGTGGGCAGTGATCTTCAAGCGTGTAGGCGTCGGGCGCCCCTATCCCGACCACGGCCTCACCTCCCGGGGCTGGGCTGCCGTGCCCCCACGCCAGGTGCGGCTCGACGAACTCGTCACGACGAAGGAGACGCTGCAGCTCTCCTCGCTGCTCGACGACGACTCCACCTTCTACGGTGACCTCTTCGCCCATGTGGTGTTGTGGAGGAACGAGTACTACCTCGAGGACGGCCTGCACCGCGCACTGCGCGCAGCCCTCCAGCAACGTCACGTCCTGCACGCCCGCGTCGTCCGCATGGAAGGCTGAGACCGTCATGGAGCTCGACGTCAGGCAGGGCGGCCGCTCGGCGATCACCCTCGCTGTGCTCGCCGTGGTGTTCCTTGCCGGCATCACTTGGGCCTGGTCCCGCGTCACCGAACCCTTCCCGGAACGTGCCGAGCCCTCGCCCTGCACCAGCACCTTGGTCCGCGCCGGTGAGGACGTCGCCCCGCCCCAGATCCTCGTGACCGTTCTCAACGCGGGCGGTGTCAACGGGCTCGCCAGCCAGACCATGGACAAGCTCGCCGGATTCGGCTTCGTCCAGGGCGACACCGGGAATGCACCGGCCGGGACCGGCCCGGTGTCCGCACAGGTGTGGGCCGAGGACCCCGACGATCCCGCGGCGCTGCTGCTCGCGTCGTACCTCGGCAAGGACGTCGACGTCGTCGACCAGCCGTCGGAGTACGCCGGCGTGGTGATCGTGGTCGGCAAGCAGTTCAAGGGCGTGCGCAAGGGCAACCCGACGGTGACGGCCAAGGCGGACAGCTACATCTGCACTCCGCCGCTGAGCACCGTCCCCGACGCGGCTGTCTGATCATCGCCTGGGCGGTGGGGGCTCCTCGCCGAGCCACTGTGCGAGGCGGCCACCGAGGCTGACCTGGCGGAGCCGCTGCTCGGTCGCTTCGCGCATCTTGCGCGGCGTGACGACGATCAGGTCGTCGCCGTGGCGCAGGACGGTACGACGCTCCGGCACCTTGGCCTCGCCGTCGCGCACGATCATCGACACGCTGGCTCCGACGGGCAACCGCAGCTCGCCGACCTCGACCCCGTGCAGCTGGGACCTCGGGCTGATGGTCACCTGGAGCAGGTCGGCCGCGACCCGGTCGAGCGGCGCGGCTTCGACCTCGATCCCGCGCGGCTCCGACCTCCTGGCCACCTTGAGGACCCGGGCCGCGAGGGGCAGCGTCGGACCGGTCAGCAGCGTGTAGACGATGACCATCACGAAGACGATGTCGAACAGGCGGGTCGCCCCGTCGACTCCCTCGGCCAACGCAATGGTCGTGAGCACGATGGGGACCGCACCTCGCAGTCCGGCCCACGACATGAAGGCGAGCTCGTTCAGGGGCCGCTGCTCCCCGAACGGGCGCAGCACGGCCGCACTCACCGCGACCGAGACCGGCCGCGCGACGAAGGTGAGGATCAGGCCGGCCACGATCGCGAGACCGACCACGCTCCACGTCAGACGCTCCGGCGACAGGAGCAGGCCGAGCATCACGAAGAGCCCGATCTGGGCGATCCACGCGAGGCCCTCGACGAAGGACCGCGTGGTCCCCCGGTGCGGCAGGTCCGCGTTGCCGAGGGCGAGCGCGGCGACGTAGACAGCTGCGAAGCCGCTGGCGTGGACGGCTGCTGCGGCGCCGTACCCGACGAGGGTGAGGCAGAGGATCGCGATCGGGTAGAGACCGGATGACGGCAGCGCCGCGCGCCGCATGATCCAGGCACCGCCGAAACCGGCGGCCAGACCGAAGGCAACGCCGACCAGCAGTTCGTAGATGACGATGCCGGTCGTGCCGAAGAACCCGTGTTCGGCGACCGCACCGGACGCGACGAGGGTCACGATCACGACGGTCGGGGCGTCGTTCAGCCCGGACTCGGCTTCGAGCGTGCCGGTGATCCGCTTCGGCAGGGGCACCACGCGGAGCACCGAGAACACCGCGGCGGCGTCCGTCGGTGAACAGACCGCACCGAGCAGGATCGCGAGCTCCCACGGCAGGCCGAGCAGGTAGTGCCCTCCGACGGCGACGATCGCGATCGAGACGACCACTCCGAGGGTCGCCAGGGACAAGCCCATCCGCATCGCTGGCCGGGCGTCACGCCAGTTCGTGGTGAGACCACCCTCGGCGAGGATGATCGCCAAGGCGGCGAACCCGAGGGCGTGCGCGAGCTCGGCGTCGTCGAACGGAATCCCGACGCCGCTCTCACCGAGGGCGACACCCATCAGCAGGTAGACCAGGAGGCTGGGAAGCCCGACGCCGGACGACAACCGGACGGCGAGGACGGCCAGCAGCGTCACCCCGGCACCCACCAGGACGAACGTGTCGAGCTGATGGACATCGAACGTCAAGAGGGCACCTCAGGGTCACTCGGCTCTCGTCGGGTGGCGGGGCCGTAGTCTATCGGTAGAACATGTTCTAGATTTGATCCATGACGACATCACCCCCGGCGGGTCTGACCATCCCCGAGACGGTTCCCGCAACCCAGCTCCCCGACGACGCCGAGTCCTTCGACGTGGTCGTCGTCGGCTTCGGCATCGCCGGCGGATGCGCTGCCCTCGAGGCCGCCCGCACGGGCGCCCGGGTGCTGCTGCTGGAACGTGCGGCCGTGCACGGAGGCACGTCCTCGATGTCGGGAGGACACTTCTACCTCGGCGGCGGCACCGCGGTGCAGCAGGCCACCGGGCACGCGGACTCCGTCGAGGCGATGATCGACTACCTCACCGCCAGCACCAAGGACCCGGACCCGGAGAAGATCCGCGCGTACTGCGAGGGATCGGTCGCCCACTTCGACTGGCTCGAGGACCTCGGCTTCCAGTTCGAGCGCTCGTACTACCCCCACAAGGCAGTCATCCAGCCCGGGACCCAGGGCCTGATGTTCACCGGCAACGAGAAGGTCTGGCCGTTCCGCGAGACCATCGCGCCCGCACCGCGCGGCCACAAGGTCCCCGTGCCCGGCGACACCGAGGGCACGCGGATCGTGATGGACCTGCTGCGCGACCAGTGCGAGAAGGCAGGGGTCGAGGTCCGCTACGAGACCGGGGCGACCAACCTCGTCGTCGACGACGATCGCGTGGTCGGCCTGGCCTGGAAGTCCTTCGACGTCAGGGGCCTGGTCCGCGCCCGGGGCGTGGTGATCGCCGCCGGCGGCTTCGTGATGAACGCCGACATGGTGCAGCGCTACACCCCCGCCCTCGGCGAGAAACTGTTCACGCTGGGCTCGACGTACGACGACGGGCTCGGCATCCGGCTCGGTGAATCGGTCGGCGCGAAGCTGGAGAACATGGAGGAGCCCTTCATCACCGCGCCCTTCTACCCGCCCTCCTCCCTGGTGAAGGGCCTGATCGTCAACAAGGCCGGTGAGCGCTTCGTCGCCGAGGACAGCTATCACGCCCGGACGTCGTACAACGTGCTGCAGCAGGCCGATTCCGCCGGCTACCTCATCGCCGACAGCAATCACATGGAGGAGCAGACCATGCCTCTGGTCCCCCTCAAGGACGGCTACGAGACGATCGAGGAGATGGAGGTCGGCCTCGGCCTGCCCGAGGGATCGCTGGTCGCCACGATGGCTCGTTACAACGAGTACGCCGCCCGGGGCGAAGACCCCGACTTCCACAAGCACCCGGACTGGCTGGCCCCGCAGACCGAAGGCCCCTGGGGCGTCTACGACCTCAGCCTCGGTGTCGCGATCTACGCCGGCTTCACCCTCGGCGGCATGGCCACCACCGTCGACGGCGAGGTCCGCCGCCCCGACGGCTCCGTCATCCCCGGCCTGTATGCCGCGGGCGCCTGCGCCTCCAACATCGCCCAGGACGGCGCTGGCTACTGCTCGGGCACCCAGCTCGGCGAAGGCTCCTTCTTCGGCCGGAGGGCCGGCCTCCACGCAGCGTCTCGATACGCTCGCTAGCGCTCCCTACTCGACGACCTTGGTCAGGCTCGTCGAGTGGCCCGAGCCGCCAGGCGAGGGCGTATCGAGACGCAGGGAGGAATCCACATGAGCAGGTACGCCGCAGCGGCGCGGGCGAACGTGGCGCCGTTCCACGTGATGGACCTGCTGGCCGGCGCGGCCGAAAGGCAACGCACGCACGGCGACCTGGTCAACCTCGTCGCCGGGCAACCGAGCACCGGCGCCCCGGCACCGGTCACCGCCGAGGCGATCCGCCTGCTCGGCTCCGGCGACCCGCTCGGCTACACCACCTCGACGGGCATCCTCGAGCTCCGCGAGGCGATCGCGGGGCACTACCGACGCTCCTACGGGCTCGACGTGAGCGCCGCCGAAGTCATCGTGACGACGGGCTCCAGCGGAGGCTTCCTGCTGGCCTTCCTCGCCTCGTTCGACGTCGGCGACCGGGTGGCGATCGCCCGACCCGGTTACCCCTGCTACCGCAACGTCCTCGCCGCACTGGGCTGCGAACTGGTCGAGATCCCGACCGGGCCCGGCACCCGGTTCCAGCCGACCGTGGAGCAACTGGCCGAGGCCCATGCCCGGACACCCCTCGCCGGCCTGGTCGTGGCCAGCCCGGCGAACCCGACCGGCACGATGCTGCTCCCTGAGGAGCTCGCGGCGATCGCGCGCTGGTGCGCGGAGAACGACGTCCAGCTGGTCTCCGACGAGATCTACCACGGCATCGAGTACGCCGACAGCGTCGCCAGCTCCGCGTGGCAGACCTCGCGGGAGGCCGTCGTCTTCGGCTCGTTCTCGAAATACTTCTCGATGTCCGGGTGGCGGCTGGGCTGGATGCTGGCCCCCGAACGCCTGCGCCGACCCGTCGACGTGCTCACGGGCAACTTCAGCATCTGCCCACCGGTCCTGGCGCAACATGCGGCGCTGGCCGCCTTCGACGACACGTCGTACGCCGAGCTCGACGGCCACGTCGGTCGCTACGCCCTCAACCGCGGCCTGCTGCTCGACGGACTCCGCCGCCTCGGCATCACCGAGCTCGCCCCGGCCGACGGCGCGTTCTACGCCTACGCCGACGTCCGGCACCTGACGTCGGACTCGATGGCCTACGCCCGCGACCTGCTGGCGCGCACGGGCGTCGCCGTCGCCACCGGCATCGACTTCGACACGGTCGACGGCGGGAAGTTCCTGCGCTTCAGCTTTGCCGGTGCGACGGCCGACATCACCACCGCACTCGACCGGCTCGACGGCCGCCTCTGAGCCGGCCGTCGCGACAACGGCCGGCTACTCGTCGGCGAGCACGCTCTCGGGACAGGTCGATGGCGGATCGTCGCCGTACCTGCAGGCGTTGTAGCTCGGGAGCGGCGGCAGCGGGTCGGGGACCGGAAGGACGAGCCGTGGGTCGCCCAGTGCCTCCAGCACCGCCGACTCGTCCAGCGTCAGGCGACTGACCACCTCGTCCAGGCCCAGTCCCGCCTCGCCGAGGAACTCCTCGCTGATCGTGATCTGTGGGGTGTCGGCGTCACCCTTGAGGATGTAGTCGCGGTAGTAGTGCTTCTCGCCGTCGTCACCGTCGTAGACGTCGATGATCATCACCACCGGGTCGTCGCTCGGGGTGCGGCGTCCCTCGCAAGCCAGATCGCCCTCACAGGCAAGGTCCGGCGATGCGTAGTCCTCGGGGTCGAACTCCGACTCGATGTAGTAGCGGTAGTCCGGGGCGGTGTGGCTGATCTTCCATCGCGTCGCCCCGTCCCGCTCTGCACCTTCGAGGTCGCGGGGGAGCTTGCCGTCGCTGTCCAGGTTGCTCGCCTCGACACTCCAGCTGTCTGCGAAGAGGTAGGAGAAGACCGACCTCTCCGGCAGGACCTCGAGAGCGACGTCGCGGAAGTTCTTCTCGACGATCTCCGGGTCTGCCTCGACCTTCGGTCCTGTCGGGCCGTCCGACGATTCGTCGCGGGCCGACGGCGCGTCCTCACCCCGTGACACCGCCCAGATCGCGACACCCGCGCCGATGAGCAGCACGAGGCAGGCCGCGATCGTGCCGATGACCAGTCCCGTCCTGCTCCTGCGCGGTGGGGGCAGGGTCCCGAACGGGGACGTCGGACCACCCGGGGGGAAGGGGGTGTTCGCACCGGGACCCGCCCATCCGGGCGGCGACGGGAATCCCTGCGGCGGCAATGCGACCGGTGGGGCCGCCGGCGGCGCCACCGGTGGAGCAACCGCGTGCGGCTCCACCGTCACCGGATTCCGGCGGGCGAGGCGGTGCACCACCTCGGCCTCGCTCACCGAGCCCAGGGCGTGGCCGAGCGTCGCGATCGCCCAGGCAGCGTGGGACGACTCCCCGGCCCCGCGGTCGCGCGCGAGGGCGTCGGCCTGACCGTCGATCACCCGAGTCGGGTCACCGCCGTGCGCGATCTGCTCGAGCGTTCGCCGCACCGCCCCCAGGCGCACGGCGTCGACCAGCAGGTTCAGCTCCCCCCGGCTCGCCGCACGCTCATCCAGGAAGTCGTCCAGGGCGGCACGGAATGTCTCGGCGTCGTCGACCACCGATCGGCCCACGACTCTCACGAGCTCACGGATCTGGATGTGCAGGTCAGTCATGCGGGAGCTCCATCATGCGGGGGGCGGCGTGGATCACAGCTCTGGACAGCCAGCAGGCGGATCGGTGAGAACCGTGCAGGCGAGGAAGCTCGGGAGCGGCGGCAACTGCGCCGGCACGGGCACGACGAGACGTGGGTCGTCGAGCGCGGCCAGGACGTCGGTCTCGACGAGTTCCATCCGGGCGACCACGTCGAGGGCCTTCAGGCCCTTGGCGGCGCTGAAGCTCTCACCGACGGTGACCTGGGCAGTGTCCGCGTCGCCAGCAACGACGTACAGACGGTAGTAGTTGGTCTCGCCGAGCGCCGCGCTGGAGTCGTCGCTGAGCACCCTCATGACTGCCGCCTGGCCGCCGGGAGTCTGCCTTCCCGAACAGTCCAGGTCGTCCTCGTTGCACTGCGCATCCCCGGACTCGAAGTCCGTGGCGAAGAACTGGCTGTCGATGTAGAAGTTGTTGCTCTCATTGGTGTGGAAGAGCGTCCACAGCGTCGCGCCGTCGCGCTCCTCGCCCGTCAGCTCACGGGGCTCCCCGGCCGCGATGTTGTCGGGCTCGACGCTCCAGCTCGACACGCTCAGACTGCTGAACACACTGTCCGCAGGAAAGAGCTCGACGGCCGCGCCCCTGAGGTCCTTGTCGATGCGCTCGGGGCTCTTCGGTCCGGTCGGCCCGGCCGACCCGGCGTCGCGTGGCCCTGCACCATCGCCCTCGCCCCGCGTCAGCGCCCAGACTCCGACGCCGGCCCCGATGAGCAGCACCAGGCAGGTCACGATCGTGCCGACGACAAGGCCCGCCCTCCCCTTGCGTGGCGGGGAGACGCGGCCCGCCCCCGCCAGCTCCCACGGAGGCGGGTGAACGGGTGGCGGTGGCGGGTACGGCGGCGACACCACAGGAGGACCGCCGACAGGCTTCGTGACGGCTGGCGGAGGCTCCGCCGTCGTACGCCGGTCGCGGAGCGCCAGCCGACGGATCACCTCGCCGGCACTCACCGAACCCATCGCGAAACCGAGCGCCGCGATCGCCCACGCAGCATGGGAGGACTCGCCCACGCCGCGGTCACGAGCCAGGGCATCTGCCTGGACGTCGATGACCAGTGACGGGTCGCCGCCGTGCCCGATCTGTTCCACCGCTCGACGCACCGCACCCAGGCGAACCGCATCGACGAGCAGGTTCAGCTCGCCACGACTCGCCGCCCGCTCGTCGAGGTAGTCGTCCAGGGCAGCACGAAAGGTCTCGGCGTCCTCGACCACCGACCGACCCACTGCGGTCACGAGCTCGCGTAGCTGGATGTGCAGGTCAGACACTCGGAGCCCCCCATGAATTTGCTCCATGCTGTCGGCCCGAGCCGGCGACCTGAGCGGACGCGTCCCCAATATGCCACGCCACTGAGGCCCCACTCCGGGGTTCGGGAAATATCAGGAGGTTTGGCAGCGCTCATCCGGGGAAGGGCGCGTTGCATGTACGGCGACACGGAACTGATCCGACGTCGCGTCTCGGCGTTGCGCGACCAGGGCGCGGAGGTGCGGGCCCTTGCCGACGAACTGGTCGCCCGGGTCGAGGGGCTCGGCTGGACCGGCCGAGCCGCCGACGCGATGACCGAGCGCGTCACTGACCGCGCCACCCACCTCCGGTCCGCTGCCGACGGCCACGTCTCCGCAGCCGATGCACTGGCCGACCACGCCGAAGCCGTCGACGTCGCCACCGACGACATCGCGGCCGTCGAGGCCCGGGTGACCGCCATGGTCATCGACGCCCGGGGCCGGATCGCAGCGATCGCCGCCAGCAACGAGGAGGACGGGCCGACCGTCATCCCCGATCCGACCGACGAGATCCTCGCCGGCTTCCTCGCCCCGCCGCGGGGACATCGCGACTGGCTCGACGTCGACGTCCCCGGACTGGAGCGCTGACCGTGCCGACCATCGACCTGACCCGGGTCGGCTCACGTGAGCCCGCCCCGGCCGCGCCCGTCCCGCTGCGGCCGATCCACGAGGCGCCCCGCCGCATCGGCCTGACCCTTCCCGAGCTGCAGTGCGCCGCCCGCCTCGCCAGTGACGCCCCGTTGCCCTTCGACGTCGCACCGCCGGCCGCGGCCGACACGATGCAGTCACGTCTGGGCCAGAGCCCCGCGACCACCGACGACCAGGCCTACCGAACCGTGGTCTCCTCCCTGCACGGGCCCGACGAGTCGCTGACGCGTCGCGGACTGGTCACCGACGGCATCCTCGACGTCGGTGTCGCCGGCGCGGTCGGGCTGCTCGCCGCACCCCACATCGCGCTGGACGTCGACGTCCGCGTGAGCAACGTCCAGGCCAAGGTCTGGCACCGCCAGGCCGGATCTGCCGTGGCCTCGCTCTCCACCGTCGACGGGATCGTCTTCGAGCTCGCCTGGTTCGGCGTCGACACCTGGGCGGCCGAGCTGACCCGGGTCGCCGTGCCCTCCGAGGAGATCGTCCTCAAGGCATCCGCCCTTCCGTCGTACGTCGACCTCCCGTTCGAGCTCGCCGACGCGGCCGCCGAGGCCGTCCGGCTCGGACGCGGTGACCTCGTTCCCGTGCTCGTGTCGCGCCACTCCGGCGCCGCCCGCGGTCCCGACGGTGTGCTGAGCGACGACGCCGTCGTCCGCCTGCTGGTCGCGCTCTCCAGCGAGGCCCAGGGCCGGCTCCGGACGCTCGTCGCCAACGTGTCCGGCCCCGACGTCGACACCGTCGGCGTCGTGTCGTGGACGCTGCTGGCCGACGGCTGGCGGGCCCTGCGACCCCACCACGAGGACGGCGTGCTCCGGCTCGAGATCCGCGCCGTGGACCCGAAGGACCTTGCCGCAGTGGTCGCGCCAGCGATGGCTCCGCTGGTCGTCGAACGAACTGCGGACGACCGATGACCCCCCGACGGGCCACGGACGCCACTGACCCGGTGCTCGCCGCCGCTGCCGCCGAGCGCCGCACCGTGCCGACCACCGCGGTCGAAGCCGCCGACCTGGCCGACAAGTACGACCAGATGCTGCGGCTCGCCGACCTGTTCGACGACGCCGGCGCGAAGATGCGCGAGTGGGCCAAGCTCGGGCGCGACCTGCTGACCGACCCTGAGATCGCTGCCTCGACGACACTCGCACCGCACACCTGGGCCAGGGCCGAGGAGGAGCTGCGGGCGGCCACCACCGGCAAGGACGGGCTGCTCAGCCGTTCGATCGAGCTGGACGCCGACGCACTCATCCTGCGTGCGACCGTGCTGACCTACCGGTGGATCGACGAGCTGCAGGCCGCCGCCTACGAGACGCTGGGCTCGATCGCCGGCCGCGCGATCGGCTACCTCGCCCCGCAGGTGAGTCTCGGTGGAGCCATCGTCGCCGCCGGCCTGATCGAGACCGACGCCCTGGACCGTGACGGAGTCGCGGCGTACCTCAACGAGCTCGCCGCAGCCAACCCCGAGCTGATGGACCACGTCACCACCGGCGGCGGCATGCTCGACAGCCTCCAGATGCGCGGACTGCTGACGGCAGGGGTGCTGTCCGGCGAGGGCGGGCGAGCGGCGCGGGCCGGTGGGCTCCGAGCCGCCGGCGTGGCCCCGCTGGCCGACGACTGGGGGTCGGCGCTGCGCGACGTCGCGATGGGGGCGGCCGATCTCGACGGCGCGCCTCCCGCGGCGGTTGCGCTGCCTGCGGTCGAGCCCGGCGGCGATGCCCCCGACGGACTCGGTGACCTGATGGCACTGCTCGCCGGCCACGACCACACCGCCGACCCGGTCCGCATCCTCCAGGTCGGCCCCGGCCGCCTGGTCGCCCTGCTCGCCGGGGACTCGGGTTCCCAGCCGACGACCGGTCGCCTTCGCCTGGTCTCCGGCGACCAGTCCGGACTCGCCGCCGACGTCGTCCGGGCCCTCACCGCCGCGGCGTCGCGCACCCGCGAACCCACGCGTGTGATGCTGGTCGGCCGCGGCGCCGGCGGGGCCGCTGCTCTCGAGATCGCCACGCGCACCGACCTGCCGGGCTTCGTGGTCGACCAGGTGGTGACCGCGAATGCGCCGTCGGCCCAGGTGCCCTTCCTGCCTGACGACGTGCTCGTGCTGTCGCTCGAGGACCGCGCCGACCCTGTCGCCCTGCTCGGGTCGCTGATCAATGCGGCCTCGACCAACCGCCTCACCGTCGTGTACGACGCCGGGTCGGAGCCGGACCTGTCGTCCCTGGTCGCCGGCGGGCGGGCGGCCGATCGCGCCGACCACCCGGACCTGGTGGCAGCAATCGCGCGCTGGCGCGAACAGGGCTACCTGCGCCCCTCCGCCTGACCCCGGAGCGCGATCTACACCACACCGACGCCTGACGAGGCGGGCGGGCGTCGAACTGCGTCCGCGAGTTCCTTGACAAAACCGGGGGCAATGTATGCAACATAGTGTTGCGCTAACAAAGTGCATGCTCCCGATTTCGATGACGAGAACGGACCGAACCATGACTGCCACCGCCGACCGCACCGCTGACATCGCCCCCGACACCACGGGGCTCAGCTACCAGGACACCCTCCGGGTGCTGTCCGAGGCCTCGGTTCACCAGCACTTCGACGCGTTCCTCGACATCGCCTGGGACAGCCCCGAGTTCGAGATGATCCCCGACGACCCGCGCTGGGTGCTCCCGGAGATCGACCCGCTCGGCCGCACCGAGTGGTACCAGTCGCTGCCGCTCGACCGACAGATCGAGATCGGTCAGTACCGGCTCTCCAACATCATGAAGGTAGGCCTGCAGTTCGAGCAGGTGCTGATCGGCGGCATCATGAGCCACCTGATCGGCATGGGCAACAACCGCGCCGAGTTCCGCTACTCCACGCACGAGGTCACCGAGGAGTGCCACCACACCCAGATGTTCCAGGAGGGTGTGAACCGGATCGGTGTCGACGTCCAGGGTGGCCCGAAGTGGTTCGTCAAGGTGGCGCCGTTCCTGTGCCTGGCCGGCGGACCGCTCACCAACATCTTCTTCATCGGCATCCTGGCCGGCGAGGAGCCGATCGACTACCTGCAGAAGTCGGTGCTGCGTTCGGGCCACGACCTGCACCCGATCGTCGAGCGCGTGATGCAGATCCACGTCGCCGAGGAAGCCCGCCACATCGGCTTCGCCCACAGCTACCTGGTCGAGCGCTCCAAGGACTGGGGCCGCGTCCAGCGGTTCGGCCTGTCCCTGGCCTACCCGGTCATCATGCGGGTGCTCTGCGACGTGATCATGAAGCCGACCCGCCAGATGCAGAAGGACCTCGGCATCCCGAAGCAGGTCATGCGCGAGGTCTACTGGAAGAGCCCCGAGTCACAGAAGCTGCTGCGCGACACCTTCGGTGACGTGCGCATGCTCGCCGAGGAGCTCGACCTCATGAACACGGTCTCGCGCCGGATCTGGCGCGCCCTGGGCATCCACGGCACCGCCTCGCGGTTCCGCAGCGAACCCAAGTCCGCCGCCGTCTGAGCTGACCCCACTGTCATGGCCTACGTCGTCACGCAGTCCTGCTGCGCCGATGCTTCCTGCGTCGTCGCCTGTCCGGTCAACTGCATCCACCCCGCGCCGGGCGAGCCCGGCTTCGGCACCACCGAGATGGTCTACATCGACGCCGACTCCTGCGTCGGCTGCGGGGCCTGCGCGACGGCCTGCCCGGTCGGCGCGATGGTCCCCGACGCTGCCCTGACCACGAAGCAGTTGCCGTTCATCGACCTCAACGCGGCCTACTACGACGCGTTCCCGCACGCCGATCGCACGCCCCTGGCCCTGGTGCCCCCGCAGCGACGGCTCACCCGCGGCGGCCCGTTCCGGGTCGCGGTGATCGGCGCCGGACCGGCCGGGCTCTACACGGCCGACGAGCTGCTCAAGCACCCCGAGGTCGAGGGCGTCGACGTCTATGACCGACTGCGTACGCCGTACGGCCTGGTCCGCCACGGTGTCGCTCCCGACCATGCGTCGACCAAGCAGGTCACCCGACTCTTCGAGGCGATCGAGCGGCAGCCGCGCTTCCGCTACTTCCTCGGCGCCGAGGTCGGCACCGGGGGCGTCACGCTCGCCGACCTGCGGGCGAGCTATCACGCCGTCGTCTACGCCGTCGGCGCCTCCGCCGACCGGAACCTCGACATCCCCGGCGAGGACCTCGCCGGGTCGATCCCTGCGACCTCGGTCGTCGGTTGGTACAACGGCCACCCCGACCAGCAGGACCTCGACGTACCGCTCACGCACGAGCGCGCGGTGATCGTCGGCAACGGCAACGTCGCCCTCGACGTGGCGCGCATCCTCAGTCGCCCGCTGTCCGTGCTCGAGCGCACCGACCTCGCACCCGGTCCACTCGAGCAGCTGCGCGCGAGCAGGGTCCGTGAGGTCGTCGTCCTCGGTCGCCGCGGACCCGCCCAGGCGGCGTTCACCGTGCCCGAGCTGATCGGCCTCGCCGGGCTCGACGACATCGACGTCGTCGTCGACGCCGACCCCGCCCTGCTGATCGGCGACGACCAGCGCAGCCAGCTCCTCCGCGAGCTCGCCGAGCGCACGCCGTCCGACGACCCCGAGCGCCGCCGGATCGTGCTGGCCTTCACCGCCTCCCCCGTCGAGATCCTCGGCGAGGACGGCCGGGTCGTCGGCGTCCGGGTCGCCCGCAACCGGCTGGTCCCGACCGCCGACGGCACCGACGTACGCGCCGAGGCCACCGACGACGTCCGCACCATCGAGACCGGGCTCGTGATCCGCTCCGTCGGGCACCGGGGCCTCCCGGTGGCCGACCTCCCGTTCGACGACGTGACCGGGACCGTCCCCAACGACGCCGGACGCGTCGAGCCCGGGGTGTACGTCGTGGGCTGGATCAAGCGGGGACCCAACGGTTTCATCGGCACCAACAAGACCTGCGCCCAGGAGACCGTCGAGGCGATCCTCGACGACCTCGACGCCGGGCTCGACGAACCCGTCGGATCGGCGAGGCGTGCGGCTGAGCTCGTGCGTGCGTGCCACCCCGACGTCACCGACCTGACCGGCTGGCAGCGGCTGGACGCTGCCGAGCGTGAGCAAGGTGCCCGGATCGGGCGCCCGCGGGCGAAGATCGTCGACCCCGTGCAGCAGAAAACCACCGCGGCGACACCGGCCGACCCTGCGCGTCGACGAGGCTTCCTACGGCGTACGGTGTCGTGACGCCGTGCTGATCCGAGGAGGTTCCGTCATGGGAGCGCCGAGGGGCGAAGCCACTGACGGTCGCAAGCGACGCTGGCAGGAGCACAATGCCGCGCGTCGACAGGCGATCATCGATGCAGCCATCACCGTCCTGACCCGCGACATCGCGCCGGGCGAAGAGCTCAGCGTGCAGCAGATCGCCGACGAGGCATCCGTGCACCGGACGGTGCTGTACCGCTACTTCGAGGACCGCACCGACCTCGACCTGTCCATCCAGCGCGAGGTCTGCATGCGGGCGACCGACCCGCTCCTGGCGGCCGTGACCCTCGAGGGCACGCCCCGCGAGATCGTGCACCGGATCGTCGGCGCCTACGTCAACTGGGCCGTCACCAACATGGCGCTGATGCGCTTCGCCGAGCGCGAGGTCGCCGGTGCGCCGTCCAAGCCCCTGGACGACGCGATCACCCAGTTCGCCGCCATGGTCGAGGAGGTCATCGGCGCCTTCATCGAGATCCTCGGGATCGAGATGTCCGAGGACGACCGCGACTCCCTGACGCCCTGGGTCTTCCTGCTCGTCGGCGGCGGCATGGCCGCTGTGCGCAACTGGACCTCACGCACCCAGCTGCGCCCCGCCGCACCCCAGTTCACCGCCCTTCTCGCCGAGGTCACCTGGCTCCAGGTCGAGGGCCTCGCGAAGACGCGTTCCATCGAGCTGCCCGACCTCCCTGTCGAGGAGCTCCTCAACCTGAAGGACACGCCATGACCGACCACGTCGACGTACTCATCGTCGGAGCCGGCCTCTCCGGCATCGATGCTGCCTATCACGTGAACAAGGCCTTCCCGGACAAGTCGTACGCCATCCTCGAGATGCGCGACGCCCTCGGTGGGACCTGGGACCTGTTCCGCTACCCCGGCATCCGCTCGGACTCCGACATGCACACCCTTGGTTTCGGGTGGAAGCCCTGGACGGGCAACAAGGCCATCGTCGACGGACCCGACATCCTCGCCTACCTGAAGGAAGCGGCTGCCGAGAACGGCATCGACCAACACATCCGCTACCACCACAAGCTCGTGCACGCGGAGTTCTCCACCACCGACGCCCGCTGGACGGTCACCGTCGAGCGGACCGACACCGGCGAGACGGACGAGATCACCGCGAACTTCCTGTGGTCGACGTCCGGCTACTACAACTACGACGCCGGCTTCACCCCGGACTTCGTGGGGCGCGCCGACTTCGAGGGACAGGTGATCCACCCCCAGCAGTGGCCGGAGGACCTCGACTACCAGGGCAAGCGGATCGTCGTGATCGGCTCGGGCGCCACCGCCGTCACGCTGATCCCCGCGCTGGCCAACTCCGGCGCCGGCCACGTCACGATGCTGCAGCGGACCCCGACGTACATCATCAGCCAGCCGACGTACGACCACCTGTCCGCCCAGATGTACAAGCGGCTGCCGACCTCGGTGGCCAAGAAGCTCATCCGCACCCGCTACCTCACCAGCCGGATCGCGTTCTACGAGTTCTGTCAGGCCCGGCCGACCGAGTCGCGGGCGCTGCTGCGCAAGCTGCTCGAGCGCCAGCTGCCCAAGGACGTCGACTTCGACGAGCACTTCCGGCCGCCGTACGACCCGTGGGACCAGCGCCTGTGCGCTGTGCCCGGCGGCGACCTGTTCAAGGCATTGCGCCACCACACCGTCGACATCGTCACCGACCACATCGACCGGTTCACCCCGAAGGGCATCCTGCTGAAGTCGGGCAAGGAGCTCGAGGCCGACATCATCGTCACGGCCACCGGGCTCAACCTGAACCTCTTCGGCGGCGCCACGCTCGGCATCGACGGCACTGCCGTGAAGCCCTCGGACACGATGGCCTACAAGGGCCTGATGCTCAGCGAGATCCCCAACTTCGCCTTCATCATCGGCTACACCAACGCCTCCTGGACCCTCAAGGCCGACCTCGTGTGCGAGTACGTCGTGAAGGTCCTGCAGCACATGGACCGGACCGGCACCCGCACCGTCGTCCCGCACCGCGACCCCTCCGTGGCCGAGGAGCCCTTCCTCGACTTCGAGGCCGGCTACGTCATGCGGTCGATCGAGGCGATGCCCAAGCAGGGCTCGGTCTACCCGTGGCGGCTGAAGATGAACTACTTCAAGGACGTCCTGGTGTTCCGCAAGCCGGTGGACGACCCGGCGCTGGAGTTCTCGGCCTGACGGCCGGGTGGTGCAGGAACACCCGCTGGAGCGGGCATTCCTGCACCCCGGTCAGACGGGCGCCGGCATCGATCGCGCGATGATCTCCTTCATGATCTCGCTGGTCCCGGCGTAGATCTGGGAGACGCGGAGATCGGCCCAGGCGCGGGCGATCGGGTACTCCGTCATGTAGCCGTAGCCTCCGTGCAGCTGCAGGCACTTGTCGGCCACCTTCTGCGCGCGTTCGGAGCACCACAGCTTGGCCATCGCGACGGTCGGGATGTCGAGCTGGCCCTCGAGGTGCAAGGTGATGCACTCGTCGACGAAGGAGCGGGCGACGCGAGCCTCGGTGGCGACCTCGGCCATCTTGAACTTGGTGTTCTGGAAGCCCCAGATCGGGCGGTTGAACGCGTGCCGGTCGTGGACGTAGCGCAACGTCTCCTCGAAGCAGAACTCCATCGCGGCGACATTGGAGACCGCAACGATCAGGCGCTCCTGCGGCAACTGCTCCATGAGCTGGATGAAGCCCTGGCCCTCCTCGGTGCCGAGCAGGTTGGTGACCGGGATCCGCACATCGGAGAAGCTGAGCTCCGAGGTGTCCTGGCCCTTCATGCCGATCTTGTCGAGGACCCGCCCGCGAGCAAAACCGGGGGTGTCGGTGGGCACGATGACCAGCGAGATGCCGGCGGCCGCCTCTTCGGGGTTGGTCTTGACCACGGTCAGCACCATGTCGGCCTGCGCGCCGTTGGTGATGAAGGTCTTGGAGCCGTTGACGACGTACTCATCGCCTTCGCGGATCGCCTTCGACTTGATGCTCTGCAGGTCCGAGCCGGTGCCGGGTTCGGTCATCGCGATCGCGGCCACGACCTCGCCGCTCGCCATCTTCGGCAGCCACTCGTGCTTCTGCTCCTCGGTGCCGTACTTGAGGATGTAGTGGGCCACGATGCCGTTGTGGAGCGAGGCGCCCCACGAGCTGTCGCCGGCGCGCGCCTGCTCCTCGATCAGGATCGCCTCGTGGGCGAACGTGCCGCCACCGCCGCCGTACTCCTCCGGGACCGAGAGACAGAGCAGGCCGACGTCGCCGGCCTTGTTCCACAACTCACGGTCAACCTGCTTGTTCTCGATGAACCGGTCGACGTTGGGCTTGATCTCCTTCTCGCAGAACGTGCGGGCGAGACCGCGGAAGTCGTCGAGGTCGGTGTCCATCCAGGGCGAACGACGCTGGGGCACGGGAGATCCTTTGCAGTTAGGTGGACATGCTGTCCAATCAAAAGTACGTCGGACAGCATGTCCAGTCAAGAAGAACGGCGCTAGGGTGCCCGGGTGGCGAGGACGAGCGTCGAAGCAGGCACGATCCCGGACGGCCGGGACACCCGGTGGGCCGACCACCGGGCAGCCCGGCGCGACCTGATCCTCAACGCCGCGATCGAAGCGATCGATGCGGAGGGCGGCACGGTCGCTGTGGCAGCCATGGCCGATCGGGCGGCGGTACCGCGCTCGGTCGTCTACCGGTTGTTCGAGGACCGCGACGACCTCGACGAGCAGATCCGGTCCCGGATCATCGACGAACTGATGAGCGACCTGCGGCCCGCCCTCGACCCGACCGGCACCATCCAGGAAGCGATCGAGCGAGCCACCACGACCTACGTCGGCTGGGTCGACGGACATCCCCGACTGCAGCAGTTCCTCGGAACCGGCTCGGCCACCCGCCGTCGTACCGGATCACGGGTGGTGACGGGCACCCGGACAGCCATCGCGCGTGGCCTGTCCCGGCTCCTGGAGGCCGAGTTCACGCACCTGGCCGAGGAGCAGGCACCGCCGGGAAACGCCGAGAACCTGGCATTCGGCATCGTGGGGCTGGTCGACGGCGCGGTCAACCGGTGGGTGGCCCACCCGGAGTCGCGGAGCACCCCCGAGGAACTCGTCGAGTTCCTGGCCGATGCAGTGTGGAGCGTGCTGTCGACCAACGCACAGCGCCTCGGCCTGACCCTGCAGCCCGACCAGACGCTGGCTTCCCGGCGGACCTGATCACCACGCGAGTTCGTGCACGAACTCGCTGAGCTGGTTGAGGTTGCGGCACTCGATCATCCGGACGATCTCGCTGTACGTCGGCGCGGCCGAGTCACCGGTTCCCCAGTTGCGCTCGTGCTCGGGGTTGAGCCAGAACGCCCGCTTCACCGATCCGGCAAGGGTCTTGAGGGTGTCTTCGTGGAGGTCGCTGTAGTTGGAGCGGGCGTCGCCGAGGATCAGCAACGTCGTCTTCGGCCCGAGCGCATCGGCATGCTGCTCGGCGAACTTGGTGAAGACCCGGCCGTAGTTCGTGCGTCCCCACAGGGCAGCGTGGCTGGCGCTGGCCGCAAGATCGGCGAGCACGTCGACGGGATCGGCGCCGGGACGGAAGTGCCCGGTCACCTCGTGCACGTGGTCGATGAACGTGAACGCGCGCATGCTCTGGAAGACCTCGCGCAGCGCGAACACGAAGAGCAGCGTGAACTGGGCGAAGTTGGCGGTCGAGCCACTCACGTCGCACAGGACGACGAGGTCGGTGCGGTGCGGGCGCTTGGGCCGGTGGTGCGTCGTCATCGGCACGCCACCGGTGGCCATCGAAGCCCGGACGGTCCGGCGGAAGTCGAGCGGCGCAGAGCGCGCATGGCGGGAGTGCTGCTCCTTCGCGAGCCGGGTCGCCAGGCGCCGGGCGAGCGGGAAGATCTCCTTGCGCATCTCGTCGAGGTCAGACCGCCGCGCCGCCATGAACGCGAGGTTGTCGATGCTCGGTCGCACCGCGACCTCGGCCACGTGGTCGGGGCCCTTCTCCTCCGCGATCCGGCGTCGGGCGTCACCCTCGACCATCGCGGTGAAAGCACCGATCCGCTGGTTGGCCCGGCGGCGGGCGTCGTCCTCGTCGGCTCCGTCGGCCATCAGGCCCTGCACCAACCGGTCGATGAGCTCCTGCGGGGCGACGCGTTGCAGCGCCGTGTACGCCGACCATGACGACAGGCCGGGCCCACGGCCGGGCATCGCACCGAAGGTCCCGACCATCTCGGCCGCCATCCGCTGCAGTTCGGCAGGGTCCATCTCGGCCGCTTCCAGCAGCTCGGCCAGCCGATCACGGAAGTTCAGCAGCGCGGTGGCGTTGTCGCGGACCTGGCCGCCCTCGCCTTCCCCGCTCTCGGAGCCTTCACCGTCGCCGGACGCGGCCGCCCCGTTGCCCACCATGCCCGGGAAGTAGACGTCGAAGAGTGCGTCGAACGTCGTCCGTTGCGACTGCTTCTTGACCATCGTCGCCGCGAAGGCGTCGCGTACGGTGTCGCGGCTCGTCCAGTGCAGCGCTGACAGCGCGGCGACTGCGTCGAGGTCCTCTGCGAGCGACACCGAGAGTCCCGCACCACGCAACGCCTCGACGAACGCGAGGTGGCGGTCGAGGAGTCCGGAGCGGTCGGCGCGGTCGGTGGTCATCGTGGTCAAGCCCGGTTGAGCTTGAGTTCCTTGACGGCGCGGTCGTGGTCGGACTGGTGCTTGAGGACCGCGCCGAGAGTGTCTCGAATGGCCTTCTCATCGAGGTCGCGGATCTCGAGCGCGATGAGGGTGCGGGCCCAGTCGACCGACTCGGCGATGGACGGCGCCTTCTTGAGCTCCAGCTCACGCATGCGGGCGACGGTGGCGACGAGCTGCTCGGCGATGCGGTCGTCCAGACCGGGCACCTGCTGCTGGAGGATCTCGCGTTCCCGGGCGGCATCGGGGTAGTCGAGGTGGAGGTAGAGGCAGCGACGCTTGACTGCCTCCGACAGCTCGCGGCTCGCATTCGACGTGAGGACGACGAAGGGGCGGCGGGTGGCCGCGACGGTCCCGAGCTCGGGGATGGTCACCTGGAAGTCGCTCAGCACCTCGAGCAGGAGGCCCTCGACCTCGATGTCGGTCTTGTCGACCTCGTCGATCAGCAGCACCGTCGGCTCCTCGCGACGGATCGCGGTGAGCAGCGGGCGGGTGAGCAGGAACTCCTCGGTGAAGATGTCGTCGTGGGTGGCGTTCCAGTCGCTGCCCCCGTTGGCGGAGCCCGACGCATTGGCAGCCTGGATGCGCAGCAGCTGCTTCTTGTAGTTCCACTCGTACAGAGCGCGGGCCTCGTCGAGCCCTTCGTAACACTGCAGCCGCACGAGCTCGGCACCCGTCGCACGGGACACCGCCTTGGCGAGCTCAGTCTTGCCGACACCGGCTGGTCCCTCGAGCAGCAGGGGCTTCTCGAGCGCGCCTGCGAGGTAGGTCGTGGTGGCCGTCGCGGCGTCGGCAAGATAGCCGGCAGCGCCGAGCCGATCCGCCGCGTCGGTCGGTGATTCGAACCAGGTCATGTCCCCCATCCTGCCGGTCAGACGGGTGATCCGGTCACCCGTCCACCGTGCAATGTCTCGCGGGTCACGCGTTCCACCTCGTGACTCCGACCCCGTTTGTTCGTTGAGTTCGACAACAGACCATCGACCGATCAGGAACAGCAGGGGGGCCGCAAATGACTGACGCAAGCGCGCCCACCTCGAGGTTCAAGGTCACGGTCCAGGCGATCCGCGCGGCCAGTACGGCCGGCGCCCTGACCCTCCTGGTCGGCTTCGGCGCCGTGAACATGATCTCCGACCCGCAGCCGACGGCCCCGGCCGAGCAACTGGGCATGTCGTCGGGCCCGCTCGACGCCCTGATGGAGAAGAACCGGTGCTCGTTCACCGGCTTCGACCGAAACGTGATCCCGAGCAAGGCGATCGTGCGCACCCCCGAGGGCGAGACCGAGCTGGTCTCCTTCGACCACGGCTGGGCCGTGTTCAACGGCGACGTCGCCGGCGAGCTGGTCGCCGTCTGCCTGGGCGCACCGACGCCCCGCGCTGCCCGCTAGCAGAGCGGCTCTCCCAGCAACGCCAGCACGCGTGGATCCTCCTGCGTCGGGGGCATCGTGATGATGACGCACGACAGGCCGATCGGGTTGACCCCGCGCCCGGAAATGCAGCAGACCGGGTCCTGAGGACCCGGTCTGCTGTTCTGGCTGGCGGTGGCGGTGGTGTTCTGGCTCAGGACATAGGAAAGGGATCTCTCAAGACATAGGAAAGACCCGGCCACCACGCTGCACCCGTGTCGAAAGCCCGACTGGTCATCACCGCCGTCATCCTCGAGCACCGTCAACAAGCCGAGGTCGCCCGCG
>JAPLCC010000050.1 GCA_026392415.1 Propionibacteriales bacterium
ACCTCGTCGCGCTGGTAGTGGTGCCCGAGCACGAACAGCCGCTCGCCGAGCGTCTCCCGGGCGGCGCGAGCGCGCTCGACCAGGTCGGGATCGGAGGCGGCCGGGAGGTCACCGGGGCAGTCGACGCCACGCTCGGAGAGCGGGTCGGTGCCGCGGCCCAGGGGCAGCAGTGGAAGGTCCACGGTGGTCATGCGCTCATCCTAGATCCGACACCCGATCGGCCACCGGTCGGTGCGCGGCATCGATGGCGCATGATGTCGCCATGCGTGTGCTGGTGGCTCCCGACAAGTTCGCCGGCACCCTGACCGCGGTCGAGGCGGCCGAAGCGATCGCGGCGGGATGGCGACGACATGCACCCGACGACGAGCTGGTGCTGGCACCCATGTCGGACGGCGGCCCCGGCTTCGTCGACGTGCTCCACGCCTCCCTCGGCGGCGACCTGCTCGCCGTGACCGTCGAGGCGCCCCCCGGCCACGAGGTGCCGGCGACCCTGCTGCTCGTCGGGAGGACGGCGTACGTCGAGAGCGCGCAGGCGTGCGGCATCCACCTCACCGGCGGCAAGCTGGGTGAGTTCGGTACGACGGTGGGGGTCGGTTCACTCGTCCTGGAGGCCATCAACGCTGGAGCCGAGCGGGTCGTCGTCGGCCTCGGTGGCTCCGGCACGATCGATGCAGGTGCCGGGCTGCTGGCGG
Organism: Propionibacteriales bacterium; assembly: GCA_026392415.1. GTDB lineage: Bacteria > Actinomycetota > Actinomycetes > Propionibacteriales > Nocardioidaceae > Nocardioides. Next base: position 693 of record JAPLCC010000050.1, read on the forward strand.
CGCTCGGAGCCAGCGCGGACGTGGCGATGGACGTCGGCGGGATCTTCCTCAGCGGCGTGACCGGCGTCGACCTGAGCATCGCCCGGGGTCTCGTGGACGGAGTGGAGATCATCGCGGCCACCGACGTCGACATCCCGCTGACCGGACTCTTCGGCGCAAGCAAGACCTTCGGTGCCCAGAAGGGGCTCGACGAGGAGATGCAGGTTGCGATGGACGGGTACCTCGAGGAGTTCGCGCAGGTGACCGACCGGCGGCTCGCGCTCGCCCCCGGTGCCGGCGCTGCCGGCGGCCTGGGTTTCGCGCTGATGCTGCTCGGCGGAACCCGGGTCAGCGGGATCGGCCTGGTCGCAGACGCCGTACGACTCGCCCAACAGGCCCGAACGGCCGACCTGGTGATCACCGGCGAGGGCGCCTTCGACTTCAGCAGTCGGGCCGGCAAGGTTCCGGCGGGCGTCGCCGCCATCGCGGCCGAGGCACTGCGCCCGTGCGTTGCGCTGGCAGGTCAGGTGCTCGTCGGGTCCCGCGAGATGAGGGCGCTCGGCATGGATGCGGCGTACTCCCTGGTGGACGTGGTGGGGGAGGAGCGGGCCTTCGCCGATCCGGCCGGATCATTGAGCGAGCTCGCTGCCCGCGTCGCCCGCACCTGGTCCAGCTGATACCGCAAAACAAGAACATGTTCTAGATTGCTCGGGTGACCGAAACACTGCGCACCACCGCCCTTGTCGTCAACGAGCCGGGGGGCGATTTCGTCTTCACCGAGGTCGAGCTGGACGAACCCCGCGAGGACGAGGTCCTGGTCCGGATCGTCGCGACCGGGCTGTGCCACACCGACCTGACCGTGCCCACGATGCTGCCGGCCGAGATGATGCCGACGGTCATGGGACACGAGGGCACCGGCGTCGTCGAGAAGGTCGGTGCAGCCGTCGCCGGCATCGAGGTCGGCGACCACGTCGTGCTGAGCTTCCGCTCGTGCCGCGCGTGCGGATCCTGCGACGAGGGGCACGTCGGCTACTGCGAGCAGTCCCTGCTGCTCAACTACATGGGCATGCGCGCCGACGGCTCGACCACGATGACGAAGGCCGACGGCGCACAGGTCGGCCAGGTCGTGTTCGGCAACTTCTTCGGCCAGTCCAGCTTCGCCCGCCACGCCCTCGCATACGCCGACAATTGCGTCGTCGTGGACAAGTCACTCGACCTGACCCGGCTGGCCCCCTTCGCCTGCGGTTTCCAGACCGGGGCCGGCACCGTGCTCAACCTGTTGGACCCCGCTCCGGACGAGCCTGTCGTGGTCTTCGGAGCCGGTGCGGTCGGGCTCGCCGCGGTCGCGATGGCGCGCGGGCTCGGCGTGGAGACGGTCGTCGTCGTCGACCCGCTCGCTTCCCGCCGTGCGGTCGCGCAGGAGTACGGCGCCACGGCGATCGACCCCACGGTGGCCGGTGCTCCTGCAGTCGAGGAGCAGGTCCGGTCGCTCACGGCCGGTGGAGCGGCGTACGCGATCGACACGACGGCGTTGCCTGCCGTGCTGCTGCAGGCGCAGCGCTCCCTGCGGAACCGGGGGATGCTGGTTGCGCTGGGTCTGGGGGCTCCGGAGTTCACGATCGACGCGATCGACCTGCTGTCGACAGGCAAGGTCGTCCGTTCCTCCGTCGAGGGCGAGTCGGACCCCCTGGTCACGATCCCGCAGCTCATCGAGCTGCGTGCGGCAGGCAGGTTCGACGTCGATCACCTCGTAGCGACGTACTCCTTCGAGAAGATCGCCGACGCCATCGCCGACACGAAATCCGGCGCGGTGGTCAAGCCCGTCCTCGTCTGGGGGGAATAACCACAACTGTGCGACCATTGGGCTCAGTAGAACCCCTTTCTGACACGCCAAATATGGACAACACCCTGGAGTGAGCATGAGCGACAGTTGCTGCGGTGGCGGCCACAGCCACGAGGCCGAGGCCACCGGTACGACGACGACCGTCGCCGAGCCGGTCTCCTTCGACCGCCGTGAAGACCAGATCAACATCAGCCCGGTTGCCGCCGCGAAGGTGGCCAGCCTCCTGGAGCAGGAGGGTCGCACCGACCTGCAGCTGCGGATCTCCGTGCAGCCCGGTGGCTGCAGCGGCCTGCGCTACCAGCTCTTCTTCGACGAGCGGACCCTCGACGGCGATGTCGTGACCGACTTCGACGGTGTCGGCGTGGTCGTCGACCGGATGAGCGTCCCCTACCTCAACGGTGCCGTGATCGACTTCGTCGACACCATCGAGAAGCAGGGCTTCACGATCGACAACCCGAACGCGACGGGTTCGTGCGCGTGCGGAGACAGCTTCAACTGATTCGAAGTGTGGGGTTTGGTCCCCCGAAATGCACAACGCGCCCCGAGCACTCGGGGCGCGTTCTGCATTTCGGGGGACCAAACCCCACACTTCGTGTCAATCCAGGTGCAGCTGCAACGCGTTGGCAAGGCGCTGCGCGGCCTCGGAGATCTCGATGCTCCGCTTGGGCATCTCGCGAGGGAATTCGTCGAAGTGGATGCTCGGTGCGGGACGGGTCGCGCGGACGGCTGCCCGGGCGAGCTGGCGGTTGACCGCTTCGCAATCGGCCTTCAGGTCACTGGGGGCGGCGATCTCTTCGTACGGCGTCATGCTTCGACGTTAAGCGTTACTCCTGGGTAGACCCAGTGGGACCGTGCGAACTTCCTGTTACGTCTCCGATAACCTTCCGTGTCGTGACTGCACCCACGGGCTCGCTGCTGATTGCTGGATCGATCGCCACCGACCATCTGATGACCTTCGCCGGCAAGTTCTCCGACTCGCTGGTGGTCGACCAGCTCGACAAGCTGTCGGTCTCCTTCCTGGTCAACGACCTCGAGATCCGGCGGGGTGGGGTGGCTCCGAACATGTGCTTCGGCCTTGCCCGGCTCGGCCTGCGGCCCGTGCTCGTCGGCGCTGCCGGCGAGGACTTCGCCGACTACCGGTCGTGGCTCGAGCGCAACGGCGTCGACTGCGACTCCGTGCACATCTCCGACACCAAGCACACCGCCCGCTTCGTGTGCACCACCGACACGACGATGGCCCAGTTCGCGTCGTTCTACCCCGGCGCGATGAGCGAGGCCAGCCAGATCGAGCTGGCCCCGATCGTCGAGCGGGTCGGTGCGCCGTCGTACGTCCTGATCGGCGCCGACGACCCCGACGCGATGAAGCGCCACACCGAGGAGTGCCGCCAGCGCGGCTACCCCTTCATCGCGGACTGCTCCCAGCAGCTCGCCTTCGCCGAGGGCGACCTGATCCGCGACCTCATCGAGGGTGCGGCGATCTTGTTCTCCAACGAGTACGAGTCGCACGTCATCGAGAAGAAGACCGGCTGGAGCGCCGAAGAGGTGCTGTCCCGGGTCGACATCCAGGTCACCACGCTGGGCAAGGACGGTGTCCGGGTCACCACCAACGACGGCACGTCGTTCGAGATCCCGGCGGCCAAGGACGTCGCTGCCCTGGAGCCCACCGGCGTCGGCGACGCCTTCCGGGCCGGCTTCCTGGCCGCCCTGTCGTGGGGTACGACGCTCGAACGTGCCGCGCAGGTCGGTTGCGTGCTGGCGGCCTACGTCGTCGAGACCGTCGGCACGCAGGAGTACGAGTTCACGCACGAGCAGTTCGTCGACCGAGTTCGCGCTTCCTACGGCGACGACGCCGCCGACGAGATCGCCGCGTTCGTCAACTGAGCCGGCGCACGACGAAGCGGGGGAGGCCGTCGTCGGCGAGGTCCTCGCCGACGTACTCCTGCTCCCGCATCCGGCACCACGCCGGCACGTCGTAGCGGGCGGCCGGGTCGCGGGCGACGACGGCCAGCAGGTCGCCGACGACGACAGAGGGCAGCGCCTTCGCCAGCTCGATGATCGGGCGCGGGCAGGGCAGGTCGCGACAGTCCAGTTCGAGCACGGTCACAACCCTGCGCGGGCGCGGATCCCGGCCACCGCTTCGGTGAGCGCTGCGCAGAATCCATCGACCTGCGCTTCGGTCGTGCTGCGGTCCAGGGAGACTCGGACGTTGCCGTGTGTCAGCGCGCCCATCGCTGCGAGGACGTGGCTGGGCTCGAGGGTCGAGGCCGTGCACGCCGATCCGCTCGCAACGCCGTACCCGCGCTGCGCGAGTGCCGCGACGATCTCGTCGCCGCCGACGTAGAGGCAGGAGAACGTCACCAGGTGGGGGAGTCGGGCCACCGGGTCGCCGACGACTTCGGTGTCGGGCAGCGCGGCCGCGATCGTGCGGATCTGCTCGACCATCCGGAACTGCCGGGCGGCGACCTCCTCGCGCTCGGTGAGCACCGCCTGGAGCGCTGCCGCGGCCGCGAGGGCTGCAGGCACGTTGGGAAACCCGTCGGCCGTGAGCGCGTCGTCGCCGGGGAACGGGTTGGTCCAACCGGTGCCGCGACGTACGGCGAGCACGCCGACACCCGCCGGGCCGCCCCACTTGTGGGCGGAGGCGGTCAGGGCGTCCCACCGCTCCGGGAGGACGACGTGGCCGACCGCCGCGGCGGCGTCCACCAGCAGGGGGACCGACCGGGGCAGGTCGACGTCGGAGACGGGCTGGAGCGTGCCGACCTCCTGATTGGCCAGCTGGACAGCCACGGCGGCCACGCCGTCGCGCCGGGACGCCTCGGCCAGCGCATCGAGGTCGACTCGACCGGTGCCGTCGACCGCGACGCTCGCGTGGGCGGGGGAGTCGCGCCAGGCGAGCGTGTGGAGCACCGAGGAGTGCTCGACAGCGGTGTGCACGATGCCGGAGAGCCCGGAGGCAGCCGCGAGGCCGAGGAGTCCTCGCTGGACGGCTTCTGTCCCCGACGCGGTGAACGCGACCTCCTCGGGCTGCGCGCCGAGACACTCGGCGATCACGGCCCGGGCATTGTCGAGGAGTATTCGGGCATCCCGTCCTGCGCCGTGCAGTCGGCGCGGGTCGCCGTAGCCCCGCTCGAGCGCAGCGATCAGCGTGTCGCGCGCGGCAGGATGCAGGCGCTGCGACGAGGCCGCGTCGAGGTAGACCTCAGGCGTGCTGCTCACAGGTCGACGATAGTTGAGACGCGAGGGAGCGATGTGGTCACGCCGCGCCGGGTCCGAACCATCGACCCCGCGCCCCGGACGGGTCACGTCTCCGCTAGTGTTCGCAATTGTTCTGACCCTCGAGAGGAAGGCTCGTTCGTGGGCTGGTGGCTACCCGAGCGCTCGCGTGGACCTCGACGGCATCTGCGCCGTGTGATCCCGCTCGCCGGCATCGTCGTACTCGCGTTCGCGTTGTCCGGATGTTCGACCGATACCCAGTGGGAACGGTTCGGCATGCCGGAGATCGTGTCCGTGCAGGGTGAGCACATCCTCCTGCTCTGGCAGGGCGCCTGGATCGCCGCACTCGTGACGGGTGTGATCACGTGGGCGCTGATCATCGGCGTCCCGATCTGGTTCCGTCGTCGCAGCGACGACGAGGTCCCGGTCCAGACCCGCTACAACCTGCCGATCGAGATCTTCTACACGATCTTCCCGATCGTGATGGTCGTCGCGTTCTTCTCCCACACCGTGCGGGTGCAGAACATCGCCCTCGAGCACGACCCGAACCCGGACGTCATCGTCAAGGTCGTCGGTCAGAAGTGGTCGTGGACGTTCAACTACCCCGACACCGAGGCTGCAGGCGGCAAGAACGTCTTCGTCGCCGGCACCGGTGAGGACATCCCGCAGTTGGTCATCCCGGTCGACCAGACCGTCGAGTTCCAGCTCTACAGCCCCGACGTGATCCACAACTTCGGCATCCCGTCCTTCGCCATGCGGATGGACGTCGTTCCCGGCAACGACAACTCCTACCAGGTGACGCCCACCGAGGTCGGTGTCTACGACGGGAAGTGCTACGAGCTCTGCGGCGCCTATCACTCGCGGATGCTGTTCACGGTCGCCGTCGTCACGGACGCCGAGTACGACGCCTACCTGGCCGAGCTCGCCGCTGACCCCGACCACGTCTCCGATGAGCCCGTTGACGGCGGCGTCTACTCGGAGAACCTCATTGACGACGAAGAGGGAGACAACGAGTGACCGCGACCGCCGCTCGCTCCGCGGACCTCACTGAGCGCAAGCCGCTCGGCCAGCAGGTCGTGCGGATCATGACCACGACCGACCACAAGCTGATCGGCAACCTGTACTTCGTCACCGCGATGGGGTGGTTCATCGCCGGCGGCATCATGGCCCTGCTCATCCGGTCCGAGCTGGCCTACCCCGGGAGCCAGATCGTCAACGAGGAGCTCTACAACCAGCTCTTCACGATGCACGGCACGATCATGCTGCTGCTGTTCGCGACGCCGCTGTTCTTCGGCTTCGGCAACGCGATCATGCCGCTGCAGATCGGTGCGCCCGACGTGGCGTTCCCGCGCCTCAACATGTTCAGCTACTGGCTGTACCTCTTCGGCGGCCTGATCGCCGGTGCCGGCTTCCTCACCCCCGAGGGTGCTGCGTCGTTCGGATGGTTCGCCTACACGCCGCTGTCCGACTCGGTGAACAGCCCGGGCGTCGGCGGCGACCTGTGGATCATGGGCCTGTGGATGGCCGGTCTGGGCACGATCCTGGGCGCGGTCAACTTCATCACCACGATCATCTGCATGCGCGCACCCGGCATGACGATGTTCCGGATGCCGATGTTCGTGTGGACCGTGTTGATCACGGCGATCCTCGTGCTGATCGCGTTCCCGATCCTCGCCGGTGCTCTGCTCTCGCTGGAGGCCGATCGACAGCTCGGGGCGCACGTCTTCGACACCTCGACAGGCGGCGCGATCCTCTGGCAGCACCTGTTCTGGTTCTTCGGGCACCCAGAGGTCTACATCATCGCTCTGCCCTTCTTCGGGATCATCTCCGAGATCCTGCCGGTGTTCAGTCGCAAGCCGCTCTTCGGGTACGTCGGCCTGGTCGGCGCGACGCTCGGCATCGCGATCTTGTCGGTGGCGGTGTGGGCGCACCACATGTTCGTCACGGGCGCGGTCAACCTCGCGTTCTTCTCCGGCATGACGTTCCTGATCGCGGTTCCGACGGGCGTGAAGTTCTTCAACTGGATCGGCACGATGTGGGGCGGATCCGTGCGCATGGACACCCCCATGCTCTGGTCGATCGGCTTCCTCACCACGTTCCTCTTCGGTGGCCTGACCGGCATCATCCTGGCCAGCCCGCCGCTCGACTTCCACGTCTCCGACTCCTACTTCGTGGTGGCGCACTTCCACTACACGGTGTTCGGCACGGTGGTGTTCGCGATGTTCGCGGGCTTCTACTTCTGGTGGCCCAAGCTCACCGGACGAATGCTCGACGAACGGCTCGGCAAGATCCACTTCTGGCTGTTGTTCATCGGCTTCCACACGACCTTCCTCATCCAGCACTGGCTGGGCATCGAGGGCATGCCGCGTCGGTACGCCGACTACCTGCCCGGCGATGACTGGGAGGTCCTGAACCAGGTGTCGACGATCGGTGCCTTCGTGCTCGCGTCCTCGATGCTGCCGTTCTTCTACAACGTCTACGTCTCCCGCAAGAGCCCACTGGTCAACACCGACGACCCGTGGGGCTGGGGCCGGTCGCTGGAGTGGGCGACGAGCTGCCCGCCGCCGCGCCACAACTTCCACACCCTCCCGCGGATCCGTTCGGAGTCGCCGGCGTTCGACCTGCACCACCCGGAGATCGCCGCGATCGAGATGTATGACAACCCCGCGGAGTTCGACGGTCACGGCAGGGGAGACCTGCCGGACACCGAGGGCCGTGCGGAGCACCTCCAGGAGCAGATCGACAAGAAGGACGGCGACCACTGATGAAGATCGAAGCCTGGATCTTCGGCCTGACCTCGATCTTCCTGGTCCTGGTCACGCCCGCCTACTGGTTCATCACCGACGCCGGCACGCGGTGCGGCGCCGAGAACTGCGCCGACTGGACCGGCACGTCGGCCTTGGTCATGACCACGTTGCTCTGCGCGATGATGACCTTCTACCTCGGGTTCCAGGCCAAGCGCATGGACGCCCGCCCGGAGGACCGCAAGGACGGCGAGATCGCCGACGGCGCGGGCGAGCTCGGCTTCTTCCCGCCGTACTCCTGGTGGCCGCTGTGGTGTGCCGCCGCCCTCGGCGTGATCGTGTTCGCCGTGGCCGTGCTGGCCTGGTGGCTCGTGATCATCGGGTTCGTGCTGGGCGCTCTGGCCCTGCCGGGCTGGATCTACGAGTACTACCGCGGCGAGTACGCACACTGACGCTCGACCCACTCTCGATTCACGTCGGCGGTGTCCCACCTCACGGTGTGACACCGCCGACGTGTTTCCAGCGGTTCTGGTGAGGTTCTGGCAGGTAGGCTTCTCGGGTGTCCACGAAGTCCCGTCGCGCTGCTCTGATGCGCCCATTCGCCGTCCTCTCCGTGGTTGCCGTCGTGGCAGCCGGGTGCGACGGCTCGGGATTCCTGCCCGGAGCAGGTGAGGGCGGCGACCCGACGGCCGAGACCACGGCCGCAGCGGCGGTCGCAGCCACGGTGCGGACCAACGTGAAGGCCGGCGCGACCGCAGTCCCGGTCGACACCGTCCTGCGGGTGGCAGCGAGCGACGGCACGCTGACCGCGGTCACGGTGCAGTCAGCGGCCGGTCCGATCAAGGGCAGGATCTCGCCGGCCAACGGCCGCTGGGTCGCCAGCGACCGGCTCGAGCCCGGGGTCCGCTACCGCGTGCGCGCGACGGCCGAGAACGCCGACGGCGTCGAGGTCAAGAGCGACACCTCCTTCAGGACCCAGGCCCTGAGCCTGGCGCAACAGACCTATCCCTCGGTCTCGCCGCTGGACGGCGAGAAGGTCGGCGTCGGCATGCCGGTGGTCGTCACCTTCGACCTCCCCGTGTCCGACAAGGTGGCCTTCGAGAAGAACATGACGGTCACCTCGACGCCGAAGCAGGCCGGTTCCTGGCGCTGGGTCAGCGACAAGGAAGCGCACTGGCGGCCGAAGTCGTACTGGAAGGCCGGCTCGAAGGTCAGCGTCGACGTGGACGTCAACAGCGTCTCCGCCGGCGGCGGCGTCTACGGGCAGGAGGACCGCGACATCGACTTCACGGTCGGCGACGCGCACGTCTACAAGGTCAATGCGAAGACCCACCAGATGAAGGTGTTCAAGAACGGTTCGCTGGTGCGCACCCTGCCGATCACGACCGGCAAGGCGGGCTTCATCACTCGCTCCGGCGTCAAGGTCATCATGGAGAAGTTCGCGAGCCGGCGAATGAACTCCGAGACGGTCGGCATCCCGCAGGGGTCGTCCGAGGCCTACGACATCGACGACGTGAAATGGGCCATGCGGCTGACGAACTCCGGTGAGTTCATCCATGCCGCTCCGTGGTCCGTCGGCTCCCAGGGCCGCGACAACGTCTCGCACGGCTGCACGGGAATGAGCACCGACAACGCCGCCTGGCTCTACTCCATGACCCGTCGCGGCGACGTCGTCGAGTACGTCGGCACGGACCGTCCGATGGAGCCCGACAACGGCTACGGCGACTGGAACATCAAGTGGGCCGACTACGTCGACGGGTCCGCGCTCAGTTGAGCAGCGCGCTCCTCTCCCCGGTGTCGTAGGGTCCTCACGTGCGGATCGCTGTCGTCTACGACTGCTTGTTTCCGTGGACGGTCGGCGGTGGTGAGCGCCTCTACCGGGCGCTCGCCGAGGAGTTCGCGGCGCACGGTCACGACGTCACCTACCTCACCCGTCGCCAGTGGACGGGCCCGACGCCCGTCGTGGACAGGGTGAGGATCGAGGCGATCGCCGGCGAGACCGACCTGTACGACGCGGTCGGCGCACGGCGGCTCGGGCCGGCGCTGGGCTTCGCGGCGGCCCTGTTCTGGCACCTGGTCCGGCACCGCCGGCGCTACGACGCCGTCCTGGTGAGCGCACTGCCCGCGACCAACGTGCCGGCCGTGCGCGCGGCTCTGGTGGGCTCTGGGACCGTCGTCTGCAGCGACTGGCTGGAGGTCTGGCCGCGCAAGCAGTGGCGGGAGTACAGCGGACCGGTCGTCGGGGGCCTCGCCTGGCTGGTGCAGTGCCTGGCGGCGCGACTGAGTCCCCTGTCGACGTGCCATTCCGCGCTCACAGCACGTCGGCTCAAGGAGAGTGGGGCACGGTCCGCGCCCCTGCGCAGCCCGGGGCTGATCTTCGCGACGGACCGCGCTGCCCCGGAGCTGGTCGAGCCGACGGCGGCGCGTGTGGTCTTCGTCGGCCGTCACATCGAGGACAAGCGGGTCGAGGCCCTGCCGGCGGCGATTGCGCACGCACGACGCTCGCTTCCGGACCTGACCGCGCTGGTGTACGGCGACGGTCCGCTGCGACCTGCTGTGCTCGACGAGATCGAACGGCTGGGGTTGTCCGGCGTGGTGACGGCACCGGGTTTCGTGCCGCAGGGAGAGCTCGACGAAGCCGTTCGGCACGCCTCCGTGCTGGTGAATCCCTCGGCACGGGAGGGCTACGGGCTGGTGGTGGTCGAGGCTGCCGCCGTCGGCACCCCCGTCGTCCTGGTGGCGGGGGAGGACAACGCGGCAGTCGAGCTGGTCGAACCCGGCGTCAACGGCGTGGTGGCCCGGTCGATCGCCGCCGACGACCTCGGCCAGGCGATCGTGGAGGTGGTTCGGGCGGGTGCCGGCCTGCGCAGGTCCGCACATGCATGGTTCGAACGGGTGGCGCCGACGTCGACCGTCGAGGTCACTGCCGGCCGGATCCTCGACGCGCTCGAGCAGCGTCGGGCCGTGCGATGACCGGCCCGCTGAAGGTCGCGGTCGACCTCGTGTACTTCACGGGGCGCAAGGGCGGGACCGAGAGCTATGCGCGTGAACTGTTCCCGGCCCTGGCGGGGGACCAGGACCTCCGGTTCATCGGCATCGCCAACAAGGAGCTGCGTAGCCAGGTGCTCGACTGGTTCCCGGGAGACGTGGTCCACCTGCCCGTGTCCGGCGAGAGCCGGGTGCAGTGGGCGGCAGCCGTAGGGTTGGCGCTGGGCCCCCGGGCCCGCTCGCTTCGCGCAGACCTCCTGCACTGCCCGGCAAACTTCGGCCCGGTGGTACGGGCGTTGCCGACGGTGGTGACCGTCCACGACCTGCTGCCGCTTCGCCACCCGGAGTGGGTCCCGGGCGGTCGGGCGGCCGCGGTCCGCTGGCTGGCCCGCCGCACGATCGCGGCGGCGGACCGGATCATTGCCGACAGCGAAGCCACGGCGGGCGACGTAGGTCAGCTGACCGGGCGGGCGGCGTACGACATCGACGTGGTGATGCTCGGTGCCCCCACCCTGCAACCGGGCCGGCACACGACGCCGCCGGAACGTCCGTTCGTGCTGTCCGGCGGCAACCGGATGCCTCACAAGAACTTCGAGCGGCTCATCGAGGCCTGGACCCTGATTCCCGACGCCGAGCGGCCACGGCTCCTGATCACCGGGAGCCACGGTGCGGACCCGCTGCGCGAAGTCGTACGACGATGGCGGCTCGAGGACGATGTCGAGCTGCTCGGCTGGATCTCCGCCGACGAGCTCGCCGATCTGTACGCGTCGGCGAGCGCGTACGTCTTCCCCACCATGTTCGAGGGGTTCGGCCTCCCCGTGCTCGAGGCGATGGCGGCCGGCTGTCCGGTCGTCGGATCTGACCTGCCCGTGCTGCACGAGGTCGGGGCCGACGCGATGGTCTACTTCGATCCGACGTCTCCGGCGGGCATCGCGGCGGCCGTCCGAGGGGTGGTCGGCGACCGCGACCTGCAGCGCGATCTCCGGGCGGCAGGCCACCAGCGCGCCCGGCAGCTGACGTGGCAGCAGACCGCTTCACGCACCGCAGACGTCTATCGACGACTCGCCCGTCGGTGACCTCCCGATCGCCTAAACTCGCGCCGTGGGTTATCACGAGTGGCACGCGCGCCCCGGTTACTACATGGACGTCGCCCGGCACTTCGAGCAGGGCAGCAGCCTTCTCGACGTCGGGTGCGGCACGGGGTGGCTGTCCGCTGAGTTCCCGGCATACGTGGGCCTGGACAACTCGCCCGCCGCGGTCGAGGCCGCACAGGAGCGGGGGATCGACGTACGCCTGGCCGACCTGGAGGCCGGTCTGCCCGTCGGCGACGCCGAGTTCGACGGTGCCGTGCTCAAGGACGTCCTGGAGCACCTGCTCGATCCCGTCGGGCTGGTCCAGGAGGTGCATCGCGCGTTGCGGCCGGGCGGTATCGTCTTCGCCTCGTCGCCCGATGCCCAGCGCTGGGTCTGGCACGACTACACCCACCGACGGCCGTGGACCCGGACATCCATGCGTCGGGTGTTCGCGGATCACGGATTCGAGGTCGTCCGGGTCTCCTACGAGAGCGTCGCGCCCGGGACGGGCATCGTGTCCGGATGGTTCCCGCGCAAGCGTCGGCCGCGGCTGCTCAACCTGCTGACCTGGCTGCCCGGCTGGCGCCGCAACGTGTGGATCCTGGCCCGACGGCCAGCGGCCTGACGGACGCCCTATCCGCGCGGGTGGACGGAGTCGACGGTTGACTCGTGGGCGTCCACGGACCGGTCGAAATCGAGGAGGGCCTGGGCCCGGGCGAGATTGGCCAGACGACGGTCCAGTTCCCGGATGCGCACGTTCTGGGTGATCGTGGTGAACACGAACACGACGACCAGGACGTACAGGATCAGGTTGGGGCCCTCACGTACGCCGACCAGGTTCGCGGCCTCGGTGACGAGCGAGGGAGCGATGACACTGGCCGCAGCGCCCAACGCGACGGCGAAACCGATCAGTCGGGTCATCGCGAGCCGACCACCGCTCGGTCGTGCCTTGAGCAGCACGATGACCATGAGCAGGATGCTCGCCAACAGGAAGATGCGAATGATCATGCGGTCGCTCCGAGGCGGTCCGTCGCGAGGTCGAACAGGATGTTGAGCGCGTTGAGGTTGGACTGTCCCTTGCTCCGGGAGTAGTCCGAGTAGCGCATCGTGACGGGGTGCTCGCACCAGGTCAGGGAAGCCGCGGCGACGCGCGACTCGATCTCGGAGGCGTGGGCCATGCCGAACTGGCGCAGGTTCATCTGGGCCGCTGCGGAGCGGGTGAGCACGCGGAGGCCGTTGTGGGTGTCGGTCAGCTCGATGCCGGTGACGGTGCGCGAGAAACGCAGCGCTGCGGCCATCAGGACCCGGCGGGTGAACGGCTGCCCTTCGGTCTGGCCGAGGTTGCGGGAGCCGAGGACGATGTCGACGGACGTGGCGAAGGCCTTGGTGACCATGGCGGCTGCGTCGCTCACGAGGTACTGGCCGTCGGCGTCGAATGTCACCACGTGGGTCGCGTCGGTGCGGGCGAGCATGTAGTCGAACCCGGTCTGGAGTGCGGCGCCCTGGCCGAGGTTGATGGGGTGGCTGAGGACCTTCGCGCCTGCCGCCCGGGCGGCGGCTGCGGAACCGTCCTTCGAGCCGTCGTCGACGCACACGACGTGCGGGAAGGTGCCGAGCAGCTCGGACACGACCTCGCCCACGACGGGTCCTTCGTTGTACATCGGAACGACGACAACGACGCGGTCGAATGCGGGGCGGTTGAGCACATCTCGAGACTAGTGATCCCGGAGCCGGATCGACATGCTCCGGGGACAACTGTGGTCGACTGGTCCCGTCGTCCTAGTTCGAACGGACTACGTCAGCACGAGGGCCGCGGGCTCGTCCGCCGCTGGCCCGTCCAGGTGCCGCAACCAGTTGCGGACGAGGTAGGCCGTGGTCATGCCGAAGGCGAGGAACAGGACCACGGCCGCGGCCGACATGCTGGCCGCGGTTGCCAGCGTGTAGTGCCGCCAACCCCACGCGGCGTCCTCCTGGAGCAGGCCGAGTCCCAGGGCTGCGCCGAGGGCCATCGTGCCGAACTGGAAGCCCAGCACCGGGGTGAGCAGCGCCCTGACCCGCTTCCCCATGTGGCTGAGCGACATGGCGAGGAGCGGGAACGCGCAGCAGAGCGCCTCCAGCGGCAGGCGGTAGCCCCAGAAGCCGTTCCCACCGTGGTACGGGTTGAGGTACACCTGCACGAGCAGATAGACGAACCCTCCGATGGCCAGGGCGCGTGCCCAGTCCGGAACCTCGCGCCACCCGCGGATCACCGACGGGATCAGGAGCAGCAGGACCGGCGTCCAGACGAACACCCCGAACCCGGGGGAGACCAGGACGCCCATGAAGTCCCCAATCTGTTGCCACCAGGTGCGCGTTGCGGGCCACGCCGCCAGATCTCCCGCGGCGTAGCCGGTCGTCGGGCTCCAGGAGCCGTAGAACCAGTGCCCCCACAGCGACAGGAGCGCGATCGAGGGAATGCTGGCGGCCGCGACGCGGAGAGCGATGCCGGGCTGACGACGAGAGGCAGCGACGGTGAGGCCGACGATGGCGACCGTCAGCGCGAGGTGCAGGCGACCCAGGACGGCCACGCCGCCGAAGAGGCCCACGAGCAGCCAACGATCCCGGTGAGCGGCCCACGCCATGCCGCCGATCCCGACGGCGGTGACGGTGTGCGTCCACAGCGATCCGCCGACGACCGTCCAGTACGGCGTCGTGAACGCGAGGGCGCCTGCCGCGGCGAGGACCACGTGCCGTGGAACGGACGTCGGAAGGCTGCCGGCCAGGAGCATCAGGGCACAGGCGGCCAGCAGGGCAGCGGTGAAGCCTGCGGGCAGGAAGGACATCTTCGTACGGCTCGCACCCCCGGTGAGCAGCTTTTCTGCCGCATATGCGGGTACGGCTGCCGCGATCGGGCCCGGACTCCTGGCGATCACCTCGTGGCCGTTGTCGGCGTTCGTCGTCGTGAAGAGCTTCTCGACCGTCCACCTGCCCGGCAGGGCCTCGTCATCGACGTCGTCGAGCCACGGCGTGCCTGTCGTACCCAACTGCCAGGCGGCCACGTCGGCCGAGACGACGTCGGTTGTCCGGGGCGCGTTCAGCGAGGTCAGCCCGAAGATGACGGCGCTGGCCAGACCGAGGAGCACGAGGCCCGAGAAGACTCGACGTGAGGACACGGGGCGATTCTTGATCATGGAGCGGACGTCTCGGTGCCGATTCGCCGGGCGGGTCGAAGATCGGTGTCCCGATCGGACACCGAGGGTCGACCCAGGACGGTCCGTCCGACGAGCCAGGTCGCCAGGCCGCAGAGGGCGACGATGGTCAGGAACGCCGGCGGATTCTCGATCAGCGCATCAACGATGATGTTCGAGCGCCAGGGAGAGCCGTCCTTGTTGGTGTGGGCGAGGCCGAACATCACGCCGATGAGCATCACCGCGAACTGGAGGCCGACCACGGGCAGGAACGCGGCGCGCGCCCACCGCCCAAGATGGCAGGCCGCCAGGACCAGCAGCGGGAAGGCCGCACACAGCGCTTCGAGCGGCAGGCGGTAGCCCCAGAAGCCGCTGCCGCCGTGGAACGGGTTGAGCAGGGCCTGGATGACCAGGTAGCCGAGCCCTCCTGCAGCCAGGGCACGGACCCAGTCCGGAGCTTCCCGCCAGGCCGCCGGGAGCGATGGAGCCAGGAGCAGGAGACACGGCGTCCAGACGAGGATGCCGTAACCGGGGGAGACGAACATGCCGGCCACGTCGCCGGACTGCTCGATCCACGTCCGGGTCGCGGGCCAGGCGGCCAGGTCGCCCGCCATGTAGCCCGCGCTCGGGCTCCACGAGCCGTACCACCAGTGGCCCACCGCGGAGCACAGTCCCACGAAGGGCAGGCTCGTGCAGGCCACCTTCACGGCGATCGCTGGACGGCGACGAGCCACGGCGACGCCCAGGCCGACCACGGCGACGATCACCGCCAGGTGCAGGCGACCACAGATGCCGAGACCTCCGAAGAGCCCGACCAGCCACCAGCGCTCACGGGCGGCTGCCCAGGCCATGCCGGCGAGTCCGAGAGTGGTGACGGTGTGTGGCCACAGGTCATTGCCGGCCACGCTCCACATCGGGGTGGCCAGCGCCAGCACCGTCGCACCGCTCAGGGCGACGCGAAGGGACACGAGGCTCGAGGCCGCTGCGGCGAGGAGGGTGACGGCGAGCGCCGACAGCAGCGCGGCGGTGAGCGAGCCGGGCAGGTCACTCAACCGATCCGGACCGCTCACGGTCGCGTCGATGGCATACGCCGGAACAGCTGCGAGGACGACGCCCGGGCTCCTGGCCACCGCGCGGTGGCCGTTGTCGCGGTTCACGGCAGTCCACAGCGCCCCGCTGTCGCTCGATTCCACCGTCCACTGGTCAGGAAGCTGTTCAGGCGCGACCTCGTCGATCCAGGGTTCGCCCGTGGTCGCCAGCTGCCATGCGCCCAGCTCCGCGGACCACACGTCTCCGCTGATCGGCGCGTGCAGGCCACCGAGCGCGAACAGGCCGAAGACCATGACACCGAGAGCCCCGAGGAGGCGACGCCGAGGTGCCGACGGTGCGGTCACAGCACCCGGACCGTCGTACGACGGCCGGCAGTGAAGTCCCAGAGCCGAGCAGCAAGGGCGCGGCTCAGGCGGACACAGCCGTGCGAGTCACCGGCGAGGTTCGTGCCCAGGAAGTAGTCGGCGTGCATCTGTCGGCCGGTCGACTTGTAGCGGGGGATCCGGTGGAAGCCGATGCCGCACGGTGCGAACCGGACGAAGTCATCCATCCACACGCTGCCGCTCTGGTTGAGCCGCACGCGCGCCGGGCGCCCGCAGTAGGAGCCGGTGCGCCAGGTTCCCTTCGACAGGACCGCCGGGTTGTCCACGATGCCGCCCTGGGCGACGGTGCCGCCGCCGGCTCCCACGAGCCAGATCCAGTTCTGGTGCTGGCTGATCACGATCCGTCGACCCGACCCTGAGCGCGCGGGCACGGGACGGATGTCGCAACGTTTCGCCTTGGTGGAGTACAACGCTCGGCGGGTCGTCGTCGCGAGCCTGCCGGTCTGGGGCAGTCCGTGACGCGACTGGAAGCGGATGACCGCCGAGCGGGTGTGCGACCCGATGCGCCCGTCGGCAGGGCCCGCGTCGCAGTGCAGGGCATTGAGCCGCTTCTGGGCGTTGAGGACCGCCGCGTCCGCTGCGGCTGACACCGGTGCCGGCGGAGTCGCCAGCGCGATCAGGGCGGCGGCGAGCACCAGGGGCAGAACGAGACGGCGCACCGGTGACCTCCTGCGAAAACGACGACGGGCGCCGTCCATCCTCGCACGCGAGATGGACGACGCCCGTCGAATGGATCAGTGATCAGCCGGGCCGTGCTTGTTCGGACCGGCGGCGATCTGCGCCTCCAGCTCGTGCAGCTCGTGCTCGGCGTGGTGTTGCGCGTCGTGGAGCTCCTCGGCCGTGGGCTTCTGCACGTTGTCGGCGAAGAACACCGCCGCCAGCTTGGCCCGCAGCTTGCGCAGCTTCAGGTGACGGCCGGCCAGGCCGGACGACTCGATCTCCTCCACCGTCTCCGGCGTCGGGTCGTTGTCGCGTGCACTGAGGCGGTAGGCCTCCTCCACGGGCAGCGGCAGGTGCTTCTCGGCGTACCCACCCTCGGGGGAGCGAACCAGGACACCCGACTCGTAGCCGTGCAGGAGCTTGCCCTCGTCGTGCCGCTGGAGCGAGATGCACCAGCGCTTGGTGATGATGAAGGCGATGACCGGACCGATGAAGACCGCGCCCCGCATGAAGTAGGTGATCTGGTTGATGCTGAGGTGCATCTTGATCGCGATGATGTCGTTGCCGCCCGCGGCCCACGACAGGCCGTAGAAGGTCATCAGCGCGACCATGATCGCCGTACGCGTCGGGGCGTTGCGCGGACGCTGGAGCAGGTGGTGCTCCCGCTTGTCGCCGGTGATCCACGCCTCCAGGAACGGCAGCGCGATCAGGACCATCAACATCAGTGGCGGCATCACGAGGATCGGCAGCATGACGTTCCACGAGAGCGTGATCCCGAAGATGTGCGTCTCCCACGCCGGGATGATCCGGAGCAGACCGTCCGGCCATCCCATGTACCAGTCGGGCTGGGAGCCCGCGGTCACCTTGGACGGGTCGTAGGGGCCGAACTTCCAGACCGGGTTGAGCGAGAAGAGCCCACCCAGCAGGGTGATCACGCCGAAGACGATGAAGAAGAAGCCACCGGCCTTCGCGGCGTAGACCGGGAGCATCGGGTAGCCGACGACGTTCTCCTCGGTGCGGCCCGGACCGGCCCACTGCGTGTGCTTGTGGTAGACGAGCAGCAGCATGTGCGCCGCGACCAGGGCGAGCAGGATGCCCGGGATCAGCAGGATGTGCATGGCGTAGAACCGCGGAATGATCGAGTCACCCGGGAACTCTCCTCCGAAGAGGAAGAACGACATGTAGGTGCCGACCACGGGGGAGGCCTTCATGAAGCCGTCCGCGGCCCGGACGCCGGTGCCCGAGAGCAGGTCGTCGGGCAGGGAGTAGCCGGTGAAGCCCTCGATCGTGCCCAGCAGGAGCAGCAGGCAGCCGATCACCCAGTTGAGCTCGCGCGGCTTGCGGAACGCACCCGTGAGGTAGACGCGCAGCATGTGGATCATCATCGAGGCGATGAAGATCATGGCGGCCCAGTGGTGCATCTGCCGCATGAGCAGGCCACCGCGCACGTCGAAGGAGATGTCCAGGGTGGAAGCCATCGCCGAGGACATGTGGACGCCCCGCAACGGGTCGTAGGACCCGTTGTACTGGACCTCGGTCATGCTCGGGTCGAACCAGAGGGTGAGGAAGACACCGGTCAGCAGCAGGACCACGAAGCTCCACAGGGCGATCTCGCCCAGCATGAAGGACCAGTGGTCGGGGAAGACCTTGCGCAGGTTCTTCTTCATCGCCGTGCCGAGGCCGAGACGCTCGTCGGCCCAGTTCGCGATGGCGCCCGCAGCCTTGGGACCGCCCTTCGCCTCAGCCGGCGTGGAGCCGTTGGTCGAGGCGACCTTGCTCAGATCAACGCTCATAGTAGTCACGCTCCCAGTAGCTCGGGCCGACCGGTTCGTCGAAGTCGCGGGTCGCGACGAGGTAACCCTGGTCGTCCACGCCCAGCGGGAGCTGGGGGAGCGGGCGGCCAGCTGGGCCGAACACCACCTTGCCCGAATCGGCGAGGTCGAAGGTCGACTGGTGGCAGGGGCACAGCAGATGGTGCGTCGTCCGCTCGTTCAGCGAGATCGGGCAACCCACGTGGGTGCAGATCTTGGAGTAGGCGACGATGCCGTCGACGGTCCAGTTCTCGCGGCTGTTGCCGTCCTTGTCCTTGCCCGGCTTGATGTCCTCCGGGTTCATCCGGAGCAGGACCAGCGATGCCTTGGACTTGTGGACCTGGGCAGCGATGCCCTCGACCTCGGTCGGGTCGATGTCGTAGCGCTCCGGGTTGTGCAGCGCGTCCGGCTGGCAGTTGACCAGGTCACCGATCTCGAGGTCCGAGGCCAGGATCGGGGTCCAGATGCCGTCACGAACGACGCGCATGGGCTTGCCCTTGACGCCCTGGCCCCAGATGGTGTGCTCGAGCTTGTCGCCCGGCAGGGGACCGAGGTCGCGCAGCAGGACGACGGCCGGAAGACCGACCAGACCCATCGCGCCGAGCAGCGAGTTGCGGATCAGGGGGCGTCGGCCGATGCCGGACTCCTCGATGCCGAGGTTCAGCGCCTCCAGTGTGGCGGTCCGGTCCTCCTCGGGGGAGTTGGCCGGGTGCCGCAGCTCGGAGATCTCGTTGTCGGCCATCAGCTTGCGCGACCAGTGGATGATCCCGATGCCGATGAACATCAGCGACAGGCCGAGGGTGGCACCGAGAGCCATGGTCGAGGCGCCGAAACCGGCGAACACGTGCCAGTCGTCGTCGATGTCGAGCGTGAAGTACGAGACCAGGAACAGGACCGTGCAGATCGCCGACAGGCCGAAGAATCCGGCAACCTGGCGCTCGGCGCGCTTCTCCTTGGCCGGGTCGACATCGGTCGGCCGCCAGGTGTGCGCGGGGAGACCGGGGTCGGCGATCGGCTCGGAGATCGCGAGTTCCCCTCCGTGGGGGTCGGTGTTGTGTGCGTCGCTCACGCTTCCACCTCGTCCTTCTGCTTGCTCGAGCGGGTGGTGTGGGCCGCAATCCAGACGGCGAACCCGACGAGGGAGCCGATGCCGACGAGCCAGGCGATGATGCCCTCGCTCACGGGGCCGAGGCCGCCGAGGGTGAGCCCGCCGTAGCTGGGCGCCTCGTCGAGGGTCTCGAGGTACGCGATGACGGCCTTCTTGTCCTCGGGCGGGATGTTGCCGTCGGAGAAGGTGTCCATCGACTGCGGACCGGTCAGCATCGCCTCGTAGATGTGCTTCGAGTCGACACCGCGGATCTTGGGGGCGTAGCCGCCTCGGGGCATGGCGCCGCCGGAGCCCTCGAAGTTGTGGCAGGCGGTGCAGTTGGCGAGGAAGATCTGGCCACCGCGGACGACGAGCTCCTCGAGCTGCTTGTCGCTCATGCCTTCGGTGGAGTAGAGCTCCGTGTCGGGGATCTGCGGGCCGGTGCCGAGGGAGCCGACGTACGCCGAGAGCGCAGCGATCTCCTCCTTGGTGTAGACGACCTCCTTGCGAGGCGCCTGCACGCCGGGCTGAGCCATCGGCATGCGGCCGGTGCCGACCTGGAAGTCGACGGCGGCTTCGCCCACGTCGGTGAGCGCCGGGCCGTACTGCGAGCCGCCCTGGGTCAGGACACCTTCGCCGTTCTGGCCGTGGCAGAAGGCGCAACCGACGAGGAAGAGCTCGCGGCCCTCCTTCACCAGTGCTTCCTGGCTCTGGTTCGAGTCGGCTTGCGCCGGCGCGAACGCGGCATACAGGCCGCCGGTGAGCAGCAAGCCACACACCAGCACCATCAGGCCGGCGATCGGGCCGCGGCGGTGCCGGGAGAGGCGACCGGCGGAGCGGTTCAGAAGGCGCACAATCAGTCCTTGCGGGTCCGGGGCGAATCGTTGGTCGAACGGTGTTGCTTCATCGCGGGGGGCGTCGTGTGCTACTTGACAAGATAGATCGTGGCGAAAAGCCCGATCCACACCACGTCGACGAAGTGCCAGTAGTAGGAGACGACGATCGCGCTGACCGCCTGCTCATGGGTGAACCGCCGCGCCACGTAGGTGCGGCCCAGGACGAACAGGAAGGCGATCAGGCCACCCGTCACGTGGATCCCGTGGAAGCCGGTGGTGAGGTAGAACATCGTGCCGTACCCGTCGTGCGGGATGGTCACGCCCTCGTGGATCAGCTCGGCGTACTCGAGCGCCTGGCCGCCGATGAAGATCGCGCCCATGACGTAGGTGAGGATGAACCACTCGCGCAGGCCCCAGCCGGTCTTGCCGCCCCAGAACTTCCAGATCGCGCCGCCCCGACCGACCTGTCCGCGCTCGGCGGCGAAGACGCCCCACTGGCACGTGAAGGACGACAACACGAGGATCGTCGTGTTGATCGCGGCGAACGGCACGTTGAGCAGGGCGGTGTTGTCCGCCCACATCTCGGACGAGACCGACCGGATCGTGAAGTAGGACGCGAAGAGCGCCGCGAAGAACATGAGCTCGCTGGACAGCCAGATGATGGTGCCGACGGCGACCATGCTGGGTCGGTCGTGCTGGCCGTGAAGGCGCGAGGCCGGGAGGGATGCCGTTGCTGTGGTCGCCACGGGCGTCATTATGGCGGTTCCTGACCTCATCGGCATCTCGACCCCCCGAACTAACGCGTCCGGACCCACGACCTACGCTCGATCCAGTCGAGGAGGTGCCCCGTGGGGATGGTCGTGACAGCAGCGGCAACAGGCGTGGATTCACTGCCCGCCTTCGATCTGGGCGCCGTCTGGAGCCAGTGGTCGCTGGAGCCCCTGCCGTTGATCGCAACGGTCTGGGGGATCGGTCTCTACGCCCTGGGCGTGGTGACGATGCGGCGGCGCGGCGACGCCTGGCCGGTCGGTCGGTCCCTTGCCTGGGGTGGCGGGATGGCGGCGTTCTACTTCGCCACTTCGTCGGGTCTGGCGGCGTACGACACGGTCCTGGTGAGCGTCCACATGGTCCAGCACATGGTGCTGTCGATGTTGGTTCCCTTGGCGCTGGCCCTCGGTGCACCGGTCACGCTGGCGCTGCGCACCCTGCCCCGCACGCTGCGCGGCTGGCTGCTGGCCTTCCTGCACTCACCGGTGGCGAAGGTCCTCGGCTTCCCGCCGCTCGCGTTCGCGCTCTACGTGCTCTCGCCGTGGGCGCTCTACTTCACGGGTTGGTACGACGCGTCGCTCGAATCGGTCTACGTCCACGAGATGATGCACGTCCACCTGGTCGCCGTCGGTGCCCTGTTCTTCTGGCCCATCGTCGGGATCGACCCCCTGCCCGGTCGTGTGCAGCACCCGTTCCGCGTCCTGCTGACGGTGATGACGCTGCCGTTCCACGCCTTCCTGGGCGTGACGATCATGGGCCAGAACACCTTGCTCGGCGGAGACCACTACCCCTCGCTGCGGGACGGACCGATGGGCGCATGGCTGCCGGACCCCTACGCCGACCAGGAGCTGGCGGGCGGGATCCTCTGGGCTGCGGGCGACCTGGTCGGTGTGGTGTTCTTCGTGGTGCTGTTCGTCCAGTGGGTGCGAGCCTCGATGAAGGAGGCCGAGCGCGAGGACCGACGCCTGGACCGACTCGAGCGGCAGGAGCGGGCGCGGACCGAGTAGCATCGCGCGGGTGAGTTCTCCGAAGACCCTCAAGGTGCTCGTCTACAGCGACGACGTGCACACCCGCGAGCAGGTCATCCTGGCGCTGGGTCGCCGTCCGCACCCCGATCTCCCGGAGCTGGAGTACGTCGAGGTGGCGACCGAGCCGGTCGTCATCCAGCACATGGATGCCGGCGAACTCGCCCTGGCGATCCTCGACGGTGAGGCCGTTCCCGCCGGCGGGATGGGCATCGCCAAGCAGCTCAAGGACGAGATCTACGACTGCCCGCCGCTGCTGGTGCTGACCGGTCGGCCGCAGGACGCCTGGCTCGCGACCTGGTCGCGCGCCGACGCGGCGGTCTCGCACCCGATCGACCCGATCGCGCTCGCCGAGGCCGTCGTCTCGCTTCTGCGCTCCCGCGTACCCGCCTGAGTCACGAGATGACCTGGCCTGACGTCCTCGGCTCGCTCGTCGCCGGGGAGAACCTGACGCCTGCCCAGGCGACCTGGGCGATGGGGGAGATCCTCGACGGCGCGGCCACGCCCGCCCAGATCGCCGGTTTCGTCGTGGCGCTGCGTGCCAAGGGTGAGACGACCGAGGAGCTGACCGGGCTCGTCGATGCGATGTACGGCGTGATGACGCCGATCTCGGTGCCGGGCCGACTGCTCGACGTGGTCGGCACCGGCGGTGACCGCTCGTTCTCGGTGAACATCTCGACCATGTCGGCGATCGTGGCCGCTGGCGCGGGCGCGCGCGTCGTCAAGCACGGCAACCGCTCGGCGTCGTCCCAGGCGGGCACCGCCGATGTTCTCGAGGCTCTCGGCGTCCGGCTCGACCTGCCTGCCGACCGCGTGGCCGAGGTGGCGATCGAGGCCGGCATCACCTTCTGCTTCGCCGCGTCCTTCCACCCCGCGATGCGGCACGCCGCCGTACCGCGCAAGGAACTGGGCATCGCCACGGCGTTCAACGTCATCGGTCCGCTGGCCAACCCGACCCGGCCGGCCGCTCAGGCCATCGGCTGCGCCGACCAGCGCCTCGCACCGGTGATGGCCGGCGTGTTCGCCAACCGTGGTGTCGATGCGTGGGTGTTCCGCGGCGATGACGGTCTCGACGAGCTGACCACGACCACGACCTCGCAGGTGTGGGTCGTCCACGACGGCCAGGTCACGCCGAGGACCGTCGACCCTGCTGCCTTCGGCCTGGCGCCGGCCACGACCGAGGACCTCCGTGGTGGCGACGCGACCCACAACGCCGACGTCGTCCGCCAGTTGCTTGACGGGAAGACGGGCCCGGTCCGCGAGGCGGTCCTGCTGAACGCCGGCGCGGCACTCGCGGTCTACGACGCTCCGGGACAGCCCGTCGACCAGGCCCTCGCCGACGGCATCGTCCGGGCAGCCGAGGCGATCGACTCGGGCGCCGCCCGGGCGACACTCGACCGCTGGGTCGCGGCCGCCTCCTCCTGAGCTCCGCTCAGTCCGTCCGGGGCGGCACCAGGTAGACGAGGTCACCGCTGTCCTCGGCCACGGTCCAGCCACGCCCCGCGAGGGCCGCGGCCAGGGGGGAGTCCTCCGGCAACAGCGCGACCTGCGCGTCGAGGTCAGCCAGCGTGTCCTCCCAGCCCGGCTCGAGCCGGAACAGGTCGTCGTAGGCCTCGAGCTCGTCGTCGGTGTAGACGTCGCCGTAGCCGTGCATCGGTACGTCGAGGCGCGGGTCGGTCCACAGCAGGACTGCACCCGAGGTGCGATCGGTGAGGACCACGGTGTCGTCAGGGAGTTCGTCGAGCTGCGCAGCAAAGGGGTCGAGGTCGTCGGCGGGGACGTCGCGCAGGGGAAGCATCGGTGCGATGACGAGGACGGCGACTGCCAGGGCCGCGACGACGCCCCATTCCCTGCGCCCGATGCTGTCCGGCGGTGCCGCCCGCCGGGCGGTGAGCTCGCTGGCGACCACGACGGCCAGCACGATCAGCGCGAGAGGCAGCGTGCGGTTGGAGTAGATGGCGAACACGCAGCCGAGGCCGAGCAGGGCTACGTCGTAGGGCCGCACGCCGTCGCGCCGGACCATGAGGAAGATGGCGAGGGCGAGCAGCACCGTGACGGGGGCCGCCCCGATGGTCACCAGTTCGGGGGCATCCCACTCCCGGAAGTGCTCGGCGCGCGAGTTGACGAGCAGGATCGCCGACACGAGTCGGGGGCCGACGGGCGTGACCGAGGCCGCGACCAGCATGGCCACCGGGACGCCCAGGAGGCGCATCACCTCGGTGCGCGTGCCCCGTCGCTCGATGCACACCGCGACGGCGAGGACCGCGCTGGCGCCGACGCCCAGGATCCACATGCCGTGGCTGGTTGCCCAGACCCAGGTGAGCGGCACCAGCCACCACGGCACCCGGCCGGAGCGCCGCGCGGTGTCCCAGGCCGCGATGACGGCCACGAGGAACAGGTAGCTGAGCACCTGTGGCCTCAGCGACAGGCTGGGGAGGGTGCCGAGCACGACCACGAGCGTCAGGCTGATCGCAGTGCCGGTCGAGGTGTGGCGTCGCAGCAGGACGTGGACCGAGGCAGCAAAGGCGACGACGAGCGCAGCGAAGAGGACCACGAGCCCGGTGGTGCCCGCGACGTCGTCGACCCAGGAGAGGCCGATCTGCGGCAGCCACTGCGTCGGAGCCCAGCCGTTGGTCGAGGCGGCGCTCACCTGGCCGGGGTGGGCCAGCGACCAACCCTCGCGGAACTCCTCACCGAAGCGCAGGTGGAAGTAGGTGTCGAACGCCCGGAACGGTCGGCTGGCCAGCGCCGCGAGGGCCGCCGCGAGCAGGAGCCCGGCGAGCGGTGGCCACACCGCGGCGAGCAGGGGGAAGCGGCCTGTGGCCGACTCCCGGTCGGACGCCGTCGCCACCGTCAGTCGAGCCCGATGGAGAACGCGGCCTCGAGGTCGTGGCGCGAGTAGGCCCGGTAGGCGATGTGGGTCTCGGTGTCGACGACGCCGTCCACCTTGTTGAGGCGGTCGGCGACCACCGTCGCGATGTCGTCGTGGCTCGCGACCCGGATCAGTGCGATCAGGTCGATCTGGCCGGTCACGGAATAGACCTCGCTCACTCCCTCGAGGGCGGCGATCGCAGTCGCGACCTCGGGGATCCGCGCGGTCTCGGCCTGCACGAACACGATGGCGGTGATCATGCGGCCACTCTAGATGGACGTGGTCGTCCGCAGGAGCGACTCCCGGTGCCGACCCGCGCCTGCCACGGGGCACACCCACTCGCCGACCACGTCGACGAGTCTGACCCCCGGCGCCTCGAGCCAGCGCAGGATGCGTTCGGACTCCTCGGCCGATGCTGCCGGTGCCGGTCCGATCGAGGGGATCACCGTCTCGGCGGAGGCGCGCAGCCCGGCCACGTAGGCAAGGGCGTCGCCGCCGGTGGGGATCACGCCGGCCGCGGCCAACCGACCGTGGCGTACGACGTGGACCGACCAGCGCCCGTCGTCGCCCCGCCGCGCGGCGACCACCTCGGGGCAGCCGGTCAGCGCCGTCAGGCGCTGGGTGCGGGCAGCGCCGCGGATGAAGTCGGCGAGCCGGTCGCGGTGGTGGGCGGCCTCCTCGAAGCGCTCCTGCTCGGCGAGCGCGGTCATCTTCGCCTGCACCAGGTCGACGACGTCGTCCGGACGGCGCAGCAGGGTGTCCTGCAGCTGGCGGACCACCGCGGCGTAGGTCTGGGCGTCGGTGCTTCCGTCGCACGGTGCGAGACACCGGGCCATCTCGGCGAGCACGCAGGCCGACCGCGACGGCTGCACACCGAACCTGTCGTTGCACTGCCGGATCGGGAAGACCTCGTGCAGGGCGGCGAGGGCGCTCTCGGCGGTGCCGCGCGAGGCGAACGGTCCGATGTAGTCGGCATCGTCGTCGAGGACCCGCTTGACCAGCGAGAGCCTCGGCCAGGGCTCGCGGGTCAGCTTGAGGTAGGTGACCTTCTCCGGGAAGCGGGACCGGCGGTTGTAGCGCGGCTTGTGTTCGCCGATCAACCGGAGCTCGCGCACCTCGGCCTCGAGCGGGGTGGCGCACTCGATGCCGGTCACCGACGTGGCGATCTGGACCATCTCGCCGATCCGCGTGCGCTTCTCGGAGGCGGTGAAGTAGGACCGGACCCGGCGACGCAGGTCCTTCGAGGTCCCGATGTAGAGGACCTGCTCCTGGGCGTCGCGGAAGAGGTAGACGCCGGGCGCGTTGGGGAGCCGGTCGGCGAGATGCCGCTTGCGGCGTGCGGCAGGTGCCACCTTGGAGGAGTACCCCTGCAGCTCTTCGAGGGTGTGGACACCGAGTCCTCCGAGTCGCTCCATCAGCCCGTGCAGCACGTCGACGGTGGCCCGGGCGTCCTCGAGCGCGCGGTGGTTGGGCGTCGTACTGGCGCGGAACACCCGGGCCAGTGAGGAGAGCTTGTGGTTGGGCGCCTCGTCGCGGGTCACCACATGGCGCGCCAGGCGCACGGTGTCGAGCACCTCGAAGTCGGGCCAGACCAGGTCCTGCTCGCGGCTGAAGTGCTTGAGGAACCCCACGTCGAAGCGGGCGTTGTGGGCCACCAGGACCGAGCCGGCCGCGAACTCGAGGAAGGCAGGCAGGGCCGAGGTGATGCGCGGCGCGTCGGCCACCATGCGGTTGGTGATGCCCGTGAGGACGGCGATGAACGCCGGAATGGCGGTGTCGGGGTTGACGAGGGTCTGGAACTCGCCGAGGACCTCGCCGCCGCGCACCTTGACCGCGCCGATCTCGGTGATCCGGTCACCGTCGCCGACGGAGCCGCCGGTGGTCTCCAGGTCCACGACACAGAACGTGACGTCACGCAGCGGCTGACCGAGCTCGTCGAACGAGCGTTGCGCCTCCCACCGGCTCTGCGGTGTGGAGGGGGCGCTGATGGTCATGGGTACGACGGTAGGTGGAGCCTCCGACGTATCCGGGGACGGTGAGTTGTGTCGGCACCTCCTGTCAGTGTCCGTTCCATGACGACGAGGATCGATTGCGACACGTGCGTGGTGCGCGGACTCGCGTGCCATGACTGTGTGATCACGGTGCTGCTGGGGCCGCCGCCCGAGCTGCTCATCGACGACGACGAGCTGCGCGCGCTGGACGTGCTGGCCGAAGGTGGACTGGTGCCTCCCCTGCGACTGGTCCGTCCGGTCGACGGGCCCCAGGTCGAGTCGGCCTGAGTTCACCGGCAGTCCCGTGCGAGGCGCGGGGCTGGAGAGGCCCGTGGGGTGGGTGTGATTCGCGCCTCACCAGTTGGTGCGCCAACACGCCTGGGGAGGGTTTGGTGTCCCAACGCACCACGATTAGGCTGCGTCACTGAGGTGCTCGAGGAAGTGGGTCGACCGACCCGCGCGAGTGCCGCGCTGAGTCTGACGCCACTCGGGGCGCCGGAGCCGGGGAACCAACCACATCTGGGGTGAATCCCGCACGAGGTGCGACCTCGACGATCCTGACCGGATCGCCGAGGGACGCGAGGAGTGCGGGTAGGGCAAGTCGTGCCCGAATCCGTCAGCTCACCCGGTAGGCGTACGACACGAAGGGGACCGCCAGCTCGTGCTGAACGGCCGAAACCGCACCACCGCTGCCCTCGCCGCGCTCGCTCTCGCCGGAACCCTCGCCTTCTCCGTGAGCACCCCCGCCCAGGCAGAGCCCGACATCGACGTCGTCCGCGACCGGGTCGAAAAGCTCTTCCACCAGGCCGAGCAGGCCTCCGAGCGCTACAACGACGCGAAGCTCGAGCTCACCGAGCTGAACCGCGAGCTCGACTCCCTCAAGGCCGACCAGTCGCGCCAGGGCGATGCCCTCGACGGCGTGCGCTCCGACGTGCGCGACTCGATCATCCAGCGCTACCAGACCGGCGGCCTCGGCCCGACCGGCGAGCTGCTCTCGTCCGACTCCGAGGCGTTCCTCGACGAGCTCTCGACGATGTCCACGATCGATGGCCTCCAGGACGGCCTCCTCTCGGACTACGACAACGAGCTGCAGGCCTACAGCATTCGTGAGAGCCAGACCGCGAAGCGCCGCAACGACATCGCGGACCTCGAGGCGACGCTGAAGCGCGAGAAGAAGTCGGCCGACGACAAGCTCGCCAAGGCCAAGTCGCTGCTCTCGCGACTCGAGGACGAAGAGCGCGACGCGATCCTCTCCCGCGACGGCGGCCGTGCCCCCGACGCCTCCTCGATCCCCGCCTCGGCCCGGGCGTCGGTCGCGATCAAGTTCGCGCTCGCCCAGGTCGGTGACTCCTACGTCTACGGCGCAGCGGGCCCGAACGCCTGGGACTGCTCGGGCCTGATGATGGTGGCCTGGGGCCAGGCCGGCGTGAGCCTGCCGCACTCCTCGGGTGCCCAGTCCGGCTCAGGTGCCCGCGTCTCCAAGAGCCAGCTGCAGCCCGGCGACCTCGTCTTCTACTACAGCCCGATCAGCCACGTCGGCATGTACATCGGCAACGGCATGATCGTGCACGCGGCCAACCCCGGCGCGGGCGTCAAGGTGTCGAGCGTCGACGAGATGCCCTACGCCGGAGCGGTCCGGCCTGGGTGACCCGGTGATCAGCCGGCTCATCCCGGCGATCCTGGTGGTCGTCGCACTGGCGACGGCCGGCTGCGCGCCCGACGAGTACGTCGCGCCACCCCCGGTGCAGGGCAGTGAGGTCGCCGACCCGGCGACTGCGGCCACCACGCTTGCGTCCTTCCAGGGCGCCGTCGTCGCCGGCGATGCGACCGTTGCCGGTGATCTCGCGGCCGACGACGATGCGCGCGTGCTCCTCGAGGCCGTGGCCGACAACGCCCGGGCCCTGGACCTCACCGACGTCACCTTTCGCTACGTCACCGAGACAGGAAAGACCCAGGGCGACGACGCCTGGGAGGGCCTGGTCGCCGTGACCTGGCGGATCCAGGGCTTCGACGAGGCATCGGCTCGTCTGGAGATCCCGATGTCGTTCGCTGACGGCGGGCGCCGGATCGCCACCATCGGCAGCGGGCCGGCTCGGTTGCCGGTGTGGCTCAGCGGTCCCGCGACCGTCCGGCGGGTGCCGGGCGCGCTGGTGCTGTCGTCCGACAACGGCGCCGACCGGACGGCGTACTCCCGATGGGCGCGGCGGGCCGTCGAGGAGGCCCGTGAGGTCGTCGGTGGCCGGGCCGGCCTCGTGGTCGAGATCCCGTCGGACACCGCCGCCCTGCATCGCGCGCTGGGCGCCGATCCGGGCTCCTACAGCGCCATCGCCGCCGTGACGGCCCCGGTGGACGGGTCCCGGGTCAAGGGCAGCCCGGTCCACGTCTTCGTCAATCCTCCCGTGTACGACGAGCTGGACCCGGTCGCGGCCCAGGTCGTGATGACCCATGAGGCCGTGCACGCGCTCACCGGGGCGGTCCTGGCCCGCAGCGTTCCGTTGTGGCTGGTCGAGGGATTCGCCGACTATGTCGCGCTGCGTGACGTCGCCCTGCCGCTCTCGAAGACGGCGGGTCAGATCATGAAGCAGGTGCGCAGGAACGGCGTCCCGAAGTCGCTGCCGGCCGACTCCGAGTTCAATCCCTCGGGCACCCACCTCGGCACCGTCTACGAAGCCGCCTGGCAGGTCGCTGCGACCCTGGCCGACCGCGGGGGCGAGTCGGCACTCGTCGCGTTCTACCGCGCCCTCCTGGCCGGCAAGGACTTCGGTCCGGCACTGCGTACGTCCTTCGCCTGGTCGACGGCCGACCTCACAGCGG
The DNA here is from genome assembly GCA_026392415.1 of Propionibacteriales bacterium. GTDB lineage: Bacteria > Actinomycetota > Actinomycetes > Propionibacteriales > Nocardioidaceae > Nocardioides. The sequence continues at coordinate 30,997 of JAPLCC010000050.1, forward strand.
CGTGGCAGGCACGGCTGGCCGGGTTGGCGGGCGTGTCAGAGTAGGGCCCGTGGATTCCCGACCTGCCGCCGATCGGGTCGCGCTCGGCACCGCCCTCCTGGGCATCGCTGTGTTCGTGGTCATCGCGGCGACCAGGGTTCCGTGGGAACCGGTTCCGGGAGGAGTCCCCGCACCGGTCGGAGCGGCGTCGGTCTTCTCGGCCGACGAGATCGCGCGTGCCGAACACTTCGCGCGCTGGGGACGGGTCTGGAGCTGGTCCTCGCTGGTGGTGTCCCTGGCCGTCGCGGTCTGGCTCGGATTCGGACGTGCCGGTCGCGTGTGGGCCGAGCGGCTCCCCGGGTGGTGGTGGGTGCGTGTGCTCCTGGCCGTCACGGCTCTGACCCTCGTCGGACGGATCGTGACGCTGCCCTTCGGGATCGCGCTGCGCCAGCTCCGCCTTGATGAAGGCCTGGCTGCCGGCACGTGGTCGGCATGGACACTGGACCTGGTCAAGGGCGAGGTCGTCACGGTGGTGTCGACCTCGATCGCGATGATCGCGCTCGTCGGCTGCGCCCGGCGCTGGCCGCGGATGTGGCCGGCGATCGGGGGAGCGGTGGCGGCAGCGCTGGTCCTGGCTGGATCCTTCGCCTACCCCTTGGTCGTGGAACCGCTCTTCAACCAGTTCGACAAGATGCCGGACGGTGCCCTGCGCACCGAGATCCTTGCGCTCGCTGACGAGGAGCAGGTCGAGGTCGACGACGTCCTGATCGCCGACGCGTCCCGTCGTACCACGACGCTCAACGCCTACGTGTCGGGCTTCGGACACACCCGCCGGGTGGTTCTCTACGACACCCTGGTGGAGGACACGCCCCGGGCCGAGACCCTGTCGGTGGTTGCCCACGAGCTGGCCCACGCGAAGTACGACGACGTGATGACCGGAACGCTGCTCGGCGCAGCGGGCGCCCTGGTCGGCGTCGGCCTGCTGGGGCTGCTGCTGCCGCGGCGTCGCGAAGGCGGAACCGCCGGCGATCCCTCAGGCGTCGTACCGGGGGGCATCGGCATCGGAGCGGTGCCGCGGATCCTGGCGCTGGCCGCCCTGGCGACGGTCATCTCGGCGCCCGTCCAGAACGGCATCAGCCGCAAGATCGAGACCCGGGCAGACCAGACGGCGCTGGAGGTGACGCGCGCCCCGGAGGCGTTCGTCGACCTCCAGCGCCGTCTGGCACTGCGGTCCCATGCCGACCCCACTCCACCGGCATGGTCGCAGTGGTGGTTCGGGTCGCATCCCACGGTCCTCGAGCGGGTCGCGCTCGGCCGTCGAGATGAATGACGCTGTTACGGGGTGTGGCTGACGATGCTGTCGTGGGTGCCGGTGAACAGGCCCACGACGCCGTTGCCGAACAGGACGACCATGCCGAAGATCACGGCGGCCATGAGCGAGATCAGCAGGGCGTACTCGACGGCCGTTGCGCCGCGTGCGGTACGACGACCGACAGTGATGCCCATGGTTCCCCCGAATCGATTGAACAAAGCAGTCGGCCGCGCCACCTCAGGTGACGCGGCCGAACAAAGCTAGCGTGTCTCGATCAGCCGATGCTGTCGTTGACGTCGCTGAACGCGCTCTTGAGGTTGTCACCCAGGATCGCGACGACACCGACGATCACGGCGGCGATCAGGGCGACGAGCAGGCCGTACTCGACGGCGGTTGCGCCGCGCTCGTCCATCTTGGCGAGGCGGGCGTTGAGCAGGATGGTGAGGTACTGGACCATTGGGGTTCTCCCTAGAAATCTGGCTTCGGTGTCCCCGGGGAGTGTTCCCCGATGAAGAGAACTCTGCCCGGTTTCAACACCTCGCGGATCGGGAGTTCGTCTCGATGGACGTAGTCACTTGGGACTACCCCTCCGAGCGTGTCGACAGCCCTCAGCGAGCCGACGGCTGGACGGTCGAGAGCAGGCCGATCCGCATCGCCGTGACCAGGGCCTGGGCGCGGTTGGAAGCACCGAGCTTCTGGTAGATCCTCGCGATGTGTGACTTGGTGGTCGACTCCGACAGATAGAGCTTCGCGCCGATCGCGGCGGCATTGAGGCCCTCGGCCAGCAGGAGGAGTACGTCGTGCTCGCGCTCGGTCAGCGCGGTGGATTCGGCCGACTGCCGACGCATCATCGCGCCCACCAGGCCTGCACAGACGAAGGCCTTGGGGGACACCGCGGCATGGCGCGCCGTCTTGATCACCTCGGTCGACGGGGCGTCCTTGCCGACGAATCCGGAGGCGCCGGCCTGCATGGCGGCGAAGATCTGCTCGTCACCGGAGTGCATGGTCAGCACGATCAGCCCGACCTTGTCGCTCTCCTTGCGGATCGTGCGGACGACGTCGAGCCCGGTGCCGTCCTGCATCTGGAGGTCGGTGATGACCACGTCGGGCTGGAACTGCCGCCAGCGCTCGATGCCCTCGCTCACGGAGCCGGCGGTGGCGACGACGTCGAGGTCGTCCTCGAGGTCCAGAACGGCGCCGAGCCCGTTGCGGATCAGCTCGTGGTCGTCGATCAGCAGGACCGTGATCTTGTCGCTCATCGGATCTCCTCCTTGGTGGCCGAAGCCGGCGTTGCGCCGACTGAGGTCCGTGCGGTCTTCACCGACACCGAAACGGTGAGGCCCCTGCTGGCATTGTCGCGAACCACGAGCTCCGCACCGATCAGTCTCGCACGCTCGCGCATGATCTTCAGTCCGTGCGAGTCGCTGCGCGCAGACTGGAGCCCGACGCCGTCGTCGGTGATCGTGATGATGGCCTCAGGCGCGTAGACCTGGCACCGCACGTCGATGGCGGTCGCGCGGGCATGTTTGACCGCGTTGTTGATCGCTTCCTGCGTGATCCGGAACAGTTCTGCCTCGACCTCGGGTCGCAGACGGGTCGGTTGCTCGTCGAGGCGGACCCGGATCGGGATGCCGGAGGACTCGGAGAGGTGCCGGGCCACGCTGCTGATGGCGCCGCCGAGGCTTTCGTTCTCACCGATGCTGGTGCGCAGGTTCATCACCGACTGCCGCACCTCGGCCACGACCTTGGTCACCCGCTCGCGGAGCATGGTGAAGGCCTTCGCCTGTTGCTCGTCGGCCGGACGAGCGGCGAGCGCGTCGATGATGTAGCCGAGCGACGCGATGTCCTGGGCGACGCCGTCGTGCATCTCGCGGGCCAGTCGGTTGCGCTCGTCGGCCGTGGCGGCGTCGCGGAACTGGGCGAACAGGAGGGCGGCGTCCAGCTTGACGGCGTTGCTGCTGAGCTCACCGGCAACGGCGTCGAGGGGGAGCGGGTCGGCGGCATCCGAGCCCGAGGGGCGCAGGCCGGCGACGATCGCCTGCTCGCTGACCCGGAACGCGAAGCCCTGCCCGATCTCGATCGGTTCGGGGAGGAGGCCGGGGCGTTGGCGTACGTCATTGGCCAGCGTCTCGCTGGCCACGGTGTCACCCGGGTCCAGCTCCACGGTCGACGCGACGGGCGTCAGTGCGTCGCCGCGGGCGACGTAGAGCACCAGGCCGCGGTTGGGGATCTGGTCGCTGACCTGGCTGAGCAGCTCGCCGCCGAGAGATCCGACATCCAGGCCGGAGCTCAGGCTTCCGGCGAGGTCGAGGAGCTGCTTGAGGTGTTCCTGGGCGTCGCGGTACGGCGCGAGCGGATCGGGGATCCGGTCGTCGGAGAAGGTCACCGCTGCGATCAGGCTCAGGCCGAGGCCGGCCATGATCCACGTGAAGATGGCCACGGCCTGTTCGGCGGTGATCCGCTCCCACCACATCAGCCCGAGCGCGACCACCGCGATCAGTTCGACCAGGACGGTGCGCACCATCGTGCGGACGCCCGCGACGGCGGTGGCGTAGAGCGGCGGCACGACCAGTGCTGCGAGCACCGATTCTGCGTAGTTCATGCCGATCGCGGCGACGATTCCGATGGCGACCGCCTCGGTCGACGGGCTCAACGACAACCCGAGATCACGCCGGATCGACGTCACGCCCTGGTAGAGCCAGATCGCGCTGAGTGCCGCGAGCACCAGCAGGCCCTGCTCCTGGTGGAACCAGAGGATCGGTCCACCGATGGCCAGCAGCGCAAAAAACCGCGAGGCCCCTACAACCGCATAGGTCTGGCTGCTGGGCATGTACGCAGCCTAGGCCCGACTACTGCCCATTGAAGCTGTCCATCGCCGAAAGAACGGCAGGTCCCATCACGACGACGAAGAGGCAGGGCAGGATGAAGAGGATCAGCGGGATCATGATCTTGACCGGCACCTGCTGTGCCTTCTCCTCGGCGTACTGCCGACGCTTGGTCCGGATCTCGGAGGACTGCACGCGCAGCACCTGGCCGATCGGGATGCCGAAGGCGTCCGCCTGGACCATGGCGCCCACGAAGGCGTGCAGGTCCTCGACGTTGGTCCGGGTGCCCATCGCCCGCATCGCCTCGGCGCGGCCCATGCCGAGCTGCATCTCGCGCAGCACGCGGGAGAACTCCTCGGCGATCGGCCCGTCGGTGTTGCGCGCGACCTGCTGCACTGCGGCGTCGAAGCCGAGGCCCGCCTCGACGCTGATCGTGAGCAGGTCGACCGCGTCGGCAAGGGTCTTCTTGATCTGGTCGGCCCGCTTCGCGGCGCACTGGTAGAGGTACAGGTCGGGGCCGAAGAAGCCCAGGACCAGGCCGACGCCGGCCACCAGGAGGATCGTCGTCGGTGCGAGGCTCAGGACGGCGCCGTAGGCGATCACGCAGATCGGCAGCACGACGGCGCAGATCACCTTGAGCGAGATCACCCGGTCGATCGTCCAGCCGCGCGGGTTGCCCGCGAAGTCGAGCTTGCTGCGGATGCGCTCGGCCTTGTCGGCGCCGGTGACCCGGCGTCCGAGAGTGAGCGCCCGGGCCTGCATCGGCTGCACGACGCGGTCGGCGAAGGAGCGGTCGGCCTCCTCGGCCATTTCGCGTCCTGCGATTCCCGACTGCTCGAGAGCCTGGAGGGCGCGCTCGAGGCCGCGCGGTTGCTCCTTCGTGAAGGCTGCTGCGGCAGCGGCGATCGCGAGGAGGATCAGGACGAAGGCAAGCAGTAGCAACATCAGGCTTCCACCTTCACCATGCGAGACATCCAGAACGTACCGATCGCCATCCAGACCACACCGAATCCGATCAGGAAGAACCCGCGGAGGTCCGCCACCAACGGGTCGAGGAACTCGCGGTTGGTGAAGTAGAGGAACAGCGCGAACACCGGCGGAAGGGCGCACAGGATGACTGCCGACATCCGGCCCTCGGCAGAGAGTGCGCGGACGTGGCGGCGGAGGTACTGCCGCTCACGCATCGTCGCCGCGACCGAGGTCAGCAGCTCGGCCAGGTTGCCGCCGACCTGCCGCTGGATCCGGATCGCCATCACGGCCCAGGCGAAGTCCTTGCTCTGGAAGCGTTCCGCGACACCCTCGAACGCGTCCTCGAGAGCCACGCCGATCCGGGCCTCGACCAGCACCCGCTTGAACTCCGAGGCGATCGGTTCGGGTCCCTCGCGGACGACCGTGTCGACGGACTGCGCGAGGGAGAGGCCGGCGCTCAGGGCGCCCGAGATCAGCTGCAGGACCTCGGGGAGGCCCTCGTCGAACTTCCTGCGGCGGCGGCTCGACATGAAGCGCAGGTAGATCGGGGGAAGGGCGACGCCGACCAGCATGAACAGGGTTCCGACGATGATGTTGCCCTTGCCGACCAGAAGTCCGACGACACCGGCGGCGAAGACGACGCCGACATGGACCAGGAGCCATTCGGAGGGCTTGAGCTCGCTGCCGGCCCCTGCCAGTCGGAGGCTGAGTCGCTCGTTGAGCGCACTGTTGCGTTCGAGCACGCCGGCCGCGGCAGCCTTCGCCTGCTCGAGCACGGGTTCAGCACTGGCTCGCTCTTCCTCCCGGGCGCTCATCCCGGTCGTGCGGGTGCTGTAGGCAGTCACCCGGTCGGCGATGCTCATCGGCGGCGCCGGAGCGGGCACGAGCAGGACTGCTGTCGTGATCAGGCCCGCGGCGAGAATGCCCAGGCCGACCCACAGCAGCCAGGCCGGTGCGTTCCAGTCGTCTTCGGAGGCGAGCGAGGGCAGGGCGTCCGGTACGTCGGGCGTGCTGGCCGCCTCGATCGGGGCAAGCGCGCGGGCGATCACGGGCTCGTCCGACGTCGGGAGCGTCACGACGACGTTGGCGACGGTGGCGTTGAAGCCCGCGGGCAGGGGAGCGGTGACGAGCACCTGGTCGGCGAGCGCCTCGGCCTGCTGGGCGAACTCCGTCGCCAGTGCGCTCCCGGTGGAGGTGATGACGTCGCCCTTGCCGGCCGTCGCGATGGCCCGCAGCGGCGCGAGCTGGCGATCGGCAAGGTCGAGTCCGACGATGTGCACGCTCGTGGCGTTGTCCTCGACCGCCTTGACGAGGGTGTCGAGGTTTGCGTTGCTGCCGGTGTCGGCGCCGTCCGACATCACCAGGACGGTGCGCTGGCCCGAAGTTCCAGCTGCTGCGACGGCGGCCACCAGGCCGTCGTACAGCAGCGTGTCCTGGCGAAGGGCGAGGCCGTCGATCACGGTCTGGGCGGCGCCACGGTCGGTGGTCGGTTCGAGCGCGACCTTGACGGCCGAGTCGAAGGTTACGATGCCGATCTCGACGTCCGGCGGCACCGTCTCGAGGTAGGTGGTGGCCGCCTGCTTGGCAGCCGCGAAGCGGCCGTTGTCACGCATGGACCGACTGGTGTCGATCGCGAGCACGGTGGTCCGCTTCACGACGGACCCGTCGCTGGTGCTGGTGGCGGTCGCGTCGAGGTCGGTGCCGTCGAGGGTGGCGCTCACGCCGTCGAGGTCGGTCTGGATGCCGGCCGGGACATCGACGAGGATGCGCAGGCCGTCGCTCGTGGACTCGACGTGCGCGATGGAGCCGTCCTCTGCCGACGCCACACCCGCAGGGAGCAGCAGCGCGGCGAGCAGGACGACGAGCAGCGCCGCGAGGCGCGTGAGGGCCCGGCGCCCCGGCATCAGATGCGTTCCGTTCGGAAGATCGTCGGGTCGACGGCGACGTTGGCGTAGGCCAGCTTCTCGAGGAACTTCGGCCGCAGGCCGGTGCTCCGCATCCGGCCGAGGATCCGGCCGTTCTCGTCGAATCCGGGCGAGTTGTCGAAGACGAACACGTCCTGGAGGGTGATGATGTCGCCCTCCATCCGCTCGACCTCGGTGATGTGCGTGATCCGGCGCGAGCCGTCCTTGAACCGGGTCTGGTGCACGATCAGGTCGACGGCCGATGCCACCTGCTCCCGGATCGCCCTGATCGGCAGATCCATGCCGGCCATCAGCACCATCGTCTCCATGCGGGCGAGCGTGTCGCGCGGACCGTTGGAGTGCAGGGTGCAGATGGAGCCGTCGTGGCCGGTGTTCATGGCCTGGAGCATGTCGAGCGCGGACGCGTCGCGGACCTCGCCGACGACGATGCGGTCGGGCCGCATGCGCAGGCTGTTCTTCACCAGGTCGCGGATGGTGACGGCGCCCTTGCCCTCGATGTTGGACGGGCGGGACTCCAGTCGCACGACGTGTTCCTGCTTGAGCTGGAGCTCGGCGGCGTCCTCGATCGTGACGATCCGCTCGTCGGTCGGGATGAAGGACGACAGCACGTTGAGAGTCGTCGTCTTTCCGGCGCCCGTACCACCTGAGACGATGACGTTGAGCCGTCCGCGCACGCAGGCGTCGAGGAAGTCGGCCGTCTGCGGCGTGAGTGAACCGAAGTTGATGAGGTCCTGGACCGTCAACGGGTCGGTCGAGAACTTCCGGATCGTCAGCGCCGAACCATCGATCGCCAGCGGCGGCACGACAGCGTTGACACGGCTGCCGTCGGGAAGACGGGCGTCGACCATGGGGGACGACTCGTCGACGCGGCGGCCGATGCGGGAGACGATCTTGTCGATCGTGCGCCGCAGGTGCGCCTCGTCGGCGAAGTGGGCGTCCGACTTCGACAGTCGGCCGTTCTTCTCCAGCCAGACGCTGTCGAATCCGTTGACCATGACCTCGGAGACCTCCGGGTCACGGAGGTGGGGGTCGATCGGCCCGTAGCCGAGGATGTCGTCGGTGATCTCCTGGGTGACCCTGCTGCGGTCGCCCGCACTCAGCGGGCGGTCCTGGGCGCCCAGCACCTCGGACAGCACCGAGCGGACCTTCTGGTCCAGCTCTTCCTGGTCCATCTCGGCGTCGTAGAGGTGCGGGCCGAGCTGCTTGAGCAGCTCGGCGTGCACGCTGCTCTTCAGCTCCTCGATGCGGTCGGCTTCCTGGGCGGCCATGTTGCGGCGCGCGCCGGGGCGGCCCTCGCTGGCAGCCACGGCCGTGCGGGACGAGAGCGGACCCGGAGCGGCCTTGGTCTTCGACGTGGCTTCGGCCGGCGTCTCGGTTTCGTCCGGAGTGACGCTGTCGACCACTTCTTCGCCCTCGGGGCTGGGTGCAGCGTGCTTGCCCTGGGCCGCAGCTTCCTGGCGTGCGGCGGCAAGTCGGTCGGAGAGGCTGGACATCAATTCCTCCCGCGGCGGAAGAGTCCGCGCGACCGAGTCTGCTCGGCCTGGTCGGTGGAGACGGAAGTGGGGACGGAGACCGGCTCGCCCGTGACGGACTGGGCGAGCTGGGTGTAGGCGATGCTTGCCGCGTGTCCCGGCTTGTGGGTCACGATCGGCGTGCCCGAGTTCGTGGCGGCCGCGATGTCGACCGCGGTGGCGACCTGAGCCGAGACCGGCATCCCGAGGATGCTCTCGACCTTCTCGACGGTGATGCCGACGGCGTCGTCTGCCCGGTTGAGCAGCAGGTGCCGGTGGCCGCGAGCGATGTTGAGCATGTCCATCGTCTCGAGCGCGACCTTGACGTTCTTCAAGGTCGGGACGTCGAGCGTTGCGATGATGACGCACTCATCCGTCTCGTCGAGGGCAGTGAGGGTGGCGTCGTCGAACGACGGCGAGGTGTCGACCACGATGTAGTCGAAACCGTCGCGCAGGGCCCGCAGGATCCGCGAGATCAGCAGCGGGGTGACCCGCTCCCGGACATCGGGATGCGCCGGCGCCGCGAGCACCACGAGGGAGTCCTCGGCACGGGTGAGCAGTCCTTCGATCATGCCGAGATCGATGGAGTCCTCGGCGCCGACGGCCTGCTCGATCGAGTGGGTCGGGAACAGCTGCATGGTGATGGCCACGTCACCGAACGCGAGGTCCAGGTCGACGAGGCACACCTTGCGCGCACCGCGCTCGGTCAGGGCGAGCGCAAGGTTCACCGACGAGGTGGTCTTGCCGACACCGCCCTTGGGGGAGAAGACGGTCACGATCCGCCCCAGCTGCCGTGCGCCGCCGGGGCCGCGCAGCGCCTGGTGCAACTGGTGGGCCCGCTCGATCGCTCCGGTGAGCGACTTGTCGCCGTCACCGGTGACCACGACGTCACGGATACCGGCGTGCATCGCGCGGGTGAGGACCTCGGTGTCGTACTGGTCGCGGACCAGGACCACGCTGACCGTCGGTCGCTTGATCCGCAGGTCCTCGGCCGTCGCCAGGGCGACGCCGAACTCCACGGACGGGCCGAACGCGACGACGTACTCATCAGCGTGCTGGTCGAGCCAGGCGAGGCCGCGTTCGCTCGTGGCCACGGCTTGCGAGCCTGAAGGCATCGCGCCGAGCAGCATCTCGACGAGATTCGGATCCTGCTCTACGAGAACCGGCATGACGACCTCACCGAGCGTCGCGGATGAGGGCGCAAGGACCGGTCTTGTCGACCTTCACATTGCTGGCCGAGTTCAGCAGGGCGACCGACAGCACGCCACGCTTCTGGCCGTCCTCGATCTGCTCGAACTGCTGCTGCGTGACCGCGAGGTGCAGGGCCGGCGATGCTCCGACGGCAGGCGCTTCCTCCTCGCCCTCGGGAACGACGGTCGTCGTCGCGCCGACGGAAAGGACCGAGACCCGGTCGATGAGCAGACAGGTCGGAGTGCTGGCGTCGGTCGTCAGGAAGACCGCGAGCTGCGAGCCCGGCAGGATGAACGAGCCCACCGGGAGGTCGAAGGACTCCGGCTTGGCGATCATTCCGGCGGGCAGCGGCAGGGTGGCCACGTCGACCGTGTCGCCCACGCCGCCGAACTTCGTCGAGAGCAGCTGCTCGCCGGCGAAGAGGGTGGTGAGCGCGACCTTGTCGTCCAGGTCGGTGAGCTCGGCACCCCGAAGGGCGCCGTCCAGTACGGACCCCTTCGGCACGTCGGTCTCGCTCAACTTGCCGGAGTCGAGTGCCGACTTGATGCTCTCACCCGGCAGGACGGTCTTCCCGGCCGCGACGGTGACCACCTTGGTGGTCTGGTACTTCTCGGCGGCCCTGTTCTCTGCGCCGCGCGCAAAGACAAAGACGAGTGCGACGCCGAGCGCCGCAATCACAGCAGCCACGACAATCATCAACCGGCGACGATCCACTTCAGAGCCCTCCGCTCCCCATTCGCTGTCCGGGGCGATCCCTCCCAGGAACCCCGCCAACAACTCACTCCGAAAGAAATTTTGGCGCGCCTGCCCTCCCCGGCGTGGCGCACCGCGAGGCTAGCGAAGACATGGGGCAGGAGTGACCGAAATCGCAAAAACATCACGATTCGATACCGGACCGAGACCAGACCCGGGACCGTCTGGTCAGATCGGATGGTTGGGCTCTGACCGATCGGCTGAAGTCAGGCGTAGAGCGCTGCGATCTCGTCACGGCTCTCACGCATCACGATGTTGCGCTTCAGCTTCAGGCTGGGGGTCACCTGTCCGGCTTCCTCGGTCCAGTCATGGTCCAGGATCGTGAACTTCCGGATCGACTCCGCCTTCGAGACCGCCTTGTTGGCCTCGTCGACGGCGACCTGGATCGCGGCCCTGAGGTCCTCGTCGTCGACGAGATCGGCGATGGAGCCCGACTTGCCCTGCTGGTCGGCCCACGCGGGGAAGGCCTCCTCGTCGATGGTGATCAGGGCGCCGATGAACGGCTGCCCGTCCCCGACGACCAGGCACTGGCTCACCAAGGCCGCAGATCGGACGCGGTCCTCGAGGACCGCCGGAGCGACGTTCTTTCCTCCAGCGGTCACCAGGATCTCCTTCTTGCGACCGGTGATCCGGACGAAGCCCTCGTCGTCGACCTCGCCGACGTCTCCGGTCCGGAACCAGCCGTCGGCGTCCATGGCCTCGGCGGTGGCTTCCTTGTTGTTCCAGTAACCGGCGAACACCTGGCCGCCGCGGAACAGCAGCTCTCCGTCGTCAGCGATCCGCACGGCCGCGCCCGGCAGTGGGCGACCGACGGTGCCCACCTTCTGGGCGTCGGGGAGGTTCACGGTCAGGGCCGCGGTGGTCTCGGTGAGCCCGTAGCCCTCGAGCACGGTGACGCCGATACCTCGATAGAAATGGCCGAGGCGGTCGCCCAGCGGTGCGCCGCCGGACACCGCGAACTCGCACCTCCCGCCGAGGGCGGTGCGCAGGCGGCCGTATACGAGGCGCGAGAAGAGAGCGTGCTGTGCGCGCACCCGGACCGGGATCCGGTTGTTGTCGAGGGCCCGTGAGTAGGCGATCGCCGTTTCCGCAGCGCGATCGAAGATCTTTCCCTTGCCGTCCGCTGCGGCGTTCTGGGACGCCGTGTTGAACACCTTCTCGAAGACCCGGGGGACCGCGAGGATGAAGGTCGGCTGGAAGGTCGCGAGCTGGGGGAGCAGGTTCTTGATGTCGGAGCTGTGGCCGAGTCGGGTGCGGGACTTGATGCAACCGACCTGGATGATCCGCGCAAAGACGTGCGCCAGCGGCAGGAAGAGGAGGGTCGAGGCGCCTTCGGAGTCGAAGAGCCGGTCGAGCTCGGCGACTGCGACACCCAGCTCGGTCTGGAAGTTGCCGTGCGTCAGCATGCAGCCCTTGGGGCGACCCGTGGTGCCCGAGGTGTAGATGAGGGTGGCCAGGTCGGCCGGGCCGGCCGACTGTCGGCGTGCCTCCAGCTCCTTGTCGCTGACTCCGGAGCCGAGCCCGACGAGTTCGCTGACCGCGTCCCCGTCGATGGTCCAGAGGTACTCGAGCTCGGGGAGGTCGGGGCGGGACGGCCGGACCCGGTCAGCGTGCGCCCGGTCCTCCACGACGATGGCGCGCGCGCCCGAATCGGACAGGATCCAGCGGATCTGCTCCTCCGAGGAGCTCTCGTAGATCGGCACGGTCGCCGCGCCGGCGAACCAGATCGCGTAGTCGAACAGCGTCCATTCATAGCGTGTGCGCGAGATCACGGCGACCCGGTCGCCGGCCTCGACGCCGGCAGCCATGAGGCCCTTCGCGACCGCCGAGACCTCGCTGAGGAAGGTCGCGCACGAAACGTCGTACCAGCCGCCCTGGTCGTCCGGACGGCTGAATTGTGCCTCGTCAGGAGCCTGTTCGGCGTTCCGGACGACGTCATCGGTCAGGTTCCCGGACGTGGGGATCGTGATCGTCTGCGGGGTGGAGTACTCGCGCACCGTTCCTCCTGCTGTGGGGCCGCACGAAGGGTACTCCGCGGCTCGACCGTTGCCACCCCCAGGCAGCGAGTCCGGTAACCTGCCGCCATGGCCGAACAGACGTCTTCGTCGATCGTTGTCGACGCCCCCGCAGCGGATGTGATGGCCGTCATCGCGGACTTCCCGGCGTACCCCGCGTGGGCCAAGGGCGTCACCGTCGCCGAGGTCACCTCCTCGTTCGACGCCGCCGATCCTGCGCAACGCGGACGGGCTCGTGAGGTGTTCTTCGCGCTCGACGTCGCTCCCATCAAGGACGAGTACACGCTGGCCTACGAGTGGGACGGCGACAACCAGGTCACCTGGACCCTCGTCGAGGGCAAGATGCTCAAGGCCCTCGAAGGTGCCTACGTGCTCCGTGAGACCGCGCCGAACTCGACGCAGGTCACCTACCGGTTGTCCCTGGACGTGTCGATTCCGTTGATCGGAATGCTCAAGCGCCGTGGCGAGAAGATCCTGATCGACACCGCGCTCAAGGGCCTGAAGAAGCGCGTCGAGTCCGGCGCCTGAGGGCGCCGCGCATGCAGGGTCAGTCCGTGCGGATCATTCTGTTCACCGGCAAGGGCGGCGTCGGGAAGTCGACCGTCTCCGCGGGAACTGCCGCGCTCGCGGCGGCTCGCGGCCTCCGCACCCTGGTGATCTCGACCGACGCGGCGCATTCACTGGCCGACGCGTACGGCGCTCCGGGTGATGCACGCCCGTCGGAGCCGACCGAGGTGGCGCCGAACCTCTTCCTCCAGCAGGTCGACGCCCAGTTGCGGTTCGAGCAGTCCTGGGCGGACATCCAGCGCTACCTGCTGACCGTGCTCGATGCCGTCGGCATGGACCCGGTGGCGGCCGAGGAGATGACCGTGATCCCGGGTGCCGAGGAGGTGCTCGCGCTGCTGGAGCTCCGGCAGCACGCACGCTCGGGCAATTGGGACGTCATCGTCGTGGACTGTGCGCCGACCGCGGAGACGTTGCGCCTGCTCGCCCTGCCCGAGGCGCTCGGCTGGTACCTCGAGCGCCTGCTCCCGATCCAGCGCCGCCTCGTCAAGGCGCTCCGGCCGATCCTGAACCGGGCCGCCGGCGTGCCCATGCCGGGCGACGACGTCTTTGACGCCATCACGCGTCTCCACGCCGAGCTCGACGACGTGCACGCCCTGTTGTCGGGTCCCGACGCGAGCGTCCGGCTCGTCCTGACGCCCGAGCAGATGGTGCTCGCCGAGGCCAGGCGTGCCTTCACGAGCCTGTGCCTCTTCGGTTACCGCGTGGACGGGGTCGTGGCGAACCGGGTGTTCCCCGCCGACGCTGCCGACGAGTGGCGCGCAGGCTGGGTCGAGGCCCAACAGCGCGTACTCGCCGAGGTCGCCCAGTCGTTCACCGGCCTGCCGATCTTCACCTCGACCTACCAGTCCGCCGAGCCCGTGGGGGTGGAGGCGGTCGCGGCCCTCGCGACGGCACTGTACGACGGCGCTGACCCGCTCGCTGCGCCGATCGGTGAGGGGCCCTTCCGGGTGTCCCGGCCCGACGAAGGCGGTGCCGTGGTGCACTTGTCCCTGCCCTTCGTCACCCGGTCGGAGGTGGACCTGGCCCGCAACGGAGACGAGCTCGTCATGACGGTGGGTTCCTATCGCCGGCTGCTGACCCTGCCGCCCGGGCTCGCCCGCCTGAAGGTCGCCGGGGCGAAGGTGGTCGACGGTGAGCTGCGGGTGCGGTTCGCCGAACCGATGCCGGCAACCGCCTCGGCTGGACGCGGCAAGGAGAGGCGATGACCGACGAGAGCGAGATCGGGAGCGTCGGCGAGGAAGCCATGAAGCTCTTCGGTGCCCTGGCCGACGCCGCGCGCCACCAGGCCGGTGAGGCAACCGGTAGCGCGGGCGGTTTCGCCGCGCAGGCTGCAGCGATGGCGCGCGAGGTGAACGAGCACCTCGCGACCGGCGAGGCCGAGTGCCGCTACTGCCCCGTGTGCCGGGTCGTGCACGCCGTGCGCCAGACCTCGCCGGAGGTCAGGACCCATCTGATGGTCGCGGCGTCCTCCCTGCTCCAGGCTGCGGCCGGACTGATGGAGACATTGCCGCCGGCACCCGGATCCGACAGCGCCAACCCGCGCGGCGCCGAGGTCGAGCACATCGACCTGGACGAGGCCGACGACGGCACCGACGACACTCCGGGATCGGCGCCGTGACCGCCGTTCAGGGGACGGCCCTGACCTGCGGCATCGACATCGGCGGCACGAAGATGGCCGGTGCGGTGGTCGACGCCGAGGGAACGATCCTCGCGGAGTCGCGAGTGGAATCGCCGGCGACGGACCCCGAGGCGATGGAGGCGGCAGCGGCGGCGCTGGTCGCGGAGCTCGTCTCCCAGCACCCCGTGACGGCGATCGGCGTCGGTGCGGCGGGCTACGTCGCAGCGGACCGATCGACCGTCCTCTTCGCGCCCAACATCGCGTGGCGCAACGAACCCTTCGGCGTCGACCTGGCCCGACTCACCGGTCTGCCGGTGGTGGTCGAGAACGACGCGAACGCCGCGGCCTGGGGCGAGTTCCGTTACGGCGCCGGCCGTGACGTCGACGACCAGCTGATGGTCACGGTCGGCACCGGCGTCGGAGGCGGCATCGTGACCGACGGTCACCTGCTGCGCGGCGCTCATGGCGTCGCGGCCGAGATCGGCCACCTGTGTGTCGTCCCCGAGGGGCGGGTGTGCGGGTGCGGCAACCACGGCTGTCTCGAGCAGTACGGCAGTGGCACCGCGCTGGTGCGCGCGACCCGGGAGGCCGTCGAAGCCAGCTCGTTGCTCGCGCGCGACCTGCTGGAGCGCGCCGGTGGCGACCCGGCGGCCATCACCGGGCCGATGATCACCGACGCCGCGCGCGCCGGCGACCAGTTCGCGGTCGAGCAACTCGAACGTCTCGGCCACTGGCTCGGTCACGGCATTGCATCGCTCGTGGCGGTGCTCGATCCGGCCGTGATCGTCATCGGCGGCGGCGTCAGCGCGGCCGGCGACATCCTCGTCGAACCGTTGCGGGCGACCTTCGAGCGTGAGCTGGCAGGCCGGGGATTCCGGCCCCGCGCCGAGATCCGCCTGGCGGCGCTGGGCAACCGTGCCGGCGTCATCGGCGCGGCCGACCTGGCACGCAACTAGAGGTCCCGCTGATGGTCCACGACACCTGGGTCGGCGTCGACGTCGGCGGCACCAAGGTGCTGGCAGTCCGCGTCTCCGCCAGCGGCGAGGTCGAGGCCTCGGCAACGCGACCGATGCCGGGGCGCACGGCAAGCGAAGCCGCGGTCGAGGACGCCGTCGTGGCCGCCGCGCACGACGTGTACGCCGATGGGCCGCCGACTGCGCTCGGCATCTCCGCTGCCGGGTTGGTCGACAGCACCGGCGAGCGGTACCTGTTCGGCGCCCACCTGCCCTGGCGCGATGCCCCCGTGCGGGCCCGGATCGCCGAACGCGCGGGTCTGGCCGTCGTGCTCGACAACGACGCGAACTGCGCGGCGCACGCCGAGTTGGCGGTGGGTGCGGCGCGCGGCATCGACTCGATGGTGATGATCACCATCGGCACCGGCATCGGCGGCGCGCTGGTCCTCGGCGGGCGGGTCGTCCGAGGGGCCCACGGCCTGGCCGGAGAGTTCGGGCACATGCAGGTGGTCCCTGACGGGCTGGCCTGCGAGTGCGGCCTGAGCGGCTGCTGGGAGCAGTACTGCAGTGGCCGGGCCCTCGAGCGGGTCACCCGCGTCGCCCTCGGTCGTCACCTGGACGGGCCGGAGGTCGCGGCGATGGCATCCGCAGGCGACGAGGTCGCCCGTCAGGCCTTCGCCTCGATCGGCACCTGGCTGGGCGTGGGGGTCGCGGGCCTGGTGTCTGCCTTCGACCCGGAACTCGTCGTCGTCGGCGGCGGTGTTTCCGCCGTCGGCGACCTGTTGCTGGAGCCGGCCCGTGCCGCACTGCTGGAGTCGTTGCAGGGTACGGCCCATCGTCCGGTGCCTTCGCTGGTGCCGGCCCGACTCGGTCCCGAGGCCGGCGCGGTCGGTGCAGCGTTGCTCGCACGGGACGCCGGCAAGCTCTGATGGCGACCTCGCGGACCGCCTGGCTGTGGTGGGCCACGACCCGGCTGGTGCTGCTGATCGTCCTGGTGACGGTCGAGACCGGCGTCGGTTTCGACCTGAAGTACTACCGCGAGAGCCTGGGTGACTTCGGCGCCGACGGAGTGACGGGGACACTGCGGGAGTACCCCGTGCCGGCATTCCTCGCCCTGGCCGCGCCCTACGCCCTGCTCTCACTCGCGGGCGCGACGAGCTACTACTCGCTGTTCGTCATCGTGCTGGCGGTCGGGCTCGACGCCACGTTCCTGCGCGCTCTGCTCCATCGCGCCGGGGCGGCCGACGTCACCACCCCCGGGACTCTCGGGGGCATCTCGTTGCCCGCGGTCGTCTGGCTGGCCGCCGTACCCGCGATCGGGTCGTTGACCTATGCACGGTTCGACCTGTTGCCGGGTGTCCTGATCGGCCTCGCTCTGCTCGCTCTGGTCGACGCGCCGCGCCGTGCTGCTGTGCTCGGTGCCCTGGCCACCGGCGCGAAGTACTGGCCCGCGCTGGTCCTGCCCACGCTGGCCGCGCCGCGATCGAGCCGGCTCCGGGTGCTGGCGGCCGGAGCGGTGACGGGGGCTGCCCTGGTCGTGGTCAGCCTGGTGCTGGGCGGATGGGACCGGATCATGTCGCCGCTGGACTACCAGGGCGACCGCGGTCTGCAGATCGAGTCCGTGGCGGCGACTCCTGCCATGGTCCGCTGGGCCGCGGGCCCGGGGGACCACGACGTCTTCTTCTCCAAGGCGCTCGCCTGGGAGATCGACGGACCGGGTGTCTCTGCGCTCATCACCGTGTCGACGGTCGCGACCGCCGGCCTCCTGCTCGCCATGGTCGCGCTGTGGGTGCTCGCCTGGCGCCGTCTCGGTGACGTCCGGGACAGCCTGCCCGCGACGATCTGGCTCACGCTCGCGGCGGTTTCGGCGTTCGTCGTCGGCGGCAAGGTGCTGAGCCCGCAGTACCTCATCTGGTTGCTGCCGGCCGCCTGTGCCGGTCTCGCCCTGCTCGACGATCCGGCCGAACAGCGGCGCCTGCGTCGCTGGACCGCGGTCCTGCTGGTGGCGGCCGTGATCACCCACGTGGTCTTCCCGCACGGGTACCACGAACTGATCGACCACACGACGTGGAGTGGGGCCGTGGTCGCCCTGCTGCTGGTGCGCAACCTGCTGCTGGTGGGCCTGTGCGGCTACGCGCTCGTGTCGGCGACCCGGCTCGTCAGACGACCGCGCCGTCGTCCCACGGATCCCGTGGCGACCGGGGCATCTTGAAGACCAGGTAGCAGAAACCGAAGACGAAGCCGCCGATCAGGATCCAGCTCGCCAGGCTCGGCAGGTCGAGCCCGAGCACGAGGAAGACCAGCAGCACGGTCGGAGAACCGAAGACACCGAGCCAGGCGAGGAGGCGGTCCGGCGGCGGCACCGGAATCGGCGGCGGGCGCTCCGGGACGAAGCCGTCGACGTCGTCGTCGAAGAGGCTCGACAACTCGTGGTGGCCGTCCGGTTCCTCGTCCTCCATGGGCTCGGGTGCGGGCGCGACAGGTGTCACGTCGACGGCCTCGAGTTCGGCGCGCTCGCCGTAGTTGTCGACGATCTTCTGCCAGGCGGAGTCCTGGTCCTCAGGGTTCTCCCGTTTCACGCGCTCAGCCTACGCCTGCGCCGGGCAGCCAGGTGCTGCTCAGTCCGTGCAGAAGGGCTGGTCACCGACCGGGATCGCGTGGAAGTGGGCGTACTTCCGCTCCCACAGGGACAGCGGTTCGAGCGGACGCTGACCGGTGCCGGGGCCGAAGGTGACCCGATCGCCGTGCAACACCCCGGTGACGACGAGCCCGGGATCCTCCATCGCCCGCAGCCGCAGGCCGAGCAGCGGAACGGCGACGTCCGACTCGGCGGCGCGGTCGATCGCCCGATCGCTGGAGGACTCGAGGTAGACGAGGTCCTCCTGCCACGTCGTCAGGTGGACGGAGGGAAGGAAGAGATGGTTCGCCTCGGTCCCCTCGGTGCGCAGGCTCGAGAACATCGTGAAGGACGCGGTGGTGCGAAGTCCGAGATAGGGATTCAGCGCCCACGCCAGGGTCACCACGATCATCGGGACATGGATCCAGGTGACACCGGCGATCCGTGCGGTCGGCGCTGCCTGTCGCCACGACCACAGCGCCGCGATGACAATGGCCACCAGGACGACCTTGCTGATCACGTTCGTCGCCGCCGATGCCACGCCCACGCTGAGGTAGCCGGTGAATCCGATCACCAGGAGTCCGAGCGCCGCAGCGACGTACGGGAAGCGGCGTACGTCGCGGACCACGGCCGACCTGGAGGTCAGCCGCTGCAGGCGGTCCAGGAGCTCATCGGCATCCGGCGCGCTCAGGAACAGGAAGAAGAGCGCGATGAGCGTCGCACTGAAGTCCTGGACCCCGATCGCGGGGCTCAAGGTGATCAGGCAGTGGAAGGTCATGCCCAGCCGGACGCCATGACGCCGCGTGGCCGGGATGAGCAACAGCACCGGGATCAGGCTCTCGGCGGTGATCGTCGCGATCATCCACACGGGGTCCAGCGGCAGGTCCCGGGTGGCTCCGAACGAGGCGCGGGCCGCGATCGCCGACGCGCAGCTGGTGACCGGGTCGAGGAAGGTGCTGTTGTACTTCGCGAGTGCCGCCGCCGAGTAGGCGATCAGGAGGACGATCCTGATGCCCGGGACGGCGCGTCGAAGCGCATCGAGTGAGACCTCGCGCCGTACGGCGAAGCAGGCCAGGATCGTGAGGCCGACGAACCCGTCGAGCATCCAGTGGTTGGGCGAGTACGGCATCTCGGCGACCATGTCGGCGAGTTGCGCGACCAGCAGCAGCCCGAACAGGGGCAGCGAGCGCGGCTGGATCAGCACGGCGAAGGCCAGGGTGGCGACCGCGATGCCCCAGACCGTGTCCAGCCGGTGCTGGTCGGCCATGCAGACGTGGAGCAGGAGGGCGAACGCCCACAGTCGGACGAAGGCCAGCAGCATCCGGTCCGAGGGAGCGGTCACCCGGCCACCCGGGCGACGAAGGCCGCGGACTGTTCGAAGATCGTCGGGGCGTCGTTGTCGATCGTGGCGACGTGAAAGCTCTCGGGCAGCGGGACGCGGGTGACATCGCTCGAGGAGATCCGGCTCAGGATGATCTTCTCGGAGGAGTCGTCGACCACGTGGTCGTCGTCGGCGCGGAAGTAGATGAGCGGCGCCTTGATCTTCGGCAGGTCCGCGATCAGACCGGGCCAGGCCTTCATCATCGAGTGCGCCGCCTTGAGCGGGGTGCGGTCGTAGCCGTGCTCGTCGACGCCCTCCTTCTTGATGTCGTTTCCGATCGCCGGGAACGACGGGACCAGGTGCTTCAGGACGGGCAGCAGTTTCACGTCGAGGCGCTTGGTCGACACCGCGGGGTTGACCAGCATCACGCCCGCGATGTCGTCGTTGCGGGCCTCGGCCAACTGGATCACCTGAGCGCCACCCATCGACAGCCCGCCGATGACGACAGCGTCGTGGTCGGCCCGCAAGGCGTCGAACGCCGAGACGACCTCGGCGTGCCAGTCCGCCCAGGTGCGCTGGTTGAGGTCCTGCCACGTGGTGCCGTGCCCGGGCAGCAGGGGCACGACGACGCCGTACCCCCGGGCGCCGAGATACTCGCCCCACGGGCGCATCGAGGCCGGCGACCCGGTGAAGCCGTGGCTGAGCAGCACCCCGATCCGGCGTCCGCCGGTCAGCTCGGGGCGGGCGGCGATCGAAAGGGGCGCGGTGACGGAGGCAGGGCTGGGCGGCATGGCGTGATTGTGCCGCACGATCAGGGGTGGACGCGGGTGTCCGGGGAACCGCGTCGAGGCACTAGTCTCTCGACCAGGTGCTTCGTGCTCGGGCGGGGCATCGTCGGTGGACAGGTCCAAGGGGAAGGTGCAGTCGGTTGTTCTACTGGTTCCTCAAGTTCATCGCCCTCGGGCCGTTGCTGAAGCTGGTCTTCCGCCCGCGCGCCGACGGTGTCGAGAACGTCCCGTCCCAGGGCCCGGCGATCCTCGCGAGCAACCACCTCTCCTACGCCGACTGGCTGTTCATGCCGCTGGTGATCCCGCGGATGGTGCGCTTCGTCGCCAAGGCGGAGTACTTCACCAGCCCCGGCATCAAGGGCTGGCTCCAGAAGACCTTCTTCAGTGGCACCGGAAACATTCCGATCGACCGCACCAGCGGTGACGCGGCCTCTGGTGCCCTCGTCTCGGCGAAGCGGGTGCTGGCCGAGAACGAGCTCTTCGGCATCTACCCCGAAGGCACCCGGTCGCACGACGGCCGGCTCTACCGTGGCAAGACCGGCATCGCCCGGCTCGCCCTGGAGACGGGTGTCCCGGTGATCCCGGTCGCCGTCGTCGGCACCGACCTGGTGGCGCCGCCCGGCAAGAAGTTCGGCCGGATCACCCGCCCGACCGTGCGCTTCGGCAAGCCGATGGACTTCTCGCGCTACGCCGGTCTGGAGAACGATCGCTTCATCCTGCGGTCGATCACCGACGAGATCATGTACGAGATCATGCGGCTCTCCGGTCAGGAGTACGTCGACATGTATGCCTCCCGTGCCAAGGAGGAGTCGAAGAAGGCCGAGCGCGCCGAGCGCGGCGAGGGCGAAGAGCGAAAGATCGCGTCCTGACCGACTCCCTGGTGAGCAGCGGTACGACGACCCGGGCTGCGGTCGCCGTCGAGAACCGGATGTTCCGGGCACTCGCGGTGCTGCGCGTGGTCGTGCTCGCCTACACGGTGGCCATCAACGCCTACCGCAACAACTTCGAGCATCCCGCTCTCGGCTGGTCGTGCATCGGCATCATGGTGGTCGGCACGATCGCGTCGATCGTCGTCTACGCCGCTCCGGAGCGGCGGCTCCCAGCGATCCTCGTCGCCGACCTCGCGCTCGCCGTGGCGATGCTGCTTGCGACGCCCGTCATCAAGGGGGAGTGGTTCCACGCCACGATCCCCGGCTACTTCATCGTGGGTGCGCTGCTGGCCTGGGCGGTCCGCTACGGCTGGCGCGGCGGCACCGCTGCAGCTGTCCTGCTCGGCGGGATCGACCTGCTCATCCGCCGCGATGTCAGCCAGCAGGACTGGGCCAACGTGTTCCTCCTGCTGCTCGGCGGCTCGATGGTCGGGTTCCTGTGCGAGTCGCTCACGACGATGGCCGCGGACCGTGACCGGGCGCAGCGGGAGGCGGCTGCTGCCGCCGAACGGGCCCGGCTGGCGCGGGTGGTTCATGACGGCGTGCTCCAGGTGCTGGCGCTCATGCAGCGGCGCGGTGGTGAGCTCGGCGGCGAGGCCGCCGAACTGGGCAGGCTCGCCGGTGCCCAGGAGCAGGCACTGCGGACCCTGATCCGGTCGCAGGACTCGGTCACGCCCGCTCGCGCTGCAGGAGTCAGTGCGGATCTGGCCGCAGCCCTGGGCGGGCTCGGCGCCCGCGCCCGCACCGAGGTGGCGTTGCCTGCCGGCGCGGTCGACCTCCCGGCGCATGCGGTCGCCGAGATCACGGCCGTCGCGAAGGCGTGTCTCGACAATGTCAGCCGGCACGTCGGTGAGGACGCCCCGGCGTGGATCCTGCTCGAGGACCTCGGCAACCGGGTCGAGGTCACTGTGCGTGACGAGGGACCCGGCATCGCGCCAGGTCGCCTCGAGGAGGCAGAGCACCAGGGCCGACTCGGTGTGCTCGAATCGATCCGCGGCCGGATCCGCGACCTTGGCGGGGAGGCCACCCTGGACACCGGGTCCTACGGGACGGAGTGGACCTTCGTGGTCCCGCGCCCCGGCTCGCCAGGAGGAGACCGATGACCATTCACAGCGGCCATCCGTTCGCAGCGCCGGACCCCGATCCCGCCCGGCGATTCCGCGGTCGCATCGGTGGTGCGGTCACCCTGTGGACCGCGGGTCAGGAGCCGTCCTGCGCCGGCCTCACGGTCTCGTCCCTGATGGTGGCGCTCGGACCGGCCCCGTCGATCCTTGCCCTCCTCGATCCGGACGCCGACCTGGTCGACGTGCTCCGCGACGGCGGCGTGGGTGTCGTGCAGCTGCTCACGTGGGCCGATCGCGACCTGGCGGAGGCCTTCGCAGGCACTGCTCCCGCGCCGGGCGGGCCATTCAGGCAAGCTGAGTTCCTCGTCACCGGCCACGGTCCGCGTCTTGCGTCGGCACGCACCTGGGCGGAGGTGCGACTGGTCGGTGAACGCGAGGTCGGCTGGTCGGTCGAGGTCGAGGTGGCGATCGAGACGGTCGAGATCGACGACGAGGCCGACGACGCGTTGCTCCATCGGCGAGGGCGCTTCCACCGGGCATGACGCTGCCCGTCTAGGGTCGACCCATGTCCGATCCGATCCGGGTGATGGTCGTCGACGACCACCCGATGTGGCGCGAGGCGGTCGAGCGCGACCTGACGGCCGCGGGGTTCACCGTCGTCGCGACCGCCGCCACCGGCACCGAGGCGATCAACCGGTTCCTGGCCACCCGGCCGCAGGTCGTCGTGCTCGACCTGCAGATCCCCGAGCCCAGCGGGGTCGAGGTGACGGCAAGCGTGCTGGCCAGTGACCCGTCGTCACGGGTGCTGATCCTGTCGGCGTCGGGGGAGCAGGACGACGTCCTCGCCGCAGTGAAGGCCGGAGCGACGGGCTATCTCGTGAAGTCGGCGTCGCGCGAGGAGTTGATCGCCGCCGTACGCCGTGTCGCTGCGGGTGACAGCGTGTTCACGCCCGGCCTGGCCGCACTGGTGCTGGGGGAGTTCCGGCGGATGAACGCCCCGACGACGCCGCCGGGCGAGCAGCTGACCGAGCGCGAGACCGAGATCCTCAAGATGGTCGCCAAGGGGATGTCCTACAAACAGATCGCCGAGCGGCTCGTGCTCTCGCACCGCACGGTGCAGAACCACGTGCAGAACACCTTGCGCAAGCTGCAGATGCACAACCGTGTCGAACTGACCCGGTACGTCATCGAGCAGGGCCTCGATGACTGACGACCTGCTCGACATTGCCGACGAGCTCTACGCATTGCCGCTCGCCGAGTTCACTCCCGCGCGCGATGCACGGGTCAAGGAGCTCAAGGGCACGCCCCTGGCTGCCCGGGTCAAGACGTTGCGCAAACCCGGCACAGCCGCGTGGGTGATCAACCTGCTCGTCCGCCGTGAGGGTGCCCAGGTCGACCAGGTCCTGAGCGTCGGCGCCGCGCTCCGCGAGGCGCAGCAGGCCATGTCGGCGGGGGAGCTGCGGGCGCTGACCAGGCAGCGGCGCCAGGTCACTGCGGC
Organism: Propionibacteriales bacterium; assembly: GCA_026392415.1. Classification (GTDB taxonomy): domain Bacteria; phylum Actinomycetota; class Actinomycetes; order Propionibacteriales; family Nocardioidaceae; genus Nocardioides. Next base: position 54,832 of record JAPLCC010000050.1, read on the forward strand.
CGTCACCACCCAGGCTCGCCGACTCGCCGGCGACGAGGGGTTGCGGGTGACGGAGGCCGTCGCCGAGCAGGTCGAAGCCACCCTGACCGCTGCGATGGTGGACGCCTCCTGCGGTCGCGCGGTGCGCAGCGGACTGCTCGTCACGGCCCTGCACACGACCGGAGTGGAGCCAGTGGACCCCGCCGATCTGGCCGGGGCGATCGCCGTGCCGGAAGCGCTCGGGTTCGAGGCCACCGCCCGCGAAGCGGTCGTCCCCGGGCCGCCCGACCTGCACGTCGTACCGGACCCCGATCGGGTCGCGAAGGCGCTCGCGGCCGCGGAGGAGCGACTGGCCGCAGCCGTCGACGAGTTCGACGACGCGAGCGCCACGCACGACGATGCGCTCGTCGAGGTCTCCCGACTCTCTGCGCGGGCGCTGCAGCTGCAGGCGGAGATCGACGAGCACCGGCGCGCGCTCGCGGACCTCGAGGAGGAGTCGGAGAGCGTCGAGGAAGAGCTCGGCGAGGCCGAGGAGGCCCGGGACGCAGCTGCCGCCGACCTGCGGACGGCCATCGCCGAGCGGGACGCGGCGCAACAGACGGTGGAGCGGGCCCAGCGCCGCTGACGGCCTCGGTTCAGCCCTGGTCGTGCACGATCGCCAGGATCCGCTCGTCGATCCACGAGAGGTCGGGCGCGACCCGCATCTCGTAGTTCTCGGTGCCGACCCAGGTGGCGAAGTCGCGGTGGCCGGCACCAGCGGCGAAGGCCTCCAGCTCGGCCCGCAGGGCGTCGTCGACGTCGACCTTCTCGTCCTCGGTCGACGCCGTGAGATAGAGCTCGTGGAGGTCCAGGAGTCGCGCCAACTCGTCGATCGGGGCTTCGTGGTCGTCCACGCGGAGATCGACGGCAACGTCGTCGAGACCGCCGTAGCCGGCTTCGTCGCGAACCACGAGGATCGCGGCGGACTGGCGGCCCCGGCGGTCCCCACCGGCGGCGTCGCCCGCTGCGAGCGCGGCGAGCAGGCGGTCCTGGAGCGGTGCGTCGGCCTTGCTCTCGAGCCAGGCCTCCTCCATCGCCTCCACGACCTCCGGGCCCGCCAGGCAGTTGCCCTGGATCGCCCAGCCCTCGCCGGTCCGGCTGCCGGCCCACGGGATGCATTCGGCGCCGGTGTGGGAGGCCGCACCGCCGTCGAGGTCGACGATGCCGACCTGACGCTGTGCGCGGCCCTCGTCCTCCTCGATCAGCCGCTGCAGCGCGACCGAAGCGGTGGCTCCTTCGTCGAGGTGGGACAGGGCCAGCCCCTTGTAGGCGACGTTGGCGTCGGCCTGGGTGGCGACCGCGCCGACGCCGGCCACGGCAGCCGGCACCGCCGACCCGACAGCAAGGAACTTGGACGCAACGGCCACGCCCCACGACTCACCGTCGGCGGATCTGGCCACGATCGAGAAGGTCATGGGCCAACCGTAGGACGTAGGGTCGAGACATGCGCGTAGGAGTGCTCACTGGTGGTGGCGACTGTCCCGGTCTCAACGCGGTCATCCGGGCGGTGGTCCGCAAGGGAGTGAACGAACACGGCTTCGAGTTCGTGGGCTTCCGTGACGGCTGGCGGGGGCCGCTCGAGGGCATCACGATGCCGCTCGGCATCGAGCAGTGCCGGGGAATCCTGCCGCGAGGCGGCACCATCCTCGGTTCCTCGCGGACCAACCCGTTCGCCGTCGAGGGCGGTGTGCAGCAGATCAAGGACAACCTGGCCGCGGCCGACGTCGAGGCCCTGGTCGCGATCGGCGGTGAGGACACGCTCGGCGTCGCCACGAAGCTCGCCGAGCTCGGCGTCAACGTCGTCGGGGTCCCGAAGACCATCGACAACGACCTCTCCGGCACCGACTTCACGTTCGGCTTCGACACCGCGGTCAACATCGCGACCGAGGCGATCGACCGGCTGCACACGACGGCGGAGTCGCACCACCGCGTCCTCGTCGTCGAGGTGATGGGCCGGCACGCGGGCTGGATCGCCCTGCACTCCGGCATCGCGGGCGGTGCCAGCGCCGTCCTGATCCCCGAGGTGCCCTTCGACATCGATGCCGTCTGCGCGCACGTGATGACCCGTTTCAAGAGCGAGTACGCCCCGATCATCGTCGTCTCGGAGGGCGCCCTGCCGGCCGACGGCACCGGGATGATCCTGGCCAGCGGCGAGAAGGACGCGTTCGGACACGTCCGGCTCGGCGGGATCGGCGACCGCCTCGCCAGCGAGATCGAGCACCGCACGGGCAAGGAGGCGCGGGCCGTCGTCCTCGGTCACATCCAGCGCGGCGGCACGCCATCGGCGTTCGACCGCTGGCTGGCGACCCGATTCGGGCTGCAGGCGATCGGCGCCGTCGCCGACGGTGACTACGGCGTCATGGTGGCTCTGCGCGGGACAAACATCGTGCGCGTCCCGCTCATCGAGGGCACCGGTGAGCTGAAGGTCGTCAGCCCCGAGGAGTACGCCGAGGCGCAGGTCTTCTTCGGCTAGGCCATCGCCGTGCCACGCCGTCCGGCGGCGGGCCCAGTGCTTCCCTTTCGCCTCGCGCTGCGCGAGGCTGGGCTCAGGGAGACCAGGCTCCACCTCGGGAAGGAAACGAACACATGGCGACCGACACGTCCGGCGTGACGACACAGGATGGCTCCAGCCAGCCAGAGCTCAAGCGGGTCCTGGGCCCCGGGCTGCTGCTGCTGTTCATCGTCGGGGACATCCTCGGCGCCGGTGTCTACGCCGTCACCGGTCGCCTCGCAGGTCAGGTCGGCGGCATCGCCTGGTTGCCGTTCCTCGTCGCCTTCGCGGTCGCCACACTCACGGCGTTCTCCTACCTCGAGCTGGTCACGAAGTACCCCCAGGCCGCTGGCGCCGCGTTGTACACGCACAAGGCGTTCGGCATCCACTTCATCACGTTCCTCGTGGCGTTCACGGTGATCTGTTCGGGCATCACCAGTGCCTCGACGTCGGCCAACCTCCTGGCCAACAACCTGTTGCTCGGGCTCAACGAGATCTGGTCGGGCGTGCCGACGACCCCGGGCTGGGCGCTGTTCGTGGCCCTGGTGTTCATGGCCCTGCTCGCCCTGATCAACCTGCGCGGAGTCGGCGAGAGCGTGAAGTTCAACGTGATCCTGACGCTGATCGAGATGGCAGCGCTGGCCATCGTCATCGCCATCGGGTTCTCCGTGATGGTCAAGGGTGACGGTGACTTCGAACGGATCACGGTCTTCGAGAGCCCCTCGGACAAGGGCATGTTCATGGCGGTCACCATCGCCACCGCCATCGCGTTCTTCTCGATGGTCGGCTTCGAGGACTCGGTGAACATGGTCGAGGAGACCAAGAACCCCGAGAAGATCTTCCCGAGGATGATGCTGACCGGCCTCGGCATCGCCGTGGTCATCTACATGCTGGTGGCCATCTCGGTGATCATCGTGATTCCGCCCGGCCAGATCGGTACGCCGACCAACGAGGACGCCGGAATCCTGATCGACGTCGTGAAACGGGGTGCCCCGGACATCCCGATCGATGACTTCTTCCCGTTCATGACCGTCTTCGCCGTCGCCAACACGGCGCTGATCAACATGCTGATGGCCAGCCGGCTGCTCTACGGCATGGCACAGCAGAACGTGTTGCCGCCGGTGCTCGGAAAGGTGCTGCCGGGTCGCCGGACCCCGTACGCCGCGATCGCGTTCACGACGCTGCTCGCGATGGCCCTGATCATCGCCGTGGTGAAGCTGCGCGACGCCAAGCTCGGCGACGCCGACGACGGCACCCAGGTGTCGGTCGTCAGTGCGTTGTCCGGCACCACCGGCCTCCTGTTGCTGGCCGTGTTCTCGATCGTCAACGTCTGTTGCCTGATCCTGCGCCGCGAGCCGGACAGCGGCCACTTCAAGGCGCCGACGGCCGTGCCGGTCCTCGGTGCTGCGTTCTGTCTCTACCTGCTCGGTCCGTGGGCGCGGTTGGCGCCCGACCGCATCCAGTACGTCATCGCCGGGTTCATGCTGGCGCTCGGTGTGCTGCTCTGGGGCATCACCCGGATCTTCCACAAGCCCGAGGGCGGGCAGTTCGCCGACATCGAGCACATGGACATCGATCCCACGGATGACCCGCGCTAGTTGGGCTGCGGCGCTGCGCCGTACCCTTGGAGGGTGAGCACCCTCCCGTCCCTCGAGCAGTTGCACGCCATCGGCGCGAAGCAGCAGCCGTCGTACGACGACCCCGCGGCCCTGGCTGCGACCGTCGACCGACTGCGCACGCTTCCTCCGCTGGTGTTTGCAGGCGAGTGCGACGAGCTGAAGTCCAAGGTCGCCGCCGCGAGCCGGGGCGAGGCCTTCCTGCTCTGGGGCGGCGACTGTGCCGAGACGTTCGTCGACGCGACCGCCGACAACACCCGCAACAAGCTGCGCGTCCTGCTCCAGATGGCGGTCGTGCTGACGTACGCCGCTTCCGTGCCGGTCGTGAAGGTGGGCCGCCTCGCCGGGCAGTACGCCAAGCCGCGCTCCTCGGACTCCGAGACCCGCGAGGGTGTCACGCTTCCGGCGTACCGCGGCGACGCGGTCAACGGCTTCGAGTTCACGCCCGACTCGCGCCGCCACGACCCGCAGCGTCTGCTGGACGTCTACCACTCGTCCGCATCGACGCTGAACCTCGTGCGCGCGTTCACCACGGGTGGGTACGCCGACCTCCGTCAGGTGCACACCTGGAACTCCGAGTTCGTCCGCAACAGCCCGGTGGGCCAGCACTACGAAGCGATGGCCGCCGAGATCGACCGGGCCCTGAACTTCATGCAGGCCATCGGCGCCGACCCCGACGAGTTCCACCGCGTCGACTTCTACTCCTCGCACGAGGCGCTGCTGCTCGAGTACGAACACGCGATGACGCGAATCGACTCGCGCACCGACGCGCCCTACAACGTCTCGGGGCACATGGTCTGGATCGGTGAGCGCACCCGCCAGCTCTACGGTGCGCACGTGGAGTACTTCAGCCACATCCGCAACCCGATCGGCTGCAAGCTGGGCCCGTCCGCGACCGCCGACGACGCCCTCTCGCTGGCCGCCAAGCTCAACCCGACGAACGAGCCGGGTCGACTGACCTTCATCACCCGCTTCGGTGCGAGCAAGATTCGCGACGGCCTGCCCGCGCTGGTGGAGAAGGTCAGCGCCGAGGGCGTCGACGTGGCCTGGGTCTGCGACGCCATGCACGGCAACACCTTCGAGGCCTCCAACGGCTACAAGACGCGGCGATTCGAGGACGTCATCGACGAGGTCCAGGGCTTCTTCGACGTGCACCGCGCGCTCGGCACCGTGCCGGCCGGCATCCTCGTCGAGAACACCGGCGACGACGTCACCGAGATCATCGGTGGCGGTGAGGAGCTCGACGAGCTCGGCCTCGCCCACCGCTACGAGTCGGTCGTCGACCCCCGACTCAACCGCGTCCAGTCGCTCGAACTCTCTTTCCTCGTCGCAGAAATGCTCCGCAAGGCCTGAGCATCACCGCTCAGGCTCGTGGAAGGATGCGGCACGTGATCGACCTGCGCTCCGACACGGTGACCCGTCCGACGGACGCGATGCGTGCGGCCATGGCCTCCGCCGAGGTGGGCGACGACGTCTATGGCGAGGACCCGACGGTGCTGGCGCTCGAGGAGCGGGTCGCGGGGCTGTTCGGCCATGAGGACGCACTGTTCACACCGACCGGTTCGCTGGCGAACGTGCTCGCCGTCGCAGCCCTGGTCGCTCCCGGACAGGAAGTCCTGTGTGAGGCGCGGGCGCACATCGCGCGGGCCGAGCTGGGCGCGCACGGGGCCATCAACGGCCTCACGATGCGCACCTGGTCGCACCCGCGCGGCCAGCTCGACCTGGCTGCGATCGAAGACCTCTTCGCGCCCGACCTCGGCCCGTTCTTCGTCCGGACCACGGCGATCTCGGTCGAGAACACCCACAACTTCGCCGGCGGCACCGTCGTGCCGCTGACCGACCTGAAGGCGCTGCGGGCCTTCGCCGACGGGCAGGGCGTGGCGGTCCATCTCGACGGCGCCCGGATCTGGAACGCACACGTCGCGACCGGCACGCCACTGGCGGAGTACGGCGCCGTGGCCGACGTCATGGCCGTGTGCCTGTCCAAGGGCCTCGGTGCACCGGTGGGTTCCCTGCTGATCGGCAGCCGCGAGCAGATGGTCGAGGCACGGGTACGCCGCAAGCGCCTCGGCGCCGGGATGCGTCAGGCCGGCATCCTCGCCGCCGCCGGACTGCACGCCCTCGACCACCACGTCGATCGTCTCGCAGATGACCACGCGAACGCCCGCCTGCTGGCCGAGGCCTGCGGTGTGGACCCGGCGTCGGTCGACACCAACATCGTCGCCTTCGACCGCGCGGACGCTCCGTCCTTCGTGGCCGCGGCGCGGGACGCCGGGGTCCTGATCAGCGCCGTCGGTGCGCGAACGATCCGACTGGTCACGCACCTGGACGTCGGTCGTGCCGACGCCGAGCGGGCAGCCGGAGCGCTCGCGAAGCTGGTGGGCTAGCCCGGCGCTCCGAGGAAACGAACTTCGCTGATCGCCGTGAAGTCGCGGCCGTTGGTGCCCTTGCCCGGTTCGGTGACCGTGAGCAGATGGACCGTGACCGTGGCGGTCCGCACGGGCCCGATCATCGCCATCTGCATGGTCTGCTTGTCGGCGAACTCCTGCGTGACGCGGGTGCCGTCGTCGAACTCCCACTGGACCGCACGGACCCGGCGGTTGCCGGTGTACCAGTTCGTCGGGCCGTCGATCTTGGCGTAGCCGTTGATCATCCCGACGTCGGTCAGCACGACCTCGGCACCGAGGTCGAAGGTCAGCGTCTCGCCGGTCCCGTCGCCCGGCATGCGCCAGGTGGTGCGGGCGCTGCCGTCCCACATGTTCGCGGCCACGAACTTCACGGGCTGGTTCTGCCGGTCGCGGCTCGGCGGTGCCACGGCAGGAACCTCGGCCGACACACCGGCGGTCAGGTCGATGACGTCCTCGGGGTCCGGAGCGTCGGCCGGGGCACCCGTCCCGGTGCTGTCAGGCTTCTCGGGTTCGTCGGTCCCGGACACGCTCGGTGCGGTGGCCGCGCTCGTCGGGGCGCCGGGGACTTCGTCGGCGGCGTTCTCGTCGTCGCCGCCTCCGATCAGCAGGAGCGCACCGAGTCCGGCCACGACCGCGAGGACCACCAGTGCGATCGCCCAGGGCCACCAGGCCCGGACCGGGCGGGGCGCGTCGTAGGACGGCGCCTCCGGCAGCCAGGAGGGTGCCGGAGGGGGCATCGGCGGGGGCATCGGAGGGGGTGGCATTGCGGGACTGACCACGGTCGGCGGGGCCTCGGCGTACAACGGGTAGCGGGCCGAGGGCGGCAGTTGGTCCGCGGACGGCGGCACGACCGGCGCAGTCGCGCGCGGCGTCGTGGGCGCGTCGATGTGAGGCATCGCCTCGGGGTGTCGGCCGGGGACGGGCTTGCCGCAGTTGGTGCAGAACCGGCCGATCCCGAGCTCGTGCCCGCAGTCGATGCAGAACGTCGGGGTGGTCATGGCGGGGCCACGCTACCGCGAGCGGCCCCGCGAGGCAGGTCCTTGCGTGAGACGGGTGGCGCCGCAGTGGTGGGTGGCCCGACGTCAGCCCGCCATCGCGCGCCGGTGCGCTTCGGCCTCGATGTCCTCCAGGTCGTGCTCCAGGACCTTGCGGGTGCGCTCGTAGCTGAAGCCTCCGAAAGCCGCCCAGATCGCCCGTGACAGGGGGGAGCGGTGGCTCATCTCGACCGTCGTGGTCATCGCGAGCCGGGTCTGGTCGCGATCGCGCCCCGTCGGGGTGAGCCGGTACGCCGTCCGGATGATGTCGTTGCCGACCTCGGCCTCGACCACGGTGCGCAACGGTGGCTCGGACTCGACGACCTGGAGTTCTTCGGGACCGTGGTGGCCGAAGAGCGTGCGGCGTTCGCGCCAGGCAGTCCCGACGTCGTACTCCCCTTCGGTCAGGAGCTCGGCCTCACTGACGCTGCGCAGGACGTCGTTGGCATGGGCGACGTCGGTGATGACGTCCCAGACGTGCTCGGGCGGCGCGGAGATGGTGCCGTGGACATGAATGATGTGACCGGCCATGGATGACTCCTCGAGGATTCCCCAGACCTCCATGGTGCGCCGGACCGATCCGGAAAGCCAGACCCGCGAGCGAGGAAGTCACACAGCGATGTGGGGCACTTCCGCCTCGATCCTGCGTCGTGGCAGTGACTCGACGACCAGCATCGCGGTCAGCACCATCACGCCGCCGACGGCCATCCGGCTGGTCACCGACTCGCCACCGAGCAGCACTGCGAAGAACGCCGCGAACACCGGTTCCATGCTCATGATGATCGCGCTGCGGGTCGGCGGCAGGTGGGCCTGCGCCCAGGTCTGTGCCAGCAGCGCGGCCGCGCCGGCGACCAGCGCCATGTAGACGATCGAGGCCCAGTCCGCTCCGCGTTCGGGGAGTACGACGCCCGGGGCGCCCGAGACGAGCGCGGCCGCCGAGCAGATCGCTGCGATCACCAGCACCTGCAGGATCGACATGCCCAGTGCATCGCCCGGTCGCGACCACGCGCCGAGGCCGACGATGTGGAGCGCGTAGAGCAGGGCAGCGACGAGGGTGATCGCTTCGCCGTACCCGATCGAGAAGCCGTCGAGCGTGAGCACGCCGAGTCCGGCGGTCGCGAGGAGCACCGCTGCCCAGGTGGCTCGCGAGATGCGGCTTCGCAGGATCAGCGCGGCGAACAAAGGTGTCGCCACGACGTACAGGCCGGTGATGAACCCGGACACGCTCGCCGGAGTGTGGGCGAGCCCGGCGGTCTGGAGGATCTGGGCGACGCCGTAGAGGCCGCCGAGCACGAGCGCCCGGCGGCGCATCTCGGGGGAGAGGCGGCTGATCGCGCGCGGCGCGACCAGCACCATCGCTGCTCCGGCGATCAGGAACCTGACGGCCAGGAAGTCGACCGTCGGCACCCGCTCGAGGAGGTCCTTGATCAGGAAGAAGGTGGAGCCCCAGCACGCGGTCATCGCCAACAGCGCGAGCGTCGCCAGCAACGTGGTGCGGCGCGTGTCTGGCTGGGTCACCCTCAGACGATATAGAGGATGATCGTGCTGCCCTTCTTGACCCGTTCGCCCGACTCCGGATCCGTGGCCCAAGCCACCTGACCGCTCAGGTAGATGGAGGCGCGTTCCTTCTTCACCTTGAACCCGAGGTCCTCGAGCTTCTCGACGGCATCGTCGGTGGAGAGGTAGCGAATCGCCGGGACCGTGACGAGTTCGGGGCCTCGCGAGACCACGAACTCGATGGTGTCGCCCTTGTAGACGGTCGTGCCCACCTTGGGCGACTGGCTGATGATGTCGCCCTCGGGCACGTCGTCGCTGTACTCGGTGTCGGTGACCTTGACCTGGAGCCCACGGCTCTCCAGCGCCTTCTCGATCTCCTCGGCGTCGCGGCCGGTCCAGTCGCGCACCTTGATGGGCGTCTTGCCCTTGCTGATGAAGAGCGTGACTGCGGTGTTCGGGGGCTGCTGCTTCGCGGCGTCGGTGCCGAACGCGGGCTTGGTCTTGATGACCTCGCCCTTCGGCACGGTGTCGGAGTAGGCCTCCTTCTGCTGACCGAGGACCATCTTGACCTCGTCGAGAGCGTCTTCGGCCTCCTCGACGGTCATCCCGCGCAGGTCGGGGACGTCGTAGCGCTCGGGGCCGAGGGACACGGTCAGCTCGACGCTGTCGTCGGGCAGGATCCGGTCGCCGGGTTCGGGTCGGGTCGCAATCACCTCGCCTGCCTCAGCGGTCTCGGAGTAGACCTCGCTGGTGACCTCTGAGCCCAGGCCTGCCTTGTCCAGCTTGGCGGCGGCGGCAGCCTGGTCCAGGCCGACGACGCTCGGCGTCGAGGTGTAGCGACCCCAGCCGAACCAGTACCCACCGGCACCGAGTCCGGCCACGAGCAGTGCGATCAGGACCGCGAGGACGACGCTCCGGCGTCCCCGACGCTGCCGGGGTGCCTGTTGCTGGGGCCGCACGGGAGGCAACGAGTGCGGCGGGCCGGGTGGCCGGGTGCCCTGCTCGGGCGCGGTCGCGATGACCGACGTCTCCTCGTGGTCGGCACGCCCGTGGGCAGCTCGATCGGCAGTGCGGTCCGCCGTACGGTCGGCCCGTGCCTCCCACAGCGAGCTCACCGGCTCGGGGGTGGTGTCGTAGTGGTCGTCCGGGGCGATCACCCGGGCGGAGGGCATCAGGTCGTCGACGAGCTCGGGGTCGTCGCGCACTCCACTGTTGAGCGCGTGGCTGACGCGGTGCACGTGGTGCAGCAGCACGGTCGCATCGGCGGGCCGCAGGCTGGCGTCGCGGCTCGTGGCGCGGGCGACGAGCGCGTCGACGTACGTCGGCAGGCCGGGCACCACGCTCGACGGGTGCGGCACGTCGTGGTGGACGTGGCGGTAGGCCACGGCGATCGGGGTCTCGCCGGTGTGCGGCTTGGTGCCGGTGAGGAGCTCGAACAGGATCACGCCGACGGCGTACACGTCAGCGCGGGCGTCGGCCCGCTGCTCGACGACGAGCTCGGGTGCGAGGTAGGAGACCGTTCCGATCAGGACGCCGTTGGTGGCGGTGTGCTGCGTCTCGGCGCTCACGGCCTTGGCGAGACCGAAGTCGGCCACCTTGATCCGGCCGTCGTCGGCGATGAGGACGTTCTCGGGCTTCACGTCGCGGTGGATCAGCCCGGCACGGTGGGCGGCGGCGAGAGCCGAGAGCACCGGATCCAGGATGGCCAGCGCCCGCTCGGGCGACATCGGAGCTTCCTTGGTGATGGTGTCGCGCAGGGTGTGCCCGGGGACGAACTCCATGACCAGGTAGATGGTTCCGTCGCCGGTGTCGTCGCGGCCCTGGTCGTAGACCGCGACCACGTTCGGGTGCGACAGGCGGGCTGCCGATCGCGCTTCGCGGACGAACCGCCGCGCGAACGAGTCGTCGTCGTGGGAGGTCGCATCGCCCAGGCCCGGGTGCATGATCTTGACCGCAACGGTCCGGTCCAGCCGGGTGTCGACGGCTTCGTAGACGCTGGCCATGCCGCCGCGGGCGATGCGCGAGCCGATCAGGTAGCGGTCGTCGAGCAGGCGTCCGGACTGGTGGTCCCGGGTGCGGCCGGGGTCGCCGGGCCGCGCGGCGCTGTCGCCGCGGGCGCGCTGGTCGTCTCGCACAGCGACCCTCCTGTGCAGGTTCCTTCGGACCGGTCGGGGAAGGTGACCGGAAGGGACATCGTACGGCGCGAGGCCGCAGGTGCTGGTCGGGCACGCCGTAGGGGAAGATGGGTCCATGAGTGAACCGCGACTGGCCGATCAGGACCTCGCCGCCCTCGTCTCCGACTGGTTGAGCTGGGATGAGGCGGCCGAACTGCTCGGTGTCACACCGGCAAAGGCGCGCACGATGGTTCGCGAGCACCAGTTGGCGGCGGCGGTACCGGCCTCCGTGCCCGCCACGGGTCAGAAGCAGGGCATTCCCGCCCTGTTCCTGGTCGACGGCGAGCCGGTCAAGGGCCTTCCGGGTCTGCTGACGGTGCTGCACGACAACGGCTTCGACGACCGCGAGTGCATCGCGTGGATCTTCCTCGACGCCGATCTGCCCGGTCGGCCGATCGACGCCCTGCGGGAGAACCGCGGCGCCGAGGTCAAGCGCCGCGCCCAGGCCCTGCTGCTCTGACCATGCCCGCGATGAGCCGGCGCACCACCCGGATCCTCTCGACGGCCGGGACGGTCCTGCTGCTGCTCCTGCTGTGGTGGGTCCAGAGCCAGGGTGAGGATGACCCGAGCGCGCAGGACCGCTCGTCGCCGACCGCCTCGTCCACGCCGACACCGTCGGAGCAACCACCGAAGCACCTGCCGGCCCGGGACGACGACGGCTTCCGCTACGTCTCGGTCGACCAGTTGCCGCCCGAGGCCGCCGCGACGCTCGAGCTGATCGACGAGGGCGGCCCGTATCCCCATCCGGGCAAGGACGGCTCGACCTTCGGCAACTTCGAGGGCGTGCTCCCGGACAGGCAGCGGGGCTACTACGCGGAGTACACCGTTGAGACGCCGGGACTCTCGCACCGCGGCGCGCGGCGGATCATCGCCGGCGACGGGGGCGAGTTCTACTGGACCGGGGACCACTACGAGTCCTTCGAGAGGATCCGGAGATGACACCGAGATGAGCGGACTCGCGGCCGTCCTGGCCGGACGCCACACGCCCGGCGTGCACCGCTGGGAGTCCACCCTCGACGTCGCGGACGTCCAGCACGCCGTCGAGCACGCCGGCTGGACCTTCGGGTACCTCGACGGCGCCGGCGTCGAGGACCGGGCCGAGGTGCTCCGGGCCATCGGCAGCAGTCTCGCGTTCCCCGCGCACTACGGCGCCAATCTCGACGCCCTCAACGACTGCCTGCGCGACCTGCCCGGCCCCACCGTGCTGCTCTGGGAGGCCTGGTCCGGCTTCGCCCGCGGTGCCCAGGCGGACTTTGCGCGGGTGATCGGTGTCCTGCGCGAGCGCGACCCCGGGGACCCGAGCCTCGAGGTCCTCCTGCGTGGACCCGGTCCCGAGGACGTCGTACCGCTGCTCGAATAGGCGTCAGCGGACGATCCAGCGGTCCCCGAGGTGGTGCTCGATCGCTCCCCACGGATCGCCGGCGATCTCGGACAGACCGTTGAAGGACATCGTGCACTTTTCGCCGTCGCGCAGTCGGACCATCATCTTCGACACCCAGCGACCGTCCGCCACCCCTGCTGACGTGATGGCGTCCCAGGCGTAGAACCTGCTGTCTCCGGTTCTCATGGCTTCGAGCGACAGGGCCAGCACCTTCTCGACGGCAATCTCGTTGGCGCGCCGCGAAGCGGAGGCACCCAGCATGCTGCGGGCGAGGAAAGCAGCCCGTTCGCGCACGGTGAGGTGCACCAGCAGCATCCCGTCGGGAACGATGACGAGCACAGAGGTCGGTCCGGCCCCCACCGTGCCGATCGCCCCCAGGACGGAAGGAACCGTGCGCTTCGGCACCTGGTCCTCCGCGATGGGCAGAGCTTCGGACATGTCCACCCCGAGGTCGGAGAGTTGGGCACGAAGCGGCGCACTGTCGCCCGATTCCGCCAGGGGCCGGAGCGACCCGGAGAGATCGATGTCGGTGCCGTCGTTGTCCGTCAGCCTCGCCGGTCCCGCCCAGTTCAAGGTGAAGGTGGCGCTGCCCCGCTGCACGAGGACGTCAGCGACGGCATCGCCCATCAGGCCGGCGAGGATCCGCCGTTCGTCGGCTGGGGGGTAGCCCTCCAGCAGGCCGACCGGGCCCCGGTGACTGATCCGGGTGGTGAACGAATCGAGCGTCGACTCGGAGCCGGCGAGCTTGCCGAGCACGTGTCGGTTCTGACGTGCGCGAGAGGCTCCACCGGCCGCGACTGCTTCGGGCCATGTCGCCGGCCGGAGATCGGAGTCCTCGAAGGCGTCCCTCTCGAACGCGGCCAGTGTCTCGGACTGATGGATCAGGAGGTGTTCTCCCGGACGTGGTGCCGACCGGTTGGGAAGCGCCTCGAGCCGGGCGACGCGTTCGGCCAGAGGCGGGTGGGTGTCATAGATCGACCTGGTGGCATCCAGGTCCTGGTCCGCGAGGTCGACCAACTGGTGCAGGACAGCTGGATCTTCCAGCATGGCTGCGAATCCCTCGAGGAGTCGGTCCGGCCTCAGGCCGAGGTCCTCTCCGAGAGTGGCGTACTCACGGGTGAAGCGGTGCCAGGCGGCGCCCAGAGGAGTGAGCATGCGGAGGGCGGACGCGGCGGCATCCGGCCCGGCCAGCCGTGCGCTGAAGGCGTCGGCCTCGAGTTCCTGTCGCCGGGACACGCTGTGGGAAACAGCCAGGTAGAGACGGCCGTAGACACCGATCATGCGTCCCAGGACCGACTCGGGGCCGACCTCCACCATGACCTGGCCGATCGCTTCCCGGCCGCGATAGGTGACGGGACCGAGCGCCATGTGTCGGGCGCTGTAGTGACCGAGCTCGTGTGCCAGGACGGAGCGGATCTCGAGTGGGCCGAGGCTGAGCAGAAGAGGGACACCGACGTAGAGGGTGCGCCGACCGGGCAGGAGACCGAGGAAGCGACTGTCCTGGGTGACGGCCGCGTTCACGCTGGCGATCAGTCGGATCTCGTCGGGAGCGCGGGTTCCGACCTCGTCGGCGAGTGTCGCGACCTCGCGCCACAGCGTCGGCTGGTCGATCTCGGTGACGGCCAACCCGGGCCGCGGCCCTTCGTCCCTCGGCCGGAAGAACAGGGCACGACCCACAGCCACGGCGAAGCCCAGGGCGAAGAGGGTGATCACGAGGATCCCGTTGAACCGCGCGCTCAGTCCTGAGCGCGCGAGCAGCACCGTGGCCGTGGCCAGACCGGCGAAGACAGCCAGTACCAGCACGTAGAAGCCCACCAGGAGTCCGACAGCAATCAACGCCCGAGCCGTGAACCGCATTTCGTCCTCCAACATCGCCGAGGGGTCAATGATCGGTGAGGTCTTGCAGATTGTCAGCCGAAACGGGTCAGTGGGCGCGGCTGGTCGCCGCGGCGGCCAGTTGGCGCAGCACCACACACGCGTCGGCGTTCCAGCCCGCCTCGGCCTCGCCGCGGTCCAGCGCCTCGACGGCGCGGGTGGTGAGGTCCTTGATCATCGCCTCGACCTGCTCGCGGGCGCCGCAGCCGTCGATCACGATGCGCAGGTCGGCGACCTCGGACTCCGTGAGCGGTGTGCCGAGGGCGGTGTCCAGTCGAGCGGCGTCTGCTGGGGCCGCGGCCTCGAGTGCCAGCGCGACCAGCACCGTGCGCTTGCCCTCGGCCAGGTCGTCGCCGGCCGGTTTGCCCGTGGTGGCCGGGTCGCCGTACACGCCCAACAGGTCGTCGCGGAGCTGGAAGGCCTCGCCCAGCGGAAGACCGAAGGCGGTGAGCAGGTCGAGTGTGGCGGCGTCGGCACCGGCGAGTGCGGCACCGACATGGAGCGGCCGTTCGATGGAGTACTTCGCCGACTTGTAGCGGAGCACGGTCATCGCCTGCTCGACGCTGGCCCGACCACGTGCCTGGACGGACACGTCGAGGAACTGGCCGGCGATCACCTCGGAGCGGCACAGGTCGAAGACGTCGAGGGCAGGGCCGACCCGGTCCCAGCCGAGCCCGCACCGGCGGAGCAGCTCGTCGGCCCAGGACAGGAGCAGGTCACCCAACAGGATCGCGGCGGCCGCGCCGTACTGCTCCGGATCGCCGCGCCAGCCGTCGGTACGGTGCTCGGTCTCGAATCCTCGGTGCGTTGCGGGCCGACCACGACGGGTGTCGGACGCGTCCATCAGGTCGTCGTGGACCAGGGCGCTGGCGTGCAGGAGCTCGAGAGCAGCCGAGGCACGGCCGACCGCGTCGACCTCGCTGCCCGTCGGGGTGCCACCGATCGCTGCGTAGCCCCAGTGGCAGAACGCGGCGCGGAATCGCTTGCCCCCGGACACGAGCGCCCGGGCCTCGGCCATCAGCCGGGCCGCATCGGTGCCGAGGGGGAGGAGGCGGGTCTCCTGCTCGGCCAGGAAGGCGTCGACCGTGGTCTGGACCGTGGTCCGGAAAGTGGTCGGGTCCCACGCCTGCTCGGTCACCCGACGCAGCCTAGTGAGGGGGCGCGATGTCGAGACGATGCCCCCCTGGGAGCCGACCACATCTAGACTTCCGCCCATGACTACCGGTGCTGGGCGCTCCCTCGGCGAGATCCTCCGCGGAGGCGGACGCTCCTTCTCGTTCGAGTTCTTCCCCCCCAAGGACGAGGCCGGCGAGGCCCAGCTGTGGGACGCCATCCGGGCCCTCGAGCCCTACCGCCCGACCTTCGTCTCCGTGACGTACGGCGCCGGCGGCGCCACCCGCGACAAGACCGTCGCGATCACCGGACGGATCGCCCGGGAGACCGCGCTCATCCCGATGGCCCACCTGACCTGTGTCGGGCACACCCGTGACGAGCTCGAGGGGATCCTCGACTCCTACGTCGCCGAGGGTGTCAGCCACGTGATGGCGCTGCGGGGCGACCCGCAGGAGGGACCGCGCGCCGACTGGACGCCCACCGAGGGCGGCCTCAACTACGCCGTCGACCTCGTCGAGCTGGCCCGCTCGCGCGGTGACTTCCGGGTGGGTGTGGCTGCATTCCCCGAGGGACACCCGTCCGCTGCCTCCCTCGACCACGACGCTGATGTCCTCGTGGCCAAGGCCGAGGCCGGTGCCGAGTTCGCGGTCACGCAGATGTTCTTCCGCGCCGAGGACTACTTCGGTCTCGTCGAGAGGGTGCGTGCCCGCGGTGCGGACATGCCGATCCTGCCGGGCATCATGCCGATCCTGAACCTTGCTGCGATCCGGCGCCAGGGCGAGCTCATCGGCACCAGCGTTCCCGACGACATCGTCGAGCGGATCGCCGCGTTCGAGGGCGACCCGGCCGCGGTGCGCGCCGAGGGCATCAAGATCGCTGCCGAGCTGTGCGACGAGTTGCTGGCCGGCGGTGCGCCGGGCCTGCACTTCTACACGCTGAACCGGTCGAAGGCGACGCTGGAGATCTTCGAGGCGCTGCAGATCACCGTCTGACGCGTTCCGCTCAGGCGGGGCCGATCAACCCCGCCACGAGCGCCGCGGACTGGGTCACGAACGGCACGCCCGCACCTGGTGCGCCGTGCGCGCCCGCGACGTACACGCCCTCGACCGGGGTGGTCGGTCCCAGGCGCCACCGAACGGTTCCGCGGCCCTGCCACAGCACGCCCATCGGGGAACCACGCCACTGCTCGACGAGGTCGCGGGGCGACAGGTCGACGCGGGTGGCGATGTTGTCGCGGATGTCGATGCCGTGGCGGACGAGGGCGTCGACCATGTCCTCGGCGATCTTGCCGCGCCCGTGCAGCGTCCAGGCCGCGCCGCCGTCGGGGGCATCGCCGCCCGGTCGCACGGTGATCAGGGGCTCCGCGTGGAAGACGACCTCGTGCGGCAGGTCGGGTACGTCGCCCTGGAGGCCCAGGTGGCACACCACCGGAGGAATCGCCGGCATGGTGCGTTCGACGTACGGCGCCATCGAGGGGAGCCGGCGCGGGTCGATCGCAATGACGACGGCGTCTGCATCGGCGTCGCCGTCGGCCGTGCGGACGGCGACGACCTTGCCCGCCCGGATGACGAGATCGGTGACCTCCACCCCGGTGCGGACGGTGACCTCGCGGGTCGCCAGACGTGCTGCGAGCGCGTCGAGCAGGCGCCGCATGCCGCCGGGGACGCGCCAGCCACCGAAGCACTGCTCGAGGTACGACGTCACGCCCAGCCACGACGGCACGTTGCGCAGGTCGTGGCCCTCGGCGATCAGGAGGTGACCGGCGATCAGGGCCAGTCGCTCGTCGCGGAAGTCGTGGCGCAGCCGCTTGTAGAGGGTCTCGCGGATGTTGAACATGTCGTCGAGGTCCTTGGGCACGGCTCCCTTGGTGCGGGGGTCCCAGGGCGCCTCGACGTAGTGCATCCGCAGCACCTCCCACACCGGTCCGTAGAGGTCGACGTGTGCGGCCCACTTCTCGCCCAGACCGGCGCCCAGGGTCTCCATGGCTGCCATCTGCCCGGCGCGTGATCCGCCCGGGAGCTGCACCGAGGTCTGGTCGGCGAAGCGGTGCTCGCGCAGGACGGGCAATGGCTCCAGGTCACCGCCGAGCTCGGTCTCGAGCGGCCGACCGGTCTTGCGGAACAGGTCCCGCAGCGCCGCCGGCACCAGGGTGGAGGTCGGACCGCCGTCCCACGTGTAGCCGTCCTGGTGGACTGGCGCGAGCGCCCCGCCGAGCTGACCGCTCGCCTCGAGGAGCGCCACCTCGTGGCCCTGCTTGGCGAGTCGGGCGGCGGTGGCGATGCCGCCGAGGCCGCCTCCGATGACGACGATGCGTGACATTCGTTTCCTCTACTCGACGTCGATCGGGGTGGCGCCGGTCAGCGCAAGGAGTTCGTCGTACGACGTCGAGAAGACGGCGGCCGGATGTCCGGCGGCTGCCCACACGACGTCGTACTTCTGCAGCCAGGAGTCGAGATAGGTCCGGATCGGCGTGGGGTGGCCGATGGGGGACACCCCTCCGATCGCCTGGCCGGTGCTCTGCTTCACGAAGTCCGGCTTGGCGCGTCGCAGCGCGGGGCCACCGATCCGTTCCTGCACGAGTGCGGTGTCGACGCGGTGTGCGCCCGAGGTGAGGATCAGGACCGGGGTTCCGTCGGCGTCGAAGAGCAGACTGTTCGCAATGGCACCGACCTCGCAGCCGAGCGCCTCGGCCGCGAGTGCGGCGGTGTGCACCGAGTCGGGCAGAATGACAATCTCCCCCCGGCCGTTGCGGCGCTGATGCTCCGCGCGGAACCGCGCTGTCGAAAGATGGTCGGCCGACATGGGGAGACCCTATCGACCGGGCCCGCCCGCTGATGCAGGAGGAACGATGACCAAGAGACCGCCGGCAGTCGAGCTCGCGTGCTGGCTGCTGTGGTTCCTGCTGCTTGCCGGCGCGCTCGTCTGCGTGATGGTCGTGGTCAAGAGCGACGACCTCGGAACGGTGTGGTCACCGATGCAGGTCGGCGACAGCACCGTCCAGCCGGTGGAGTTCGTGCCGGTCATCCTCGTCCTGTACGGCGTGCTGGCCGTGCTGGCGATGACGCTGATCGCGCTCTTCCGCACCGGCCACAATTGGGCGCGCCACTCACTGGCCGGGATCGTCGTGAGCATCTTCCTGGTCACGGTCGCGACCGTGCGGACCGATCCGCCGAGCCTGGTCGAGTGGTCGGCGATCGCAGCTGCGGTGCTGAGCGCCGTCACCCTGGTCTTCATCTGGCACCCGCAGAGTCACCACTTCGTGCGTGAGGCAGCACTGACGCCGGCGCGGGATTCGGCGCCCATCGACTCTTGACGTCGTGTCGGAGCGAGGGTGTACCTTCGAGTTGTTCGAACAAGTGTTCGAATGGACCCGAAGGAGAAGGCACCGGTGGACCAGCAGTTCGCATCCTCGTTCCAGGTCGGCCCGCACACGCTGCCGGCGACCACCCACAACTACCTCCTTCGAGCAGCCGCGTCGCTGAGCGAAGCGGTGGCGGCCGGCGACGTGGCCACGCGCTACGCATGCGCCCACGTGGCGGCGCTGCGCGCCGCCGCCGCCTTGCTGTCGGCTCGCGCCCGTCCGGCCACCGGGCGGATGCGTCACCAGAAGAACGCCTGGGTCCTGCTGGCCGAGGTCGCACCCGAGATGGGGGAGTGGGCGACCTTCTTCGCCGCAGGCGCAGCCAAGCGCGCCGCGGCCGAGGCGGGATCCTCGCGCGCGGCCTCGGCCCGCGAGGCCGATGACCTGGTCCGCGACGCCGACCGCTTCCTGGCCCTCGTCGAACATGCGCTCGGCCTGACGCCGCACGCACCGGTCGGTGAGCAACTGGTCGTCCGGGCCGTCAGCTGACGCACTAGTGTTTCCTGCATGGCCTCTCGCGAGCAGCGTGGTTCGGTGCGGACTGCCGTCGTCTGGGATGCGCTCGAAGCGGCCCTGGCCGACGGCCCGCGTGACGTGGTCGACCTCGGTGGGGGCACCGGCGGGTTCGCCGTACGGCTGGCGGAGTCCGGCCACCGGGTGCGTGTGGTCGACCCGAGTCCCGATGCCCTCGCCTCGCTGGGCCGCCGCGCCCAGGAAGCCGACCTCGAGGTCTCGGGCCTGCAGGGTGACGTCACCGACCTGGTCGAGGTCGTCGGCGCCGCGAGTGCTGACGTGGTGTTGTGCCACGGCGTGCTCGAGGTCGTCGACCCGGTGGTGGCCCTGGACCACATCGGCCAGGTGTTGCGGCCGGGCGGACTGCTCAGCCTCGTGGTCGGCCAGCGCCATGCCGCGGTTCTTGCCCGAGCCATGGCCGGGAGCTTCCCACAGGCCCGCGCGCTGCTCGACGGCCTCGAACCGGTCGACACCCGCACCGGCCATCGTTTCGTCGTGGGCGAGATCGAGAAGCTCCTCGTGGACGGTGGATTCTCGATCACCGCGATTCACGGAGTCCGTGTCTTCACCGACCTCGTTCCGGCTGCCCTTGTCGACATCGAACCCGGCGCAGCGGCGGCCCTCATGGACCTCGAGCGTGCCGTCGCCGGGCGTCCGGAGTACTTCCCCCTCGCGACCCAGCTGCACCTGCTGGCAAGGCACGCCTGACGAACCCGCGCGGCGGGGTCGTCGCGTCGCGGCGCGCGCCAGTGAGCTGCGTGGCGAGACGCAGCGATGACCGCGCCACCGGTGTGTCCGATCCTGCACGTCGACATGGACGCGTTCTACGCCGCCGTGATGATCCGGGACCGGCCCGAACTCCATCAGGTGCCGGTCGTCGTCGGCGGCGGCCACCGGGGCGTCGTCCTGTCCGCCAACTACCCCGCGCGCAGCTACGGCATCCGGTCGGGCATGTCCGGCACAGAGGCTCGTCGACTGTGCCCGCAGGCCGTCACGATGCCTCCGGACTTCTCCCTGCTCACGCCGGTGTCGCGGGCGATCATGGAGACCTTCCGAACGGTCACACCGGTCGTCGAGGTGACCTCGCTCGACGAGGCCTTCCTCGACGTACGCGGAGCGGTGCGGCTGTTCGGCCCACCTGAGGAGATCGCCGAGCTGATCCGGGCACGGATCCACGCCGAGCACCAGATCACCTGCTCGGTCGGCATCGCCGCGACGATCTCGGTGGCCAAGCTCGCCAGCCGCCAGGCCAAGCCCGATGGCGTCCGGGTGATCACGCCCGATCGGTTCGTCGCCGAGGTGCACCCGCTCGACGTCGGTGTCCTCTACGGCGTCGGGGAGGCCACCCGACAGCGGCTCCTGCGCCTGGGGCTGGAGACCGTGGGTGACGTGGCTGCGCTTCCGGTCGACCAGCTGCGCCGGATGCTGGGTGGCCATCTCGGTGGCCACCTGCACACGCTCGTGTGGGGCACCGACCGCGGTGAGCTCCTGCCGGGCGGCGCCGGTGTCTTCGGGTTCGGCGAGGGGGAGCCCGAGGGCAGCATGGGTGCGCAGCACACCCTCGCGGTCGACATCCGCGATCGCGGGAGCCTGCACCGCGAACTGCTCCGCCTGGCGAGCCGGGTCGCTGCGCGGGTCCGTGCCGCCAACAAGACCGGCCGCACGGTGGCGATCACCGTCCGGTTCAGTGACTTCACCACCGTCAACCGCTCGCGCACCCTCGTCGAGCCCACGAACGTCACCCAGGAGGTCTACGAGGTGGCGGTCGGGCTCTTCGACGTCCTCATCGATGGTCTCGCGCCACGCCGCCCCGCGGTGCGGCTCGTCGGCGTGCGGGTCGAGGGCCTGCGCCCTGCGCGAGACGGTGACACCCGCCAGTTGGCGCTGGGGGAGCGCGACCCCGGCTGGCCCGATGCCGACCGGGCGGTCGACCGCGCGGCCCGCCGGTTCGGCTCGACCGCTGTCCGCCGGGCCAGCCTGCTGGGCGCCGCCGACCGTCGCGAACCTCGCAGGACATGGTCCGATCGGGCCACGACGTGACCACGAACGCACTATTTCGCGGGACGCCCTACCCCGGCTGGGGATGCCCGCCTACACTTGCCGAAGAGCCATGGGCGGATATGCGCCCCGCACGTGTCGGAGGAATCGGTGCCACTCTCAGACGAGGAGTTGCGACTGCTGGAGCAGATGGAGCGCGCCCTCAGCGAGGAGGACCCGAAGTTCGCCTCGACACTGCGCGGAACCACTCTGCGGCAGGCAGCGCGTCGTCGGGCGATCTTCGCCGGCGTCGTCTTCGCCGCCGGCGTTGCCGTGATGATGACCGGTGCCGTGAGCAGTTACTGGCCCGTCGGCGTTGCTGGCTTCGTCATCATGTTGGCCTCCGCGACCGTTCTCCTCACCGCCCTCAGTGGGCGCCACGGCGCAGCGGACCCGCAGGTCTCCGCGCACCCTTCCGGTTTCGGCGTGGTCAACGGCGGCCGCAGTCGCGGTCGTGGCCGTGGCAACTCCCGCAGTTCCTCCGGGTTCATGGAAACGCTTCAGGCGCGCTGGCGCAGAAGGAAGGAGCGTGGGGGCTTCTAGCCCCTCCGCTTCCACACCGACCGGGGCAGCCACTGCGCCCGTCGGCGTGCCCGCGGCGTGACGCCCGCGGTGAGTGCGGCCACCACAGCGGCGGCATCGGCGTCCAGGGTCGACCGGGTCAGCGTCGCCACCGCACCCGGTCGGGCGTAGCGCGCTTCCTCGACCCGCACCACGAGACGTTCGAGCGCCTCGGCCGCCTCGGGTGCCACTTCGGGACCGGTGCGGGGTCGTTCCTCGACCGGGCCCTCCGGGTTGCCGAGGCGCTCGACGACAACCGTCCCGACCTCGCGCGGTGAGCGCCCGTCGGGCCACGGCACACCCAGGTCGAGCGAGGTCGCGCGGACCTCGGCCCAGACCTCGTCGGGGTCCCCGCCGAGCCTGCTGCGCCGGGACTGCTGCCGCAATGACCGCGGGCCGAGGAGCAGGGCGCCGACGATCAGCAGGACGAGGAGGATCGTGCCGCCGATGACCAGCAGTCGCTGACCCTCGCTGCGGCCGCCGTTCTGTTCATCCGCGGTGCCCTCTGGCTCGGCGACAGGTCCGGTCGGGCGCGGATTGGGCGCAACGGTCGCCGTTCCACCGCTCTGGGCGCCACTGCTCGTCGAGGTGGTTGGTTCCTCGCCGATTCCGTTGACGGGGACGCGGCTGTAGTCGGGCACGTCTTCGACGCGACCCGACGGCGTGGGCTCGAAGCGGACCCAGCCGGCGCCGGAGAAGTAGAGCTCGGGCCACGCGTGCAGGGAGTCGCTGGTGTACTCCCAGCGTCCGTCGCCCAGCTGGTCCGGCTGCAGGAAACCGACGGCGACCCGGGCAGGAATGCCGAGGACGCGAGCCATCACGGCCATGGCGGAGGCGAACTGCTCGCAGTAACCGACCCGGCCCTGCTCGGAGAGGAACGCTTCGAAGGTGCCGTTGCCCGTGCCGTTCGGCGCCTTGTCGAGGTCGTAGATGAAGCCGCCGTCGCGGCGGAACCAGCGCTGGAGCAGCAACGCACGCTCGTAGTCGGTGGCACCGGGAGCAGTGACGCTGCGGGCCAGGTCCCGGACGATGCCCGGAACGCCGTTCGGCAGCTCGAGGACCTCCTCGCTCACGTCACCGGTCCGGGCGTCGACGAAGAAACGGCCGTCGGTGCCGTAGTCGGGCTTGATCGACGTCATCGAGTACGACAGGCCACGGGTGTCGAGGTCGTCGTCCGCAGCGAGGAAGTCCATCGAGGCCGGGTCGAATCGCCAGTCGCCTTCCGCCTCCACGGCAGACGCCGGGAACTGCGTCGGCAACCAGGTCGAGTCGAACTGGTCGGTGATGTCGAGGTCGTAGTCGTACTCGGCGCGGGGCACCGCGCCCGCGAGGCCGGCCGGCGGGGGCAGGGCGCCACTCGCGGTGTCGTCCCTGTCGACGTCGCGGTCGCCGCTGCTCCACTCCTGGCCCGTGAATCGGTTCAGCACCGAGATCCGGAGATATTCCGGGTCCGGGTCGTTGGTGGTGAACCGGACGAGCGGCACGTCCCGCCCGCGTTCGAGGTCGCGGCGCATGTCGGCGATCGGCTTGCGGATCTTGATGTCGCCGTTGCCGCTGCCGGAGCCGAAGTCGAAGACGTCGACGCCGATGGCCGGGACGAACGCCGGAACGATGAGCGCGAGCGCGGTCGCCGTGATGCCGATCCGGCCGGCACCGGCACGCGCCGCCTCGCGCACCGGGTTGCCGTGCCCCCACGGCGAATTGTCGTCCGGGCCGACTGTTCGACCCCATCGCTGCACCTGGTCGCGAGCATCGAAGTGAAGGAGGACCAGGAAGCCGACAGCGGCGGCGACGAAGCTGCCCCATCCGGGTCCGCCGTCGAGCAGTCCGCTCGGGACCGAATAGATCGCCAGCAGGGCGAGCCCGGCTCCGGGCACCCGCCGGAACGTGCACGCGACCGTGTCGACGAGCACGAAGAACACGGCACCTCCCACGACCAGGAGAGGCCACACCGGGCCGGCCTGGGTGCTGATGGGAGCGGCGTAGGTCCGCGCGGCATCGACGGCGACGCGCAGGGCGTCGCCGACCTCGAGACCCGGCCCCAGGAAGAACAGGGCAGAACCGGTCACCTGGTAGGTGACCAGCGCGCTGACGGCCACGGCCTGCACCACGAGGGTGAGCGACCGTGGCGAGTTGCGCCAACGGAGCAACGCACCGAGAAGGGACACGAGCAGGGCGATCGCTGCCAGCCGGTTCAGGTAGCTGGCGGGCTCGGTCACGAAGCCCCGCCAGGCCGTGAGGGCCGCCCAGGTGGTGCCGGCGGCGACCACGCTCGTGGTCAGCGTCGATGCGAAGGACGGGCGTGGTCCGCTCATCGGCGTGCCCCGCCCCGTGACGGCGCACGTCCGAGGTCGCGCCAGGCCACGTCGATTCGGTCTCGCGGTCCCAACCCGGCACTCCGCCAGGCCAAGGCGCGAAGAGGAGCGGCCGCGGCATCCGGGCCGGCGCTGCCGCGGGACGTCGACCACTGCTCGACATCGAGCACCATGCCCAGGGCGACACCCGCGTCGTGCCGGATCCGGCGCAACGCGGCCGTGTCGCCGCCCATCATCGCGCCGAAGACGGCGGCCACGACGCCGCCACGGGCCTGGTCGCCGCACCAGCCGACGTCCAGGGTCGGTCGCGGCGTGAGGGCGAGGACGGCCAGTTGCCGCAGGGCCTGCTCGGCACCGGTTGCCTCGGTGCCGTTCGCGGTCGCGAGCTGGACGGCGTACCCGTGCTGCTCGAGGTGGACGACGAGCGATGCCGCCGCCACGATCGCCGACTCGAAGCTCGATGCCGGGCCCTGGCCGCGATGTGCGTGGTGCCGGTTGTCGATGAGGACGGTCGCGTGGGCCTCCCACGGTTGTTCCTCACGACGGACCATCAACTCGCCGACCCGTGCCGAGCTGCGCCAGTGGACCCGGCGCAGGTCGTCGCCGCGGCGGTACTCGCGCACGCTGACGTCCTCGGCCGAGCCGGAGGCGAAAGCCTGCGGCCGATGTTCGCCAGCGCCCTGCCAGCCGCCCGTCAGTGGAATGGCCGGAAGTGGCAGCACCCGGGGCGTGACGATCAGCTCGGCGGTGCCGGCGATGGAGCGGCGGCGCTCGACCAGGCCGAACGGGTCGCCGATGCGCATGTTGAGCGGGCCGACGACGTACTGCCCGCGCAGGTCGGCGCGGACCGGATAGCTCACCGTCCGCTCCCAGCGCTGGCCGAGACCCTGGAGGACGAAGCGGGGGCGGTTGCCGAGGGCATAGGGGAGTGCGTCCTCGACGAGGAGTGCGCCGTCTGCGCGCCGGCGATCACTGGTGATCGTCAGGTCGATCCGCGCGGACTCGCCGGCCCGCAACAGCCGTGGCCACACGGTGCGAGTGACCGTCGGGTCGTGCCGGCGCCGGCTGACCACGAACGCGGCGACCAGGGGCAGCGCCAGGACCAGCACCCCCACGCGGGTCAGCGCGGGCTGCCCGAAGACCACCGCGCAGGCGACCGCGGTCAGGCCCGCCGCGACGAACGCACGTCCGCGGAGGGTCAGTGAGGACAGGCTGGGACGACGCACCACGTCACGCAGGGGAGTCCGGTACCGGCACCTGGGCGGCGATGGCCTCGAGGATGGCGGAGGCGCCACGTCCACCCACGGCGGCTTCGGCGCTCGGCAGCAGGCGGTGGGCCAGCACCGGCTGGATGAGTGCGCGAAGGTCGTCGGGCAGCACGTAGTCGCGGTGGTGGACGGCGGCGCGAGCCTTGGCAGCGCGCACCAGGTGCAAGGTCGCACGTGGCGAAGCGCCGAGCAGCAGCTCGGGGCTCTGGCGGGTCGCCGCGGTGAGGGCGACGGCGTAGCGCTGGACGGCCTCGGAGACGTGGACCCGGGCGACGATCTCGCAGAGCCTGCGGATCTCGGCGCTGCTCGTCACCGGCTCCAGGACGCCGAGCGGGTTCGTGGTGCCGTGGCTGTTGAGCATGGCGATCTCGGCCGCCGGCACGGGGTAGCCGACCGACACGCGCGCCAGGAAGCGGTCGCGCTGTGCCTCGGGGAGTGGGTAGGTGCCCTCCATCTCGACCGGGTTCTGGGTCGCGATCACCATGAACGGCGACTCGAGCTGATAGGTGACGTTGTCGACAGTCACCTGGCGCTCGGCCATGCATTCGAGCAGGGCGGACTGCGTCTTCGGCGAGGCCCGGTTGATCTCGTCACCGATCACGATGTTGGCGAACACGCCGCCGGGACGGAACTCGAAGGCACGCGTCGACTGGTTGAAGACCGAGACGCCGGTGATGTCGGAGGGCAACAGGTCGGGCGTGAACTGGATGCGGCGGACGGTCGAGTCGATGCTGCGCGCCAAGGCCTTGCTCAGCATCGTCTTGCCGACGCCCGGGACGTCCTCGATGAGGAGGTGTCCCTCGGCGAGCATCACCACGATCGAGGCGGTGACCACGTCGGACTTGCCCTCGATGACCTTCTCGACGTTGGCGCGGATGCGGCCGGCGACCCGAGCCACGGCGTCGACGTCGTTGGCGCTCGCCGGCGGCGTCGCGGCGCCGGCCGGTGCGGCGGCCGGGTAACTGGCGGACGCACCCAGTTGCGGGCTCGCGGGTGGGCTGATCTGCGGCTCCACGTGATCTCCCTCGTCGTGCTGTGGATCGGTGGAGTCACCCTACGGCGCCACTGGCTGCGGGCGCGCCGAACTCCTCCTCCCCACCAGCCGCTCCACCGCGCTCCACCTCGTCCGCCACGCCTGTGACCAGCGGTTTTGGGGGGACCCCGGCGGCCCTGAGCCGCAATTCGTGGGCACTGAGGGGTGAAAGGTGGTTGACGGTGGGGGAAAGTGGAGTACTGTGGGGGAAAGTGGAGGAAGACGACCACACGTAGACCTGCTGGGGGTGCCGGATGCTCTTCATGGGCACCTACACCCCGAAGCTCGACGACAAGGGCCGTCTCTTCCTCCCGGCGAAGTTCAGGGATCGATTGGCGGAGGGCCTCGTGGTCACACAGGGACAGGACAAGTGCCTCGTCGTCTGGCCGCCTGACGTCTTTGCGCAGGAGGCCGACCGGGCCGCCGCTCGACCGATGACCAACCGCGCTGCCCGCAACTACGCCCGCGTGCTCTTCGGTGGCGGCGACGAGGTCACCCCGGACAAGCAGGGCCGGGTCGGCATTCCGGTCCCGCTCCGCGAGTACGCCGGCCTCGAGCGCGACGTCGTCGTGGTCGGTGTCCGGGACCGACTGGAGATCTGGAACCCCACTGCCTGGCGTGAGTTCCAGGCCGAGGCGCTGGCGGCGTTCGCCGACCTCGACGAGGACGACGACTAGACGGACGGCAGTCCCCGCGCCAACACCCCTTCACAACTCCACAGCGGATCCGCAGGACGAGGTCTCAGCCCGCTCCTGTTCCCGACTCCCCGAAGTCGACGCCCACCTGGGACACCTTCCCCGGTACCAGGCGGTTCACGGCGACAACGGGGGCCACCCGGCCTTCTGGGGCACTTCCCCGGCACCAGACGGCGCTCGAACACACCGGCACGGGAGCGGGCAGGGACCTGGCTCTGCGGATTCGCCTCATTTCCAGCACAAGTACTCAAAGGGTCGAAACCATGAGCGTGATGCGCACCCACGCACCGGATGTCTCCGGTGAGTCGGCGCCGCCACGCGTCCGCGAACAGGCCCGCGACGCGCTCACGCTGATGGCGTTCTCGCTGGCGGTCTCCTTCGCCTGCTGCCTGCTCCTGCTCGCCTCCCACGTCGTGGGGCGCTGAAGACCATGAACGCTCCGCGCCACGTCCCCGTCCTGCTGGACCGGGTCGTCGCCCTCCTCGAGCCCGCGCTCGACCGTCCCGGCGCGGTCCTGGTCGATGCCACGCTCGGCCTCGGTGGGCACAGCGAGGCGATCCTCGAGCGATGCCCGCAGGCACGGGTCATCGGCATCGACCGCGACACCCAGGCCCTGGCGATGAGCCGCGAGCGCCTGGCGTCGTACGGCGACCGCTTCACCGGCGTCCACGCTGTCTACGACGAGATCCCTGACGTGCTCACCGACCTCGGGCTGCGCGAGGTGGCCGGGATCCTCTTCGACCTCGGCGTCTCCTCGATGCAGCTCGACCTTGCCGAGCGGGGTTTCGCGTACGCCGTCGACGCCCCGCTCGACATGCGGATGGACGGCACGACAGGTCCCACCGCCGCTGACGTCCTCAACACCTACAGCGCCGCTGACCTCACGCGCGTCCTGCAGAAGTACGGCGAGGAGAAGATGGCCAAGCGGATCGTGTCCGCCGTCGTCCGGGAGCGGGCCGTGGAGCCCTTCACGAACTCGGCCCGGCTGGTGGAGCTGCTCTACGCCTCGATCCCGGCGCCGGCTCGTCGCACGGGTGGGCACCCGGCGAAGCGCACGTTCCAGGCACTGCGCATGGAGGTCAACGACGAGCTCCGGGTGCTCGAACGGGCGATGCCGGCTGCGGTCGAGGCGATCGGGGTGGGTGGCCGCGTGGTCGTCGAGTCCTACCACTCGCTCGAGGACCGGCTGGTGAAGCGGACCTTCGCGGACGCCACCCGCTCGACCGTCCCCGACGACCTGCCGTTCCTGCCGGAGGGGTCCGAACCGTCGTACCGCCTCGTCACGCGCGGCGCCGAGCAGGCCAATGACGCGGAGATCGAGGAGAACCCTCGCGCCGCGTCCGTCCGACTTCGCGCCATCGAGCGCACCCGTCCGAGCACGTCCAGGTCTGGCAAGGGAGCCACATCATGAGCAGCACCGCCGCCGCGCTTCGCAGCCGACTTCCCGCAGCGCCCCGGATGGCGCAGGCCGCCCTGGAGCGAGCCCGACTGACGGTCGTGCCGCGCCGTCGTACGGCTGCGCCGCGCGTGCCGTTCGTGACCTTCGTCAGCATCATCCTGCTCGCCGGCGTCATCGGCCTGCTGCTCTTCAACACCTCGATGCAGCAGGCGTCCTTCCGGGCGACGGCCCTCGAGAAGCAGGCGACCGACCTCAGCGCCCAGCAGGAGTCGCTGGAGATGGAGATCGCTGAGATGCGCGGTCCGCAGCGGGTCGCACGGGCCGCCCAGAAGCTCGGCATGGTGATTCCGACGACGCCGGCCGGCGTGCTGCACCTCGGCAGCGGCAAGATCAGTGGCAACCCGACGCCCGCCTCGGCCGACGACAGCATTCCGTTGTCGACGCCGGGGCCGCGCAAGCCCGCCGCCCTCGAGCCGAAGGCCGAGAAGGGCCAGACGAACAAGGTCAAGGGCGGCCGCGACGGCGCGCCCACCCGGGATCGGTGATCGATCGGCCTAGGTTGGTCGTGCCCCGGGCCCCCAGACAACGTCAGTGACCAGGACGAGAGCGTTGAGTCGACCGAATCCCCTCCGCCGTAGCCGCACCGCCGGTGCGGTGCGTCGCGGATCACCGCAACGGCGGATGCAGATCGGCTTCCTGCTGATCGCGATGGTGCTGTCCTTGTTCGCAGCGCGCCTGGTGCAGCTGCAGGGCATCGACCCGAACGACTACGCCCAGATGGCCGCTGCCGAGGGGTCGCAGGTCGTGGCTCTGCCCGCCACGCGCGGAGAGATCCTCGACCGCAACGGCGAGCCCCTGGCCGAGACGGTCGACGGCCGGATGATCGTGGCCGACCCTGCCGTGACGGCCGCGGTCGCCCCCGAGCTCGCGACCTTCCTGTCGAAGAAGCTCGGCGTCGACTACTTCGAGACGCTCGAGCGACTGCGCGCCAAGAACAGTCGTTTCCAGTACGTCGCCCGACAGGTCCCGGCCAGCAAGGCCGAGAAGGTCGTGGCCGATGTGGCGGAGAAGTTCACCGACGCCCAGGGTCGTCCCTTCGCCGGGCTGATGACCGAGCGGGATCCGCTGCGGATCTACCCGAACGACGAGGTGGCGGCCAACGTCCTCGGCTTCCTCGGCACGCCCAGGGACGACGGGTCGGCGCAGGCGCTGGCCGGTCTCGAGGACTCCTTCGACCGCTACCTGTCCGGCAAGGACGGCGAGGCGCGCTACCAGGTCGGTGCCGGCAACCAGATCCCGCTCGGGGACAACACCCTGACCCCTGCGGTCGACGGCAAGGACCTGCGCACGACGATCGACCGGGACCTGCAGTTCTACGCACAGCGGGTGCTCCAGCAGACCGTCGTCCGGGCCGCCGGCCAGTCCGGCATCGCGATCATCATGGACAGCCGCACCGGTCAGTTGTTGGCCCTGGCTGACTACCCGACGTACGACGCCTCGGATCCCTACGAGTACGCCGACGAGCTCTACAAGTCCTCAGCGCTCACCGACGTCTACGAACCGGGGTCGGTCGAGAAGGTCCTGACGATCAGTTCCCTCGTGGACGCCGGTCTGGCCTTCAAGGAGCAGAAGTTCCGCGTCCCGGGCCAGCTGAACCGTCAGGACCGCCCGATCGGTGACTACTGGGACCACGGGACGATCCGGCTGACGCTCGCCGGCGTCCTCGCGAAGTCGTCCAACATCGGCACCGTCCTCGCCGCCGACCAGTTCAAGCGCGGTCAGCTGCGGTCCTACCTGACGAAGTTCGGTCTCGGACAGCAGACCGGCATCGGGCTGGGTGGGGAGACCAAGGGCCTGCTGCCGTCCGGCGCCGCTTGGACGTCCCAGGTCGGTGACCGGATCGCGTTCGGACAGTCCCTGTCGGTCAACGCACTGCAGATGGTCTCGGCGGTCAACACGATCGCCAACGGTGGCGTCCGGCTCGATCCGAGCCTCGTCCAGGGCGCGGCCACGACCGACGAGGGCGCGAAGGTCGGCAGTGAGGTCGCCACGAGCCGACGGGTCATCAGCGCCGACGCGGCCAACGAGACGATGCTGATGATGGAACGCGTCATCGACCCCGACGCCGGCGTCGCGCCCCGCGCTGCTGTCCCCGGCTACCGGGTCGCGGGAAAGACCGGCACGGCCCAGCGCGTCGGCGAGGAGTGCGGCTGCTACGACGGCAGCACGTCGGTCTCGTTCGCCGGATTCGCGCCCGCGGACGACCCGAGGTTCACCATCTATGTCGTGGTCCACAGCCCGCGAGCCGGCAGCGGTGGTGGAAGTACCGCCGGTCCGGCATTCTCGAAACTCATGAGCTACACCTTGCGTCGCTACGGCGTCCCGCCGACGGGCGCGAAGCCCAACCAGACTCCGGTCGAGTGGTGAGCGGTCCCACCACCCGCCCCGCGCATCCGTCGCCCACGCCGCTCGCAGCGTTGGCGCGGGCGCTCGGGGCGCCCGGTGCGTTCGCCGACGCCACCGTCACGGGCATCACCCTGGACTCTCGTCGGGTCCGGCCCGGTGACCTGTACGCCGCCCTGCCGGGTGCCCGCGCCCACGGTGCCTCGTTCGCGGCGCAGGCCGCCGAGGCCGGTGCCGTCGCGATCCTGACCGACCCCGGGGGATCGGAGCTCGCCGCCACGACGGGCCTCCCGGCGCTGGTGGTCGAGGATCCGCGTTCAGTGCTCGGTGCCGCCGCTGCCCTGATCTACGGCGAACCGGCTGCTGCGCTCACGACGATCGGCGTCACCGGGACCCAGGGAAAGACGACCGTCACCCGCCTCCTCGACGGTGGACTGCTGGCCAGCGGCGTCCGGAGTGCCGTGGTCGGCACCGTCGGCACCCGCATCGCCGGCGAGGAGGTCGAGACCGCTCTCACCACCCCCGAGGCGCCGGACCTGCACGGCTTGTTCGCCCGGATGCTCGAGCTCGAGGTCACGGCCTGTGCGATGGAGGTCTCCAGCCACGCGCTGGTCATGGGCCGCGTCGATGGCGTGCGGTTCGACGTGGCGGTGTTCACCAACCTCGGACGCGACCACCTCGACTTCCACGCCGACGTCGAGGACTACTACTCCGCGAAGGCACTTCTGTTCGCGCCCGAGCACGCCCGGCGCGGGCTGGTCTGCGTCGACGACGAGCACGGTCGGCGGCTGGCGCGGGAGGCACCGATCCCGGTGCACACCTATGGCGTCGGCCCTGCGGCGGCCGCAGCTGACTGGACCGTCAGTGACGTCGTGCTCGGCGCCGACGGGTCCCGGTTCACCGTGCACGGTCCCGAGGGCATCACGATCCCGGGCGTCGTACCTCTGCCGGGTGAGTTCAATGTCGCCAATGCGCTTGCCGCCATCGCCGCGGCTGCAGAGGCCGGGCTCGACGCGGAGGCCGTGGCGGAAGGAATTGGCCGTTCTGGTGGGGTTCCCGGCCGCCTCGAACGGATCGACACGGACCGCGACCTCACCGTCGTCGTCGACTACGCCCACAAGCCCGACGCGGTCGATGCCGTGCTGCGCACCCTGCGGCCGGTCACCCGCGGCCGCCTCGTCGTGGTGATCGGTGCGGGCGGCGACCGCGACCGCGGCAAGCGTCCGGTGATGGGCGCGATCGCCGCCGAGCTCGCCGACGTCGTGATCGTCACCGACGACAACCCCCGTTCCGAGGACGCCGCCGCCATTCGCGCCGAGCTGCTCGCCGGTGCTCGCGGCGCCGGCTCGCACGCGGAGATCGTCGAGATCGGCGACCGCCGGGCAGCAATTGCGGAGGCGCTCGCCGGTGCGGTCGACGGTGACGTCGTCCTGGTCGCCGGCAAGGGTCACGAGACGGGCCAGGAGGTCGCCGGTGTGGTGCATCCCTTCGACGACCGGCAGGTCGTGCGCGAGGTCCTGGCCGCACTGGAGGGTCCCGCATGATTCCGATCCACCTCTCGGAGATCGCGACCGTGGTCGACGGCACCCTGCACGGTGACGACGTCGTCGTCGCTGGTCCCGCATACGTCGACAGTCGCTCGCCCGTGCCCGACGGGCTCTTCGTCGCGATCGTCGGGGAGCGCGCGGACGGCCACGCCCACGCCGAGGGGGCGCACGCCGTCCTCGGCAGTCGCCCGACCGCCTCACCGACCGTCGTCGTCGACGACCCGGTCGTCGCGCTGGGCCTGCTGGCGCGTCATCTCCTGGACCGGCTGGACACCACCGTCATCGCGCTCACCGGGTCCCAGGGCAAGACGGGCACCAAGGACTACCTCGCCGCGGTGCTGCGAGCGCTCACCTCCGACGCGGCCGTGGTCGCTACGAGCGCGAACAACAACAACGAGCTCGGCGTACCGCTCACCGTGCTCCGGGCCGACGCGACGACCACCCACGTCGTCGTGGAGATGGGAGCCCGCGGGATCGGCCACATCGGCTACCTCTGCTCGATCGCCCCGCCGCGGATCGCTGCCGTCCTCAACGTCGGCAGCGCTCATGTGGGGGAGTTCGGTGGCCGTGCAGCCATCGCGCAGGCGAAGGGCGAGATCGTCGAGGCGTTGCCGCCCGACGGCATCGCCGTGCTCAATGCGGAGGATCCCCTGGTGGCGGCGATGGCCGCCCGCACGCCGGCGCGGGTTCTCGAGTTCGGCAAGCAAGCCGACCTGTCGTGGCGCGCGCTGGAGCTCGGTCCGCTGGGGCAACCCGCCTTCGACCTCGGGTACGACGGGGCGTGGCATCGGGTTTCGCTGCAGCAGTCCGGCATGCACCAGATCAGCAACGCCCTTGCTGCAGCCGCGATGGCCATCGGCGCCGGATTCCCTGCGGCGGACGTGGCAGCGGCTCTGTCGACCGCGAAGGCCGCATCGCCGTGGCGGATGGAGGTCACCCAGCGGGCCGACGGACTCACGGTGATCAACGACTCCTACAACGCCAACCCGGAATCGATGACCGCAGCGCTCGAGGCGCTCAGCGACATCCTCACCGTCTCCGGGACCACGGGCCGCCGACGTCGCGGCATTGCTGTCCTCGGGGAGATGAAGGAGCTCGGCGCCGAACACGATGACGGCCATCGCGCTGTCGGCCGGACCGTCGCAGGGCTCGGGATCGACGTCCTCGTCGTGGTCGGCGAGCCGGCTCGCGGCATCGCAACCGGTGCCACGGAGGTGCCCGGTAACACGGTCGCCGAGGTGATCGTCGCGGCGGGGCGGGACGAAGCGGTGGACTGGGTGCGGCAGAATGCCGGACCGGAGGACGTCGTCCTCGTCAAGGCGTCGCGCGGTGCCGCCTTGGAGTTGGTGGCCGCGAGCATTCTTGAGGAGACAGCGCAGTGAGAGCGATCCTTCTCGGCGGCGGTATCTCGCTGCTGATCTCATTGCTCGGCACCCGCGTCGCCATCCACTGGTTCACGCAGTGGGGCTACGGCCAGGAGATTCGCGACGACGGCCCCACCAGCCACCACACCAAGCGCGGCACGCCGACGATGGGTGGCGTCGTGATCATCCTCGCCGCAGTCATCGGCTACTTCGCCGCGAAGCTGATCACGCTCACCACCCCCAGCGCCTCGGCGCTGCTGCTCCTCTTCCTCTTCGTCGGGATGGGGCTGGTCGGCTTCCTCGACGACTTCATCAAGATCTCCAAGCAGCGCAGTCTCGGGCTGCGGAGCAAGGCCAAGATGGCGGGGCAGACGCTGATCGCGCTGGTCTTCGGCTGGCTGGCACTGTCCACGTGGCTCGAGGACGAGAACGGCCGGAGCCCGGCGAGCGACAAGGTCTCCTTCCTGCGGGAGCTGGACTGGTTCGTCCTCCCGACCGTGCTGGCGCTGCTGTTCATCTGGCTGCTCGTCGCCGGCTTCAGCAATGCCGTCAACCTCACCGACGGGCTCGACGGCCTCGCCGCCGGCGCCTGTGTGATGGTCTTCGGGGCCTACACCCTCGTGAACATCTGGCAGAACAACCAGTTCTGCCAGGAGGAGCCGAGCGCCTCCTGCTACAACGTGCGCGACCCACTGGACCTCGCGATCATTGCGGCCGCGATCACAGGTGCCTGTTTCGGCTTCCTGTGGTGGAACGCGTCCCCGGCCAAGATCTTCATGGGTGACACCGGGTCCCTGGCCCTCGGCAGTGCGCTGGCCGGGTTCGCGATCCTGACCCGTACCGAGCTCCTGCTGGTCGTGCTGGGTGGACTGTTCGTCCTCGAGACTGCCTCGGTGATGATGCAGGTCGGCTTCTTCAAACTCACCAAGGGCAAACGAATCTTCCGGATGGCACCCATCCACCACCACTTCGAGATGCTCGGCTGGGAACAGGTGACCGTGGTGATCCGGTTCTGGATCATCACCGGGCTCTGCGTGGCCACCGGCCTGGGCATCTTCTACGCCGAGTGGGTCTCCCGGTTGTGAGTACCCGCGACGTGTCGACCCTGGGCCGCAAGGACGCCTGGGACGGAGTCCGCGTCGTCGTCGCCGGCTTCGGCACGAGTGGCGCGGCCGTGGTCGACAACCTGCTCCACCTCGGTGCCGACGTGCACGCGGTGGCCGAGAGCGTGAACCCGAGGATCCTCGAGCGCGCCGAGCTGCTCGAGGTGCTCGGTGCCCGGATCGACGTCCACGAAGGTGCGACGTCGGCGCTGCCCGAGGGCGACGTCGACCTCCTCGTCGTGTCGCCGGGTTTCCGTCCGGATGCGCCGATCATCGTGAGCGCCCGGGAGCGCGATGTCCCGGTCTGGGGCGAGGTCGAGTTGGCCTGGCGCCTGCGCGACCCCGATGCCCCGGCCCCGTGGCTCTGCGTCACCGGAACCAACGGCAAGACGACCACGGTCCAGATGCTCGACAGCATCCTGCGCGCCGCTGGCCTGCGCAGTGTGGCGGCCGGCAACGTCGGCCTCCCGCTGACCGAAGCGGTCATGGACCCCGAGCCCTACGACGTGATCGCCGTCGAGCTGTCGAGCTTCCAGCTCCACTCCACCGAGTCGATGGCCGCCGAGAGCGCCGCGGTGCTCAACGTCGCCGAGGACCACCTCGACTGGTACGACGGCGCGGGTGGCATGGACGGCTACGCCCGCGACAAGGGCCGCATCTACGCCGGGGTGCAGCGGGCGTGCGTCTACAACGCGGCCGACCCCGTCACCGAGCAACTGGTGCGTGACGCCGATGTCGAGGAAGGCGCGCGGGCGATCGGGTTCACCCTCGGCCTGCCCAGCGTCGGCATGGTCGGTGTCGTCGACGAGTTCCTGGTCGATCGTGCCTTCCTCGCGGAGCGCTCGAGCAGCGCGGCAGAGCTGTGCACGATCGACGACCTGGCCTCCTCCGCCCCGCACTACATCGCCAACGCCCTGGCCGCTGCGGCACTCGCGCTCGCACACGGCGTGAGCCGGACCGCCGTACGCGAGGGCCTGAAGGCGTTCCGTCCCGACGGCCACCGGATCGCGGTGGTCGCCGAGCACGACGGGCTGACCTGGATCGATGACTCCAAGGCGACCAACCCTCATGCAGCAGCCTCGTCGCTCGCAGCCTTCGCTCCGGTCGTGTGGATCGCGGGTGGGTTGGCGAAGGGCGCCGGCTTCGACGACCTGGTTCGTTCGGTCGGTTCGCGGCTGCGCGCCGTCGTCCTGATCGGCCAGGACCGCCAGGTCATCGCCGATGCGCTTTCGCGACACGCACCCGATGTGCCCGTGATCGACGCCAACAGCCCCGAAACTGGTGGGGTAGTTGGTGAGTCGAGTGACGACCTGGTGAAGCGTGTCGTTGCGTTGGCTGCCGGGATGGCCCAGACGGGCGACACCGTGCTGCTGGCGCCGGGATGTGCCTCGATGGACCAGTTCACCGACTACGCCGCCCGGGGCGACACGTTCGCGGCGGCGGTCAGGGAGTTCATCGCAAGGGACTGAAGGGGGTCGTCATCACCACCGCGAACCCCGAGAGCACGCGCCTCTCGTTCCAGGAGCTGGTCCGGCGTCGGCCCAAGCGGGCCACGAAGGCGAACCGGCCCACCTGGACCGGCACCCTCAAGGACGCGCTGGACCGGCCCCTGACGACGTACTACCTGCTTCTCGGTGCCACCGCCCTGTTGCTGACCATCGGCCTGATCATGGTGCTCAGCGCGTCCAGTGTGCGGGCCTACAGCGAGACCGGCGACTCCTACGCCGTGGTGAAGCGGCAGCTGATGTGGGTCGCGATCGGTGTCCCGTGCGCGGTGATCGCCTCACGGGTGTCGGTCAGCTGGGTCCGCGGACTGGCTTATCCGGCGTTCTCGATCTCGCTCCTCCTGCTGGCCCTGACCTCGCAGCTCGGGGTCGAGGCCAACGGCAACACGAACTGGCTGGCCCTGGGGCCGGTCCAGATCCAGCCCTCGGAGCTGGCGAAGCTCTCCCTGGTCATCTGGGCGGCCCACATCTATGCCAACAAGGAGCGTCGCCTGCGCAGCCTGCACCAGATGCTGGTGCCGGTCGTTCCCGGCATGGTGCTGGCGACCGCCCTCGTCGTGGTCGGACGCGACCTCGGCACGGCGCTGGTCTTCTTCGCGCTGCTGATCGGCATGCTCTGGGTGGTGGGCGCGCCCAAACGGCTCTTCACCATCGCCCTGCTCGGTGTCAGCGCGCTGGCCCTGGGCCTGGCCGCGACGGACGGCGAGCGGCTCCAGCGGCTGGCCACTTTCACTGACCCGTTCAAGGACTTCCACGGCAACGGCTGGCAGCCTGCGCACGGCCTGTACGCCATGGCCAGCGGCGGCGTCTTCGGCGAGGGCATCGGCGCCAGCCAGCAGAAGTGGGGCCAGTTGCCCGAGGCCTACACCGACTTCATCTTCGCGGTGCTCGGCGAGGAACTGGGCCTGGTCGGCACGCTCCTGGTGATCGGCCTGTTCCTGGTGATCGCGTACGCCGGCCTCCGGGTCGCGCGCGAGACCAAGGACCCGTTCGTCCGCTACTGCACCTTCGGCATCGTCGTGTGGCTGCTCGGCCAGATGATCATCAACGTCGGCATGGTGCTCGCCCTGCTTCCCGTCATCGGCATTCCGCTGCCGCTGGTGTCCTACGGCGGCTCGAGCCTGCTCCCCACACTGAGCGCCCTGGGCCTGGTGATCGGCTTCGCCCGTCGCGAGCCGGCAGCGGCGCGTGCGTTGGCCCAGCGCCGTCGGGCCCGGTCGGCCGGACTCTCGGCCCGCCGGTAGGTTTCCTCGCGTGAAGGTTCTGTTGGCCGGTGGTGGAACGGCGGGGCACACCTCGCCCCTGCTCGCGACGGCAGATGCCCTGCGCCGCCTCGATCCCGAGGTCGAGATCACCTGCCTGGGCACGCCGCGCGGTCTGGAGAACAAGGTGGTTCCCGCGGCCGGCTACACGCTGCGCCTCGTGCCGCCGGTGCCGCTCCCGCGCAAGCCGGGCAAGGACCTGTTCCTGGTCCCGAAGCGGCTGCGGTCCGCGGTCAAGGCAGCCCTCGAGATCATCGACGAGGTGAAGCCCGACGTGATCGTCGGCTACGGCGGCTACGTCTCGATGCCGGCGTACGTCGCGGC
The DNA here is from genome assembly GCA_026392415.1 of Propionibacteriales bacterium. GTDB lineage: Bacteria > Actinomycetota > Actinomycetes > Propionibacteriales > Nocardioidaceae > Nocardioides. Next base: position 93,129 of record JAPLCC010000050.1, read on the forward strand.
TCGCCGGCGCAAGATCCCGTTGGTCGTCCACGAGCAGAACGCCTTGCCCGGCATCGCCAACAAGGTCGGTTCGCGGGTCGCCACCCGGGTCGCCGTGAGCTTTCCTGACACGCCCCTCAGGAAGGCCGAGTATGTCGGCCTGCCCATCCGTCGCATGATCGCCACCCTCGACCGATCTTCGTTGCAGGCCGAGGCACGCACCTTCTTCGGTCTCGACGTCCACCGCCCGACCCTCGTCGTCACGGGCGGCTCGCAGGGCGCGCGTCGGCTCAACCAGGCTGTCAGCGGCGCTGCGGCGGCGCTGGGCTCGGCGGGCATCCAGGTCCTCCACGTGATCGGCCCCAACGGTGCGAGTGATCCCGGTTGGTCCGATCCGGTCGCGACGGGCGTGCCGTACGTCGTCCTCCCGTTCGTCGAACGGATGGATCTCGCGCTGGCCGCCGCCGACCTGATGGTCTGCCGCGCGGGTGCGTCCAGCGTCGTCGAGGCCTCGTCGAGCGGAGTGCCAGCAGTCTTCGTGCCCCTGCCCATCGGCAACGGCGAGCAGGCGCTCAACGCTCGACCGGTCGTGGACGCCGGGGGAGCGCTCCTGGTCGAGGACGTCTCCTTCACCGCCGACTACGTCGCCGACACCGTGCCGGCCCTCTTCGCCGATCCCGCACGGCTGGCGCAGATGGGCGCGGCCGCAGCGCACCTGGTGCCGCGCGACGCCGACGACAAGCTCGCGCGCATCATCCAGGACGTGGCCCGCGGAGCCGCACGGTGAAGATCCCCGTCCCTGCCGAGATCCAGCCAGCCGGGGAGCTCGGCCGTGTCCACTTCGTCGGCATCGGCGGCGCCGGACTCTCGGGCATCGCACGACTCATGCACCAGCAGGGGATCGCCGTCAGTGGTAGCGACGCCAACGGTTCGGCGGTCGTGCAGGCACTTCGGGCCGAGGGCATCACCGTCCACGTCGGCCATGACGCTGCACACGTCGACGGCGTCGACACCGTCATCGCCACCACCGCTGCACGCGAGGACAACCCGGAGATCGTGGCTGCGCAGGAGCGAGGACTCCGGTTGTGGCCGCGCTCGGCCGGACTGCAGTCGGTGCTCATCGGCAAACGTGTCGTCGCGGTCGCCGGAACACACGGCAAGACGACGACGACGGCGATGCTCACCGTCGCGCTCCAGGAAGCGGGCCTCGACCCGACGTTCGTGATCGGCGCCGAGGTGGCGAGCCTGGGCACCAACGCCCGCCTCGGCACGGGCGACATCGCGGTCGTCGAGGCCGACGAGTCCGACGGCGCGTTCCTCGTCTACACGCCCGAGATCGCGCTCGTCACCAACGTCGATGCCGACCATCTCGACCACTGGGGCACCCCGGAGGCGTACGCCGCTGCGTTCCGACAGTTCGTCACCGGCGCCTCGATCTCGGCCGTGGTCAACGCGGACGACGCGGGATCGGCAGCCCTTGCCGGCGGTTCCGGCACGATCGCCACCGCGGGGTTCGTCGACGGTGCCGATGTCCGGGGCAGCGACCTCGACGTCGTCAGCGGCGGCGCGACCTTCCGTGCGAGGGCTGGAGACAACGACCTGGGCATGGTGGCGCTGGCCGTCCCCGGCCGCCACTACGCACAGGACGCGCTGCTGGCGCTGGCCGCCGGCCTCGACCTCGGCGCGGATCCGGCAGCGCTGATCCGTGGCCTCGCCCGCCACCAGGGTGCCAAGCGCCGGATGGAACTCATCGGCGACGCGGCGGGTGTCCGGGTCTACGACTCGTACGCACACCACCCGAGCGAGATCCGCGGCGACCTGGAGGCCGCCCGCTCGCTGGTGACCGGCGAGGGTCGACTCGTCGTCTGCTTCCAGCCCCACCTCGTCTCGCGCACCCGCATCTTCGGTGTCGAGATGGGCGAGGCGCTCGGCGCCGCCGACGAGGTCGTCGTCCTCGACGTCTACGTCGCCCGCGAAGATCCCGATCCCGACGTCACTGGTGCGCTGGTGGCCGGGGCGGTGGACCTGCCGGCGGGCAGGGCACGTTTCGTCGCGGACCGGGCGGACGTCGTACCCACGCTGCTCGACATCGCCCGCCCCGGCGATCTGGTGCTCACCCTCGGCGCCGGCGACGTGACGGCGTTCGCACCGCAGCTGCTCTCGGCCCTCGCTGGGCGGAGTGACGGCTAGCGATGCCCGGCAGAAAGCCCTCACCCCGGACCCGCGGGGACGTCCAGGCCCGGGCCCGCAAGGCGTTCGCCCGACGCCAGCGCTCGCGCCGGTTGCTGACCTGGCGCAAGGTCGCGCTGGCACTGGCGTTCGTGACGCTGATCGGGTTCGGCGTCTACGCCCTCTACTTCTCCTCGTGGCTGCGCACCGACGGCGTCGAGGTGACCGGCAACGACCTGTTGACGGAGAAGGCCGTCCTCGCGACGGCCGAGGTGCCGACCGGCGGACCGCTCGTGCAGGTCGACCTCGAGGCGATCGAGAAGCGGATCCGGTCTCTCGCGACGGTCAAGAGTGTCGACGTCTCGCGCAAGTGGCCCCACCAGGTGCGGATCGAGATCGTCGAGCAGACCCCGATCGCGGTCCTCGACCGGGGCACCCGGAAGCAGGCCCTCGCTGCCGATGGCACGCCCTTCCCGGTGCCGGCCAGGGCTCTCAAGGGACTGCCCCGCGTGAAGGTTGGTGCCAGCGCCAACAGTGACGCCCTGCAAGAAGGTGCCGCCGTGGTCTCTGCTCTCGATCCCGATGTGGCCGCACTGGTCGACTACGCCGAGGTGCGCACCGTCGACGAGATCCAGCTGCACCTGCGTGACGGTCGGCTGGTTCGCTGGGGGAGTGCGGACCAGTCCGCCGACAAGGCCGCCGTGCTCCTCGAGCTGCTCACCCGGGAGGCCCGGGTCTACGACGTCTCGGTGCCGGGTTCCCCGACCACCCGTTGATCCGAAGCGCAGGAATTTTCCACGAACCCGTGCAGGTGCGGCGTGTCTGCGCCGTACGAGTCGTCGGCGTACCTACTGTCATGGACACGACGAGGTTGACATAACTATAACCCTCTACCTGAGGGTGACAGTTCTGGGACACGCCGGGCGGTTGCTGGGGAAGGCGACCGCGGTGGTCCGCCGACCTGGTCGTGACGACACCGCACACACGATTCCGATCACACACCTGGAGAGGTGAAGCCGCCGTGGCAGCTGCACAGAACTACCTGGCCATCATCAAGGTCGTCGGCATCGGTGGCGGCGGCGTGAATGCCGTCAACCGCATGATCGAGGTCGGCCTCAAGGGCGTCGAGTTCATCGCCATCAACACCGACGCCCAGGCGCTGTTGATGAGCGATGCCGACGTCAAGCTCGACATCGGTCGCGAGCTCACCCGCGGTCTGGGTGCAGGTGCCAACCCCGACGTGGGTGGCAGGGCGGCCGAGGACCACGCGGAGGAGATCGAAGAGGTCATCAAGGGCGCCGACATGGTGTTCGTGACCGCGGGCGAAGGCGGCGGCACCGGCACCGGTGGCGCACCGGTCGTCGCCCGGATCGCCCGATCGCTGGGCGCGCTGACCATCGGTGTCGTCACCCGTCCGTTCAGCTTCGAGGGTGCCCGCCGCAAGAAGTCCGCGGACGACGGCATCGAGCGACTCCGCGAAGAGGTCGACACTCTCATCGTGATCCCCAACGACCGCCTGCTGCAGATCTCGGACCGCAACGTCTCGATGCTCGACGCGTTCAAGCAGGCCGACCAGGTCCTTCTGCAGGGCGTTTCCGGAATCACGGACCTCATCACGACCCCGGGTCTGATCAACGTCGACTTCGCCGACGTCAAGGCTGTCATGAGCAACGCCGGTTCCGCCCTCATGGGCATCGGTTCGGCCCGTGGCGAGGACCGTGCCCTAGCGGCCGCCGAGATGGCGATCAGCAGCCCGCTGCTGGAGGCCTCCATCGACGGTGCCCACGGCGTGCTGCTCTCGATCGCGGGTGGCTCGGACCTCGGCATCTTCGAGATCAACGAAGCCGCGGCGATGGTCGCAGACGCGGTTCACGCCGACGCCAACATCATCTTCGGCACGATCATCGACGACGCCCTGGGCGACGAGGTCCGCGTGACCGTCATCGCCGCCGGGTTCGACGGCGGCCAGCCCAAGCGCCAGGAGTCGGCGCTGCGTCGCGAGACGCGCCCGCAGCAGACGACGCAGGCCGAGACCCGCGCTGCTGCCGGCGCTGTGGCCAGCCGTCGCGAGGACAGCGCGCCGCGGGAGTCGGCTCCCGAGCCGCAGCCCGTCGGAGCCCGCACCACCCCGGCGCCGATCCAGTTCGACGACGGTGACGACCTGGACGTCCCCGACTTCCTGAAGTAGGGATGTATTCGTTCCGCATCACCACGGGCCCCGTCGACTTGGCCTTCACGGATCGGGTCGGCGGGGTCAGTGCTGCGCCCTTCGATGCGCTGAACGTCGCGCTCGACGGCGTCGATGCGGACGCGAGCCGTGCCGAGAACCTCCGGTTGCTGCTCGACGACTTCGCGCCGGGTGACGAACTGTGCGACCTGCACCAGGTGCACGGTGCCACGGTGGAGGTCGTCGATGCGCGCCACCGTGGCGGACGTCCTGATGCCGACTCGATCGTGACGGGCAGTCCCGGCCTCACTCTGATGGTGCGCGCTGCCGACTGCGTCCCGGTCCTCCTCGCCGACCCCGAGGCGCAGGTCATCGGGGCTGCCCATGCCGGTCGGCTGGGCATGGTGCGTGGCGTCGTCCCGGCCACCGTGGCCCGGATGCGCGAGCTCGGCGCCGAACGGATCACGGCCTGGGTCGGTCCGCACATCTGCGGTGCATGCTACGAAGTGCCGGCAGTGCTCCAGGACGAGGTCGCAGCCGCGGTGCCGGCCAGTCGTGCCACGACCTCCTGGGGGACGCCTGCCCTCGACATCGGTGCCGGAGTCCGGGCCCAGCTCGCGATCGACGACGTCGAGGTCGTCGACGCCGGCCGTTGCACACGCGAGTCTCCGGAGCTCTACTCCTATCGCCGTGACGGCGCCGACGCCGGTCGCCAGGCCGGCCTCATCCGCCTGGGTGGGCGCCGATGAGCCGGCGCGAAGAGCTCGAGGCGAATCTCGCGTCCGTGCGCGCCCGGATCGCTGCTGCGTGCGCGGCTGCGGGACGTCCGGCCGACGAGGTGGGACTCGTCGTCGTCACCAAGTACTTCCCGGCTTCCGACCTCCGCCTGCTCGTCGACCTCGGTGTCACCGACGTGGGGGAGAACCGCCACCAGGAAGCCGAGGCGAAGGCCGCCGAGTGTGCAGACCTGGACGTTCGCTGGCACTTCATCGGCGCTCTGCAGTCCAACAAGGCAGCAGCCGTCGCGCGGTACGCCGACGTCGTCGAGTCCGTCGATCGCTCCAGCCTGGTCGATCGTCTCGCCCGCGGCGCGGGCGAGGGCGGTCGGCAGGTCGACGTACTGCTCCAGGTCAGCCTCGACCCACCCGGAAGCGAGCACCGTGCCGGTGCCGACCCGGACCAGTTGGCCGCGCTTGCCGCGGCCCTCGACCTTCGCCCGGAGCTCGAGCTGCGCGGCCTGATGGCCGTCGCACCGCTGGGGGAGGACCCCGCAGCGGCGTTCGCCCGACTCTCCACGATCCGCGCGGAGTTCCTCGCGGACCACCCGGAAGCAACCGTCCTCTCCGCCGGCATGAGCGGCGACCTGGAGGCGGCGATTTTCGCCGGCGCGACACACGTGCGCGTCGGCACCGCGGTCCTCGGTTCGAGGCCTGGAGTCCAGTAATGTCCAGAACACCACCAGATGTCCCTTCATCCCTGGGGCACGAATCACGGAGGCAACTGTCATGAGCGGTGCGATGCGCAGGATCGGTGAGTACCTCGGCCTGCTGGAAGACACCGGCTATGACGAGTACGACGACGAGGTGAACGAGCAGGCACCCGCGCGCGAGGCGCGCACCGCTCGTCCGGTCCGCGCCGTACCGTCCGGCTCCGTCGCCGATCTCGAGGAGCGTCGTCGCCCTGTCGCGGTGGCGCCGCAGCCGGTCGTGGCCGAGTTGTCCCGGATCACGACGCTCAACCCGACGACGTACAACGAAGCCCGCACGGTGGGCGAGGAGTACCGCGAGGGCATCCCGGTGATCATGAACCTCACCGAGATGAACGACCAGGACGCCAAGCGCCTCGTCGACTTCGCTGCCGGCCTGATCTTCGCGACGCGCGGCACCATCGAGCGCGTGACCAACAAGGTCTTCCTGCTGTCCCCGCCGAACGTCACGGTTGCCGCCGAGGACAAGGCGCGGATCGCCGACAACGGCTTCTTCAACCAGAGCTAGCTTGTCGGCCCCGACCTCTCGCCGTGCTGCTGCGCGAGGACCCGATAGATTGATGCCGTGACAATCGCTGGGTGGATCATCGAGGGCATCCTGTTCGCCTTCATTGCGTTCCTGTGGGTCCGATTCATGACCGACTGGGTGCAGGTGTTCGCCCGCACCTGGGAGCCGCGCGGCCCGGTGCTGGTGTTCTGTGAGGTCGCCTACTCGGTCACGGATCCGCCGATCAACGCGCTGCGCAAGGTCATCAAGCCGATCCGGATCGGCAACTTCGCGCTCGACCTCAGCTTCATCCTCGTGATGATCCTGGCGTACGTCGCGTTGTCGGTGAATCGCTCCACATTGCTGTTCTAGAGTTCGTCGAGGGCAGGCGACACGCCCTGCCTGCGCTCCGGGCCACGGCTGATGCGGCCTTCTCGGCGGCAGGCGCTAAGGTTCGCTGAGACAGTTTGTCCTTGTACTTCGAAGATAGGTGAGGTCATGCCGCTGACGCCTGAGGACGTGAGCAACAAGCGCTTTACGCCGGTCCGGCTGCGCGAGGGCTACGACATGGGCGAGGTCGACCAGTTCCTGGATGAGGTTGAGGCCGAACTGGCTCGCCTGACCCAGGAGAACGACGACCTTCGTGCCAAGCTCTCTGCCGCACAGTCCGGATCGTCGGCCGCGTTTGATGCGCCGACACAGCTCGCGCCGGTTGCCGAGGTTGCTCCCGAGCCCGTCGCACCTGCGCCCGTCGAGGTCCCTGCCCCGGCAGAGCCCGTTGTTGCTGCCGCGCCGAGCGTCGTGCCGTCCGGTGACCAGAAGATCCAGACGATCCGCGTCGAAACGGTTCCCGAGGCTTCCAACGCTGCTGCGCGACTCCTCGAGATCGCGACCCGCAACGCCGACGAGCTCGTCGAGGACGCCAAGAACGAGGCCGACAAGATCGTCGGCGAGGCGCGGACCAAGTCCGAGCGGCTGGAGTCCGAGGCGAAGGTCAAGTCCGACCGCCTCGAGTCCGACGCCCGGACCCGTGCCGAGATGCTCGACGGCGAGACCGCCGAGCGTCGCACGCAGCTCTTCGGTGACCTGGAGAAGGAGCGCGACAAGCTCTCCGCCGAGGTCGAGACCCTGCGGTCCTTCGAGCGCGAGTACCGCTCGCGCCTGAAGAGCTACTTCACCCAGCAGCTCGAGTCGCTGCAGGCCCCGGGCGACACCCTCGCCCCCGTCGAGGAGGCTCCGGCGCCCAAGCGTCTGCGCTCCATCCTCGGCGAAGAGGACGCCTGAGAAAGACACAACGACAACCGGTCGGCCCGCCTTCGGCGGACCGGCCGGTTTCGTCTTGTCCGGTGCGCCTGCTTGGCCCGGTCGGCTGCACTCGCTAACCTCCGCATCACGCCCGCAGCCTTCCGGTCGCGTGGTGCCCGTTCCAAGGAGTCCGTGATGGCCCGCAGCGCGAAGAAGTCTCTGGCCGGTCAGGCCGCATCTGCAGCGAGGAAGATGATCCGCCCGCGGAAGGCGGCTGCGGCGGCCGAATCCGCCCCTCCGGCGAAGAAGACCCCTGCCAAGAAGGCTGCTCCCGCGAAGAAGGCAGCGCCATCGCCCGCCAAGAAGGCGGCTCCGGCCAAGAAGGCCGCGCCCGCCAAGAAGGCCGCGCCCGCCCCCGCGAAGAAGGCCGCCCCCGCCAAGAAGGCTGCTCCCGCGAAGAAGGCTGCTCCCGCCAAGAAGGCCGCACCGGCCCCCGCGAAGAAGGCCGCACCAGCGCCCGCCAAGAAGGCCGCACCGGCCGCCGCGAAGAAGGCCGCACCTGCCCCCGCGAAGAAGGCCGCACCGGCCCCCGCGAAGAAGGCCGCACCTGCCCCCGCGAAGAAGGCCGCACCTGCCCCCGCGAAGAAGGCCGCACCTGCCCCCGCGAAGAAGGCCGCCCCGGCCCCCGCGAAGAAGGCCGCCGCGAAGAAGTCCGCTCCTGCCAAACTGGTCGTCCTGGAGCACGAGGAAGCCTGGTCGAAGGCCGAGCTGGCCGAGGTGCTGGCCGAACTGCACGAGCAGCGCGCGCACAGTTCGGAGGTCCTGGAGGCGCAGGAAGCCGACCTGACCGGACTGCTCCGTGATTCCGGCGACGGCGCTGGCCAGGACCAGGCCGACCTCGGCGCGACGAGCTTCGAACGCGACCACGAACTGACCGTGCTCAACCACGAACGAGAGAAGCTGGCCCAGATCGACCGTGCCCTGGGGCGCATCAATGACGGCACCTACGGCGTGTGTGAGTCGTGCGGCAACCCCATCGGGAAGATGCGGCTCATGGCGTTTCCGCGTGCCACACTGTGCATGACATGCAAGCAGCGCGAGGAACGCCGGTAGACGACCGCGACGACGGGTCCCAGCCGGTCCGGCCTTCCCGTCTCGCCGCACCGCGCACCTGGGCCCTCTTCTTCTCTGTGGCGCTGGTCCTGCTCGTCGCCGACCAGGTCACGAAGGTGCTCGCCGTTCGACACCTCACCGACGAGCCCGACAAGCAGTTGGTCGGCGACCTGTTGCAGCTGCACCTGACCTACAACCCCGGCGCCGCGTTCAGCCTCGGCACCCGTTTCACGGTCGCCCTCGCCCTGCTCGCCTGTACGGCGACGGTCGTCGTGCTGTGGATCAGCCGACGGGTCGCGAACAGGGTGTGGGCCGTCGGGCTCGGCCTGATGCTGGCCGGCATCACGGGCAACCTCATCGACCGCCTCTTCCGCGAGCCCGGCCCCTTGCGTGGCCACGTCGTCGACTTCCTGATGCTGCCGAACTGGCCGGTCTTCAACGTCGCCGACATCTGCATCAACGTGGGTGTCGGTCTGATCCTCATCCAGGTCCTGCGCGGTATCGCCATGGACGGCACCCGACAGGTGGACGCATGACCAGCCTCGATCACCGGAGCCTTGCGGTCCCCGACTCCCTCGAGGGCGAGCGGATCGACGTCGCGATGGCCCAGTTGTTCGGCCTGTCCCGCACCCGGGCCGCCGAACTGGTCTCCGAGGGCCACGTCCTCGTCGACGGCGCCACGGTGGGCGGCAAGAGCGAGCGGGTGCTGGCCGGATCCGTGCTCGACGTCTCGATCCCCGCCGAGGCCAACCTTCTCGAGATCGTTCCGGAGATCGTCGAGGGCATCAAGATCATCCACGACGACGACGCGATCGTCGTGATCGACAAGCCGGTGGGCGTCGCCGTCCACCCGTCACCCGGTTGGCGCGGACCGACCGTCGTCGGTCACCTCGCCGGCGCCGGATTCCGGATCTCGACCTCTGGTGCCAAGGAGCGCGAGGGCATCGTGCAGCGCCTCGACGTCGGTACCTCGGGTGTCATGGTGATCGCGAAGTCGGAGCACGCCTACTCGATCCTCAAGAACGCCTTCCGCCACCGCACCGTCGACAAGACCTACCACGCACTCGTCCAGGGCCACGCCGACCCGCTCGCGGGCACGGTGGACGCACCGATCGCCCGGCACCCGGGCGCGGACTACAAGTTCGCGGTCATGGAGGGCGGACGTGCGAGCGTCACCCACTACGAGACGATGGAAGCACACCGGTTCGCGAGCCTGCTCGAGGTGCACCTGGAGACCGGCCGCACCCACCAGATCCGGGTCCACATGGCTGCACTCAAGCACCCCTGCGTCGGCGACCTGACCTACGGCGCAGACCCGACGTTGGCCAAGCGCCTGGGCCTGACCCGCCAGTGGCTGCACGCGGTGAAGCTCGGCTTCGAGCACCCCGACGGCGGGGAGTACGTCACGTTCGAGTCGACGTACCCCGACGACCTCGCGCATGCCCTCGAGGTCATCCGCGACAGCGACTGAGGCCCTCAGTTGAGCGAGCTGCAGATACGTCCGGCCGTGCCGGACGATGCTCCGGCGATTGCCGACGTCCACCTGGTTGCGCGCGCAGCGGCGCCGATGCCGGCTCCGGTGCACACCGACGCCGAGGTGCACACCTGGCTCGCCTCCCGCTTCGGCGTGGACGAGATCTGGGTGGCCGAGATCGGTGACGAGGTCGTCGGTTACGCCCGGTTCACCCGGACCTGGCTCGACGACCTCTACGTCGCCCCGCAGCACGCCGGCATCGGCGTCGGGTCGGTGCTGCTGGACCTGGTGAAGGCCCGCCATCCGGGCGGGTTCGGGCTCTGGGTCTTCGCCTCGAACCTGCCTGCCCGCGCCTTCTACGCCATCCACGGGCTCGTCGAGCGCGAGCAGACCGACGGGTCGGCCAATGAGGAGCGCGCGCCCGACATCAGGATGGAATGGCCGGCCTGACCGTGTCGGTGGTGCCTGTCATCATCGCGCTGTCGGGTCGCGTACTCTGAACGTCTTCCCCGACCACCCGTCCGCTAGCGACACCGCAAGGAGTCAGTACACCCGATGGCAGTCGGTTCCGGGGGATCGGACTTCGTCCACCTGCACGTCCACACCGAGTACTCCATGCTCGACGGGGCGTCCTTGCTCGACGGACTCTTCACGCGCGTCAACGAACTCGGCATGACGTCGATCGCGATGACCGATCACGGCAACCTGCACGGTGCCTACGACTTCTACAGCAAGGCCAAGAAGTACGGCGTGAAGCCGATCATCGGCATCGAGGCCTACCTCACGCCGCAGACCCACCGCACCGAGCGGCGCCGGGTCCGCTGGGGCAAGGGCAACGGCGAGGGCAGCGAAGAGGGCGGCAACGACGTCGCTGGCGGAGGCGCCTACACCCACATGACGATGTGGGCCGAGAACACCGAGGGCATGCACAACCTGTTCCGGCTCTCGTCCCGCTCCAGCCTCGAGGGCTTCTACTACAAGCCCCGCGCCGACCGCGAGCTCCTCAACGAGTACGGCAAGGGCCTGATCGCCACGACGGGTTGCCCCTCCGGCGAGATCCAGACCCGCCTCCGGCTCGGGCAGTACGACGAAGCAGTCCGCTCCGCGTCGGAGTTCCAGGACATCTTCGGCAAGGACAGCTTCTTCCTGGAGCTGATGGACCACGGCATCGACATCGAGAAGCGGGTGCGCGACGACCTGCTGCGCCTGGGCAAGCAGCTCGGCATCCCGCCGATCGCCACCAACGACTAGCACTACAACAACCCCGCGGATGCCGAGGCGCACGACGCCCTCATCTGTGTCTCGTCCGGCAAGCGCCTGGCCGACCCCAACCGGCTCAAGTTCGACGGTGGCGGCTACTACATCAAGTCGGCCTCCGAGATGCGCGAGCTGTGGGCCGACCGCTTCGAGATGCCGGAAGCCTGTGACAACACGCTCCTGGTCGCCGAGCGCTGCAACGTGGAGTTCACCGAGTCCACCGGTGGCTACATGGCAGCGGCCGACATCCCCGCCGGCGAGACCGAGGAGTCCTGGTTCGCCAAGGAGGTCTGGCGCGGCATCGAGGCGCGTTACCCCGGCGACAAGCTCACCCAGGCGGTGCGGGACCGGGTCGAGATGGAGCTGGGCGTCGTTGCCTCGAAGGGCTACTGCGGCTACTACCTCGTGGTCGCCGACTTCATCCAGTGGTCCAAGGACAACGGCATCCGGGTCGGCCCCGGCCGAGGCTCCGGTGCTGGTTCGATCGCTGCCTACGCGCTGCGCATCACCGACCTGTGCCCGCTCGAGCACGGCCTGATCTTCGAGCGCTTCCTGAACCCCGAGCGCCCCTCGATGCCCGACTTCGACATCGACTTCGACGAGCGTCGACGCGTGGAGGTCATCCAGTACGTCTCGCAGAAGTACGGCAGCGACCGCGTCGCCTACATCGCCACCTTCGGTCGGATCAAGGCCAAGCAGGCGGTCAAGGACGCGGCTCGGGTGCTGGACCACGGCTTTGCGATCTCCGACAAGATCACCAAGGCGCTGCCGCCCGACATCATGGGCAAGGGCGTGCCGCTGAAGGAGATCTTCAACGCCGACCACAAGCGCTACTCCGACGGTGGCGAGTTCCGCTCGCTCTACGAGTCCGACGCCGAGGTCCGCACGATCTACCAGACGGGCCTGGGGCTCGAGGGCCAGATCCGTCAGACGGGCGTGCACGCGGCCGGTGTGATCATGTCGAGCCAGCCGCTCGTCGACATCGTGCCGATCATGAAGCGCGAGCAGGACGGCGCGATCATCACGCAGTTCGACTACCCGATGTGCGAGGCGCTCGGGCTGGTCAAGATGGACTTCCTCGGCCTGCGCAACCTCACCGTGCTCGACGACGCGCTGATCAACATCAAGCGCAACCGCGACGAGGACGTCGTCCTGGAGGATCTCCCGTTCGACGACCAGGCGACCTACGACCTGCTCTCGCGCGGCGACACGCTCGGCGTCTTCCAGCTCGACGGCGGGCCGATGCGCGCCCTGCTGCGTTCGATGCGGCCCGACAAGTTCGCCGACATCTCTGCTGTCGGTGCGCTCTACCGTCCGGGTCCGATGGGTGCGGACTCCCACAACAAGTACGCCCGCCGCAAGAACGGCCGCGAGCCGATCGACCCGATCCACCCCGAGCTCGCGGTGCCGCTGGAGTCGGTGCTGGGGGAGACCTACGGCCTGATCGTCTACCAGGAGCAGGTGATGGAGATCGCCCAGGTCCTGGCCGGCTTCAGCCTCGGTCAGGCCGACAACCTGCGTCGCGCGATGGGCAAGAAGAAGAAGGAAGAGCTCGACAAGCAGTACGCCGGGTTCCAGGGCGGCATGCTCGCCAACGGCTACTCGCAGAAGGCGATCACCACGCTGTGGGAGATCCTGCTGCCGTTCTCCGACTACGCCTTCAACAAGGCCCACTCGGCGGCGTACGGCGTGATCTCCTACTGGACCGCCTACCTCAAGGCCAACTACCCGGCCGAATACATGGCGGCCCTGCTGACCAGCACCCGGGTCGACAAGGACAAGTCGGCGATTTACCTCAACGAGTGTCGTCGGATGAAGATCCAGGTGCTTCCGCCCGACGTCAACGAGTCGGTCTCCAACTTCACTTCCGTCGGCACCGACATCCGGTTCGGGATGGGCGCGATCCGCAATGTCGGCGAGCACGTCGTCGACGGTGTCGTGGCGGCCCGCGAGGAAAAGGGTCGCTTCGCCGACTTCAACGACTTCCTGTCCAAGGTTCCGGCCCAGGTCTGCAACAAGCGGGTCATCGACTCGCTGATCAGGGCTGGCTCCTTCGACGACATGAAGCACAAGCGCCGGGCTCTGGTCGCGATCCACGAGACCGCCGTCGACCAGTACGTCGACATCAAGCGCAACGAGGCGATCGGACAGGACTCGCTCTTCGCGGGCCTGGGTGACGACGACGCGGCCGAGGGTGGCTTCGGTGTCAGTGTCGCGATCCCCGACATCGACGAGTGGGACAAGATGACGTTGCTCGGCCACGAGCGCGACATGCTCGGGCTCTACGTCTCCGACCACCCGTTGCTCGGCCTCGAGCACGTGCTGTCCAACGGCACCGACTGCACCATCGGCCAGCTGCTCACCGACGAGGACCGGCCGCACGGTGCCAACGTGACGGTGGCGGGACTGGTGACCTCGGTGCAGCGCAAGATCACCAAGAACGGTGACCCGTGGGCGACCGTCACGCTCGAGGACCTCGAGGGTGCGATCGACGTGCTGCTCTTCCCGAGCTCCTACCGACTCGCCGCGCCCTACCTCACCGACGACGCGATCATCCGGGTGCGTGGGCAGCTCGACAAGGAGCGCGACACCGCCCAATTGCGCGGCCAGGAGGTCACGCTCCCGGACCTCGAGCGCGGTAGCGACGGCCCGGTCGTGATCAGCCTGCCCTCCACGCGCTGCACGGGTCCGGTGGTCCAGTCACTGCGTGACGTGCTGGCGACGTACCCCGGCCTGACGGAGGTGCGCCTGCAGTTGTTGAGCCGCGACTCCACCAAGCTCATGCGTCTGGGGGACAATCTCAGAGTGACTCCGAGCCCCTCCCTGTTCGCCGACCTCAAGCAGCTCCTCGGACCGGGGTGCCTGAGTTGACCGGCACGCCCGAGCTGGGCGAGGCCGTCCCTGCTGCCAGGGCGCCTCTCGGTGAGCGTCTGCGCGCGTGGCTGTCGCCGGTCCTCGCCGTCCCCCTCCTCCTCGGAGCGGGTCTTGGCGCTCTGGGCGGGTTGCTCTGGTGGACATGGTGGGGCCCGGCGCCCGACGGCAAGATCTACGACACCCAGGTCGGCCCGCGGTGGTACCCCGAGCCCTTCGACCCGGGCGTGACCCGCGACTTCAGCGGCACCGCGATCTACGTCGTCCTCGGCTTCGGGCTCGCTGCGCTGCTCGGCATCCTTGCCGCGCTGGTGTGCCGACGCACGGCGGTCGCCGGGCTGGTCGCTGCCCTGGTGGGAGCTGGCCTCGGAGCGGCAGTGATGGTGGTGCTGGGCACCAGCTTCAGCCCGCCCGACCCGGCCGGACTGGTCGCGAGTCGCGAGATCGGCGATACCCTCCCGGGTCATCTGCACGTCGCGGGCTGGACGCCGTACCTCGTCTGGCCAGTGGGTGCGATGGCTGGCTACTTCGTCGTCATGGTGTCGCTGCTGTCGCCCGGCAAGACGCCGGCGCAGCCGGGCGCCTGACTCAGTTGGGGGACCAACGGGTCCGTGCGACCTCGGTCGCGGGCAGTGAAGTGATCACGTTCATCACCCGCAGCTCCGAGCGGAGCAGTGCGGTGACCAGCATCAGTCGCTCGGTCGCGTCGGTGGCCTCGAGCAGTTCCTGGCGCTCGGCCAGGGGCAGTGGGGTGCACGCGGCGAGCGTCCAGGACAGGAAGGCCGGGTCGCGCGGCAGGTCGCCCTCGAGCGGGTCGCTGGCGATCTCCCGGAGCACGTGGCGGTAGGCGGCGAACACGGCCCGGGCATGGGTGGTGACCTCGGACGGAACGTCGGTCTCGACCTCCGGGAGGACGGTGACCTCGCCGACGGGGAAGGACTCGGTCGTGCGCAGCCGGTTGAGCTGGATCCGGTCCCGGCCGACCGCGACGATGTCGAAGGTCCCGTCCGGATGCGCCACGACGTCGGTCAGCTGCACCCGCACGCCCACCCGGAACAGCGACTGGGCGCCGTGGTCGCCGACCTCGTAGCCCTCGCGGATGGCGACGGTGCCGAAGAGCCGCTCGGCGGGATCCTCGATCCGCAGCAGGTGGTGCACGAGCGCGCGATACCGGTCCTCGAAGATGTGGAGAGGCATGCTGACTCCCGGATACAGCACCGCGTTGAGAGGGAACATCGGGAGCTCGTCGGCCACGATGACGACACTAGTGCCGGAGTGCCTCAACCACCGGGACGTGGCGGGGAACCGACGGGCACGCCCGTAGAATCGGCGCATGTCCCTCATCCGTCGCATCGACCTGCGTGACGCCGACGAAACCGTCGACTACCGCGCAGCTGTGCCCCGTGCCGACTTCGACATCGAAGCTGCGGTGCCGGCGGTGCATGCGATCTGCGAAGAGGTCCGTACCCGCGGACTGGACGCGATCCGGGAGTTCGGCGAGAAGTTCGACGGCGTCGCCGTCGACGACATCCGCATCGCGCCCGAGGCGCTGACGGCTGCCCTGGAACAGCTCGACCCCGACATTCGCGCCGGACTGGAGGAGTCGATCCGTCGGCTCCGGCTGACCTGCGCCAACGAGCTGGAGCAGGACGCCGTCACCGACCTCGGTCCCGGAGCCCGCGTCACGCACCGCAAGGTGCCCGTCGGGCGCGTCGGCCTCTACGTCCCCGGCGGCCTGGCCCCCCTGGTGTCGAGCGTGTTGATGAACGTGGTTCCCGCGCAGATTGCCGGCGTGCAGTCGATCGCGCTGTCGAGCCCGCCCCAGCGCGATTTCGGCGGGTCGGTGCACCCGACGATCCTCGCCGCATGCGCGTTGCTCGGGGTCGAGGAGGTGTATGCCGTCGGCGGCGCCCAGGCAATCGCCATGTTCGCCTACGGCGCCGGCTCCTGCCAGCGCGTCGACCTGGTGACCGGGCCCGGCAACATCTGGGTGGTCACGGCCAAGCGCATCCTCAAGGGCCAGATCGGCATCGACTCGGAGGCCGGTCCCACGGAGATCGCGATCCTCGCCGACGACACCGGCAACGCCGCCTACGTCGCTGCCGACCTGATCAGTCAGGCCGAGCACGACCCGCTCGCCGCCTCCGTGCTGGTGACGACCTCCGAGCGGCTCGCCGCCGAGGTCGAGGTCGAGCTCGAGGCGCAGGTGGCCACGACCAAGCACGTGGAGCGGATCATCACCTCGCTGCGCGGCCAGCAGTCGGGCATCGTGTTCGTTCGCGACCTCGAGCAGGGCCTCGAGGTCATCAACGCCTATGCCGCCGAGCACCTCGAGATCCACACCGAGGACGCCGCCGCGTGGGCGGCCCGGGTGCGCAACGCCGGTGCGATCTTCGTCGGTCCGCACGCCCCGGTCAGCCTCGGCGACTACTGCGCCGGGTCCAACCACGTGCTGCCGACGGCCGGATGCGCCTGCCACTCCTCGGGCCTCTCGGTGCGCGCCTTCACCAAGTCCGTGCACGTCATCGAGTACTCCCGTGAGGGTCTGGCGGAAGTCGCCGACCACGTGGTCACCCTGGCCGACGCCGAGGACCTGCCCGGTCACGGTGCCGCCATCACGGTGCGGATGCAGTCGTGACTGACCAGGTGACGTGGCCACCCCTGCGCGAGGAGCTGCGCGGGATCGAGCCGTACGGCGCCCCGCAGCTCGACGTGCCCGTGCAGCTCAACGTCAACGAGAACCCCTACGGGCCCTCGGCGGCGTGCATCGCAGACATCGCCACGTCGGTCGCCGAAGCGGCGGTGACGCTCAACCGCTACCCCGATCGCGAGTTCGTCGAGCTCCGGGCAGCGCTGGCGGCATACCTCTCGAAGGACACGCCGGCCGGGATCGTGCCGGAGCAGGTCTGGGCGGCCAACGGCTCCAACGAGGTCATGCTGCAACTGCTCCAGGCCTTCGGTGGGCCCGGCCGCACCGCGGTGAGCTTCGCGCCGACGTACTCGATGTACCCGGAGTACGCCCGCGACACCAACACCCGCTGGGTCGCCGGCCACCGTGCCGAGGACTTCTCGCTCGACCTGGACGCCGCGCGCGACCTGGTCAAGACCGAGCAGCCGAGCGTGATCCTGCTGCCGAGCCCGAACAACCCGACCGGCACCGCGTTGCCGCCCGAAGCCGTGCGCACGTTGTGCGAGGCCGCCGGTGATGACGGGATCGTCGTCGTCGACGAGGCTTACGGCGAGTTCCGACGCACCGGAGTGCCGAGCGCGCTCGAGCTGTTGCCTTCGTACCGCAACCTGGTGGTGACGCGGACGATGAGCAAGGCGTTCGCCGGTGCCGGCCTTCGACTGGGTTACCTCGCTGCCGACCCCGCGATCTGCGACGCGATCCGCGTGGTGCGGTTGCCGTACCACCTCTCCGCGGTGACCCAGGCGGTCGCGCTCGCTGCCCTGCGCCATGCTCCCGAGCTGCTCGGGAAGGTCGACGAACTGCGGGTCGAGCGCGACGCGCTGGTGACGTGGCTGCGCGCCGAGGGGTACGCCGTCGCCGACTCCGATGCCAATTTTGTGTTGTTCGGGCGATTCGCCGACCGTCATGCTGTCTGGCAGGGTCTGCTGGATCAGGGTGTCCTGATCCGGGAGACCGGGCCGGACGGTTGGCTCCGCGTGTCCGTCGGGACGCCCGCGGAGACGGCAGCCTTCCGCACCGCCTTGACCGATGTGAATGGAGAACGAGCATGAGCCGCAGCGCACGCGTCGAGCGAGCGACCAGCGAGTCGAAGGTCGTCGTCGAGGTCGACCTCGACGGGTCCGGCCGCCACGACATCTCCACGGGTGTCGGCTTCTACGACCACATGCTCACCGCGTTCGCCCGGCACGCGCTCGTCGACCTGACGGTGCAGACCGAGGGCGACGTCCACATCGACGCCCACCACACCGTCGAGGACACCGCGATCGCGCTCGGCCAGGCCCTGCGCCAAGCGCTCGGCGACAAGGTCGGCATCCGCCGCTTCGGTGACGCGACGGTCCCGCTCGACGAG